>JBJMGK010000043.1:0-18463 GCA_045807925.1 Bryobacteraceae bacterium | reverse complement strand
GCGGTCCCGATTCTTGCTGAATACCGTGTGATGCCAGACCGGCTGGTTGGCCGAAAGCCCGACAAACCACCGAAACAGCAGGTTGTACTCCAGTTGCTCCATGAGCATGCGCTCGCTGCGGACTGTGTACAGAAGCTGCAGCAGCAAAGCCCGCAGCAGACGCTCAGGTGGAATCGATCTTCGCCCGTCCTCGCCGTAGATCTCGTCAAACCGCGCACTCATGTCCTTCAGCGCGGCATCCACCATCGCCCGTATGGCGCGCAAGGGATGATCGTTGGGCACCCGCTCCTCAAGCGATCCGTAACTGAACAATTCGTCCTGCTGCCGATCTTCTCCACGCATGCTGATAAGACGCAACAAACATTCCTTAGGTCACTTGTTTCGCTAGAATTTCATCACCCTGTTAGAGCGGCTGTGGTGCGTCCCAGCGTTTCGGACTCCACCTTATACACGCCCCGTGCACAACCCCAAGCCGGATGACTGAGTCATTTACTTCCAGATAGTTCAGCAATAACTGCACTTTTTTCTTGACATGAAACGATACCAAGTGCATACTAGCTGCCGATAGGTAAGTAATTAACTTACACTGTAAATTGAATCATAAAGAAATGGCCACCGACTCAGCACTCCGTGGCATAACAATACTCTTCGTCGAGTTATAAAGGTTCGTTACTCGAAGAGTATCGACCACTTAAGGCATTCTGGTTTGCTTACAGAGCACTGCCAGCGCTTGTTGGTACCAATCTTCGAAGGAGCGCGCTGTGACTCAACATCGCTCGAAACGAATGCCATCCTGCTCGCTGGCGGCAATTCTACGATCTCACGTCTGCTTACTTGCTTTAGCGCCGTTGGTTACACTGTGCGGACCTGCGCTGGCGCAGTCACGGGAAGCATTATACAGTTTTCAAAAGTTGGCTGTCCTTGGGGAAAAGACACCGTCCGGTTTTTATCACATTAACGACTACGAGCCTGGGGGACTGAACAACCGGGGCGACGCCATTTACGGTACTGATGTCGGTACCAGTGCCGATCCATCCACCTTCATTGGTGAAGGAGCGTTCCTGCGAGCGGCGGGACAGGAGTTCGAATTAGCGCGCGCGGGTGCAAGCGCTCCGGGCGGCAGTACCTTCGACGCGTTGATTCTGAGTGCTGCTAGTATCAATGACTCGCGAGACGCGGCGTTTGCTTTTGCGCTAAGCCCTTTGGGCGCGCCAACCGGAGTCAATGCCGGCCTATTTCACTACAGCATCCCAAACCGGGTCTCGACCGCGGTCGTTCAGCCATTCATCACGCCCGCTCCGGCGGGAGGCACATTCCAGGGAGTCGTTTTCGGAACAAGCCTGACCAATCGCGGAGACATTTTGTTTTCGGGGATTATCGCCAGTGGCCAAGGCGTCCATATTCCAGGCGAGGTGTATCCGGGATTGGGAGTGGGCGTGTTCAAGGCGGACTCACAAGGCCAGATCACTAGTATCGTCAGCCCAGGCGATCCCGCGCCCGGGGGCGGTCTATTTGACTACGCGGGGAATTCCGGCGCAGGCGGAGCGGCCATAAACGCGGGAGGAGACGTTGCGTTCGTCGGTCACGTTGCCGGGGAGGAAGCCAAGTTCCCGGGCTTTCCTCCACAGACTACGCTAATAAGCGCGCTCGGAAGCCTGTACATCAAAGACGCTCAGCACGGAGTGATCACCTCAATCGCTCACGCTGGAGAGTCGGCTCCCGGTGGGGCTATATATCGCGAAATCATTTCACCCGCTTTGAACGCTTCCGGCGATGTTGCTTTCATCGGCGATATCTCCCCGGGTTCGAGCGTCAATCAGCATCTCGCGGTGTTTCTGAATTCGAAGGGTGCCACTCTTGCGGTTGCACTACCCGGCGACCTCATGCCCGGGGATGGACATTTTGTGACCAGCGGATTCGGGATCTCGATGAACAATACCGGCGATATTGTGTTCACATCGGATCTGGACACCGATGTGAACCGGGACGGTGTTCCGGATACTGGCATCTACGTTTGGTCGGGCGGTTCGGTGCGTTTGGTCGCGCGCACGGGTACTGTTATCCCCGGTGTAGGAACAATAGGCCAAGTGGCCAGCGGAGTGACGATAATTCCGCCGCCGCCGTCGTATTTCCCCGGTTCGGGAGTAATCAATGACCATGGCCAGATCTTGTTCGGTGTGACCTTGGATGACGCAAAAAAGACGGGCGTGTTGTTACTCGCGTCCCCACATCATTGATTCTGGCTAACGAGAAGTATGGTGAACTCGGCTTGAACAGAATCCGGCCAAGCGCATGATAGCGACGGCATCCTCCTCTGAATCGTAGTACGCCGGACGGGAGCCATTCACAACGCTCGTGGGCAGGTATTCTTCTGTGCCACGCTCACCGATGAACAGCCAGGAACTTCGAGAGGAACTGATAAGATTTACGGGCAAGCCGGGATAGATAAGCAGGGGTGTGCTGTCTTTGCCGGTCCGCACGGCCCTGCTCTAAACCCCGAATGCGAGATCGTTCGTCGTGATCTGTGCGAAGGAACTGCTCGAGCGCAACGGCCTGATCTGACAAGGCAGTTCGCCTGTCCTAATTAACGAATTGCCGGAGGCTTTGCGCCGTCGTATCCACACCGAGACCGCGACCAGCGAGACCCACGCCGCTGATGGCCGTAGTGGCAGGCTCAGGCGTCGGAACAGCCGCCGAGACGGTGCCCGCCGCTCGATCAAACGTCCCAATTAGGTTCGTCCGGCCGGTCAGCAAGCCAAAGGTTGCCAATTCACGCGTGGCGTTCAGGAAAGCATACGCCCTGCCGTTTACGTCGACTCGCCGCCCAGGCCAAACGCGGTGGGTCCAAATGAGAGTCGCCTTGGCGGTCGCCGGATCCATCTGGTAAAGGGGTGCTTCTATCACGGACGTTATCTCTCCGGTAGAGAAATTAGCGCGCCCGGTATTGAAGGTCCGCGTAAAGCTTTCCGTTGGCGGGCAAGAACCTCGTCGTGGAAATTCACCGTTCCGTCCGGATTCTCGTTAAGAGGTATCCAGGGAATCGCCGGGATTCCCGTGTTGCTCAGCGCTCGATCAGAATATGGAGCGCTGAGAGATCGATCAGCCAATTGAACACGAGGCCTCCCTCCCCCGGATGCGTCAGTGCAGCGCGGCGTACGAGCGCATACATCCCTCGCGATTTGTTCGTGGTCCAGAACGCAAAGCCGGTTCATGGTAAAAAGGTGGGGCGGTCACGCACGCAGCGGTCAGTTGGCACCTCACAAGCACTGACGGTGCAGGAATAGACTTGTCACGTTCTCCTGCCGTCATCTCGGGCTTCTCGCGCCTCTCATCGGTTCGTGCAGGGCAATCAGGAGACATCAAGCAAAGCATGTTTGGACGCGGCAACTGGGCTATTCTCGGCCTCAACAAAGATTCACTCGAGGCCTTCAGAGCCAACCTGGAGGAGCAGCGCTTGATGCTCGCTGTCTCCCAATGCGCAGCGTCTGCGATCACCCGGCACCTGAAGATCGATTCAATCGGCATTAATCCATTCAGCGCTCCGCGTCTCGATGAGCAGGTCACGCTCGATCTCGATGTCGAAGGGGAACTTGCACGCTATGCGGCGTCGGACGCCGAAACGCGCGCCAATACCAGCGTCCCCGAGTCGTTACTAACGCTAGAAAACTTTGGTTGTGCCGCACCGAGCTTTGAGGTGCATTCCAGCTTGCCCTGGTTCGGGCTCTGGGCCGTCTCGAACGAATGGAAGGACGTGAGTGATCTCGCGTCTATCAAGGAGCAGCATTCGTACGCCGCTCTGGAGCGTCCCTATAAGTTCCTGAAAGCCGTCGATAAGAAGACGGTCGACCAGGACATTCGCGGCCTCACGGCCGCCATGCGGAAACAATTCGCGGTCCTACTTGATTTTCACGAGGGGCGCGTTTACGTGGAAAACAGCGGAAAGAAAACCCTGCACGCCCTGAAGGTTCTCCTGGCACAACTAGGGGTCGACATCTTTCCGGTGGCATGGAACTTCAATCGGCCGAACTGGCCCGCCACAATCCTCCAGAAACTCTACTCTGAGACCCAATACTCAGGCGATTTCCAGAAGCGCGCGGATGAAGCTACCCGCTTCAGGCCCAAGGAAATTGTGAAGCTCGATGACGCGGAAGTCGAGTCGGTCGTCGCCAATTTCTTCTCGATGACACAGCTTGCGAATGAACTCTGGGTTGGCATCTCCACACCCGCCCAGATCCGCCTGCATGCGACGAGTGCGCCCATTGTTGCCAAAGCTGCTACGAGCGCCACGACTTTATTGGGCGTGACGGAGGAAGCGCATGTGCTCTCCGGCTCGTTGACGTTTCAGGAGCGGATCACGTTCAGCAACAAGAAAGGAGAAGAACGAACATTTCGCAAAGATGTGCTCAGCCTAGACCTCAACGACCAAATCAACCTGACGGATGCGGGTGCGGCGATGCTCCGGGGCTTCGATATCCCGGCATTCCGCAAAGATATTCAGCGTGAAATCAAGCACAGCAAGCAGGTTCCTTCTATTGAAGAGTTCTGGAGCACGTGGCTGCATCAAATGAGCAACGCTGTCAGGACGATAGAGGGAAGCTTCCGAGAAATCCTGGATCTGAATGGCGACGAGAAGGCCGGCATTCTTCCTATGCAGACCGCTTCCACGGAAGATCTGGTTGAGCTTGCGGTAGCGTAAGCTCATGTCGGCGGTCAGGTGCGTGCAGTGTGGCCAGCCGATCCCGGGGACTTCGAAGCTCGCCGATGTCGTCTTGCCCGAGAGCGAAGCCAAGGAACGACAATGGTCCGGCAAACCGAACGGGGATGGCACAGTCACGGTCAAACTGTGCATCCAGTGCCAGATCAATCAAGCCGAACTTCTCAAGCAGGGCTCGCGCTAGGAGAGCCTGGCGGCCGCCAACGTTGTGCTATATCAGGGCGACGGTACCGGTGGCCAGATCGTAGATGCCGCCCACGACTTCAACCGTTCCTGCCTTTACCTTCGGACCGATAACGGGTTCGAGAGTTTTCAAGCGTTGTACGCTCCGGCGCACGTTGGCGCGAGTGGCGTTCTCGACAAGATCTCCGGATTGACCTTCACTCTCGAGGACGGCGGGCTTGATGTTATTCACAAGATCATCAATGGAGCCTGGGAGAGCATCATGAGCGCGAATGTGCTGAACGGCAGCTTTGACCGCTCCGCAACTAGAGTGACCCAGCACCATAACGAGGGGAACGGAGAGCTCGATGATGCCGTATTCGATGCTGCCTTTGAGGCTTGAACCGGCGCCGCTGACGTAATTTCCGGCAACCCGAATGACAAAGAGATCACCAATGGCAGCGTCGAAGAGGATCTCTGGAGAGACGCGCGAGTCGGCACAAGCAAGGATTACAGCATTTGGGTTCTGCCCGGTTGCGAGCCGGCGGAAGTCGGCTGGAGTCCGGCCCAAGTGCTGACTCATGCCTGACGCGAAGCGTTTGTTTCCGTCAACCAGGAGACGAAGGGATTGTGCGGATCCGCGTCCGTCAGACACCTGCGGAGCGGCCTGACTCAACCGGGGAAACCAGAGCAAAGGCAGGGAGCATGTCCCATGGACGAAACCTCGCCGTGTAGATTCCACGGAATTCGACTTGGTTGTTGTGGAACGAAACATCGTGCGAGGTAAGAATACATGAATCCCGGTCAACTGAGTGACTTTTTACGACCGGGTCGTACCAGTACGGTGTATAAGCGATACAGTTGCCCATCGTATTCTTATCGTCCGGGAATGGCCTGTCGGGTATAGCAAACGACAATACCCGATGCTGACGTTCGTCAGTTTGCATTGCGTCCTTTCCCACCAGACACGGATAAAACGTATACTGAATGCAGTCTCAGCAATTTTGCTTCTGATTGTCCAGCCATCGATCCAGGTTCGATTGCTTGCTCTACTTACTCGACCTGGCATCCAATTGCAGTTGGTTGTAACCGCAGCTTGAAAGGGAAATCGTATGTCACACCGAAGCGGTGATCGAGCCCGGGCCGATAAGCAGACTAGAAAGCGCCGTTTGCGTCGTAGCCTTCTGCGCCCCTTGAACAAAGCGATCCTTGCTGCGAAGCCAAAGATTGTTGCGGCGCCCGAAGAACCACCCACCCAGTCATAAGCTCGGCCAATCCATAAGATGGGAAGGGCCATTTAGCAATGAGAAGCTAAACGCCCAGAAAGAATTTCTTGTTGCATAGTACAGTTCTTCGGCGAAAGAGCCGAAGAAGCCACTATGCGCCCCACAAACCTTGGCCAGCCTTCACGTTGCTCTTGATTTTCACGGGTGTCTCTCCTTTCGTTCAGTCTTGAGAACCTCCCTGGCAGGGGAAGAGCTCAGAATCTGCGACGGATCAATTTCTCGGAGGTCGGAAGTTAGCGCTTCCGGCCTTTTTTACTTTCTTTGTCGCAGCGGGGTGACTTAGTTATACCGAAATCCGCGCCTTAAGCAAATACTTTCGTACCGAATAAGTAGATCGGATTGTCCTGTAATTCCACCCTTCAACCTATTAAGGCAAAGCTTTCCTCCGCCTGGAATCGCTGCAGCTAACCTGGAGAATGCAACAGAATCTGCCGCTATTTGAGCCCGCTATCGTGCCCTTAAAAGCTCAGCTCGGGACGAAGCTGAAACGGCTCGCGCAATGCAACCTGTTCCTCGGTACGAGTTCCTGGAAGTACCAAGATTGGCTGGGAAGCATCTACTCGCGTGAACGCTACTCGTCGCGAGGGCGTTTCTCAAAAGCCAGATTCGAGCGCGAGTGCCTGAGAGAGTACGCCGAGGTCTTCCCGATCGTGTCGGGAGACTTCGCGTTCTACCAATTTCCTACGGTTGCGTTCTGGAAGGAGTTGTTCGCGCAAGTGCAGCCGCCGTTTCAATTTGGATTTAAAGCGCCCGAGGACATCACCGTAGCCGCATTTCCGACCCATGACCGCTACGGATTGCGTGGAGGCCAAGCAAACCCACTGTTTCTCGATTCCACAGCGTTCTCGCGGCAGTTTGTTCAGCCCTTACGAGAGCATCTGGACTTCGTGGGCGTGATCATCTTCGAATTTCCCGCTTCGATCAGTAAAACGTTTACGGGTCCGCAATTTGCGCGGGCGTTGGCGCGATTCCTACGTGAGCTACCCAAGGGCTTCCGCTATGCAGTCGAAATCCGGAGCCCTCGCCTGTTCGGTCCCGAGTACCTCGGTTCTCTGCGGGAGCAAGGCGCCGCACACGTTTTCAACTCGTGGAGCCATATGCCGTCGATTGCCGAGCAGTTCACCCATCCCGACGCATTCACGGCGGACTTCACGGTCTGCAGAGCCCTAACCGTTCCGGGCCGCAGCTATGAAGAATCAGTCACCATGTTCAAACCGTACTCGAGCGTTCGGGAGCCAAACTCGGAAGTTCGGAAGGCACTCCGGGACTTGCTGGTGAGGAGCAAGCGTCGCGGGGAGCCGGCCTACATCTTTGTGAACAACAGACTGGAGGGTTTTTCACCCGGCACGATTGCGGCAACTATCGACGGACTCGCCTGACACGTATGGACCAAGAGAATGCAAGTCGGTTCAGGCCCTTCCACGATCTCGCGGCTCGCTTGTTGCCGTATTTCGAGGGAAACGGAGATGGTGCACACGACATTGATCATCTCGTTCGCGTATGGCACAACGCGCGGCAGATCCAGGCGCACGAAGGAGGCGATCCGGAGTTGCTGGCCGCGGCTATCCTGTTGCACGACTGTGTTTCTGTGCCCAAGAACGCACCGGACCGTCATCTGGCGTCGCGGCTGCCCGCAGAACAGGCAGCGACAGCACTGGCCCGCCTCGATTGGGCTCCTGCCCGCGTTGAAACAGTTGCGGACGCGATTGCCAGTCACAGCTACTCAGCCGGCATCGAACCCAATTCGGTGAAGGGCCGGATTCTGCAAGACGCCGATCGCCTCGATGCAATTGGGTTCGTTGGTATCGCGCGATGCTTCTATACTGCCGGGCGTATGGGCTCGCTGCTGTACCACCCTTCGGATCCCAAGGCCGGTGATCGTGAGTTCAACGATGGAAAGTTTGCGCTGGACCACTTCCCACAAAAGCTACTGAGACTTGCCGAAGGCTTCAAGACAGATACAGGGCAAAACCTCGCGCGGGAGCGTCATCAGGCATGCCTTGCAGTTTTATCTCGGTATGCTGGGCGAGGTGTCCTAAGCGGTTGAAGAAGGGAAGGGCCATTTAGCAATGCGAAGCTAAACGGCCCGGAAAGAATTCTTCGTTAGGGAGTACAGTTCTTCGGGCAAAGGGCCGAAGAGTCTACTATGCGCCCCACAAACCTTGGCCAGCCTTCACGTTGCTCTTGATTTTCACGGGTGTCTCTCCCTTCGTTCAGTCTTGAGAACTTCCCTGGCAGGGGACGAGCTCAGAGTTGTGCGACGATCAATTTCTCAGACGTCGGAACTTAGCGCCTCCGGCGTTTTTTAGTTTCTTCGCCGCAACGGGATGACTTAGTTATACCGAAATCCGCGTCCTAAGCAAACACTTTCGTACCGAATAAGCAGATCAGATTGGCCTGTAACTCTATTCGTTTAGTTAGTAAGAAAAGGGCGGCTAGAGTTCAATGGAACTTCCCTTGTCGACGGCCTCGAACGGAGATAACTGCGGCTGCTTGGACAGAGCTTGTCGAAGCTCGATGACCGGGTCGTCCGGTCCATCATCGGCGAGCTGAAATGTGCCCCAGTGAATCGCGAGGCTACGTTCCGGACACAGGGTCCGGTGCGCATCGACCGCCTCCACGGGCGACATGTGAACCGGGCTCATGAACCACCGTGGCTTATATGCGCCGATGGGCAGCAGTGCGACGCGCGGAGTACCAACGGTTTCCGGATCTCTTGGAAGTGAGGGCGAAACGGGGTGTCCGCGGCGAAATAAATTGGGCCCGCCGCGGTCTCAATCAGTATCCACACCAAAGCGTCCGATTCCGATCTGTGATTCCACGAGCAGAGAAATGACGTGCCGGTACACAGGCGACGGTTCCGTGGGTGTCCCACCAATCCATTTCCTTCTCTGCCGTTATGTCATGTCGGGAGAGAAAGGTTGCCAGACCAAGTGGAACAACAAAACGCGGCTTATCCCGCCCGGCGATTCGCTTCAGCGTGCCGATGTCGAGATGATCGTAATGAGTATGGCTGAGCAGAACAAGATGGATCTTCGGCAAGTACTCGAAGAACACTTTAAATCAGCACAGTTGCATGGTTGATGAATGTGATCCTGCAACGCGCGTCCTCGACCGAAGGCGGAGGAGGATTCGCTGGAGACGCGGATTCCGGGCGGGGCGCCCATGGAGCTGTACGGCTGGTCATCTTCCACCGGAGTACGTCGAGCAGCCCTTTGGTGGGAGGTGCGGCCGGATTGAAGAAGCGCTTGCCGTCGTAGTGATCAGAGCGGGGGTAACGCAACGCCTTATACGTGTGCTTAGTTGCTTCCAAATGGGACAAGGCGATGCGACCGGATGTGCGAGGATACATCCTCGCCACCTCTTCCAATCCCGCTCCTGCTCCCCAGGGTAGCGAATTGGCACTTTCGTAAAAGCTGGTTGCGTGACGGCCGTGTATGCTCTGCGGCGTTTGTTCTCAAGGGTGGTTCGGAACCACGCGGATCAACAGGTTAGGCTGTCAATGAATAGACTGTGCCGCGGCCAAAGAAGGGAAGGGCCGCTTAGCAATGCGAAGCTAAACGGCCCAGAAAGAATTCTTCGTCAGGGAGTACAGTTCTTCGGCGGAAGCGCCGAAGAGACTACTATGCGCCCCACAAACCTTGGCCAGTCTTCACGTTGCTCTTGATTTTCACGGGTGTCTCTCCTTTCGTTCAGTTTTGAGACCTCCCTGGCAGGGGAAGAGCTCAGAATTCTGCGACGACCAAGCTCTTAGTACTACTGTGTTACAAACAGAACAAATTTGTATAGAATTGTTTTGTGGGCAAACACTCCGCGCCAGGCCCACAGGAGAAACGCTTTGCGGCCTATATGGATGGCCTGGCGCAAGCCGCGGGGCACGCTGATCGGGCAATGCCGTTGAGGATGTATTGCGCGGGATTGCTGTTGCCGGGAGAACGCAAAAGCGTGGAGCCGATGGCGGCCCGTGTGGCGCCGGACAACGTGCGTCGGATGCATCAGTCGCTGCACCATGTGGTGGCTGACGCGCCCTGGAGTGATGAGGCGGTGCTGGCCGAAGTGCGAAGCTACGCGTTGACGGCCATGCGGCAGAAAGGGCCGGTCGAGGCCTGGATCGTAGATGATACCGGTTTTCCGAAGAAAGGGACGCATTCGGTCGGCGTGGTGCGGCAGTATTGTGGGCAGGTGGGCAAGCAAGAGAACTGCCGGGTGGCGGTGAGCCTGTCGGTCAGCACGAAGGGTGCGAGCCTGCCGATCGCCTGGCGCTTATATTTGCCGCACGAGTGGGCGAACGACCAAGCACGCCGAAGACAGGCCGGGGTTCCAGAGGAAATCCAGTTTGCAACGAAGCCAAGCATCGCACTACAACAAATCCGGGCAGCCGCAGAACAGGACGTGCCGCGGGCGCCGGTGTTGGCGGATGCCGGCTATGGAACAGACACACAGTTCCGGGAAGCAATTCGCACCCTAGGATTGCCGTATGTAGTCGGAATCATGTCCTCGGTGAGCGTCTGGAAGCCGGGTGAAGCGCCGTTGTCAAAACGGAAGTGGAAGGGAATGGGACGCCGCACCACGCTGTTGCGAAGAGACAGCGGTCACCAGCCAATGGCAGTCAAAGAACTGGCGCACAGTTTGCCGACAGCGGCCTGGAAGACGGTCACTTGGCGGCAAGGCACGAAAGACAGCCTTCGTTCGCGTTTCGCTGCGGTGCGAGTCCGGCCGGCACACCGGGACTACTGGCGAAGCGAGCCGCATGCAGAAGAGTGGTTGCTGATCGAGTGGCCCCGCGGCGAGGCCGAACCAGCCAAATACTGGCTGTCCACTCTTCCCGCCGACACGAAACTCCGCCATCTGGTCCGACTAGCCAAACAGCGTTGGATTTATCGAGCGGGATTATCAAGAGCTAAAACAAGAACTGGGCTTAGGACATTTTGAAGGCCGAGGCTGGCGCGGGCTTCATCATCACGCGACTCTCTGCATTGCCGCATACGGCTTCTTAGTGGCAGAGCGAAGTCGTTTTTCCCCCTCCGCACGCGCCGGCAAATTACAGCTACGCGCCCCGCAGCTTCCACCCGACTTCCAGCCCCGCGGCGCGTCGCGTACGGGCCGAGCGGCATAATCCAACTTCGATTGCCACTCTGCGCATAAAGCTCGCGCGCCTTTTAGTCGGCCAACTCCATTGCTGCTCTTACTGCTACGCGCTTCGTTTATGACACAGTAGTACTAGGCGTTTCCAAACGATTCTTCCCGGCGGCGGGGACGAAGAGCCGACGACGATGTAAATTCCGAGTTCGTCGCCATGTCCAGGCAGGCCACGCTCCCTGTGATTACCGCCAGTATGTAATTTTTCGCCATGTCTCGAGAACGGCGTTCGCTGACTCTTTCGCCCAGATGTCGAACAATCGACTCCTGGCGTGTTACATCCCAATTCCGAACGCATAAACCCGTTGGTAACCCACTTCACTAAGAGCGCGGAGCTCGGTTGAGAGCAAAACAGCGAATTTGATAGTGTAGCTGCACGGCATTCTTCAGCCGGCAGGAAGGTCGTCGAGACGAAACTTGAGGCATCAGTCCTGGCGCGAGGCCTATTGCGGTTTTTAGGGGTGCTCGCAGCAGTGATCGCGGTTACTGCAATCGATTTGGGTCTGCAGGTAAATAGTGCGACCGCAGGATTCACATTTCTTGTCTTGATTCTCGGTCTCGCCACCCGCGCTAAGTTACGCGAGGCTATAAGTGCGTCGCTAGCTAGCGTCGCTGCTTACAACTTCTTCTTTCTTCCTCCGGTGGGAACGTTCACTATTGCCGATCCGCAGAATTGGATTGCTTTACTTGCTTTCCTTGTGACCGCTGTCACAGCCAGTCAACTCTCCGCCAGTGCGCGGCGAAGAGCCGAAGAGGCTCGCGCGGGAAAGGAAGAGCTCGAACGGATGTACCGCTTCAGCCGGGCGCTGATGCTCGGCGAAGAGGATCTCCCCTTTCCCCAGCAGATTCTGAAGCAGATGTTGCAATGCTTCGAAGTGACGCAGGCTTCGTTCTACGATCGCGCTAGCGACAGGACGACAAATACGCCCGAAGAAGGCTCCAGCTTCGACCAGTCCGCGATGGAGCAAGTCTCTGTCAAAGGCGAGTCGTGGCGAGCAGCTACAGGCACGGCGCTTATTGTTCCGGTGAAGCTGGGCTCGGCCTCTCTCGGTAGTCTCGGGATTGCAGGCGACACGATTCCGTCCGAAGTCGCCATGCAGTCGATCGCGCAATTGGTTGCGATCGCGATCGAACGGACACGGGCGCTGGAGATCTCAGCGCGGCTGGAGGCAAGCCGCGAAAACGAACGTCTGAAAGCGACTCTGCTGGATGCGCTCGCGCATGAATTCAAGACGCCGCTCACCTCGGTTAAGGCCGCAACAACTACTCTTCTCGCTTCACGCCTGAACCCGTCTGATGAGCGCGAACTTGTCACGATCGTGGACGAAGAGGCGGACCGGATGAATCGCCTGGTCAGTGACTCAATCGAATTGGCAAGGATCGGCTCCGCAGGGGTTCCGTTAAAACGAGAACACTGCTCGGCAAGAGAAATCATCTCTTCGGCAACCGATAATCTGCGAGCGCTACTCGATGGCCGGCAGCTGACAGTCGATATCAGCCCCGATCTGCCGTTGGTGGAGGCGGACAAGACGATGACCGAGCTCGCGGTACGACAGATACTGAACAATGCTTTGAAGTATTCGCCTGTCGGATCGGAGATCACGATCGAGGCCCGCCAAAAACACGGTTTCGTTCTCATCACCGTGACGGACCGAGGGCCCGGGATCCCCAAAGCGGATCGACAACGGATTTTCGAGAAATTCTACAGGGCATCCGAAGTGCGCAAACGTGTTCCGGGCACAGGCCTTGGCCTGAGCATCACGCGGGACATCATCGAATCGCAAGGCGGAAAAGTGCTGCTCGAATCTGAAATCGGCCATGGTGCAAGATTTACGCTCACGCTTCCGATAGCGCCGGTTTCCGAGTCGAAAGGACTTGCGTACCGTCAGTGACGAAAGCCAACATTCTGATCGTCGACGACGAGCCCCAGATTCGCAGGGTGTTAAAGACGGCTCTTTCAGCCGCTGGTTTCACTACGGCGGAAGCTCAGTCCGCAGAACAGGCGTTTACTAAGGTTCGGGAAGTCCGTTTCGATCTGATTCTGCTCGACGTCAACATGCCGGGCACCAGCGGCCTGGAGGCTTGCGTCGAGCTTCGACGCGCATCCGAAGTTGGCATTATCATGTTGACTGTCCGGGGCGGGGAAGCTGACAAAGTCGCAGCTCTGGAGGCCGGCGCCGATGACTACATCACGAAGCCCTTCGGCATGCCGGAGCTTCTTGCACGTATCCGCGCCTCGCTGCGCCGAGTCCCGTACCTTTCTTCGAATGCCCCCGCACGGATTCAATTCGGAAACGTTGAAATCAATTCTGAAACGCGTCACGTGACTGTCGGCGGGAGAGACGTTCGTTTCACTCCAAAAGAATTTGATCTGCTTCATTATCTGGTCACCCACCCTAACGTCACGGTTCCGCATACCAAGCTGTTGCAAACCGTGTGGGGGCCGGACTATGGCAATGAACTGGCTTACCTCCATGTTTTCGCGAACCAGATCCGGAAGAAGATTGAGGCGGATCCGGGTGAACCCAAGTACCTGCTCACGGAGTTGAGAGTGGGATACCGGTTTCACTTGCCTGCTTAGGGTTTCTTTAGGCCGCCTTAATTCGCGCCTTAGGTTCTCGGCACTATCGTTCTCATAGGAGCTCAAATATGTCGAACAATGAGTGGGCGTTGATGGAAGCACGTGAGTTGCGAACGGCTGCTGTCGCAAGCGTCCTCGACAGGCCTGCGCCGAGCCCGCTGTTGCTAACGGTTCTGTTCACGACCGTACCAGCGACCTTTTCGGCACTTCGCGAGGCCGCAAAACTCGCAAACGAGCTCGGGGGCCGCGTCCGAGTTCTGGTCTCTTTCGTAGTGCCTTATCCGCTGGACCTCGATCGACCTCGGGTCGACCCTCTCTTCCGACTCCGCCATTTCCGCGCAGTGTGCGACGAACACTCCGCCGAGACCTTTATCGATGTTCGGCTGTGCCGGGACAAGCGGCGCTGCATTCACGATGCGCTCCCTCCACACTCCCTGGTCCTGATCGGGGTGCGCGCAAAATTCTGGCCGTTCGGTTCCGAGAAGGTTTTGGCCAAGGACTTGCGGAACGCCGGTCACGAAGTGCTGTTGGTGACAAGCACAGGCCGACCGAAGCTAGCGGCCAAACTTCTAGCCCAGAGCCTAGGGTCTTTCCAGCGGTTTGCCTTCGGTATCGAGGGTAACAATCTCGCCGATGTTCAAGCTCTTTATGCCCGATTCAATCTTGGAGGTGTCTCCCACAAGCAGGAGTGACGCCTTGCTCGGAGTCGCATATTTCTCGGCGACTCCATTGACGGAGCTCAATGTCACTTTGATGAGCTCCGCTGGTTCGCGTTGGAGCTCGGAAGTCGGCAGAGACAACGACCAAAGCTGCGCGATTTGACCAGAAACACGCTCTAACGATTCGAACTGCTGGGCATATCCCTTCACTAATGTCTGCTTTGCCGACGCGAGTTCCTTTTCTGAAACGGGCTTCTCGCCTGCCATGAATCGGAGTTCTTTCTCAAACTCCACGACCGACTCTTTCGTCTTGTCGGTCTGGACGCCGCCACGAGCGATCCAGCTGCCATATTTTGAATAGAACTGAGGAGACGACCTCACGACGTAGGAATAGCCTTTGTCTTCCCGCAGATTCAAACTGAGCCGAGCACCGGCTGCGCCGCCCCAAACGGCATCTGCCAGCGTCAGCGGAAAATAATCAGGATTGTTGCGTGGAGCTCCCGGCACAACAAGAGACACATCGGTCTGCGCAGCCTCCGGGCGGTGGATCATAAACACCTTGCCCGGGCCCATCGGCTGCGGCGCCTCTATCGAAGCCGCCGGCGCCGCGCCACCGCTCCATGCGCCGAGGAATTGCTTGCTCATGTTCACTGCGTCCGCAAGCGAGATATCGCCGGCGAAGATGATTGCTGAGCTACCCGGCTTCCAATAGGTCTCGTGGAAGCGAATTAATTCGGCGGGAGT
The DNA here is from genome assembly GCA_045807925.1 of Bryobacteraceae bacterium. Lineage (GTDB taxonomy): Bacteria > Acidobacteriota > Terriglobia > Bryobacterales > Bryobacteraceae > Bog-105. Next base: position 3,178 of record JBJMGK010000043.1, on the reverse strand, counting down.
GATCTTGGCGATGGACGAACGGAATCCGTTGACCGGGTGTCCATACGGATGGGTGCGGCCGAACGCGAGCATAGGCCCGACGCGCCGGGCGATCGAGGTTGGGTCGTTATCGGCCTGCGCCAGACGATCGGCGGCTTTCTTCTTTTCCCGTTCCACTTCCTCCGCCGGGAAGTTCGGATTGCGCACGACATCCGCAACGACGGCGAGGGCAGGCGCGAGATTCGCCTTCAGCACGTCTAATGACACCAGGGCATACTCCCGGTTCGCGAAGCCGGAAATTCCTGTCCCAAGATCACCGAGCGCGTCATCGATGTCGAGCGCTGTTCTTGTTTTCGTGCCTCGCAGCATCGTCGTAGCGTCCAGGCTTGCCAGACCCGGCAGGTCCTGAGGATCAGAGACGCTTCCGGCTCGACTGGCAACGGTGAGGTTGACTTTCGGCAAATCCTTGCGCTCGACCACGAAGACATCCAGGCCATTCTCGAGCTTGGCCGTTTTTACTTCGGGAACTTGAAACGCGACATCCTGGCCGAGGGCAGGCGGCCTCGACCGATCCAGCGTGACCGTCGCGGGCTCGGGAGCCATCTTCTCGGGATGGAATCGAATGAGCAGGCGGTTAGAAGTATTCAGCCATTTGCCCGTGGCAGATTTCACGCTGTTGATCGTCACCAGTCGATGGCGGTTCACATCCGCGGCGAACTTATCCGGATCGCCCAGGTACGTGTTGTATTGATTGAGAACGTCCGCTTGCCCGCCGAACCCACCGATGCGTTCGAGCCCTGACAGGTATTGCAGTTCCCACTTTGCCTTGGCGCGCGCGAGTTCCTGCTCGGCCGGTCCGTCCGTCGCGAGTTTCGCGATTTCCTCCGTCACACCGCGTTCGATGGCCGCTAAACTGGCACCCGGGCGCGCCGTGGCAACAGCGAGGAACATCCCGGAGATTTCGAACGGTTGTTGAAACGAGACGACGTTCGAGCAGAGCTGCTTGTCGTAAACGAGCGCCTTATTCAGGCGCGACGAAAGTCCATCCGACAAGATCGCCGACGCGAGATCGAGTTCCGCATCGTCCGGTTGAAAAAATGCCGGGCTTGGCCATGCGATGTAGACGCGCTGCAAGGGCACATGGTCGTTCACTTCGATCACTTTCTCGGAGCTAAGCGCAGGCACGAGGAGCTTCGGCCGGTCCAGAGCAGGTCCCGACGGGATCGGGCCATAGTATTTGGCAACCAGGCGCTTTGCCTCCGCGATCTCGAAGTCGCCCGTGATCGCAAGCGTGAGATTGTTGGGCGTGTAGTACGTCTGAAAAAACTGCTTGACGTCATCCACTGAAGCGGCCGTGAGATCCTCCTGGCTGCCAATCGCCGAATGAGCGTAAGGATGACCGTAGGGGAATAGGTTTTCGCTCAGCAGCGTGAAGGCCCGGCCATACGGGCGGTTCTCCACAATTTGCCGCCGCTCGTTTTTCACGATGTTGCGTTCGTTATCGAGCTTCGCCTGGGTCAGAACATCGGTCAGCGTAGCGAGCCGGTCCGATTCGAGCCAGAGGACATATTCCAGGCTGCCGGCGGGAACTGTTTCGAAGTAGTTGGTGCGGTACTCGCTCGTGGTCCCGTTTACGCCGCCTTCTGAGAGATTGGCTCCCGCTTTTTCTATCAAGCTCAGATATTTGACATTCGCGTTCTTCGAGCCTTCAAACATCATGTGCTCGAAGAGGTGGGCAAAGCCTGTACGCCCGGCGCGTTCATTCTTTGACCCGACGTGATACCAGGAGTTCACGTGGACCATGGGCAGCTTGCGATCCACGTGCAGGATCACCTGAAGCCCGTTCGGTAGCGTGTATTTCTCAAATTCGAGACGCGGGACTCCGGGTACAGCACCGGCGCCTTGCGAACGGAGCCGGGCCGCCGGTATCAGCAACAGAAAGCAGGCCAGCAAGAGCAGGGAAAGGGTGCGGGATCGGAGAGAAAAACTCATAAAACTGGGGAGTATGGATTATACGTAATCCCCGCCTCCTTCGTTCCACGATCGTCAACACCGAGACCGGGATTTGAAATCCGGTGAGGTTATCATGGAGATCAGAAGCGGGAGTAACTCAATGGTAGAGTCACAGCCTTCCAAGCTGTTGGTTGCGAGTTCGATTCTCGTCTCCCGCTCCATGTTTTCAACAACATAGAAGATCCCGCCAGTTCACGCCTTTACTCCGTTTCCTTTTCCGAGCCTGCTTTGGGATTCCCTTGTCCGGAAGCCACGAATTCGAAGTCATCTTCATCTGATGCGTCGATGACCGCGGATTCGAGCTTCGTTACGGCCTCGATCTTCTGATCCAGGTCGCTAATAGCGTAAACGCCCAGGCTGACGCCGAGCCCATGCCCACGCTGGTCCGCTGATACTTTGTCGTCTATTTTCGCCTTCCTTGAAAGGCTCGCATTCGTCCGCCGCAAGACTTGATAATTCACCCAGTCGAGCCCGACTCCCGGCGCGTAGGGCGGCAGGTACTCGATGACCAAACGGCCTTTCTGGTCACGGATGAACTGCTGCGTGATTTTGCTGCGGTGGGCCGGAAGCCGGTCCCAATCAACAGAATGTCGCCCTCGATGCAGCGCAGCAAGTGTTTAAGAAACTCGATGATCTGCTCGGACTTAATTGCTTGCTCGAAGATCTCAAAGTAGAAGTTCCAGACGGTGACACCGGCGATGACCGAGAGCGTTTTCCAGTTGAAGTGAAACTGGAGGACAGGTGTCTGCCCGCGAGGCGCCCAGGTGCGCCGCCGATGAGGCCGTTGGCTCAGGCCGCTTTCGTCTATGAAGACGATGGTGCGGCCTTCTTTCTCGGCTTTTTTTTAATCTCCGGCCAGCGCTTGCGCTTCCATTCGTCAATCAAACCTTCGTTGCGCTCCAGGGCGCGGCCCACGGGTTGTTGCACACTCCAATTCAACTGCCGTAGGATGCGCCAAACGTGTCCGGGGTGATAATCCACCTCGAAGTTCTCCTCGATCAAGTGCGCAACCCGTGGACACGTCCACAAGGGAGTTTCGTAACCCAGGCGCTCGGGACCTTGCAGGAGCAACTCGACCAAACGGGCTTTGTCGACTTCATCCAAACAGGGTTGCCGTCCCGCTCGCCCCGCCCGCCGCATAGCAACCTTGCCGTTTTCCTGATATTCTTTCCGCCATCGGCTGACG
>JBJMGK010000042.1:0-20701 GCA_045807925.1 Bryobacteraceae bacterium | reverse complement strand
TTGGATATATAAACTCGCTCTCACTCGGCAATGGCTCAACGCTGAACAACAATACCGGCTTAGGCGGTAACCCACGACAGGGTCAGCTTCTCGCTCGGTTCCGGTTCTAGGGAAGAGAATGAAAGCAACTGTATTCCTGGCGCTTATTGCGTTTAGTGCTCACGTTGCATATGGCGCGGATTACCCGAAAACGGAGATCAGGTCAAATCAAATCCGGGCGACGGTTTATCTGCCCGACGCTCAGAATGGGTTCTATCGTTCGACGCGATTCGATTGGTCGGGTGTAATCGCCAGCCTCGAGTACAAGGGTCATAACTACTATGGCCCTTGGTTTTCCCGAGTCGACGACAAGGTGTACGACTTCGGTTATGACGATGCGGGTGTCGTTTCGGCTCCGTTCACCGCCATGATCGGACCGGGCGAAGAGTACCAAACTGATGGGAAAGCGCTTGGGTACGACGAGGCTAAGCCCGGTGGTACGTTCATCAAGATCGGCGTAGGCGTGCTCCGCAAACCTGCCAATGAGCCGAAGTACGACCATTCCAAACCGTACGACATTGTTGACGGTGGAAAGTGGCGAGTAAAGAAGTCGAAATCGTCAGTCGAATTTGTGCAGGAACTGTCGGATCCAAATTCACAATACGGGTATGTGTACAGGAAGGTTCTTCGACTCGACAAAGACAACCCGCGACTGCTCATTGAGCACACGCTAAAGAACACCGGAAAACGGCCAATTCAGTCGAGTATGTATAACCATAACTTCCTGGTCCTCGACCATCACGCACCCGGCCCCGACCTCGTAACGACTGCGGCCTATCAAATTCAGCCTCGGCGGCCCCCGACTCAGGGCATCGGCGAGATACGTGACAACCAGTTGATCTACCTGAAGGCGTTGGACGGCAAAGACCGGATGACTGCCAATTTGAGCGGGTTCGGCACTGATATGAAGGATTACGATTTCCGGGTGGAAGATCGGAAAGCGGGAGTCGGTGTACGAATCCGGGGCGACCGCCCGTTGATGAACGTCAATGTATGGTCAATTCGAACCGTGATGGCGCTCGAGCCCTTCATTGCTTTGAATATCGAACCCGGTGCGGAAGTTTCTTGGACTTTCACTTATGACTATTACGCACTTTCCGGGTCCGGCAAGTGACTGGCCTTCTTAGCAGGGGCGACGTATTCGGACGAACGAGGCGGGCAGGGACGTCTGGCGCTTTAACACTATTGCGTGGGCCCTGCTGCTTCGAACGGCCGTGAATAGACGGCTGTTGCGGGGTAGGGAACTCTGCAGCTATTTCCGATAAAGATAGAGGCGATGGCTGTGCCCTTCGCCATCGGACGCGATTTCTTCGACTTTCACTGGCGTCCATGACGTAAACGCGGCGTTATGCGAGACAATCCTGCATCCCGGCTTTAGTTGCTTCTCGAGAATGGGCGCCAGTTTTTCGTTGCCAAACGGCAGCAGATAAACCGTGATCAAATCAGCGGAAGAATAGTCCTGTTTCAGCAAATCGCCTTGTACGATCCGCGCTGTAGAAGTCAACCCGAGTTTCCTGATGTGTTTAATACTCTGTTTGACTAAGCTGCGGTCGAGTTCTACGCCTGTTGCGTCGGCCTTATACTTCTGCGCAGCCATAACAACGATGCGTCCGTCGCCGGATCCCAGGTCATACATCTTCTCACCGGCACGAAGGGTACCTAACTGAAGCATCCGATCGACCACCATCTCGGGTGTTTTGTAGTAAGGAGCGAGAACTTCGGTATCCTGCTGTCCCGGCGCAAGCGCTGAGATTAAGAACGGCAGAACGAATAGGGAGTTCCGCATGAGTTCAATATAGTCGGTGCGTTCTCTGTGAGCCAATGGTATAGAATCGCTGGTCGAAACAGAATGGCGAAGGTAGTGGCCGTAATTGCGTTCTTAGCCGTCCCTTTGCATCTGCTTTCGCACACAGACGCTCAGAGCGGGCACAAGGCGGAAGCGCGGAGCCATTCAAGGATCGAACGCCTGATTACCGACTCTGCTTGGGCGAAGCCGGTCATAGTGCAAGTCAAAGGAGACAACTGGGAGCCAAATGGAACTCGGCTGGGCGCTCATAACGCAGATACTGGGCTGGCCGATGGAACGAACGCGAGCGGACGTATTCCAACCGTAGGGAGCAGCGGTTCCGTCGTTCGTCCGCCGTCCGTGGTTCGTTGGGATAGTGCTGCTCCCGTCCGCGAGGCGTGCGCAAAGGCCGGCTTAGAGCCATACGCCTTTTCCTGCTATTCAAAAATCATGTTTGTTTCCGGCCAGGCTGAGAAGTTTGATGCTCTCGCAAAAGAGTTTTACATTCTGACTATCAGCAACTACCCGAAAGCTGCGCTTCCTAGACGCGATCAGGATGCTCCTCAGCATTCAACGGCTGCCAATGCGGCCCTCGATCGCTTGGGCGAACGTCTCAAGAACAAGACGTTCTTAAAGCGAAAAGGAAAAGAAGACATCGCACCTGAAAAGGTGTTAGTTTTACCTGCCGGGCAGAACCTGCTCGTCGTCGCCTTTTTCTCTCGATTCGTGTCCATCACTGTCCAGGACGGAAGTATTGTTTTCGAATCGATTAACGATCCGGTGATGATCAGATCGCGATTTAACGTGAACAAGATGTTGGTGAACGGGAAACTTGAGCTTTGACCGGTACGGGCCTGGCGGGAGATGCATTCTCATTGACAGTTTTGATCTGGCTCTGATATAACTGCGTCGTTATCTCCGCGCAATACCGTTTGCACATTACGCGCATGCACACGCAGGCCCACCACAGATCCCAACTAAGAACTGACCACGTGACCACCGCGATGAGCGTCAAGGTCCTTGCGGGCCTGACGTTTCTCACTGTGTTTTCAATACCGCCGATCCAAGCTCAGCGGCTCTCTGAAAGCACCGGGATCAATCTATTCCAGAACAACTGCACCAATTGCCACGGTGTCACTCCGGCTGAGCATGCGCCGACAGAGGCGACTCTCCGCGCGATGACGCCCGAGCACATTTATGAGGTGATTACCACCGGTGTGATGAAAAATAACGCGGCGAAGTTGACGGACGACGAGAGGCGCTTGCTGGCGGAATTTGTGGGCGGCCGAAAGCTCGATAAAGAGGATCACGGCGATTCGAAAAATATGCCGAACGCGTGCCCGTCTAATCCGCCGATTCGTGACTTGAAAGAACCTGCCTGGAATGGCTGGGGCGATCTATCCAACACGCGTTTCATGAACGCGAAAGACGCCGATTTGACCGCTGGCAAGGTATCCCGACTGAAATTGAAATGGGCGTTCGGATTCCCCGGCGCAACTGCGATGTACTCTCAGACGATCTACGCCGGTCGAGTGTTCGTGAGCAGCAATGCCGGATATGTTTACTCCCTAGATACGCAAACGGGCTGTATCTACTGGTCGTATCATTCACCGGCAGTTGTGCGAAGCGGCATTACTATTGGCCCTCTCAAGCCCGGATCTAATCGAATTACTGCATTTTTCGGCGACATACGCGGGTACGCATACGCACTCGACGCCTCAACAGGGGAACTAATTTGGCGCGCACGCGCCGATATTCATCCTTTAGCTCGAGTCACGGGCAACCCAAGGCTCTTTGATGGGCGCTTATACGTGCCATTGGCCTCCCTCGAAGAAGACGAGTCACGCACTGCGAACCATATCTGCTGCACCTTCCGAGGCGCCGTGGGGGCGTTCGACTCGGCTACAGGTCACCAAGTCTGGAAGAGCTATACCATTCCGCAGGAGCCGAAAGTGATCAAGCGGAACTCTGTGGGAATCGACTACATGGGACCTTCCGGCGCCGGAGTGTGGACTACACCAATCATCGATCCCAAGCGGAGAGAGATCTACTTCGGTACTGGAAACAGCTTTTCCGAGCCGGCTACTTATTCGGATTCCCTGATGGCCATGAGTCTCGATACCGGGAAGATTCTTTGGTGGAAACAGGCCAGGGCAGGCGATATCTGGCACGGGGGTTGCGCCCAGACGATTCCGGGACGAGAATCTAATCCGGCCGGTGCTGGATTTGGTCATGGGAATCAGCCTCCCTATCCCGCCGATAATTGCGTTGAAAAAACGGGGCCGGATTGGGACTACGCGGCGTCTCCCAATTTAGCCACACTGCCGGATGGGCGTACTGTGATCATTGCCTCCCCGAAGCAAGCCGTGGTTCGTGCTCTTGATCCCTCTAAGAACGGCGCGACTGTATGGGAGCAGGACATCGCTCGAGGTGTCGGCGGTGGTGCTGGAGAGACAGTGTTCGGAGGCGCCATCGATGCGAACACTGTTTATTTCGGGTTGCATTTAGGGAACGGGCTTGTTGCGCTGGACCTGGCGACCGGTGTTGAAAAGTGGTTTAGGCCACTCCAAACTCCCGAGTCAATGAAATCCCACAAAGGGATTGTAGCGGCCGTCACCGTAATTCCTGGCGTGTTCTTCGCTGGAGGTATGGACGGCATTCTCCGGGCGGTTTCACCCACTGACGGCAGTCCCATCTGGGAATTCGACACCGCGAAAGACTTCAAGACTGTCAATGGCGTGGCTGCTAAAGGCGGCTCTATAGGAGCCGGAGGACCAACCCTAGCGGGCGGAATGCTGTTCGTAGGTTCTGGATACGTCGGGTTTCAAAACGGTGTTCCTGGGAATGTCCTTCTTGCTTTCGCTCCCTGAGCCACGGCTTCGCTTGCGACCAACTCTGAAGCCATCTACGACGCCACGGCGCTCTGCCGGAGAGTTGGTCGAGGCCTATCAGAAGAACTGGTTTGAGGAGTGAGCTGCAGGATTGACGCCACCTGCGGTGTGACGAGCAGCACTTCGCTGCCGTCTCGCCAGATACAATTTGCGTTGAAGCTCATATTTGATCGGAGAGATTCGATGGTGAAACTGAAGCAGATGAAGTTTGTACCAGTCAGTTTCGCGGGGTTTGCGCTCGGCCTGGGTCTGAGTTCTGGGATCGTGGCTCAGCAGGCTCCGACCGCGGTGGAGCCGAGAAGCTCAAACCGCGATTACCTTCGCGGTCCATCGACCAAGGAACTGATCTATGTTACGCTTCCGGGCACGCTCGAAGGCTCGCCCGATGCGAACGGTAACGGCATCGTAGTCCTCGATGCGCGCAATCACTACAACTTCGTGAAGCGCATTCCCACTTGGGACGTGGCGGCAGCCAGGAACCCAGAGCAGGTTGCGGGCGTTACTGCCAGCCCGGAACTGAACATGATCTACGTGGCCGCTCGCGGCCGTCTAGGTGCGTTCGATCTTTCCACGGAGAAGAAAGCCTGGGAAGGTGTCTACGACGGTAACTGCTGTGAGCGGCCGCAGATGGCTCCTGACAGTTCGTTCATGTACGTTGGGTCAGACCTGAAAGATTTCTGGTACGTCATCAACCCCAAGACCGGAGAACTCATTACAAAGGTGGTTTCGCCGCAAAGCCCAAATGCCCATAACCTGAACCTCAGTCATGACGGCCGCCTCGCTTTTATGTCGCCGAACGGTAAGGTTATGGCGATCGCCGATACAAAGACGAACAAGCTCGTACGCACGATAACCTTTCCGGACAATGTTCGGGTATTCGTGCTCAATCACGATTCATCGCTCATCTACACCAACCAGAACAACCTTCTCGGTTTCCTGATCGTCGACGCGAATACGGGGAAAATCCTGCACAAAGTGGAAGTACAGGGCTTCGGGTGGCCGGATAACTGGAACGTCACACCCCGTCCTCGGATCCCGCATGCCTGCCCCAGCCACGGAATCGCGCTTCTGGATCAGGAGCGGGAAGTTTGGCTTGTAGACGGCCTGAATAACCTCGTTCACGTTTTTGATAACACACGGATGCCGCCGGTAGAAGTAAGTAACTTCAAGACCCATGGCGGGGCGTATTGGATCACGCCGTCGGTCGACGGCAAACTCGCCTATCTTTCATCCGGGGACGTTGTCGACGTGAAGACAAAAGAAATCGTCGCACAGCTTAAAGATGAATATGGCCGCGTGATGCATAGTGAAAAACTCTTGGATATGGTTTTTCACGACGGCAAACTCGTACAGGTCTCAAACCAGTTCGCGAATGGGTTCGGACCCTACCAGGCGGCGCCGGATTCTGGGCCGAGGGCCTCCCGATGATCAGCCGTCGCGGATTGCTGCAGGTAACGGCGGCTTCTACCGCAACCCGTATCGGTGCCAGCGCCGCTGCTGCTGACGCGCGGCCGCTCGCAGGTCTTTTCCCCATCGCTTTTTCGCCGTTCACGGCCGACAACAAACTTGACCTCGAGGGTCTGGCCAACCAATTGAAGTTTTGCAATCGCGGCGGTGTACACGGTCTGATTTGGCCCCAACTCGCGAGTGCATGGAGCACACTCAGCGATACCGAACGCGTCGAGGGCACGGAAGCGCTGCTCGCCGCGGGCAAAGGGGGCCGCAGTGCCATAGTCATTGGCGTCCAGAGTCCCGATCCCGCAGCCATAACGAGGTATTCGAAACTGGCGACCCGGCTTGGGGCAGATGCCATCATCTCGCTGCCGCCGAGCGGGGTTAGCGACGAAAAGACTCTTCTGGATTACTACCAGACCGTCGGCCGCACGACGGAACTGCCGATGTTCGCACAATTTGTGGGCAACATGAGCGTCGATCTATTGGTCGAAATGTTCCGCACCATTCCGAATCTTCGTTACGTAAAGGACGAAGCCGGCGAACCGCTCGCGCGCGTCAGCCAGATTCGCGAGCGCACGGGGGGCCAGGTGAAAGTCTTCTCGGGGAAAGGTGTGCAGACGATGATCACGGAAATGGAACTCGGGTTCTCCGGTCATTGCCCTTACACTAATCTGGCGGATTTATACGCGGCAGCTTACGATTTGTTCCATGCGGGCAAGAAGCGAGAGGCCTACGACATGTTCGGCCGCGTGCTCGCCATGGGCAGCATTATGCCGGTGAATACGATCGACATTATGGTTGCCCGCGGGGTGTTCAAGGAAGGAACGCGTACTCGTACAGGTCCGCCTGTTCCCGGCGCACCTTCGAAGCCCCATCCGGGCCCGGTTCTCACCGGCGATAAGATTCGCGAAAAGCTTCAGACGTACCTCGGCCCATGGCTCCGCGCTTGACTGCTGGCGTCCTGTTTGCGGCCGCGGCATTCGCGCAATCAGCGGATGACAAAGCGACCTTTGAGAGAGTTTGCGGATCCTGTCACAGCGTCTCGCTCATCTCTGATTTCAAGAGCCTTCCCGAATGGGAAGAAACTGTGGATTCGATGATCGAGCGCGGTGCGAAAGCGAACACCTCCGAGCGGACCGCAGTCCTGCGCTGGCTCGCTCATAATTACAGCCGGACGAATATCAATGCAGCTCCCGCTCAAGAACTTATCGAAGTCCTCGATGTCGACTCTGCCAATGCGGATAGCATTGTTGCTCACCGCCCATACCATTCGTTTCCTGAACTGATCAGCCTGAATCCCACGTGTACTAAACAGCTCGAACATCAGAGAGATCGGATCGTGTTCAGATGAAACCTCGCCTTGCTGTTATCCGGCTGATCGGAGGTAATCGGGGGCAAGCACGGCAAGGATCTTTTCTGATGCTGTCTATAACGGGATTGCGGCCTGCCGCGGGACCACTTCTAGCGTGGACCGCGGCCTTGCTGCTTTGTAGGCCCGTCGCGGCTGAGCGGCCGCTTTTTCGGCTGCTGTGCGCCGGGTGCCACGGCGATGAAGCGACCGGTGGCGATCGGGCACCGAGCCTGGTAAATAGCAGGTCTCTCCGCGCGCGCACAGAGACTCAGATTCGGGACCTTATACGAAATGGAACTCCCGGCGGAATGCCTGCCTTTCGCCTTCCCGAGGATCAACTGAGGGAACTGGCGCAATGGGTGCACTCCTTGAATGCCTCCGCTTACGACGTCAAGCCGGTCGGCGATGTGGCGGCGGGGGAAGCATTTTTTTTCGGGGCGGGGAATTGCTCAACGTGCCATATGGTCCATGGCGCGGGTGGCACAAACGGCCCTGATCTGACGGTTGCAGGCCGGCAGTTAACAGTCCGAGAGATCGAACAAACGCTTCTCCATCCGACTTCGCAAATGGGGACGCGATCTGCCGCGAATTGTCCAGGTTGGGCCTTCTGCCCTCAGGAGCCGTGGGGCGTGATTAATGTTCGTCTGCGGAACGGATCGACGCTGCGCGGTTTCGCACGTAGTCAAGGTAAACACGATGTACAGGTTCAGACTTTCGACGGTAGTTTCCATTGCCTGACCGATAAGGATTACACGGAGATTCGACGAGAAAGAACCTCCTACATGCTACCTTTGCACGCTCGGGACGCAGATTTCCGTAACGTTGTGGCTTACGTCAGCAGCCTGGGCGAGATTAAGCCTGGCCCCATTCATGCCGCGACGGAAGTGCCGATCGGCAACACGCAGGCGAAGCCTGGCGAATGGGCAACATACAACGGTGATATCGGCGGAAATCGCTACAGCAAACTCAGCGAAATCGACCTGACGAACGTAGCCAAGCTGCAACTGAAGTGGACATACTCGCTCGCCCAAACAGGTTTACAGACGACTCCGCTCATGCAGGACGGCTTGATGTTCGTTACGGGTCCCGACCAGGTATGTGCGCTCGATGCGAGAACCGGCCGCGAGATCTGGTGTTATCGCGCCAAGCTTGAACCGGAAAAGGGAGAGAATCGCGATAGCTTCCGGCAGCCGAACCGAGGCGTGGCATTGCTTGGGAATCGTGTCTTTTTCGCCCGCAGCGATGCCCATCTCATTTGCCTGAACAGGATCACGGGTGGCGTGATGTGGGACATCAAAATGCCCGAAAGCGAAGGGCGATACGAAGCGAGCTCCGCTCCGCTGGTTGTTGACGGGCTTGTGATCTGTGGAATTGCAGGTGGGGACACCCCGCTTCGTGGGTTCCTTGCGGCGTACCGCCCGGAGACAGGCGAGCAAGCGTGGCGATTCTGGACGGTTCCGAAGCGCGGCGACCCCGGCTCCGAGACGTGGGACGGCAAAGCGATCGAGACCGGCGGCGCTGCGACATGGCTCACCGGTTCTTACGACGCGGCAAGCGAGACCCTGTATTGGACAACGGGCAATCCTTTCCCCGCAACGGACGGCGATGAACGCGGCGGCATCAATCTCTATTCGAATTGCGTGCTGGCGCTGAATCCGCGCGATGGGAAGCTGCGCTGGTATTTCCAGTTCACGCCACATGACCTTCACGATTGGGACGCCACCGAGACGGTTGTGCTGGCCGACACTTCGTTTGGAGGACAGCAGCGGAAGTTGTTGATGCAGGCAAACCGAAGCGGCTTCTTCTACGTTCTGGACCGGACCGACGGCCAGTTCTTGCTGGCCAAACCATTCGTAAGAAATCTGAATTGGGCAAGCGGAATCGGACCGGATGGAAAGCCGCAACTCCTCGAAGCGAACCGCCCGAGCAAAGGAGGCACGAAGGGCTGTCCGGCCGTGCGAGGCGCGACCAATTGGTATTCAACTGCTTTTAACCCGCAAACGAAGCTTTTCTACGTAATGGCGGTTGAGGATTGCAGCATCTATCGACAATCGCAAGCGGGCGGCTATGGCGGTTACCGAGACCCCAAGAACCCGGGCGAGAAATATCTGCGAGCCCTCGATCTCGAAACCGGAAACATTGTTTGGGAGATACCTCAGGTCGGCGTACCGGAGGCGAACTATTCGGGCGTACTTTCAACGGCAGGCGGGCTGGTATTTTACGGTGAGACCGGGGGCAGCTTTGCGGCCGTAGATGCCCAGACTGGCAAATCATTTTGGCACTTCAACACCGGTGCACAGTGGAAAGCTTCCCCGATGACGTACGCGATTGATGGGAAGCAATACGTAGCGATAGCGGCGGGCTCCGCGGTACTCTGCTTCGGACTACCAGATTGAAGCCCACTAAAGCTTGGACGAGCGAACCGATGCGGGATCCGGCTGAGTCGGATCGCGTTTGATCCAATGGTAAGCCGCCACGGAGTTTTTCCAGAAATATTTTTCAGCGACAGCGCGGCCGCGCGACTGGAAATAGGTCTGAACAATGTGCAGCATGATCTCGTAAGGAACCCAGTTTCCAGTGCTGTTCGGCCAATCACTTCCGTAGACCACCTTGTCTTCTCCAAAAACGTCACACACAAGGTCAAGTTTGGGTTTATAGAAGGCCGCATCCGTCTGCGCTTGTCCGTTGACGCGCTTGGCTACGGCCGAGATCTTCGCGAAAGTATTCCGCGACGCGAGTTCCCTCAATGCCGACTCAATGTCGTGAGCTTCAGAGGTCTGGCCGGGAATGTCGAGAGTCGGCAGATGATCGAGAACGACGCGCAATTCAGGGACTTTATCCGTGAGCCGAATGATTCCGTTTAAGAGTTCAAGATTCGGGTTCGCCGTGTCGAGGGTAAGGTTGGCGGACGCGAGCAGCTTGATGCCTGAGATGAAACTCGGATTAGATGCCGCGGTAGTGATGCTTCGCTTCCACAGATTTCCGTAGCGAATCCCCCGGAACAGAGGGTTGCGGTGATAACGCTCCAGATATTCCGGAAACTCGGGCTTATCAGGCTCGAGGTTCCCTATCGTTCCAACGACGATGTTGTCTTTGGCAGCAAGCTCGAGGACCCAGAGATTATCTTCGATCCAAGGGCTAGCTTCGATTTCGATGGCGCCCACGATACCGAGGTTAGAGACGACATTTCTAAAGGTCTGGGGCGTGGCGACAGGTACGCCAGGAATGCCTTTGGGACCTGGATACGGAACGCCTTGCGGACGAGTGGTATCGAAGAAGTGAATGTGAGTATCGATGATCGGAATGAGATCGGATTCGGCGTGCGATTGCGCCGCATTCAGAAGTGCAGCGGAAGCTAGGAACGTACGTCGGGTCGCCGTAGTCGACGTAATTTTGTCGTCAATTCTTTTCGGAATCATAGCGGGCAGAACTGTTCACTCCGGCACAAAGCTTCTAGAGAATCCTAGCTGACGACTTCAATGTCCCATCCGAGTCCTGGACGATCAGAGGGACGCGCATAAATGCCTTCCGGTCCACGCGTAATATGGTTGTCTTCTTCGAATCGCTTGTAAACTTCATCAGGGCCGCCGGGAGGCGGCATAAATGTCTCGACCCAGGGGCTGTTCACGGTGGCGTATGCGAAGTGGATGCAATCGAACGTGCCGCCTACATGCGGAATCACCGGGATGTCATAAGCAGAAGCGAGGGCTGCAATGCGCCGCAACTCGGTCATGCCTCCGCACCAATGCACGTCCGGCTGCCAGATAGCCGCGCTATTGTGCTCAAGAAGCTGACGGAAGGCGAAGCGGGTATACTCGTGTTCGCCTGTTACGATACGCGTCGATTTGATGGCTGCACGGACGCGACCGAAGCCTGCATAATCCCGAGGTTGAAGGCACTCTTCCATCCAATAGACGCGATAAGGTTCGACCAAACCAGCCATGTCGATCGTATATTGCTCGTTCCAGGCCATGTAGCAATCGAGCATGATGTCGCCATCGGGCCCGAGCAATTCACGCGTGCGCTTGACCAATTCCACATTCTTTTTCTGGCCTATGTAGCCGTCAGCGGGCCCATAAGCCATTGCGAGTTTGAGCCGCTTGTAGCCGAATTTTATATGCTGTTCGATGTCGTTACCGGTGCAGTAGGCGGGGATACGCGTTTTCGTCGCGCCGCCGAGTAACTCGTAAACTGGAACCCCGAGTGCGTTGCCGACAAGGTCCCACAACGCGAGATCGACGCCACTGATGGCATTGATCGCAATGCCCGCCTGACCGTATGGCAGGGTTGAGCGGTACATAATGTCCCAGATGCGTTCGATATTGAAAGGATCTTCGCCTATCAGAAGCTTGACCAGATGTTGTTGAATGACCGCCGCTCCACCAGCACCGCCGCTCCCATATCCTTTTATGCCCTTATCCGTACTGATTTCGACAGTGAAGGTGCCAAGTTTCCCCGGATCAGGATTCCATAGCGATCTTTGAGGTTTGTACTCGGGGTAGATCGACATAGGATTTGCGACTTCCACGCCACCTGTCGACCAGGATCCGGGCGCTGGAGTATACGAAGGAACGGGCCGTTTCGGACGTGTCTCCACGATGCGAACGCCTGTAATCTTGAGTTTGCTCTTCTCTCCCTGGAAGGGCAAAACAGGAAGCGCGACCGCACAAAGTCCACCAAGCGTAAAAAATGACCTGCGATTCATCTGATGCTCCTGGAGCGCGAGTTACTGAGAGATCGCCATGGTGCCATTGTGTTTTCCGGATGCCTATTCATTTCTTCACCTCTTCCGCACGCCCGGCCGACTGTGTAGAACACAACGTCCCGTGGCATGCCGACGTATCTGGGCTCAAGCTTGCGGCGTATGGTCTGCTCACCAGCTCGACCCGGCGGTTCTTAGCCCGGCCTTCCTCAGAATCATTGGAAGCAACTGGAGCGTACAATCCACATCCGAATGAATCCAGCCGATTCGCGGGAACGGAGAATCTGGATTCTAATTCGCGAACCACTGCCGCCGCACGACGGCGGCTTAGGTCGAGATTGAGAGCCGGTTTCCCTTGATTGTCTGTATGGCCAACAACGTGGATGCTCAACTCAGGGTTGCTGGACAAAAGTTTGGCGATTTCCTTCAGCAGAGGTTCGGAATCGGGCCGCAGCTTATCTTCATCTGTGTCGAAATAGATGCCGTATAAGGCGACTGCGCCGGAAGAAGATAGAGACCTCCACATGTCTTCGGCGCTAACGAACGTCATATTGTCCTGCACTTCCTGCGGAGAAATAACTACGAGTTCGGTTAGTGCACGATCTTTGGTGACTACAGTCTGCAAACGTTCCGGCATGACCCCGTCCGCATAGGCGCTGACAAACAGGTAATAGTAGGTGGGTTTGCCACCCTTCGATTTCTTGACCAGCACACGCTCTTGTTTTTCGTTGTACGCGAGAATCTGTCCGAGTTGGTCCTCGTCAGCGATGTGGTCCAGAGTAGGTCCGAACCAACCCTTCTCGCCTGCCCCTTTTCGTAGAGGGTAGAGATGCCGAGCCGCTGAAACTCGAGCTTGTAGTTCCGAAGCAACTCGGTGGGCGTTCGGCCAATCGGGGCGATGTACGTGTACCGGCTCACAAGCCCCTCGACCCTCATGCTTTTCTCATACACAGTCGGAGCGATGCTGGTCGGCGGTCCAAGCGGCAAAAGAAACTCGTCGAACTTCGGTTCCCGATAGCCGATCAGCTCGCTGCCACCGTACCGCCGCATATCAGGTGGGTCTTTGGACCCGGCGATATCTGCCGCATTCGCAAGAATAGGAAAGGCACCAAGAAGCAGTAGTGTTAGGCCTAAGCGACCCCGTGCACTTCCCCATTCTTCACCGCGTCGTCCTGTCACAACTGCTCCTCCTAGCGGAAGCTCTTGGCGCCTTTCAGGTGTCCAAAAGCGCATTTGTCGCGTCCGCTACAAGATTCTATGATCTTTGCTTGAAGGAGTGGAGATAAGCCCGTACGAGCGGTCCACGAAACTAAATCTGTGGTGTTCATCACATGTCGCTTGGCGAGGGATACGGTGGCACCGAAGTTGGCCGGATTGTAGGACCCTTAATCAGGTTTCGTCTTCTTCGGCCATTTGTAAAGCCACTTGCCAATCGACTTCGCCCTGCATCGCCCCAACCCTCTCGGCGGCCGTGAGGCTCGGATTCCGGCCTGCTGTCCGGCACGCCTCGACTTCCCGCCTACAGCGTTCGACGTGCTCTGATTGCTTAACGCCCTCCTATGTAAGGCCGGCGTTTCCGATGGCTCCGGTTTGTTCACGCCGTCCGCCTCGCCGGGAGATAGTAGGTGCGTTCCAAAGTGCAGTTGAAACTTGCACGGGTGGAAGTTCATTGCGGCGACCACCATCGCAGGTTGAAGGTCCTATCCAGGTCGGCGCATCAAGCGGCCTTATCATTGGCAGGCCTGCAGTCCTCTTCTTAGAGATTACTAGTAGGCTGTCCCGGTCATAGGATTAGCAATGATCCTTCTGCTGGAATCTGAATAGGACCAGCGGAAGGGCTTGGCGACTTTGGCGTAGGCACGGATGTACGTGCGAATCTTGCGAGCGAGATCGGCGACAGAATTGAAGATGCCGCGAGCCAGCAGGTCGCGTTGTATTTTGGCGAACCAGAGTTCGACCTGATTGAGCCAGGACGAGTAAGTCGGTGTAAAGTGGAACCGGACTTTCGGGTGGTTGGCCAGGAAGTCGTCCACGGTTTTGGTTTTATGGGCTGACAGGTTATCGAGAATGATGTGAATCTCTTTGGCCCAACGTGCGCGGCTCACCAGGTCCGACAAGAAGGCGATAAAATCCTTGCTGGTATGGCGTTGGGCCGTCTTTCCATGCACGTTGCCGGTCTTCACATCCAACGCCGCGTACAGCGAGAGTGTTCCGTGACGGTAATATTCGAAGCCATGCCGTTCGGCTCGCCCGGGTGATAGCGGCAACACTGGATCGAGTCGGTCCAAAGCTTGAATGGCCGTCTTCTCATCTACGCAAAACACCGCCGCGTGCTGGGGCGGTTGTAGATACAGTCCGATGATGTCGGCCGCCTTCGCCTCGAAATCCGGATCGTTGCTCGCCATATAGCGCTCGAGTCGGTGGGGCTGCAGCCGTGCTTGCGACAGCAGGCGATGAACGATCGACTTGCTGATACCCATCTCAGCGGCCAACTTGCGAACTGACCAGTGGGTACTGCCATCTTTCGGCTGCTGCTGCACTTCCGGTACATCCTGGCTTGCACAGCGGGCGTCGCAGTGCGTGGTCTGCTACCTTTGTGCTGAGTTTCCAAGCCGGCCATTCCCATTTGTTCAAAGCGTTGTTTCCAGCGTGATATCGTGGGCGCGGTTGTTTGCAGCACCTGCTTGATCGCTGCATACGTCATCCCGTCAGCCAGCGCCAGAATCAACCGTGCTCGGAAAACATCTCCGGCCGGCAAGGTCCTCGATTGCGCCCAGCGCTTCAGTTCCTCTTCCTGCTCTGAAGTGAGTGAAAGCAACTCCCGATATCGTGCCACATGTCAAGGCAGGTTCCTGCTTCTTCTTCGGTAACTAAATCACCAGGACGCCTTACTAGTGGGCGATGGCTCGCGTTCACGAATCCAAATTGACGGAAAATCGTATAGGGTGAGATTGGCCCGAACGGGCATCAAGAACTTTGGCGAAGGCCGCTTTTGCAAAATCAATATTCAGACCGTGTGCAAATGGTCGCAAGCTTCTGGAATCACGAGCTTTATCTCAACTGCGGACGGATAGGGAGATAGGGAATGATAAACGCTAGATTCTTATCGGAAGCGCTGAACGAGGATGCAGACTGACACCCCTGCTGAAGAGGCGCTTTCGATAGGAGCGTTTTCTATGAGAAGTTCGCAGGGGTCAACTATAATCTTGTTCTTGAGTTGCGGGCTGTTTAAGTTGTTCTTGACCTGAGCCCCGTCGCTTGGTCCGAAATCAGGTAGGATTTCGAGACAAGGAGAAGGGATGAAAAGCGGACGATTCAGCGAAGAGCAGATCGTAGGCATTTTGAAGCGCGGGATAGGAGATAGAGAGCCCGGAAACTGCCCTCTCGCTCTGCGCTCGTGTCGTCGCGTTGTTTTACTCACTTTGGAACTGTCTTGAGATTATCTAAAGCATTGCTATTTCCCGCCGCAGCCGCCTTCTCATACCACTGGCGCGCTTGCGCGTAATTTTGCGGCACGCCGAAGCCCGTCTGATAAAGGACTCCGAGATCACGCATGGCATCGCTATTACCGGCCGCAGCCGCCTTCTCATACCACTGGCGCGCTTGCGCATAATTTTGCGGCCCGCCGAGGCCCGTCTGATAAAGGACTCCGAGATCGCGCATGGCATTGCTATTTCCCGCCGCAGCCGCCTTCTCATACCACTGGCGCGCTTGCGCATAATTTTGCGGCCCGCCGAGGCCCGTCTGATAAAGGACTCCGAGATCACGCATTGCATCGCTATTACCGGCCGCAGCTGCCTTGTCATACCACCGGCGCGCGTCTGCGTAATTTTGTGCAGTTCCCAATCCATTCTCATACGCGTGTCCCAGATACAAAGCCGCTTTAGCGTCCCCTCCTGACGCAGCTTCTGCTAACAAGGGGAATGCCTCGCTGAACTTTTCCTGCTTGAGCAACTCTTTTGCGCGCGCGAATGAACGCTCAGCATACTGCGATTTGACCGTCGAATGGAGAAGAAAAGCGCCGACACTGGCGATCACTAACACAGTTGTCCATACCCCAGCCGCCAGCCCGAACTTTGGTTTTGTCTTGACTGCGCGTGTGTATCTGGTGGTTGGTGCTTCCTGCTGCTGCCGCTCTTGAGCGGCTGGGGCAGTGGCATGACACACCTGCTGCTCCTGATCGGCTTTGCGGGCAGCCTCGCGCTGCCGCTCTTCCTCAGCCTTCCGTGCCGCTTCGGCCTGCTCGCGTTGCAGGCGCTCTCGTGCGACCTGCTTGTCTTCAGCTTTACGAGCAGCTTCGGCCTTCTCGCGTTCGATTCGCTCTTTCTCGGCGGTTCGGGTGGCAGCTTCAGCCCGCTCCTGTTCAATTCGTTCCTGCTCGGCTTCACGTGCGGCTTCGGCCCGATCTCCTTCGATGCGCTCCTGTTCGGCTTTTCGCGCAACCTCAGCAAATTCACGGTGTAGGTGTTCCTCTTCTCCCATCCGAGCTTCCGGTTCGCAGATTTCAATGGAGGTTAGGTTCGACGTTTTTCGTTTAAGCACCTCAAAATTGGTGGCCATGGTAGCGACCGGACATGCTGCGAGCAAATCATCATTTTGGTACACCTCGACCAAAGCCTTCAGCATAGCCTCTCGTTTCGCAGCAAAAAGAAAGATCAAGGGTTGAGCATCAACATCAGCTGAGAGTATCAGCGAACGTTTTTGTTCGGGCGGATCGAAATCCGGGGCTTTAAGAACAACGTGAGGTTTCGGTAAGCCTGCGTAAGGCGGTTCGGTTCATCCCTGGCGGCAAAATCGGGTCACTTTCTCACGTATTGCGCCAGCAAGGAGTCCATATCGTCGCCGACGCCGTAGCCGAAGTTGTGGCTGATCGTGCGTACCTTATCCAGCCGGGCGATCAGGGGATTACGATCGCTGGCAGGTAGCTGGGCGATGATCTTCACAGCCTGTTCGAACATACGAACCAGAGCATCGAAGTAGCTGTCATCCTGATACCCGACGTCATTGCAGAATCCCGCAGCGCATTCGCAGTCTGCGTGACTGGCCGAAAACGTGGTCGATTTTGCTTTCTGAGAGGCCCGTTTTATGGGCATTTCACGAGCGCCGTTCTGCCTGGCTGCAGAGGATCCTTTTCGGCCAGATAAACGGACCATCATACTACGCTGCCATGCCGCGTGGAAGGTTCTCGCGGTAGTTCCAGGGCATCCATTCCGATGCACGTGCGGGCAGTTCGGCCGAATGACGCAGCAACTCGGTCAGATACTCGAACGGATTCGCTCCATTCAACTCACAGGTGTGGATTACGCTCATAAACAGATCGCCGACTGCGGCGCCGTTCATCGTTTTATAGAAAAGCGCATTCCTGCGGTTGAGAATAGCTTTCTTTAAGGCTCTTTCGACTATGTTGTTATCGAGCGGGGCGCCTGGTTGCGAAAGGAAGAGCGTGAGCTTTGTCCAGTGATTCAATAAATAGGAAATCGCTTTGCCCAGCCCGGAGTTCGGCTCTACTCTGTGCTCGGCCAACTGCGCTTTCATCCAGTTCCGCAAGTCCTGCAGCATCGGCCCGCTGCGTTCCTGATGAAAGCGCAGCCGATCTTCCGGCGACAGTTCCCGTTCGTGCGCCAACCCGTCGTTGTGATAAACGCTGCCGAGCGTCGCGAGCACATGCCGGCATGCTTCCGGAAAGTTTTCCGCTACCTCTACGATCTGCCTTCTTCCATGCGCCAGACAGTTCGCCAGCAGCGTAATAACATCGGACGGCTTCGGAACGTTGCGCGCGAGCGCATCACACATTTGAATCGGTGCAGGCAACTCGCGGGCTCTCCGCTTTAGCACTTCAGCGAGGTTCTCGCCCGCATGTTTGGGTCCGGTGAAGAACAGTGCGATTCTGTGTGCGCCAACGATCGATACGACGCCGCTGGTGAAAATGCCCGTACGTTTGTCGCCGGGCTCGCGTGTCAGCCGCAGAATCCGCATGCTCGTATCGTCGTTGTGCAGCACACTGCCCTGCGCCGCTAGCCAGATGAACGCCTCGAGCACAGGCCAGATCAGCTTGGCGGCGGCGGCCATCAGTTGCCATTGGGTTGCCGCCGGCAGGGGCATGGCTAACTGCCTATCTAACGTTTCGAGCCGCTTAAAGGGCACTCCGGTGCCATACTTCAGCAATGCGATCATCGCGATCGCTGTGGCATCGTACTTGTTGCTACCCGCGGCTGCTGGCGCAGCTGCAGTAAACACTTGACCGCAGGCATTGCAGCGCAACCGCTCCATCTCAAACACGGTCGTCTGCAGCGGTGCTTGTCCGGTAATCCGAACCAGTGTGGCCGGATTCTTTTGCCGGTACACTTTGCCTTTGCCACACTCCGGACAGGTGTGTCCCGGCTGCAGAGTGGCATGTGGCATCGCAACTCTGATTGCGCCGGTAAACGCAGCGGCAGCATTTCGTCCATGCCCTCCGGGTGTCGGCGCTTCCTCATCCTGGGAGGGCTCGTTTACCGGCGAGTTCACCCGAGAAGCCAGCTTTTCCAAAACTGCCTTGGTTTTTTCGGTGCTTCGTTTCTGTATCAAACGGTCCGCCATGGCATGCAGGGCTGCCTTGAGCTTCCGGCGATCAGCTTCGCTCAACGGCGCCGTCGTACTCCGATCGATAATCCGGTCCAGTTCCTCCAGGTTTACCTCGATCCTCCGCCGCGTTGTTTTATTGTTCATCACTGACTCAGTAACTCGCGAAAACGTGGTGTTAGCGGCAGCCCGAAGAGCTCCTTGGCTGGCTGCGTCGCTTTCTTGGTGCGCGCGTTGTGGCCGCGGCCCGTGGTGCGCCCTAAGGTGATCCAGTTCGCCGCGCGATAACACGTGCCCTTGAAGCGCGCCGGATCCACGAAGGTTTCCAGCCAGTAAATAGGATGTGCGTAGAGCCGTTGCCAATCGCGCGGCACCAGCTTCGCCATGCGGCCCAGAATGTGCGACGCCAGGTGCGGCACCTCCACCCAGGGAAGAATCAGAAAGCGAGTGTTGTACGCCAGCAAAGGAAGGTTCCGCCGCCGAGTCTCCGCATTCCAGCCAATGAAGCGATCGCGGCTGGCCAGATGTCGGGGTGCGGAGCACCACGCCAGGCAGGCTATCGTTTGGCCGTTGCGGGAAACGAGATACTTCAAGTGTTCGCCCACCGGTTGTTCATAGTGGAGATAGTGATACTGTTCGACCAGACTGTTGAACAACGGTTCTTGCGGTGTGCGTCGAACCTGCTGGAACTCGAGCGGTCCTAACTCATTGAACGGTGCGCGCACGGGACGATTGTCCGGCACTACCGGTTCAGGCCGTTCACGCTCGATAAGGTGGTTCCGGACTTTGAAGCGGATTGGTGGGAGCTGAATATATCCGGCTCGTTCGAGCGCCAGCATCAGCCCGCGGCACACCATCTCGCGCAGTGCGCCATTAGCCTGCTTCCATTGCCAGGCTTCGCAAACCTGGCGCGATAATGCGCAATGGCTCAACTCCGGATGCGCGGCGATGAACTCACCCAGAAAGGTGATCTCTGCCTCTCCTACGTTGCGGCCCCGGTAGCGATACTCGACCGGCACAGCAGCAGTGTGACAGAAAATCGTTTCGAACGCAAGCCCAGTGGCACTTGCTCTTGCGCTAACTCACTCTGCGCCACATCGGAGCCGCCTGCGTGTCCGGATCACCAGCAGCCATCAGCAACTGCGCCTGATACGCCTCAATCGTGCACGCCGGAGCCGCACCGTTCGGCCACCAGACGAATCGTCCCTTGGATAACCGTTTTTGCGCTAGCCAAAACCCCTGGCCGTCATAAGCCAGCACGCGAATCGAAGTCGCGCTTCGACTTCGGAATACAAACAGACAACCTGAGAAAGGGTCGCTCCCCAACCGCTCACGACATAGTTGTACTAATGAGTCAATGCCCTTGCGACCATCCACTGCCTCAATGGCGACCAGGATGCGCATGTGCGGCGTGATCTGCAGCACTCTGCTTACTGTCCGACGAAGGCGCGAATCAAACTTGCCAACTCGCTTGGCGTCACGCTCTTCCGTTGCAGGCGGAGCTTTGCGCCGTGCTCCGATTCCACCTCTACCTGACACTCGGTTATCACTGTCGGCCCTGACCCGATCAGTTCGACAAACGCCGGAATCGTAACTTCCTTCTTCGTTCGCTTCGCTCGATCCGGCGATGTCCCCATTCGTTTCTTCAACCGGTTGTAGTCCAGCCCCAGAGCTTGTGCCGTTGGATTCAGACCGTAGCGCCGGGCCATCTCTGCGGCTTGCTTCCACAACGGCTCCGGCAACCGTCCCCGCGTCATACGCGTGCCCCGGAACTCCTCGAACCGTCGCCTCAACTGTTCCAAATCGTTCGCCCCGTCCGCCCCTTCCAGTGCCATGCCCACCGGCTCCTCTCCCGTATGCCGACCCTATCAGGAAAGATCATCTAAAGTCATGCAAGCTTGCCGAAAGGACACAGA
>JBJMGK010000041.1:0-5286 GCA_045807925.1 Bryobacteraceae bacterium | reverse complement strand
CAAACCTCGGACCCACGCTTTTCGGTCGGGCTTAAAAAGCAAGCACCAATGTCCCGGCGGGCTGTAGTTGTCATCCGGCCAGCGTTATTCATCATCTCTCCGCCCGTTCCTTACCATCCTGTTTGGCCTACGGCCAATTGCCCGCTTCTCGGGAGTAATATCGGACCGCTATCGCACATACCCGCTCTTCTCTAAGTATGTATAGCTTTGGCGCAAACTCGCGATCGGGTCAGCGCTGAAATCCTGTTCCACGAAAATGTGCTTCGCTTTAGAATGCGCAACGGCGTCCAGAATAGCTGCCAAGGGCAAATCGCCGGAGCCAAGCTCACGATAGGTGTCGTTTGGGACCGTCGCAATGTCATAGTGAATCGACGTTCCCTTCGCGCGGTCCTTCAAGTGCACTAGTTCGACCCTGTCTGCATGCTCCCGGATGAATCCAGCCGCATCGACGCCGGCCATGCTCACCCAGAAGGCATCTACTTCCAATCGGATGAGCTCCGGATCCAGGTACTTCAAGAGAACATCGATCGGTCTACCGCCCGGCTTGGGCTGGAATTCAAAGTCATGGTTGTGATAACAAAACTGCAAGCCCGCGGCATGGGCCTTTTGAGCGGCCTCGTTCAGCTTCTCGGCAAGGGATCGATAGAAATCGAGTCCCAGGCGCTCTTCCGGGGAAAGATAATTGAACACGAGATACCGGAACCCGTGATCTCTCGCCAGCGAAACGCACCCGCCATACGTCACTCCGGCGTCGATTGGCGGCATGTCGGCGTGCTGCCAAGCGGCCCGGTTTCCGGTGAGGAGCGGTGTCTCAAAGTGCAGGCTAATGCGTGTGAGCTTTACGCCCGTCAGTAGCGGAGCGAGGGTCTCGACTTGGTTGCGCAACATTTCCACCTCGCGATACCCTATATCTGCAATGGCCTGCAGCGTTGCCAGTGGCTGTTTGAGGATCTGGTTGCGGACTGTATAAAGTTGAACGCCCGGCGCCATCCGGTCTTTGCCGAGGCAGGAGGAGACGGCGACCAACGCGCCCAGCTTTAGCAAGTGACGCCTGCTCGTTCGTGATGCATTCGTCATATTGGTAAATTCTTCGTATCACAACCCCCGGCAAAAGTTTGCCTCAAGTACCCTTGAATACCTCGCTCTCTAATGTTATGTGGCTGAGCCGGATCTTCATCTACCCGATCAAGTCTCTCCGAGGAATCGCAGTTTCCGAATCGCAAGTGGATACAAGCGGTCCTCTCCAGGACCGGCGCTGGATGTTGGTCGACGAGCAGGGAGTATTTCTGTCGCAACGCAAGCTGCCGCGAATGGTTTTGATCCAACCGCACTTCGATGGGTCGGATCTCGTTGTGACGGCAACGGGGACCTCTCCTCTGCTCATTCGGAAGTGGTCCGGGAAAGGCGAGTGGATCCCTGTCCAAATCTGGCGCGACAGTCTCAAGCTGCCTCACCCGGATCAGAGTTATGACGAATGGTTCAGCTCGTTCCTCGGTCAGCCCTGCCGGCTCCTCTATCTACCGAATGACGTGGTACGGAAAGTTGAACCCCCGTTTGACGATTCCAAGTGGCGAGTTAGCCTTGCTGATGGTTATCCCTTGCTCGTTTTGGCCCAGGCCTCGCTCGATCTGCTCAACGCGAGGCTTTCGTCCCGGATCAGCGTGGAACACTTCCGCCCCAATCTCGTGCTTGCGGATACGGCTGCGCATGCTGAAGATGGCTTGAACGACATAAGAATCGGCTCAGTTGAGCTAACGATGGTAAAGCCCTGCGCTCGGTGCTCGGTCGTGCTGGTGGATCCCACCACAGCAAAAGTTGGTGTTGAACCGCTCAGAACTTTGGAAGCTTATCGAAGGATGTCCAACGGCGTCATGTTCGGACAGAACGCCTTGGTGGTTACGCCAGGGCAGCTTCGGGTGGGCAATAGCGTTGAAATCCTGAACGCAAGAGGATGAACTGAGCCGCCGCCCACCAGACCTGCAGTTATGTAGTCGCTTCGCGAAAGACGCGAACTTGTCGCATCGAGCTCTTCTCCGCCAGCGAATTCGCAGCGGAGAAGGACGGTGACTCCGGATTTCTGGGTGAGGTCCGGACTCATGCGTCCCCATCGGCAAACTGAACCTAAAGCGTCTTGCGATAGTGGACGCACCGGTCAACGACTTCAAAGCCCAAGGCTTTGTGGCAGGTGTGCGAGAGTTCGTTGTCAATCCATGTATCGGAGGCCATTTCGACGCACCCGTAACTGCGCGCCCAATCTTCTGCTTCAGCAAGCAGTCTCCGGCCGATACCGCTGTGCCGAGCCTCCTCCGCGACATACCAGCCCTCCAGATAGCCGACCGTCCGCGCCGGACTGCAGCCATCGGCGTGCGAACGCAAGTCGACCTCAGCAAAGCCGAATAGTTTGCCGTCGTCGGTCTCCGCGACGAAGTTGACCAACGGCATGCTCCCTGGAGTTTCGCCAGCCAGTATCGGTTCGAGTTCGAGTGCGTGTTCTTTTTCTGAAGTTTCCGGCCACAGCGCTTCCCGAAGGAGCGCGAGTTGATCACGATCGGTCGGCCTCGCTTGTCGGACGCGGACTTCCATAGCTCAAGCATATCCGCCGTCATCGGTTGTAATCGCTGCCGGTTGCAACGGGACCTCCGAATACCGATTCGTGTGCCAGCCAGCCAAGATCTCGCAAACGCTATGGAGGCGAGGAACAGGCCAACTGGCTTGCTTGGTGAACCCCAAAGCGGCCCCAGGTAAGCGAGGACTGCAACACGGCACTCGAACCTAGAAGCTAAAGTTCTCTAGGACAATTTCTCCAATTCCGGTCTTGAGAGTGACGGCAACTAGCCCGGCCGACGCAGCGGCACAAACCTGTAGGGGAGATTCAGCATGCGCAAGCTTAAAATCGTGGAACATATCTCACTGGACGGCGTGATCCAGGTTTCGGGCAGTTCGAGCGAGGGCGACTTCCCATACGGCGACTGGACTGCGCCCTATCGAACTCCTGCTGGTTTAGAGATGGTCCTTGCGATCTACGGCGAAGCCTTCGATCTTCTGCTTAGGCGACGAACCTACGATCTTTGGTCCGGGTTCTGGCCGAAGGCACCGAAGAGTCCCATGGCGGACCGCCTGAATGCGGCGACGAAGTATGTCGCAACCCACAGGCCGGAGAGCCTGGAGTGGGGTCCGTTCGAGGGCATTGGACCAAACCTCGTGGATAGGTTCGTGCCCTCAAGGCGAAAGACGGCGCGGACCTGATCCTGTCGGGCAGCTCAACACTGACTTCGGCGCTGCTCGGGTATGGACTGGCAGATAAGATGGTTCTGCTGGTCAATCCTGTCCTGCTGGGCAAAGGCAACCGCATCTTTGCGCGGGGAACTCCGCCAAGCGCATTTGCGTTGAGCAGCACCCAACCTTTGCCTTCGGGGATCGTGATCAACACCTACAAGGCGGCTGGACCGTTGGGCTCGGAGAGTTCATCCTGAGGCGTAACGCTGCGTGCAACTGCCCTGTATGGCAATTGCTTCTCCCGAGTGAGCTTGTTGACCACGCCGCCGCGATTACGCTGCGACGCGCGCCGTGTTCGCAGACAAATACCACCTGTTTGGGATGCGTTCAGTAACCGAAGCGGGCGCCCAAGGAGAACGGCTAGAAAACACAGAAGCACACACGGTCCGAGCCGCGTCTTCATGCGCCCCATTCTGGCACGATTTCCTGCCCATAGAACCCGCAAAGTCCGGAAGGGTTTACCAATGACAGTGACCGAATGGATCGCCACGAATAAAGCTTAGAGGCCGGGAGGTTCGTCGCCATCAAAGCTTGGATCGTAGCCAGCAAAAAACTGACATTCAAGTCGGTCCGCTTCGAACAAGATATTTCCGGGGATCCGCTTTCGTTCCACTTGTAAGAACTC
Organism: Bryobacteraceae bacterium; assembly: GCA_045807925.1. Taxonomy (GTDB): domain Bacteria; phylum Acidobacteriota; class Terriglobia; order Bryobacterales; family Bryobacteraceae; genus Bog-105. The sequence continues at coordinate 1,385 of JBJMGK010000041.1, read as the reverse complement.
TCTCAGCCCGTTCACAGCCTGCACTACGCTCTTATGCACCATAGCATCACCAGCTGTGATCTTGATGTAACTGCGTGCGCTTCGCACAAAAGCATTGAACTCGGTCACAGGGTATTTGCGCTTGTCAGAAAGTGCCAAGTCGAACGCTATCCGTAGATCGGCAACCTGCTTAGCGAGCCGATCCTTCTCCGATTCCGCCCATTGCAATTCCAGTTTGATTGATAGCGAACACCCAATCCAAATGGATTATAGACCGGAAGGGGACTTCTCGGTCCCCATCGGCAAACTGAAGCTAAAGCGTCTTGCGTAGTGGACGCACCGGTTACGACCACAAAGCCCAAGGCTTTGTGGCAGGTCTCCGAGAGTTCCTTGTCAATCCATGTATCGGAAGGCATTGCGACGCACCCGTGACTCCGCGCCCAATCCTCTGCCGCAGAAAGCAGGCTCCGGCCGATACCGCTGTGGCGAGCCTCCTCAGCGACATACCAGCCCTCGAGATAGCCGACCGGCCGCGCCGGACTGCAGCCATGGGCGTGCGATCGCAAGTCGACCTCAGCAAAGCCGAATAGTTTGCCGTCGGCGGTCTCCGCGACGAAGTTGACCAACGGCATGCTCCCTGAGTTTCGCCAGCCAGTATCGGTTCAAGCTCAATTGCGTGTTCCTTCGCTGAAGTTCCAGGCCACAGTGCTTCCCGAGGGCTCGCCAGTTGGTCAGGATCGGTGGGCCTCGATTGGCGCACCGGATTTCCATCACTCAAGGATGGCTACCGTCGTCGCTTGTAAGCGCTGCCGGTCGCAACGGGGCTTGTCAGTCCGTATCGGGAACACCTTCTGGGTGCCCGGCCACACCGGCAATAATGTCAGGGAATCGGCGCTATACAATCAGTGCTTCTGCTTCGCTCTTGGACGGTGTCCCGGCTGTAGTTGAAAGTTGAGGCGGCGGTTCCCCCTGATTCTGAATAGAATCGGGGTGACAAAACCTGGAAAAGGAGAACCGCCGTGAAACGAAACTATCATACGATTGATAAGCAGGGAAAAGTCGGCGTGCGTAAGCTCGCCGACTTTCTGGTCCGCAACGGCCAAGCGCTGTTGCCGATGATGGAGTTGATCGAGCACAGCCGCATGGTTATCGACGAACTCATCGACGTGATGGGCCGCGCCAGCATCGAGGCCGTGCTCGAACTATCGGCCGCACAAATTGCCGGACCACCGCAGCAAGGCAAAGCTCGTGCGGTGGACCTGGGGTGGCATGGAACGCAAGCGGGCCGCGTTTGTCTGAAGGAGCGCAAGCTCAAAGTGAACCGGCCGCGATTGCGAAACAAAGGTCGCGGCGCGAACAAAGAGGTTCCCGTCAGATCGGAAGAGCACACGTGTAGGAAAGAGTGT
>JBJMGK010000040.1:0-6423 GCA_045807925.1 Bryobacteraceae bacterium | reverse complement strand
GGTCTTGCGATTTACGTTCAGCTGCGAGGCGATCGCCGCTTCCGATTGACCGCCCTCCGCAGACAACACAATACGGCACCGCAGAGCAACCTGTTGCGGTGTTCCTTGGGCGGCAAGCCACTGCTCCATTTGCTTTTTCTGAGCCGCTGAAACGGAAATCGGCGGAGTCGAACGCGGCATGGCCTAGCGTACGCCAGCTCCATTTATATGTCCAGCTATTTGTTGGACACTTGACTAAGTATCACAGGCAGAGGCTGCAAGAGCAAGCGCGGCGAAACCAGGCTGCATCAATATTTTCTTGCAGAAATGGGCCACTCTGCACTAAACTACCCTGCTGTACGCAACAACGTTATACCGGTTTTGCTCGACCTTCCAGGCGTTGGCTTGAACATGCAGGACAGGTATGAAGTGGGGCTTTTCTTCGTGACAAATACAAACTACTCGATTTTTAATGGCTGCACCTTCGCGACTACCCCGACGGATCCTTGTTTAGCGGCCTGGTCCGCAGGTCAGCAAGGTGCCTACAGTACAGCCGGGACAATGGTGGTCGTTGTCAAACGGTCAAGTACGGCAGAGGCTGATCCAGATCTATTCATGTATGCCGCGCCATACAACTTCACTGGATACTACCGAGGTTACACGCAGAACATTGCGCCCGATTACCCCAACTTAAAACACTTTACTTGGGGTGTACTGAAGGGGCACACACGAAACACCGCAGGTACGGTCGAGCTGAAATCGCCAAATCCTCTTGACCCCCCGCAGATCGATTTTCGCTATTTCCATGAAGGCACAACGGCCGGCGGTGCCGCGACTAAGGATCTCGAGGCGATCGCCGATGGAGTGGAGTTCGTTCGCACGGTCATTGAGAAAACGAACGAGTTGATGAGCTTGAACGGGGGAACGTTTACCGAGATACTGCCAGGCGCGAAGAACGTTCGCACCCGCGGGCAGATTAAGCAGTTTATTCGTGATGAGGCGTGGGGACATCATTCTTCCGGAACCGCCAAGATCGGGGCGGACGATGACGACATGGCGGTACTCGACAGCCGCTTGCGGGTCCGAGGTACACGAGGATTGCGCGTGGTCGACGCGTCGGTGTTCCCAAAGATCCCGGGCTTCTTTATCGTTGTGCCCATCTACTTGCTGAGTGAAAAGGCTGCAGAAATGATCCTCGAAGACGCCGCTTTGTAGGATGGTCAAACGGATTGAACGTTTTTCGTCGGTCTGAAGAATTCTCCGGGTCATCCTTTTCGGTGAGGAAACAGCACCCGCATATAATGCGGATACACTGACTGGAACCTTACCTACATGAAAAGCAACAGACGCCGGTTTGTACAGACACTCGGTACGAGTTCAGCTGGGATCGCCGTAGGAGCAACGCTTGGCGCCGTCCCGCAGAATGGCATGGCCGAAGGCCAGGATGGGCCGATCCTCCTCGTGGGCGACAACATCGCCTTGACCGAAACTGCATGCGGGAAAGTCAGAGGCTACGTGTTACGCGGGATCCACCATTTCCTTGGGATGCCGTATGGCGCGGATACCTCCGGAGCCAATCGATTCATGCCGCCCCAGAAACCGAAGCCCTGGACGGATGTGTACCCAGCGCTCTGGTGGGGTAATTCGGCACCTCAAATCATGGAGAACCGGTACGAGAACAAGTTCGCTTCATTTCGGGACCACTGGAACTACGACGACGTAAGCGAGGACTGTCTCCGGATTAACGTCTTTACACCTGGAATCAACGATGGGAAGAAGAGACCCGTGCTCTTCTGGATCCACGGAGGCGGTTTCGTCAACGGCAACGGAATCGAACAAGACGGATACAACGGTGAGAACTTCGCAAGGCTTGGCGACGTTGTCTTTTGCTCTATCAATCACCGGCTTGGTCCACTCGGGTATTGCAATCTTGCCGGGGTGGGCGGAGAGAAATTCGCTGCTTCGGGCAACCTCGGCATGCTGGACATTGTGGCTGCTCTCGAGTGGGTCCGCGACAACATCGCCAGTTTCGGCGGGGATCCGGGGAACGTCACAATTATGGGGCAGTCGGGGGGCGGCGCCAAGGTCTGCGTTCTGACGGCCATGCCTTCCGCCAAGGGACTGTTTCATAAGGCTGTTGTGCTGAGCGGGGCATCGCGAAAGGCCGGCGCGAAGAAGGACACCGAAAAGCTCGGAGCAGCGGTGGTCAAGGAAGCGGGTCTGAGTTCGAACGACCTGGCTAAGTTACAGGCCATGCCTTGGAAAGAGTTTTACGGTATTGCCACGCGAGCGCAACAGGCAATTGCGAAAAACGCGGGACCCGGCGGCGGTATGAGCCGTGGATTTGCTCCGGTTGTCGACGGAAACTTTCTCCCACAGCATCCTTACGACCCGGTCGCAGCACCCACGGCAAGCAATGTGCCGATGCTTATCAGTTCGGTTCAGAACGAGCAATCGCCGAGTTGGGCCGATTCCTCATTGGAGTCCATCACGCTGGACCAGGTAGTGGAGAAAGTGAAGCAAAGAGCAGGTTTCGGCGCTGGCTTCGGCGATAAAGCGAAGGATGTGGTCGAATCCTACGCAAAGGCGTTCCCGGGGAGAAAGCCCGTCGAGATCTGGTCCCTCGTCAGCAGCAATCGGCAAAGCGTAGTGGCCTTAGCGGACGTGAAATCGAAACAGCCCGCCCCCGTGTACGTTAATTGGTTCACCTGGCAGCCTCCTTTATTCGACAGGCGCGCCCGGGCTTTTCACTGCGTGGATATCTGCTTCTGGTTCTACAACACGGATCTGATGTTGACGCATACGGGCGGCGGGCCGAGACCTAGAGATCTGTCGACAAAGATGGCAAGTGCGTTGCTGCAGTTCATGAAAACCGGCGATCCAAATGGAACTGGCCTTCCCGAATGGCCGAAGTACACCGCCGCGCAGGGTGAAACGATGATCTTCGACGACACTTGCGAAGCGAAGAACGACCCGGATCGAGAGGCTAGAAGAGCTCTGCCGGTGTCTGCGTAGCTCGGAGGAAAACACGGGTTGTAGAGGGGCCGACCGCATTGTAGTGGTGATTGGCACCGGTACGGCTCTCAAAGAAGAGTCACACATGGACCACCAGTTTTGGGCCCTTCATGAATCATGACCTGTCCGAGTATCACGTGCCCAAATCATGGGCGGCTTGAGAATGGAGGCGAATGCTTGATTCTCAGGGCTGCGTCTTCGTCGAACCCAAATGAACCTTATGCGCCCGACGTCAAACCTGCTTTTGAAGTTTTTATTCAATCGCAGAAGGCAGTGAAGCCGCCCTACGCCATCATCTTCCAGGCGGAACATTCGCGAGTCGAAGGCTTGCTTGCGTCTGCGTTACGCCAGGAGATCTTCGGCGCGCTCTCGCCGGAGGTCATACAGGGAATCGGAGAACACGATTATGGCTGGGAAAAAAGTGATCGAAGCCAGCTGAACTCGGTAGCCACACGCGAGCCTCTCCCATTTCCACGCCTCAGCACTGAAGAGACGGTTCCCTCATGGAACCAATCCGTTGCGCACGCACATCAGCTGGGACCTTTACAGTACGTAATCGTCAGCCGCCATTTCACGTTGCTCGGAGGATCTGATCCCGGACGTGCTGAATTCGTGTTACGCGAGAATCAGGAGCGAAGAAACGTCGAGAGTTCGCTCGCTCACGATTTCAGAGACCTGGACAGGTGGACAGCGGCGATCGGTTTCTGTGATTTGCTCTCTCTTTACCTGTGTTCAGGATCCTTACAGGAGGTGAAATTTCCTCTTGCCCATCCAGCTGATCCCTCCTCATCGGGCGCGCAAAAGGTGACCTTACGGTGGGAGGATGGCTCGGCGAAGTTTTCCTCACCCATCCTTCAACCCGGAGCAACGGTGTCCCTGCATGGAACTCAGTATGTGGATGGGCAACTAACACCTATAACTGTGGACTGGGATTTCCGTTGAGAATTCTCCAGCATCGGACGACTGTTCGAGCCTAAGTCGTTATACTCCAATCGCGTCGTACCACTGCTCGTAATCTCACCTGCCGGAATGGCCCGTACTTTCCGTTGCTGCTCGAACGTGGCGCGTGGATCGCGCGCTGAACGCTTGCCGGCCAGGAAATACGCGAAACGGACGCAAACACCAGCGGCTGTCCCGAGAATGCCGGCGGCCACTCGTTTGGTCCGTGAATGCCCGGGTGAGAGTGAAATTACTGCGCTCACAACAGTCAGCACCTTGGCGCTCTGCCATAGGAACCCCGTGAACCCGTCGTGCAAAGGGCGCCCCACACGTTCTACATGGGCCACGTCTTTCTCGATGGAAGTCGCGACTACTACTTCGCCTACCTTGCCGATCAGCCCGAACAACTCGACAGCACGAGCTTCTTTCGAGTTCAGCGGCAGCAATTCCAGGAACGAACCAGCTGCCGCCGCGCCCGAGCAAAGCGCCAAAATCAACCAAAGAGGATTTTTCCAGAGTGGCACCGCTGTGTGCATGAGCAAGACACCGGTATAAGCGGCGAGCGGCAACCCAAACAGACCAGCTACGATACCGAACAGCCCGGCGAGCGGGCGAAACAGCCGGGGACCGAGAGGAAGAACGGCGGCCGCACCCGCCGCGCTTGAGAACGCGCTGAGAATCCAACTTCCCATGCTCATCGGCGAAGTCACTTTGAACACGCGCAGCATATTGAGGAAGCGTTCCGGTCGTCCCAGATCGTGAATCAAGAACCCGGTGCTGATCAACGCTCCCACGATCGAGATCCAACGCGTCTTCGTTACCAGGGAACGCATCTTCTCGCCTCCTGCGAGTTGCGCTGCCGCTCCGAGCGTGGCCGACATGCCGGCGACGCCGCCGACATAGAAGTACGCCGCGATGGTCCAGATCCAGACGGGCTGCTTGAGTACGGGCGTGCCGTAATAGCTCGGTGTGTCCCCGGATCGGCGACTCGGCACCTCCGGAAAAATCTCTGAATGCAGCGCCACGTCGCGACGACTGGCGAGAGGCTTCTGCCCTGAGGCTTCGCCGGAAGGATTCCCGTCCGCAGATCGATATTACGGCCGTCTTCGTTCACTCGAGGCGCTTCCGCACCGCCTGGTATCAGAGCGAAACCCGGAAGAGTTTCTCTTTCGTCCGTCGGCCCTTCGCTCATGCCTGATGATTCTCTGCCGTCCGTCCGACCAGCGCCGAGACCACGGCTAACGCGGCCATCCCGAGCGCTGCTACTCCAGCCGACCTCCAACTTTGATTTCCCCCTATTGTTGGAACTTCGGGGTCAGGCGGGAGATTGTACACCTTGGGTTTGTCGACCAGGAGGAAGAACGCATTCAGTCCCCCCGTACCCGGTTGGTTCGCGGCATCAGCGCCGTACAAATATGCTTCGCGGATGCCCTTGTCATGGAGTGTCTCGACCCGTCTCTGCGCTCGCGCCTTCAGCTCTTCGATCTCGCCGAACCCGATCGAGTCAGTGGGGCAAGCCTTCGCACACGCAGGCTCCAACCCGCCCTTCTGCCGGTCGTAGCACAGGGTGCACTTCCAGACTCGGCCATCCTCGTGATTGCGGTCGATCACACCGAACGGGCAGCCCGAAACACAGTAGCCGCAGCCGTTGCAGATATCTTGCTGGACGTAAACAGAATCAAATTCGGTGCGGATGATCGCTCCTGTTGGACAGTTCTCCAGGCATCCAGCACGCGCGCAGTGTTTACAAACATCGGACGCCATCAACAGGAAAAGCCTGTATCGGCTCCGGTCAGGGCCACTGGACGCTCGATAAAGCTGACATGCCGCCACGTGGATGCGCCCACGTGTACTGTGTTGTCGAACGACATGCCGGTGAAGTGATAACCATCGTCAGGAAGCTGGTTCCACTGCTTGCATGGCCACTCGCAAGCTTTGCATCCGATGCAGACCGTCGTATCGGTGGAGAATCCGTTTGCCATATCAGGTCTGGTCGCCTTGCTTCGAAAACGGTGCGTGAATGTGATGTTTGCCCATTGGACGGTGCCGCGCGATCGGCAAGTCGCGCAGCTCATCCTCTGGTGCATTTGCTTTTTGTCGAGGAATGGCTCGAGATCGGTCACGTCGACCCGGGCGGATATCGCCGATTAGCGCCTTCAATTCCTGAATGGTCGAGTTCGGATCGGCGCCGAAAGCGAGCAGCTCATTGGTAGAGTCACCCGTTGACTAAACATGACGTCCTAAGTAATTGCGCATAATCGGCGCAGGATATCGTTGGACTTTGTCCATTCGGCAAACTGATCTTCCACGGCGGAAACGACTCCATCGAGGAATCCGAAGTAACGATTGTGGAGACACAGCCGGCGCGTGAGTTTCCAGACCCGTTCGATAGGGTTGAGTTCCGGGCTGTAGGGAGGCAGGAAGTCCAAGCGAAATTGTGGAGCCTGTTGATCACGCCAAGACAGATGGAGTTTGGAGCGATGATACTGC
>JBJMGK010000039.1:0-3538 GCA_045807925.1 Bryobacteraceae bacterium | reverse complement strand
CTTCCTGCAGCCGGCGTGATGAACGTCCCTTGATGTACTGCACCAGCTTGGAAGGAGCCAGATGAGCTGGCGCCGATACCAGCATGTGAACGTGATCCGGCGATATCGACCCTCGAATAATCACCACTTCACGTGCATGCAAATCTGCCGAATCAGATCGCGGGCACGGTCCGCCGCCTCGCCGCACAGTATCTTATAACGGTACTTCGTGATCCACACCAGGTGATACTTGATGTCGCACATCGCGTGCCCGCTATGTCGATACTCACCCATGCCCTCATTCTCGTAGAGAATCGCTCAAAGCTGACCGCCTAAAGGCAGGAGATGTCGAGGGGTTTTAACGTGCGGCAGGTTTTGGCAGTGGAAAACATCGATCACAGCCGAACCCGAGCCAAGTCTCCGCAGACCAACGGCATCTGTGAACGGTTTCATCGCACCATGCAGGATGAGTTCTACAGCATAGCCTTTCGCAAAAAGCTCTACTCTTCCCTCGAGCAGTTACAGGACGATCTCGACCGTTGGTTGGAAGAGTACAATCAGAGACGCCCGCACTCGGGCAAGTATTGTTTTGGGAAAACACCGGTGCAGACGTTCTTGGATTCCAGGCGCCTGGCGCACGGCAAACAACTCGTAATTCAAGCCGCTTTGATCGTAACCGCAGCCTTCGCGAGACTTCAACAATACACCGGCTTGGACGGAACTCGTTCAATTGCATCACCAGCGTCGACACGCGAACTGGACAAGGCCGCAAGGCCATACGCGTGTCGTCCTTGTCTGCTATACAAGATTGATGGTTTTAGGTGCCGAAAATGTCCCGGCCGCAGGCGCTATTCTGTTCATCGCTAACCGCGTGTCGGATTCGGACGAAGAGATTTTGAGGGGTGCGTTTTCGCGGCCCATCTATTTTGACGCCGTTAGTGAAAGGTTGTGCCGAGGGGAAGCAGTGGCGATTTTCCCTGAGGGTTTACCGGCTCGAACGGGTAGCATTGAAAGCTTCCACACCGATGTGGAATCGCTGATGGCTTCTCATCCCGAAGTCAGCGTCCTTCCCGTCGCCCTTCACCGTGCATTGTCGAGTAACAATACCGTGATCGCAATTGGACCGCCGATTATCGAGCGCCTTTCGGCGGCCGAGTTACGCCGCAAGGTAGTCGAGTTGAGTTGCGATGCTGTCAATCGCGGCCGTTCTCCCGAATCCACACTCTGTCATCGCTTTATTCAAGTAGCGAGGCAACATTGGGATCAACCCGCACTCGCAGATTCTAGCGGGCGTTCCGTCACGTATGGCGAACTGCTGACCGAAGCGCTATTGCTTAAGGGTCTCCTGTGTAAAGCTCTTCCAGAAGAGCAACCGCACGTGGGTATCTATCTCCCCGCTAGCTTGAGCGCTGCTATTGCAAATTACGCTGTCATCCTCGCTGGCAGAACCGCCGTCAATCTGAACTTCACGGCCGGCGAACAGAACGTGAGGGCGGCCGCGGCGCACTGCGATCTCAAAACCATCCTCACCTCCCAGGCATTCCTCGACAAGGCCGCACTGCCGTTGTGGAAGGAAATGATGACTCTTGAGAGCATTTATGCGCAAGTCAACGCCACGGAGAGAAAATTGGCGATGCAATGCGCGCGTTCTACTAGGGTCTCTGACCTTACCGCCGAGATCAATCCGGACACTTCCGCCTGTATTTTGTTTTCGAGCGGCAGCACCGGCGCGCCGAAAGGGGCGCAACTCACCCACTGGCAGATCCTGGCAAATGCCGAGGGCCTTGGCGCAAAGATTCCCACTACCTCTGCGGATGTTGTGCTCGGCGTCCTGCCCTTCTTTCATTCGTTCGGCTACACCTTTGCGCTGTGGTTCCCCGTCCTTGAAGGCATTCGGGCCGTCTATCATCCAAACCCCGCCGACGCGAAGACCATAGGCGAGCTCGCGCAGTCTCATCAAGCGACGTTCTTCTTCTCCACGCCGACGTTCTGTACGCAGTACATGCGCAAGATACCGGCCGTCCAATTCTCGAGCCTCAAATACATCATTGTCGGCGCGGAAAAATTGCGCGACTCGATTGCCGATGAGTTCCAGCGTCACTTTGGAATCGAACTACTCGCCGGATACGGCTGCACCGAGCTTGGCCCAGGTGTCGCTATCAACGTTCCTGATTTCGCCGAACGTTCAGTAATGCATGTCGGTAACCGCCGGGGGAGTGTTGGTCGCCCATTGCAGGGCGTCGCCATACGTGTTGTCGATCCCGATAGCTTTGAACCGCTCGCCATCGGGCAGCAGGGAATAATCTTGGTGAAGGGTCCAAGCCGGATGGTGGGTTACTGGCGTGCGTTAGAGCTCACGAAACAGGCCTTGCACGACGACTACTACAGTACCGGCGATCTGGGCTTCGTCGACGAAGATGGATTTCTGTTCATCAGCGATCGGCTGGCGCGGTTCAGTAAAGTAGCCGGCGAGATGGTCCCGCACCTTGCCATTGAGGAAGCCGTGAGCGCTATCACTTTCTCTTTCGTCACCGGAGTTCCCGACGCCCGGCGCGGCGAGCGCCTCATCATGCTGTTCACCAACCCCGAAGTGACGCCGGCGGATCTGTTTCAACGTTTGCACAAGTCCAATCTCCCGGCTCTTTGGATTCCCAAGCGGAGGGATATCCACTACATCGAAGCGATTCCCACTTTGGCGAGCGGCAAGTTGAATCTGATGCTGGCAAGGAAGCTCGCCATCGAGGCGGACAACTCCCGTATATCGGCAAAGCGACCGATCCGATAGGCACTCATTAAAAGCCCCTTATCATTACTAATGCGGGCTTGTAACCGCTGGTATCCAGCCAGTGCTTGGCGCCGACTCCTCCAATTTCCTCTTGGGCTGACGCCAGGAAAATCAGGTCGTCTTTAGTCTTGAGACCGCCTCGGTCGAGCGCGCGAAACACTTCCAGAATGGCGATCAGGTTCGCCGTGTCATCTCCGACGCCCGGCGCGCGCAAAATGTCGCCGTCGCGCACTACTCTCAGGTCGGTGCCGTCGGGAAATACAGTGTCCATGTGGGCCGCAAAAACCACCCTCGGACCTCCGCCCGTCCCTTTGCGAATCCCACTCACGTTGATCATATCGTCGGTTCGGATCTCGCTCAGGTGAAGTTTCTCCATCTCCGTCCGACCACCGTGGTGGGCGAACTACTTGGCGACCTGATGCGGCGCGGGTTCGACTTCAGCCAGCCGCGGCTCTATGTTCTGGATGGAGGCAAAGCGCTGCACGCGGCGGTGAAAAATATGCCGGCGAAGCGGCGCCAATCCAGCGCTGCCAGGTGCACATCGCGGGCCGAGACCCGCGCTTACCAGAGGGGTGGAAGGTCCCCTCCCGGGCAAGCCCCTGCGAGCCCGGTAGCCTGGGGTCAGGCATGGCGGGGTAACTTGTCATGTCGCAGCAGACCCGACACGTAGCCTCAGAACCCAGTCCGGAGGCACGGGCAAACGTTCAGGCCGTACCGCAAGGGAATGTATGGCGCCGTCATGGCATCTCGAACGAGTATTACTGGGAGAGTTCG
>JBJMGK010000038.1:0-4294 GCA_045807925.1 Bryobacteraceae bacterium | reverse complement strand
GTCGCTGCGCCGCGCGATTACCGAATTCCTAACGCATTATCATCTCGAACGCCCGCATCAAGGCAAAGGCAATCACCTGCTCTTCCCTTCCCCTGCTGTCCGGTCACCATCACCACATCCAAAACGCATCCAATGCCATGAACGCCTCGGCGGTCTGCTCAAGTTCTATCAACGCGCTGCATGATTATTTTGACCCTACGGCGTCCCGCCCCGCTACCGGCTTCCTTCTAGTCTCGTTATCGAAAGTGCCTCGGCATCCACCTCGCCGGGTATCTGCCACTTTCCTCGCCGAGGCACTCCCGATCAACGCTAACGACTTCTGAGGAGCGAAGTTCGAACGAGTTGCGCCTGCCAGTTCAACGCGCGAGGTCCATCAGAACGATATTCGAGTTGTCCCGAAAACGATCGAAAATGATCTGCTTGCCATCCTCCGAGATGTCGAAGCTCTGCATTAGGTAGCCGGGCTTCAAATCCGTAAGCTGTCGTTCGCGTCCGGTAACGAGGTCCGTTTGGTAGAAGTTCCAAGAGCGGTAGCCGACTCCAGGTGCGGAACTGGGGTCCCGCAAGAATATCAACTCCTTTCGGCCAGGGACGAGGCGGTATGGTGTCGCCGCCGTGTAGGGCACGTAAATTTCGGGAAGCTGAACCGTTTCCCTGTGCGGCGTAATTGCCTTCACGAGCATCTCCGATCCCTGCAAAGGTTCGGAATACAAAATGTACTCGCCGTTAGGGGACCAGAGTGGATTGTATGAAGGGGAGTCCACCAGACGAACGGGTGCTCCGCCGTCCACAGGCACCAGAAACAATCGCGATCTTTCATTCTCGCTGGCTGCAACCGCGACCCACTTTCCGTCGGGAGACCAGGAGGCAGCACTTCGAATCTCTAACGACGGGGCCAGGGGACGAATGTTGCTTCCATCAGAACTCATGATGTACATGCCTCCATGTCCGCTTTTGCGAAAGGAAAAGCAGATTTGGGAGCCATCAGGAGAAATAGCTGGTGGAGCTACTGCGCCGCCGTCTTTGCCTTTCCATAGCTCGGTTGCGACATCGTTCTGCATGCGCCAGATTCCATCGGCGCCTCCATGCGAAGAGAGAAAAAGCAAACCTCCGGCTGCGACGCGCGGAGCATGCGCACGCGCGTTCGGCGCTGGGTAGCGTATAACCGCGGATTCCGGCTGCATTTGGTCCGAAACCGGCACGGTCCACAAAGTAGCGCTGGGATTGGCCACCGAGCAGATAAGTCGCCGAGGAACAGTGGCGCTCGCCGCCACCGAAAGATAGTCTTCGCCCACACCGGCGCTCACGCGGTGTCGAATTCTGCGGTTTACATCCAACGTAAATAGTCGCTGGCGGGGCCCGTCTTCAGCCGTTGCAGAGTAAATCAAGGTCTGCCTATCTAACCAAGCGGGGTAGCCAACCCGCGCGTTATGGTCGGTGATGCGTTCAGGAAGGGCCGCGCCGGTTGTACGTACCCTCCAGATATCCATTTCCTGGGTGGTCGGAACACCCTGTACGAAGTAAATGTAGCGAGCGTCAGGCGACCAGGAAAGATAGTGGCAATGGCCTCCCGGCCCGGCAGCATAGAGGGGCCGGGAATGGCTGCCATTTGCATCGGCGAGGTAGATGGGGTCGCCGGGAGCGTCGGTATGATAAGCCACGCGAGTGCCGTCCGGGGAAGCAGCATACTCCATGGATCGAGATACAAACGGCTGTGGTGTGCCGCCGGTGCCAGAAGCAAGCCACGTTTGATATGGCACGGACTTGCCGTTGCCGCCCAGAAACCAGACGTGCGCGCCATCAGCCGCAAAGCCCACTCTGTGAATCGGGGCCGGCTCCAGTGTCGGGAATCGGCCTCTGGTCACATTCACGAAATCACCGGAAGCGATCTGGCCAACCCAGGCGTTAAATCGTCCGCCGCGATCAGACAAAAACGTCATCCACTTGCCGTCCCGCGAAAGGTCAGCATCGAGTTCATCGCCTTCGAAATCGGTCACCTGCTCGATTCGCGCTCTATCTAATGGGTTCCGCCAGAAATAATCGTTCTGACGAATTACATACGCTGCGGCACATGCTGCGATGATGAACGCGGCAATCGCGGGCACCGTCCAGCGCCGCCGGAAAGCAGTTCGTCGCTTCCTTGTTTCACCCGGGCTCGCCTGCAGAACGCGCTTCAGATCGACCACTAGATCGCGCATCGACTGGTAACGTTCGTCAGGATTTTTTTCCAGCGCCTTCGCGACGGCTGCCCGTAGCCCCAGGGGGAGATCCGGCGGCAGGGGAGGGTACGCCTCGTGAAGAATATTGCGGGCAATCGCAGCTCCGTCCTTGCCCGCAAACGGTCGCTGTCCGGTGAGGGCTTCATACAGCACCACTCCGAAAGAAAAGATGTCGCTGCGTGCATCAACAGCCTCGCCTAAGATCCGTTCCGGCGACAGATAAGGAATAGTTCCAGCAATCACGCCTGTGGCTGTGTGCTCCTGACCGGTCGGAATGCCGGGCTGGGCTGCATGCTCGGATTGTTCCGCAAGTTTGGCAAGACCAAAGTCTGCAAGTTTGGCTTGACCATCTTTTGACACCAGAATGTTCGCGGACTTCACGTCCCGATGGAGAATCCCGACGGCGTGCGCTGCCGCAAGGCCGTCCGCCACGCCTGCCAGCAGCTCAATCGTTTCCCGCCAAGGCCGCTTTCGGCGCGCCCAATCGCGCACGGTTCCACCCGTAACTAGCTCCGTCACGATGTACGGCCGTCCGTCGCAATCGCCTACATCGTGAACAATCAAGACATGTGGGTGGTTCAGCGCCGACGCCATCTGCGATTCGCGGCGAAACCGACTTCTGGCAGCGGTGTCGGCGAGTGGCTCGCTCAAACACTTAATCGCAACCGGCCGACCCAGGCGCGTGTCAACGGCGCTGTAGACCACGCCCATTCCACCCGCACCCAAGGCATTCTCAATTTTGTACGGTCCAAGCAGGGTGCCCGAACTCAGGGCGCAAGACTTGATCTGCGGGAGGTCTTCGGACGGATCCGCGCCTTCCCAAGCCGGCCTGTCTAGTGGACTGGAGCCCGATTCGCTCTGTTCGAGAAGGGATACCACCTCGCGACGAACTTCCGTGCTGTGCGATGCTCCCTCGAGAAATGCTTCGCGATCGGATGGTTGCAAGTCGCGGGCGGCCTGATACAGCTTTTCGATGTTGCGCCAGCGCTCGGCCTCCACTGTGGCCCTCCAATGCCATAGCGTACACCGTTTCTTGTCGATCGTCCTGACCCGAAGGGGCGAGTGGATCCTGGCGCGGCCCGGATTTCCGGTCCTGACTAGTTGTCCGTCCTCATGGATTTGGAAGGAAGTAGTTGCTGTACACATGAGCGGCAACGTTGCGGCCTATCTTTGCTCCATCGTTCAAGGAATTCAACCAGTGCAGGCCGGCCCAGATTCTGGCGTTGTAAATCTCATTCAGCATGCTGTCCAGGTCGGAGTAAGTTCGCTCCGTTTGCATCACATTCGGAACAGCGGCTTTATCTGCCGTCAGCGCCCAAGTGATCTTCTAGTGCCGAAGAATCTCGCGACTGGTCCGCGATGGCTCCGGTCGAGAAGAGATGCGCTGATGGATACTCGGGGTGATTGACGGATATTAGGGGCTTCCACTCCGTATCGGCCTGGGTGTCTGGGTCGTCGTCCGCGTCGGCATGTGGAATTGCCGACCTTGGACGCCAACTCCGAAAGTGATACTTGGCCTCGTAACCGGCGATGTTCGCGTCCGCCGCGCGGAAGTGTAGACCATCGCAAAAAAGCGTGCTGCGTCTCTCACACTGAGGCCGTGGTCGATGGCAAGACTTACTAAGCCTGCATGTAAGTCGGTACCTTGCCAGAACCACGCTATGTCCGTCTGTTCCGGGGTGCGCAATGTGGTATTGATATTGGTTCCCCCGTACTCCTTAGCCCGGAATTCTCATACAGGGTCTGGCAAAAAGCCGTCTTCTCTGGCATAAACATATTTGCCACAAGATGTTTCAGCCCAGGAGGAGACGGCTTTCGCTATGACAGAGTGTACCCAATCCCGATTGCCCTTCGCTCACCACGGCAGGCGTGAAGTGGTGGCGGAGTTTAGCGATGGAACGATGACTTCCGATAGCGGCGCGCTGCTGCTACGGGAAACCGACCGGAGAATGAAACTGCTGGCGCGGTTCAGCCAGTGTTTTCTGGATGGGCGTAACCAAGCGTTAGTGCAGCACCCGGTGGAGCAGATGCTGGCGCAGCGGATCTACAGTTTGGCTCTGGGCTACGAAGACCTG
>JBJMGK010000037.1:0-6651 GCA_045807925.1 Bryobacteraceae bacterium | reverse complement strand
TCACGTCATCGATTCGCTGCCAGACCGGCTCGCAGGTCACGGCAATCGAGGTAGACTGTGATGCCGTCTTGCCAGTCTCATCGGTCACGGTAACCTTCGCAGTAATCGTCTTCGCTTGAGCCGTTGCCCCCGGTTCGAAGCTTACGGTGGAAGCATCAAAAGTTGCGTTCTGGTTCGTATCATTGGTCACAGCGCCTTCGCTGACGGTCCACTTGTAACTCAAGTTGCCGCCGCAAGCGGACCCCGTCGCCTGAACCCTCAGATTGGCTGTATGTGCACCCGTTGTGTTGCCGGCGCAAGCTACCGTGGTCGGATCAGCCATCACGCTCGTGATGCTCGGTGGTGTTTCAGTCATAGTGATCGTTGTCGTAGCCGTCACAGGAGTGGGCGGAGGCGGCGGGGGTGGCGGGTTCCAGCAGCGTACCGGGAAATGTTTCGGACGCTGCATGGGCGGAGGCGGCGGAGTCACATCCGAGATCGTGACCTGCACACTAAACACGCCGAAGCTGTTCGGTGTGAACGTAAATTCGGGCGTGTTGCCACCCTGCGGCTGAGCGTTGACAGTCCAGGCATACTGAAGTTTGCGTCCCGGAGCGGGCGCAATATTCGCATGCAGCGTCAGCGGCTTGCCCGGGCAGTTCGCCAGACCGATGACTGGGGGCGCCAGCTCGGTCGGTCCGAATGAGTGTACGGTTACCTTCCACATCTTCGGCTTAGCGGGACTCAGACCTGGATTCGGAGTATCTCCGCCGCTTTGAAGCTGATCCGAGCCCATTGACCGCGAACAAGCTGGCCGTAGATGCTGCTCCGAGGAAAATAAGGCGGGCAACGAGCAGCGGTGCCGCCATGCGCTTCAGCGGCCTTGTCATGCGTCTCTCATTCTGTCACTTCCGTGTGACCCTGGGTTGCCAACAGAAACAGATGCGGCAGCGTGCCGATAAATTATGGCAGCGCCGGGTCGAGGAGTCTAAACTCGATGCAGGTTAGCCGCCGGCTCACTGTCCGCGAGATTTACTCGTTATGCGAGCGGCTCGATACTTCTTAAACAGCGCCTACTCATCGGCTTCGTATCGTGCTTTCTCGCGCGATCACTGTCGTGTGTCTCCGGCCATCGATTCATCGTTTTGCACCTCTCAAACGGCTGCTCTCATCCGGTGGAACTTATGATTGAGACCTTATTCGGACCCTCTCAACGCGCACTCCGGCGTACACAGAAGCTTGTCGCGACCTGGAACAGTACCCAAAGACGATTGAACCTCCATACTCGTCACGCCCGCCAGCGGCTTCCTTCTAGTCTCGTTTTCGAAAGTGACTCGGCACTTACTTCGGCCCGTTGCTCGACTTTCCTCGCCGAGTCACTCCCGAACAACGCTAACGACTTAGGAGTACCTATCTGGGCCGAATACCTTTTTGCCGACCACAAAGGAAGAACTTGTTCGCTTCTAGCCGGCGACATTGCGTGCATCAGCCTGACGTCTTCCGAATTGTGGTCGGGGGACGGCAAGTGTCCTACCGGCCAAGAGCCGATATGGCGGCGGTTACACTCGAGTAATCGGCCGGTCCCGTTCCAATCCCAGACGCTGACTGCAGAAGTATTCGAATCGTATGCCATAGTTACTGCGGTGCCAGTTCCATGATTCCTGGAACTTGGGACTTCTTGCGAAGCCGGCAAACAGCAACACCCAGCCGCGATTGTCAGGATGGTTCCAAAAATCATCCAGCCTGAGATCCAGAAACACGTTCTCCATCAGTTGGATTAGCTCCATGCAAGCGGAGTCTTGTGCGGGCGTCAATGGGGGTGGCGCCAAAGGGCCGCCGGTCAGTTCTGAAAAGAGCTGGCTTAGCTGTAAATCGCTCCTTAAACGACTCAGGATCTTATCCAGCATTGTCGTGTGCTGCAGGAATGATGTCGTTATGAAGCCTGCAGGCGCCCAGATATCGTACAGTTTCGCCGCGATTTCGAAGGGCGTGGCTTCATCTTGCGCATCGCGGAAAGTACGGTCTGCGATGTGATGGCCCAGCCGCCGGTATGCTTCAAACTGATCTTCGGAGTAAAACTGGTTGCCCGTGCTCTCATGTGGAAAGGTAGGATGACCGGAACGATACTGGGCCACGCCGATATCCTCGTCACCGGTGATTGATGATTTGATGTAAATCAAGTAACCCTGAGTGCCGTTGCTATAGGTAATCTTTCCAACTGCACAATGCGCTCTGCTGCGGTTTGTCTCGCGTTCCTTCCGGATAGAGGAAACATCCAGGTCAATCTTGACTCCGAAATCCGTTTCGACGATGCGAACCAAATTTCCGAGACTGCCGAATGTCAGCGTCTCATCGCACTCGGCGTCGGATGCTACAATCACGCGTGCCTTGCGCCGGATTAGCTCATAGACTCCGAGGTTCTCGAAATGCCCTCCGTCCGATATGTTCACGAAGTTGCGATTCTCATTCGCGATTCCGAGTAGTTCGCTTCCCAAATACCGGCCGCTTGGAGGGCGATTCTTGTGCCAGGCCGATCTTGCAGGATTGGGGAACCACCATCCGAGGCGAACATTGAACAACGTCATCAGGAATGAAACCAGCGGCGATGTGTTGTAGCCCATGTTCGGGCTGGCCGCGGCGCCAGATACAGAAATTGCTTCGCCGAGCGTTACGCCGCCGGCAAAGCGGCGCCCTTGGTCGTTTGGAGGAGTAGGCGCGTAACCCACTTTTTTGCGGCTCGCGCCACTGAAGAGAGGAGTAACGGTGAATGAAGCACTCTGCCGCGTGTGAACGATCAGATCTGAACTGCCACCCAGGTTGAGAGTGCAGTTGATGATCGGGAACGGACCGCGGAAGCTTTCCCCACAAAATTCGTTTTGGGTTTTCTTAGCGGGAGTTGCAGCAGGAGTTACTGATAGGCGTAGAGCGCGCAAATCGGAAAGCAGGATGTCGTCCTTCTGGTCGAACCCGGTGAATGGGTGCTCTCGCCGTTTGCCCGGCTCCCAGCGGGTTGCGCCCAGATAGCAGCGCACCAGGCGGTTGCGATAGAACTGATTCAAGCTGAACGTATTCAGGTCGAATCGTTTCGAGAACAGCCATCCGAGCCCGTAAGTAAGCACAGGGAGAATCCACATCCAGGCTATGCCGGAGGCGTCTGCCTGGGCTTCGATGATGCGCTGGAGATTACAAGCGTAGCCTTTCGTAGCATCACCTAAAGCCTCGCCCAAGATGAGATAAACGACGATTGAAGAAACGGCAACGGCTCCCGCAATAAACAAAAAGCCCCCCACGCGCGCAACGATCTCCAGAGTCTTCGAGCGCTTACCGCCTTCGCCGGTCTTGGAGCTCTTGCCCGCGAGAAGACCGCTGATGGTGGAGCCGATCCACCCGACTGCTGCGCCACTCATAGCAGGCCACTTTAAGTGCGTCAGTTGGAGGAATCCCCACGGTGCAATCACGGCAGCCGCCATGACGATCAGCGCGACCGTGCAGATCATGGCAATCCATGCGCCGTACCTGGTCCACCACTCCCGTGTCCAGTCCGGCGCCGCGCGCCCTACTAATCCTATGAAGACGGCGATCGCCAGTGCGATCCCGACCATCGAGATGAATGGCGCCACTGTAAATGCAAGCCAATCGAGCCGGTCAAAGCTCAGATGTTTGTCGCTGAGCAATGCGCCGAAGATTCTCAGTTCGCCGCACAAGGCAAGGTAAGCAACCGCAGGAACCAGGATTGCCGCCGATACGACTCCGTCAAGCTTGCGCAATTTGTGTCTGCCTACGCTAAGCAACGCGATCAGCGCGATCGACGAACAGAAAAGCAGAATCACCCAGTTGGACCACTGCCTGAAACTGCCTGTAAGAATCTGAGAAAACGCCGTAAACTGCTCTGGATGTGAGTGTGCCTGTCCCCACAGCAGCCCGGCGGTTAGGAAACAGCCGAGCCAGGCAAGGCTTGCCGCGCCGATTGTGAGTTCATTGCCGCGAACAAAAATCGATCGCGCTATGCGCTTTTTGGGAAGCCGTTCGTGCGAAAGGAAGAAGAGAAGGATTGCCAGGATCACAACCATTGAGCCCACCAAGGCCCAATGCGGCGCGCTCATGGAATCAGCTTGACCCTTCCGTGCCGAGTCGAAAACGACGCTCTTGAAATCGAGCGTCGTCATCAGGATCACTGCGAGCCATACGAACGCCGTGATCTGGATCAGAAGAGCGTTGCGCACCCATGTCAAACCGATGCTCCAGGTATCGGGGCTCAGGATTCCTGTATGCGGAGCAAGGTAATTGGAATAGCGCCTCAGATGCTGAATGGAGGCATCCCAGTTGGTCATCCGGCTGAGCCAAAAGCGCGTTCTTCGCACGTTTCCAACAAGCCAGGCGCCGATGTAGCCGCCGCCCGAAACCGTCGAAAGATAGTCGATGTGACGAAGCAGATCGAGTTCCTGTAGCTTCTGGAGCACTCCAAGATTGAATGTGGCGCTACGAATTCCGCCACCCGAGAACGCCAGTCCGATTACGTTGTCCAACTGTTCTCCGGTCCAAACGCGGCGACTCCAGCCGGGCGGTTTCTCGCTCTCGGGACACGGCGTGTTGTTTGAACGGCCACTGCCGGGAATGGATTCATGATCCCTTTCCCTGCGATGAACGCTTATTTCGATGTGCTCGCGGTCCTCGACTTCACGCCAGGCTTCGGGACGCCACCAGCCCTCTCTCGGACCAGGATCGGTTATTGCTGCGGGCGGGAACGCATAGTTTTCTGGATGAGCATTCCACTCGGCGCATTCGTTTGCAATCTCGACAGCGTTCTGAATTACGTCGCAGGCATATCCAAATGCCGCGCGAAGCACTTCTTCTATGCGAAGGATTTCGGCCTTAGCTGTCGTGCTCGCTTCGTTATCGAGATCTGGCTCCGTCGCGTTCCGGATTGCAAGGAGATACAGCCATGAGCGGTCCCGATAGGTGACCTCGCCGTTTTGAGACACATCGGCGCGCAGGATTTTGGCAAGCCAATAGAAATCCACAAGCGCGCAACGCGCAGCGATGGGATTGTTTACGGTCCACAATCCCTCTTTCCAGACTCGAGATGTCTTCCGTTCCCATTCTTTAACCCAGCTGCTCTTGTCGGGGCTCCTACGCTCGAGTCCGGTGTAAAACGTATAACGGCTCCGCGCCCACAACAGCATGGCGGCTGCCAAATCAGCGAAATATGCTTGCTTCTCCTGGAACTTCCGCTGTTCTTCATTGCTGCCGCCGTGTTTGAAATGCAGGCGCTTGAGCCAAAGCTCGAATTGGGTTTCTTCGCCGTCCGCGGGATTGCGCGGTTTCAACTTCTCGCCAGTCGCACTAAAGCCATCGAGGAAACGTAGTGCCTTCGCTGCCGGGTCCTTATGGTCAGTGGTTCGTGCCAGCTCCAGAAGCTCTTCGACGACGCCCGAATTGTTCCAGGTTCCTTGACAGATGGGCGGGGGCGGAAGAGCGACAACCGGTTCATTACAATCCGATTCGTCGATTTCGTGCGGCACACACGGGTTGAATATTCTGCCCGCAGCAAATCGAACATCGAAGTAAAGATAAACGTTGAGGTATTGAACGAATGCCGGCGATCCTTTGACCAAGTCAGCGAAGTAAGGGATATCGGCGACACGCGCGCCGGTTGCAGGAGCATTGCATTGTGAACGAAACTCTGCATCCATAATGCGCCCAAGCTCCGCATCCAGGTTTTTCCGGAACTCGATTTCCTGCTCGTGTTCCTGCTCGTGTTCCTGCTCGTGCTCTGGACCGAAGCCTGTCTCTTCGTGTAGGCGCAGCAATCTGCGCTGCCTGCGCTGTGCATCCGAGGTTGCAGCGTGCACCAAATCGTGCAATTCCTTGAGGCGCGACCATGCCTCGGTTTCCGGTTCCGCCACTTATTCTCCTCTACCAACCTCTTTGGGTTAAATCGGTCGGGATTATAACAGATAAGGCGGATCGGCTGGCGAAAAGCGAATTGGGTCACCTAAAATGTCAGCCAGAGCGGGTCGGTTGCGTCAGGTAAAAAAGTAACCCGGAAGGGAGCGGGCATGGCACCGATGAAAGGTGGACATGCACGCGAGTAAGCAGTACTTAGCGGAGGTTCGGAAGGAGTATGAGCGAGCCGGCGAGAGGGATCGGAGTGGGCTGCTGGACGAAGCGGAGAAGCGCACCGGATATCACCGGAAGTACCTGATTCGGGTGTTGAATCGAGAACCGGGGCCGGAGTCGAAGAAGCGGTGCCGACGCAAACGGAAAGCCGAATACGGGGCAGCCGTAATGACGGCCTTGGTGGAGCTTTGGGATATGTTCGAGCAGCCGTGTGGGCAACGCTTGGCTGTGGTCTTGCGAGAACAGGTGGAGCGCTTGCGGGCGTTGGGGGAACTGCGATGTTTGGCTGAAGAAAGGCCACAGCGAAGGCCAGTTTAAAGATCCGCGCATCATACAAGTGCTCGATCGACCCCGTAGGGTCAAAATAATCATGCAGCGCGTTGATAGAACTTGAGCAGACCGCCGAGGCGTTCATGGCATTGGATGCGTTTTGGATGTGGTGATGGTGACCGGACAGCAGGGGAAGGGAAGAGCAGGTGATTGCCTTTGCCTTGATGCGGGCGTTCGAGATGATAATGCGTTAGGAATTCGGTAATCGCGCGGCGCAGCGAC
>JBJMGK010000036.1:0-30456 GCA_045807925.1 Bryobacteraceae bacterium | reverse complement strand
TATTCTTTCCGCCATCGGCTGACGGTCTGGTTGCTCGCCTTCAGCCGATCTCGCTGTTGTTCAAGCCTTTTTCAAACAACTTAACCGCTTCGAAGCGGCGCTTCTCAAGAGCCACAAAGTCGCGCCTAACGCCTCGCGCATTGCCCATGCAGGATTAGACATCGCAGAGTCAAATTAGTTCCGCTATATTACGCGAGATTCAGTAGGAATGTCACCTATATATCCTCCTTCGGAAAAGCCCGGACGGCAAGCAATAGGAGGTTCTGTGAAATTAGTCCTGGGCTGATAGGTCTTTCCGTTCTCGCCACCTTCGTAGTTGGTGACCTGCAACGGACAGCAAGTCCGAAGAAAGGTTTGCGTGGTATCCGTCTCGTCAATAGCTGAAACCTTGACAAGCGATGCAAGCCCTTTATGGCAGCTTTGAGATCGAAGTGCTAGAAGAGTTCAGTCTATTTCTGAAGGGCGTCAACTCGCGCGAAACAGTGTGTCGCGATCTTGTGCCGTCGGAAAGCCTCTAGTGGCTTCCCTGCCGGAATGCCAGGACCGCCTTCTCATGTTCAGCAAGTGACGACGAGAAATGATGCGATCCTTGCCCACCCGGGTTCGCAACGAAATAGAGATAATCGACATCGGCCGGTTTCAGCGCCGCGCGAACCGCGGTTAAGCCGGGGTTGGCAATCGGACCCGGGGGTAGTCCCGCGTGCGTATACGTGTTGTATGGATTGACGCTAGCAAGATCGGAGCGATGGATGACGCCTCGGTACCGGTTTTCCAGCAGCGCAGCGTAAACCGTTGTCGGATCGCACTGGAGCGGGATTCCCTTCTGCAGACGATTGGTGAAAACTGCGGCGACAAGCGGCCGTTCACCGGGTACCGCTGTTTCCTTTTCCACGAGCGATGCAAGAGTCAAGGTGCGATGGAGGTCGGCGTTGCCTCCAGTGCCGTTTACGGCTGCCCACTGTTTGCGAAACTCGGCCGTCATGGCTCGACACAACTGTTTTGCCGTGGTGCGGTGCGTCACGCGATAGGTGGAGGGAAACAGGAAGCCTTCCAGGTTGGGCGCCAAGGGATCGAGATCGCGGACGCTCTCCGGGTCCGCTGCGGCCTTCAGAAAATCCTCGGGTTTAACCGTATCGGAGTTTTTGAGAACGGCGGAGATGTCGAACATATTGCTCCCCTCCGGGAAAGTGACCTCCTCGAAAAATACGTCGCCTTTCCGGATCTTCTCGAACACCTGAAGCGGGGTCTGTTCAGCTCCGAAACGATATTCGCCGGCCTGCAGAGTGGCCCTGGGGTGGAAAGCGCGAGCAGCGAGGAACGCCCACGGAGAGCGGACCACGCCGTGGCTTGCCAGCAGGTTCGCAATCGAACGCGATGACATTCCATGCTCCACTTCCACAAAGGTCTCGTCGGTGAAGCCCCGGTACGGGCCCATGTACCAGTAGCCGGTGACCCCGATTGCGACGAGAAAAACAAAGATCACAAAGCCGGCGATCAGCTTGAACATGCGCGGAAGGAATTCAGTTCCATCACCCATTTGTTCTGTCCTCTAGCATCTCCGCTGAGCCGCGGCGGAACTCGAGGTAGCTTTCGAGCAGCAGAATCGCAGCGAGGCGATCGACTGACTTCTTCTTTTGGTCGAGGCTAGCACCGGTTTCGCGCAGCATGCGCTCGGCCTCAGCGGAGGTCAGTCGCTCGTCCCAGAACACCACCGCCAGCCCTGTCTGCCGCGCCAAGCGGTCTGCAAACTCGCGTGTGTACTCGCTTTGCCGGCTCTCGCGGCCGCTCATATGGAGTGGCTTGCCGATGAGCAAAGTTCCGACGTTGAGGCGCTTTGACATTTCCTTCAGGTTCGAAAGATCGTCGCGGATGCGGTTCCGTTGCAGGGTTTCCAGACCCTGTGCAGTCAGGCCCAGTTCGTCGCTGACCGCGAGGCCGATTCTTTTCTTACCAACGTCCAGTGCGAGAACGCGGCGGTGTGGGGATGGTTGGTCGGATGGGCTCAAAGCAGATGATCGAAACCTGACGACATGATAGATTGAGGTACCGGGTCAGCTCGCTATTTTGGCTCTTTTCAGCGCATCGCAGACGTACTCCAAGCTTGTTGGAATCCGGTCTTCAATCGTCGCCTCGGCGGCTCTTGTCGCCCTTCTCTACTACGGGCGAGACTTCTTCATTACCCTGATTATCTCAGCCGTCTTCGCCTTTATTCTAGACCCTGCTGTCCTGTTTGCAATGAAGTTGCGGCTTCCGAGACCCGCCGCGACTGCCGTGATCCTCGGCATTGCTCTCGTGGTCTGTTATCTCATCACCGCGGTCGCCTGGAGCCAGCTTTCCCGGTTGACGGAGGATCTGCCGACCTATGCCTCTCGCGTTAGTGAGTTACTGGACGCCACGAGCAACCGTTTAGATCAGTTTCAGAAACAGACCGTGGAGATGGTGGTTCCGAAAACACTGCGGGAACAGGGGCAGGAGATCGAACAGAAACCGCAACAGGCCATGCAGGCCCGGCGGCGCCGGAGCAAACAGGTTGAGGTAGTTGTGCCTCCATCTCCGCCGCCTATTCAGGAAGTGCGGATTCACAACGATCCGAAGCCGTTCATCACAACCGTTTATACAGTTTCTTCAAGGTATTTTCACCGGCTATTCCTGCTGTCCTTCGTGCCCTTTCTCGTCTTCTTCATGCTGAGTTGGCGCGACCACGTCAGCAAGAGCGTCATCCGTCTTTTTAACGGGCACGACCGCTACGTTGTGGGAAAGAGTTGGTCAGGAATCGGCGACTCGACGCGTGCGTATGTACTCGGCAATTTCATTCTTTGGGTATTGCTGAGCATCGCAAGCGCCCTTGCGTTCTTTTTCCTGGGCGTGCCATATTGGCCGCTCGTCGGACTGATCAGCGCGTTTTTCAGCCTCGTTCCCTACGTCGGACTCCCGCTCGCGATGCTGCCGCCGGTCCTCGCGGCGATAGCCATCCCGAATCGTTTCAAGATTATCCTGCTGGTGGCAGGGGTCACTGCCGGCCTTCACTTTGTCACGATGAACTTTCTGTACGCAAAGATTATCGGCCGCCGTGTTCGACTGAATCCCCTCGTTGTCACGATTGCGCTGATGTTCTGGGGCTTGATGTGGGGCGGAGTCGGCCTGATTCTTGCGGTTCCGATCACGGCCGCGGTGAAAGCCGTTTGCGACAACGTCGAAGCGCTCGAACCGTACGGGCGGCTCCTCGGGGACTAAGGAACGTAGGCTTCTTCCGTCTCGCCGATGCTCAGATGAGTCCCTTTCGTCGAGCTTTCCGTTCTCAGGTAGCCCAACGCGACCGCTTCGTTCAGAGCAGGAGAAAACGCGGCCGACGTGATTTCGCCGGCGTCTTTGTCCCCGGAGCGGAGTTTTGTCCCGGGAGTGGGCGCCTCCCTTGTACGAATGCGAACGGGCGTTAGCAGACGATGTACCTGGCCGCGAGATCGCACGCGCTCGACAATCTCCTGACCGAGATAACAGCCCTTGTTAAAGGAAACGGCACTGAGGATCTGAGTTTCCTGCACGAGATAGCGCTCCGAAATATCGTCTCCGTAACGCGCACGTCCATTTTCCAGGCGCACGATTTTGACCTCTTCCGGGCTGGCCTGCGGGATCCCTAGTTCCCTGAGCTGCGCAACCAGCTTCGTCTTTGCGGCAGCGGGAACGAAGATGCGAACACCCGTAGGCCCGGTTGCGGCCAAGCGAACGGCGAATCCATCACCCCACTTTTTGATCGCGAAATCTCCCTGTGGAAGATCCTGACCCAAGCTCGAGGCCGAATCCAGCGTCCCCGGGCCTTCGATCCCGATGACCGCCCAGTTTTCGGATTCGTCTTCGAGCGTGACATCGTCCGCGATGATGTACTTCTCCAGGTGGGCGAGGAGTTTTTCGCGTGTTTCCGGCTCGGTATCAAGCCAAAAACTCTCGCCCAGGTTGTAGATGTAGGCGTCGGCAATGATGCGACCTTGCGCAGTGAGGAAGAAAGCATAGAGCCCCCAATGTTCCGCAAGCCCGTTGACATCGTTTGTGCTCATCGCATGCAGGAGTCGCGCACGATCTTCTCCCGCCACTCTGATCTGGCCGCGTCCGGAGAAGTCGATCCAAGCCGCATTGGACCGTAGGGCTTCGTAAGAGTTCATCTTGCTGTTTTGATGAGCCGGATGCCTCACAAGCCGCGCTGAGAGAGCGAGCGCAGATAGGCGGAGATAAAAACGACAAGAAAACCGGAGATCACCATACCCGAGAGCCGGCGATTGCTCTTCCCGATGCTCGCCTCCCCGGAATAGGGCGTAGTGCCCCACAGGATCGCGGTGGCCAGGATGTGTAAGACAAGCAGCATCTTGATTCCGAACCACATCTGGTAAGACGAGCTGTGTCTGGGGCCGGCGTAGGTCGTGAAGTTATACAGCCCGGAAAGAACGATGAGCAGAAGCAGCGTCCAGAGTGTATTACGGAATCGCGACTGGCTGGTTTGAGTAGCCAGTTCCACCTGTCCGGACGGCAAGGAACTCAGGATGGGCACGAGCACCTGGCGGGCATAAAAAGCTCCGCCAAGCAGCAGGATCACTGAGATGATGTGAACGAAACGCGCGAGAAGATGCAGGAGAAGGTCGGCCGACACTTTCCGAGTATAAAGGGAACGTCGGCTGGGCTAGGCCAGCAGTTCCTGCACGTAGTGCTCAAGCCCGGGCGAGCAGGCGTAAGCGTTTCCGCCGTAGATGGTGTTCCTGCCGTCAAAACTACGGAATACGCCGCCCGCTTCTTCTACGAGCAGCTTCAGAGGCGCGAGGTCCCAGGGAGCAGCGTTCGGCTCAATCCAGACATCTGCTTTCCCTTGCGCAAGCAGCATGGCGTCCACCGCCCCTCCCAGGCTGCGAACTGCCCAGAAACGCTGAACCCACGAGAGCAGCCGACCGGCGAACCGCTCCACCCCGGCCTTGTTGAAGCCATTGAAGGAAAGAACCGCGTTTGCTGGATCGGACTTCTGAGCTACGCGCAGTTGGCGCTCGTTGAGCCAGGCCCCGGAACCCAAACCCGCTGTGAGAAGGAGTCCTTGAGCCGGACTATGTGCCGCGGCCGCGACGATCTGCCCATCCTGCTCAAGTCCGATCAAAACCGCCCACAGTGGGATGCCACGGACAAAGTCGCGTGTGCCGTCAATGGGATCAATGATCCACTTGCGCCCGCTCCGGCCTTCCCGATTAGCGCCTTCTTCGCCCAGGACGCCATCGTCCGGGAACTCTCGGGCGATGGCGTCTACGATCAACTTCTCGCAGGCGCGGTCGGCTGCAGTAACGGGCGATTCATCGGCTTTCGATTCAGCTGTCACCCCGCCGCGCTGGAAATCGAGCGCCAGGGCTCCAGCCTCCTGTGCCAGAAGTTTGGCGACCTGAATCTCTCGTTCGAAGAGCATCGTTTTTGATTATGCCCTTCGAACGCACTTGGGTTTCCTAGCTGGCCTTTTTCGCGTCGAACTGGCGCTCGGGCATATTCCCCATCGGTCCGCCTTCCATCTTCATATTGAAGTGGATGACGTCACCGTCCACTTTGCCCTTATAGGTGGAGGTCACTTTGTTGCCGTTGAACTCGCGAACAACCGAAAAGCTGAGATCATTCCCGTCTACTTTCCCGTCGCTAATCTCCGCATCGCCACCGCGACCGCCGTTCACAGTACCAGTAAGCGTGCTGCCGTCTGCCTTCAGATTCATGCTGACGGTTCTGGTGTTCCCGTTGGGGCCCTGCATTTCCGCAGTCCACTTGCCCGTGACATCAGCGGCCCAGAGGCTAACAGCGGCAAGACCGGCGGCCATGGCTAATCGAAATGCTTTCATTTGTTTGTTGTTGCTCCATAAGAAATGCGCGTCAATGGAGGGCCAGGTTACCAGCCGGGCTGTAAAGACCTGTAAAGACTACTCAAACTGAACTTCGAATGGCTAAAGCAAAAGATCTCTTGTCAGCGTTCTTCAACCTGCATCTGAGGCGGGGGCTGAAAGCGGTAGAGATCGAGAATCCATCTCTCCTCGAACAACTTGCGCCGGTCATTGCCGGCGCACAGGCGTTAGGTTTCACGGAACCCATCATCCGTGGCGGTGCGGTCCGCGACGGTCTGCAGGGCAGGGAAATCAATGACTACGATCTCTATGTCAGCCGTCTCCAGGTAGTCGAGGGCCTCACGCTTCCGTCCATCAAAGCGCCCGCAGCCGATGATTTCTATAGCTCCTGGCTCTCTGCCCGACTGGGGCTTTCCGGTCTCGAACCACACCGGCAGCGTCTGATGGACCGGCCCTATCTCGCGTTTAACGTGCGATTTGCCGGCGTCGAGCGACCGGTTGATCTCGTCATCAACGATGAAATCCTGTCGCCAGAGAAACTGGCTCTCCAGGCAGACGCGACGATGAACGCGGTTGCCGCCTCTCGCACGAAGATTGCGGCTCATCCACTGTTCCTGCCCGACAACCAGGCACGCATTTTCCGGCCAACTTGCGCCACAATCGGGAATCTGATCAGTGCCCCGGCCCGGTACCGCATGAAATTTGCATGCCGTGATCCGGAACTCACGTACAAATGGTTCTGACGCGAAGAAATCGCTCGCGGCATCTGATCGGAAGAGATACAGGCGTAACAACCCTCCGGCGGCGCGAATCTACCATGTGATCACGTGAGCCGAATCGGCATAAGCCGAAGCGTTTCTATTTGTTATAGTCGATGTGTCTATAAGTTTTTGCTATTGACACCTTCTTTCCTCTGAGGTTAGATTTAAGGTTTTCCGATTTTGCGTGCCGAACTGACTTGCAGTAGTCAGGTAGGTGTAGGTTGGCCGCGTTTCGGCCGTGAGGAGTTGAATGGATAAACAGTACTTCGTTCTTGAGTTTGCCCATGCGGTGCCTGGGCAATGCAAACGAATACGTGTGAAATATAAGCACTTAGCTTATGTTCTTGCTGCGCTGTGTCTTCTTGCAGTCTGTGCTCTCGGGCTGTTCTCGACCTACGCTCGCATGTACTGGAAGGCCTCCCACTACAACGAACTCCGGACCAGTTTTGAGAGCCTCCGAAGCAAATACCTGGAATTACAACGGGTCTCTCGGCAGCACACCGAGCAAATGGCTTCACTCGAAGTCCTTGCGAGCGAAGTTTCCGTTGCCTACGGGCTAAATTCTCCTGTTTCCGCCGGAAATCGCAGTGTTTCGACTGGGGCGGACGTTTTTCTGCCGACCGTCAACGAGTCGATCCGTGAGTTCAATTACCTGAAAGCTGCTTCTTTCAGTGGCATTTATCATCGGTACGGCTTGCCGAAACCTCATCAGTCGTTCCCCAGCAGTTGGCCCATCGAGGGCATCCTCCGCAGCTCTTTCGGCGGCCGTTCGGACCCCTTTTCGGGTGAAGGGGCCTTCCACACGGGAATCGACCTTTCCGCTCCCGTCGGAACGCCGGTGCACGCCAGTGCTGATGGGGTTGTCATCTCGTCCGGGTGGTCTGGAGCTTACGGAAAGCGGGTGGTGGTCGACCACGGCAATGGTTTGCAGACCTATTACGCTCACCTTTCCTCGTTCCTTGTCATCCCAGGGCAGGAAGTTCGACGAGGTCAGGTAATTGCCCTGTCCGGCTCCACCGGCCGGGCGACTGGACCGCATATACATTACGAAGTTCGACTGGCCGGAACACCCGTGAATCCGTATAAATATCTGGCCAAGATCAAGAGGGGCGATACCCTGGCGAGTTCGAGATCTGGCCGAAACGATCTCGGTCTTTAGTACTTTTGCCCCCACTTAGAGCGTCAAACTAAGTAGTGAGTCAAAGTCTTACGCGACGCGGCCTTCTCGCTGGTGTCTCTGCGAGTGTCGGGCTTTGCGGTGCGGCTTCTCCTCAGGGAAAGGTCCCAAAGCCGAAGTCTCCGATTCCGGCAGGCATCGGTGAATTCGTCCGCTACACCGACCCGGTAACCGAAAATACCCTGGTTCGCTTGACCAGCCCGGCAAGCTCCAGCCTTCTTCCCGAGGCGACCAACCGGTTCATCTCCTTAAGAGGGCGTTTCCTGGTCTTCTCGTCTGATCGGAACGGGCACTTGAACCCTTTCCGTGCCGACCTCCGGACAGGGGCGTTGGCCCAGATCGCCGATACTCAGTCGCTGCGGCCGGGTTCTCTCTGTCTCGACGAACAGGAACGCCTTCTTCGATTCATCGAAGGCGATCGCCTCGTCGAAATGAATCTGCTCGGAAGAAAATTACGTGTGCTCGCGGACGGCGTATCGGCTTTCAGCGAAGTCCGGGAACCGTCCGAATTTGTGGTGGTCAGGGGAAAACGCCTCGAATACTTGTCGCGAAGCGGGCCTGTTCTCGCGGAGGAGGTTGCAGACTGGTGTCTTGTGAGTCCGAGCGCCGGAGCCTGCCTGTTCGGCCGCGCGCTGTCTTCGACTGAGAGCGAGTTCTGGTACACCGGCCTCGAACCTGATCGGACGAAGAAACCCGTAAAGATCGCCTCCGGGAATATTTCCAACCCACGGTGGTCTCCCAACGGCCGTTCAGTGCTGTTCCTGCGTCATTCTTCGGCGGAAGGGAGCATCATTTCGAACCTCCGCGAAGTGTCGTTGGAGTCCCTGCTCGAAACTGAGGTCGCGAGAACCAGTCAATTTGCCGTGTTCAACGCCAACGATGAGGCAACCGTCTTTTTGGGTGCAAGCAGGAGTAAGGCCCAGCCGAATATCATCCTCTTGTTGCGATCTCCCGGCCGTGAACTAACGCTGTGCGAGCATCGGGCGCATGACCCGAAAACCGTCACACCAGTCTTCTCGCCCGACGGCCGCCGCATCTACTTCCAAAGCGATCGGGAAGGAAAATCGGCTCTCTATTCGATGAACGTCGAAGCGATCGTCGAGCCAAGCTCCAGGAGTAATTAGTCAGGGCGGCCCAACGAGAGAGGCCATAAGCGAATCCCGCACATCCGAAGTATCCGGCTCGAGGCGAGATCGTGTCTTCACGAACCGGCTTGCGCAATCTAGCTGCCATTCGGAAGAAGATACTTCTTTTTCATGCGCCTTGAAACCTCGCGCTCTCCTTCGTCGTCTCTTCTTGCACTCGCTTGCTAATTCAGGGAGGTCGAAGTGTGTCCTAGATTTGGCGAGCGTGCCTGGGTCGGAGCAATCGCGCTCACTTTGCTCGTCTTCGCGGGTGTCTGCAGGGCGGATGACAGCAAAAAGGAGCAGGGAAAAGATCCCGTACCGGTAGAAGTATTCGAACCAGGCCCAAACGTGAAGGCTCCCAAGTTGATCCACTACGTTGAGCCTGAGTTCTCCCCCAACTCGAAAGAGGCGTTTGTTGAGGGCGTGGTGAAGGTGTCTACGGTTGTTACTACCGACGGCACAGTGTCGACATGCCAGATTGTTCGCGGTCTGAACTCTGAAGAAGACCGCACCGCATTGAAGGCCGTCAAGTTGTGGCGTTTTCAACCGGGAACAAAGGAGGGCAAGCCCGTCAACGTGCGAGTCACGGTGGAGATTGAATTCCATCTCATGTGAAAACCACCCGGTCTCCGCTGCGTTCGCCAGAGGCGCCTGATCTGTACAATTGTTGGTTCGTTCAGCTATCGAGAAAACTAGTGAATCGCAATCATCATGACCAGTAAGACGTGCGGTGTTCTCTTCTCCTGCGTGTTCTTCTTCCTGCTGTCCTTCCCCTCGAACGTTGTTGGGCAGCAGTCATCAGCGCTGCCGGGAGGCCGCTCGGCCTTGCTGTCCGCCTTTCAGTGGCGAGACATAGGACCGATGCGAGGTGGTCGAGTGTTCGGCGTCGCGGGTCATGCAACTCAGCCGGACACATTCTATTTCGGCTCTGTGGGGGGCGGCGTGTGGAAGACCGAGAATGCCGGCCGCACGTGGTTCCCTATCTCGGACGGAGGGATACCGATCGGATCGATTGGGGCCATAGCGGTTGCGCCTTCCGACCCCAAAGTCATCTACGTTGGCACCGGAGAAACGGACATACGAAGTCAACACTCTTACGGCGTCGGGATGTTCAAGTCGACCGATGCCGGAAAAACATGGACGCATATTGGGCTCGAGAACACACGCCAGATCGGCCGCGTCGTCATCGACCCAACGAATCCGAATCGAGTTTACGTCGCGGCGCTTGGGCACGTGTATGCGCCGAATCCCGATCGGGGTGTATACCGCTCCGTCGATGGGGGAAAGACCTGGAAGCGAGTATTGTTCGACACTGCCCGGCGTGACAACGTTGGTGCTGTCGATCTAGCTATCGATCCGAAGAATCCTCGAGTTGTTTACTCTTCGTTGTGGTCCACGCGGCGTCCTCCCTGGTCGGTGTATGCTCCGACGAACCTGCCGGGCAGCGGGCTGTTCAAGTCGATAGATGGCGGGGACACGTGGAAACGCCTGACGGGCGGTCTGCCTACCGATGACTTCGTCGGCCGAATCGGGATTGCGATTTCGCCAAGTAACCCGAAGCGACTTTGGGCTGTGGTCGACGATACAGGATCGGCCATAGCCAAGCCGCTGGGCGGTGGGGGCGGTGCTCGCCAGCCTCGAGCTGAGATGCCGGCTGCGAAAACCGGAGGCGGCCTCTATTTGTCGGACGACGCCGGTGCCACCTGGCGGTTGGTGAACGATGAGAACCGGCTTTGGGGACGTGGCTGGTACTTCGAAGCCGTGACAGTCGATCCGACGAATGCGGATCGCGCGTACGTGATGAATACGGCGACTTACATGACTACGGACGCCGGAAAGACTTTTGTTCCTGTGAAGGGGGCACCCGGCGGCGACGATTATCACCAGTTGTGGATCAATCCGAAGGACGGAAACCGCATGGTGCTGAGCAGCGATCAAGGGGCAGTGATAAGCGTGGATGGTGCGAAGACCTTTAGCACCTGGTATAACCAGCCGACCGCGCAGATCTATCATCTCGCGGCGGACAACCGTTTCCCGTATTGGCTCTACGGCGCGCAGCAGGACAGTGGCGGTGTGGGTGTCAGTACCTGGTCGCGTGAGGGCGTCTTAACGCTAAGGAACTGGGAACCGACCTGTCTCGCGGGCGAAAGCAACACCGTCGTGCCAGATCCGAAAGACGGCAATATTCTTTACGGCGGAGGCTTGCGTTGTGATCAGGGCTTGAACGCGATTACCCAAGGCGCGGGGCAACTGCCGGCGTCGGATCCCAACGACCCGAATCGCAAAACCTGGACCCTTCCGACTGTTTTCTCGCCTGCGGATGACGCGCTCTACTTCTGCAATCAGTTTGTGATGCGTTCGCGCGATCGAGGGCGCACATGGAAGAAGATCAGTCCCGACCTGTCGCGTGTGAAGCCGCCGATCCCTTCTACGCTCGATCCAATGACAGCCAAAGATATCGATCAGCCCATGACGGATCGCTTCGGCGTCGTCTACACGATCAGCCCTTCGCCGCTGGCAGCGAATGCGGTCTGGGTTGGAACCGACGATGGGTTGATTCACGTCACGCGCGACGATGGCAAAACTTGGACGGACGTCACTCCCAAAGACCTACCAGCATGGAGCAAGGTTTCACAGATCGAAGCGGGCCATTTCGACCTGGCCACTGCGTATGCATCAGTCGATCGTCACCGAATCGCAGATGATAAACCGTACATCTATCGCACTCATGACGGCGGTAAGAGCTGGCAGAACGTCGTGTTCGGTATGCCGGAAGGCGCGTACGTCAACTGCGTCAAAGAGGACCCGCAGACGAAAGGCCTCCTCTATGCCGCGACCGAGCTTCGTGTCTACGTGTCATTCGATGATGGCGATCACTGGGAACCATTGCAGAACAACATGCCGGTAACATCGATCCGCGACCTCGTCGTACACGGCGATGACTTGGCAATCGCGACCCATGGACGGGGCTTCTGGGTCATGGATCAGATGGCGCCGTTGCGGCAGATCGTTACCTCGACTTCAGACATAACGGCTGCGAACGCTTATCTCTTCAGGCCAGGTGAAACGTTTGCGCTGATTGCCGGAAGCATGAACGGCACTCCAATGCCTCACGAAGAGCCACAAGAAACAAATCCGCCCTCTGGTGTTCTTGTGTACTACTGGTTAAAATCTGCCGTGGCCGGTCCATTGAAGCTCGAGCTTGTGGACGGAAGCGGCGCTGTACGGGCGTGCGCTGCAAGCGATATGGAGGTTCCTAAGGTCGATGCAGAAAAGCTCAATGTTCAGCCTGTCTGGGAACAGCCGACGCAACCGCCATCCACGATGGCCGGTACTCATCGATTTGCACTGACACCCACAGACACGCGTCTGCGAGCTGCGGCGGGCCAAGAGCCTTCGACAGGATCGTGTGGTTCATCCGTATTGAAGCCCTCGGAGGCGGAGAACAGTTCTCAGCCGCGCGGTCGCTCCGAAGCATTGCCCGCAGGGGATTACACCGTCCGACTGACCGCTGGCGAACATAACTATTCTCAATCCGTCAGAATCAAGCCCGACCCGCGCCTCGGACCCAACTTGCAATTCCAATAAGCCGCGAGGGTCAAGTTCAGCCCTATACCATAGCCATGCCAAGGCTAGGCGGTAGTACCACTATGAAGTACGGCCTAGGTAAAGTCTTACTTGCAAATTGGTCGTACCCTTGTCGCCCTGGGATGGTTAGGCTAATCTGGAAAGCGGGTTGGGCGGGTGGAAGTTCTTCAACCAAAGGGATTCAAGTCCATCAACATTGGATGTGAATACCCAACTCCCCTCCACTATTCGGAAAAGGCCATAACATCGCGAGTCGCAGGAATGCTAGAGACAGCTTCGAGCCGCAGTCTATATAAAGGGGCCAAAAGTTCAATTTTCAGCGCTGCTCGCCGCTTAGGTCTATTTCAGGTCTCAAGATTCCTCCGCCGCAACAGCAAGTCCTTACTGATCCTCTGCTACCACGGCATCAGCAAATCCGACGAGGATCTGTGGAAGCCATCGCTTTACATGGATCCCGCAACGTTCCACCGAAGACTCGCTACTATTCAATCCTTCGGACTCGATGTGCTTCCCCTCGGAGATGCATTGGACAAGATCGAGGCCGGTACGTTGAAACGGCCCGCAGTTGCGATCACCTTCGACGATGGATGGCACGACTTCTATACATCGGCGTGGCCGCTGCTTCGGGAATTCCGTTACCCGGCGACTGTCTATCAAACTACCTATTACACGTACTACAACCGGCCAGTGTTCGATACGACGTGCTCCTATCTACTGTGGAGAGGTATGGGGAAGACCATTACCGATCCCGGGCGCATCGGACTACCGCTAACGGTAAGGCTTGGGTCGATGGAAGCTGTCGACGAAACCGCTAAGCGGCTCCGATTTTTTGCTAGCGAGACTCTGCTCAGTGGAGAGCAGAAAGACCGCGCTCTCGCTGTTTTAGCCGAACAGCTTGGAGTTGAGTTCGATCAGATTCTCCGCTCCCGTACCCTTCATTTGATGAATCCGGACGAACTCGCCGAAGTTGCTCGTCACAATATTAGCGTTGATCTGCATACTCATCGGCACAAACTCCCCGCCGAACGCGTTTTATTTCTGGAAGAAATTGCTCGCAACCGGGAGTTGATTCGCGCTGCCACTGGAGTGAGCCCGGAACATTTCTGTTATCCGAACGGTGCGCATCGGCCTGAAACTGCCGGCTGGTTGCGCGAGGCTGGCGTGAAATCTGCAACAACCTGTGATCCTGGGTCGGTCTCGAAAGGTGCCAACATGATGTTACTTCCTCGCGTGACCGACTCAAACAATGTTTCTCAGGCGAGGTTCGAATCCTGGTTGGCGGGAGTTGGCGTCTTCGGTTCGGCTGCTCAGCGCACCTATGAGCCGGCTGTATGTGTTGTCTCGGATACTATTGCACAACACAGGCTGCCGACCGAGAGGGCTGACGTTTCGTCTGTGCTGTAGATTTCAATGCTCGGCGTAGCGCAAATCAAGCAAATCGAGTTCACGCTCTAAAACGTGAAGGACCCCATCACTGATCTCCCTCTTGTCGCGCATCTCCAGCGCCGTCGCTCGCTCGACAGCTCGGAGTTTATTGCTGATCGAGTGATACAGATCCTCATACTTTCGACTGGCAGGATCCGTCTCTTCGCCGTCTCCCTGTTGTGCAAAGGCCAGGCGTCGCTCATAGTAGCGCCGGATGTCATCGTAGACTTCCGAAGAACCTGAACTCTCCTCTTTCATCGCATCCAGTTGTTGAAGGGCAGCTTTCACCATCCTGGTTCTCGCGCGTCGTTCTTCGGGATCAACGGTCGACCTTTGTGCGAGCCCGAGCGCGCGGATGAGAGAGGGCAGTGTCAGACCTTGTACGACCAGCGTGACAAAGATAACGCAGAACGTGAGAAAAATGATCACGTTGCGCTGCGGGAAGGGAGAGCCGTCTGCGGTCGACTGGGGTAAGGAGATCGCGGCAGCGAGTGCGATGACGCCGCGCATACCCGTCCACCCCATAACGAACACGCCCCGCGGATGTAGAACGGCATCCGGTTGCTTTTGTATATGTGTCCGGACCAGATTGGCAACGTAGGCACCCGGATAGACCCAAATCAAGCGGAGCGAGATCACAGCCACGACGAACTCTGCTGCATCGATGAACAAGATGCGTGTCGGCATGGACCGGATTTCCGCGAGGATATAGGGTAACTGCAGGCCGATCAGTAAAAACACGAGGCTATTGAGTACGTAGGTGAATGTATTCCAGAAGCTATGCGACTCCAGCCTCGATACGGACGAAAACAGTGACGACTTCTTTTGTCCGAGGTAAAGCCCCGCGGCAACCGCGGCGAGAACTCCCGAGCAATGGATCGCTTCGGCGCTGAGATAGGCGACATACGGGATGACGAGTGTCATCGTGACTTCGATCGGAGCGTCGTCGAGTTTGCGCCCGATGACATCCACCAACTTCCCAACCAGCAGTCCGGCCGCGATACCGCCACTTAGGAGATAAAGCAGGTCGCCGATTCCTCCAAGCAAAGTGGGCACCGTGCCGGCGACGATTAAGGACGTCGCGAGCTGCAGGGCGATCAACCCGCTGGCATCGTTGATCAGGCTTTCGCCTTCCAGGATGGAGATGATCTGTTTCGGCAAGCCAAGACGTTTGCCTATCGCCGTAGCGGCGATTGCATCTGTCGGTGCAACAACCGCTCCCAGCACTAACCCAAGCCGCCAGTCGAACTCCGGGAGCAACATGTGAGCGGCCACAGCGACACCCAGAACGGTAAAGCCCACCAGCCCGAACGCCAGGAGTGCGATGCTCGCCAGGTTGTACCGGAATTCCCGCCAGGAGGTCGTGAAAGCTGCGGAAAAGAGTAGGGGAGGGAGAACGCCCACGAAAATCATCGAGGCATTCAAAGGGATGCGAGGGAGTTGCGGAAGCAGGCTGACTGCCAGACCAGCGATGACCAGCACGATCGGGTAGGGAAGATTCAGCCACTTCGCGATCGAACCGAAACAGATGACCAGGACTAACAGAGCAAGGACGATGAGCTGGTATTTTTCGAGAGCAGTCATCGGCTTTCCAGCAACGCAACCCGTGAAGTGTGGCCGACCGTCGTCGACATGCGGTCGTGCAGCCACGAGGACCTGCAGATACGGACTGAGAAGGCATCTTTCCTAAGCCCGGGAGCTATCCTGAATACAACGTTATCTGCAGTGCACTGGGTCTTCGGGCACGAACTCGCTGTGCCGCTAAACGCTAACAGCTTTCTGTTAAGAGGAACAATGAGAACGCTTTCCAGGTCTGCCGCCGAATAATCATGTGGATAGTTCATCTCGCACTTCGCAGACCCTATACGTTCGTCGTGTTTTCGGTCCTGGTTCTCATCTTAGGCTGTATCACTGCGATTGTTACGCCAAAGGACATCTTCCCGTACATCGACATCCCGGTCGTCAGCATCGTTTGGACCTACAACGGCCTGCCTCCTGATGACATGGAGAAACGCGTCGTCACCATCTGCGAACGTGCCATGACAACGACGGTCAACGACATCGAGCACATCGAGTCGCAGTCGTATTCGGGTGTTGCGATCATCAAAGTATTTTTTCAGCCCAAAGCAAAGGTGGAGGTTGCGATCGCGCAGATTACTTCGATCGTCCAGACCATTCTCCGTGCTTTACCGCCAGGCATTTTCCCGCCCGCAATTCTGAAATATGATGCTTCGAGCGTTCCCGTTCTCCAATTGGGACTATCCGGCGAAGGTCTGACTGAACAGGATCTGTTCGATCTGGGGCTGAACTTTATCCGTACTCGGTTGGCAACGGTTCAGGGCGCCTCCATCCCGCTCCCGTGGGGCGGTAAGTCCAGGCAGATCATGGTTGACCTCGACCCTGATGCGTTATACGCGAAGCATCTCTCCGGGCTCGATGTTTCGAATGCCTTGAATGGACAAAGCCTGCTATTGCCGGCCGGTACGCTTCGCGCCGGCGACACCGAGTATCTCGTAAAAACGAATAGCAGCCCGTTAACGGTAGCTTCCATGAACAATCTGCCCATTCGGGCGGCTGACGGCGCCATCGTCTAGATGAAGGACATCGGCCAGATCCGAAATGGATTTGCCGTACAGACCAATGTCGTCAGGGAGAACGGCCGGCGGTCAGCGCTCCTCACCGTTTTGAAGAATGGGAAGGCTTCAACGCTAGATATTGTTAACTCCGTCAAAAAGGCCCTGCCTCGTGTGAAGGCAGATCTTCCCAAAGCCCTCCAGATCACTCCGCTGTTCGATCAGTCCATATTCGTTCGTAGTTCCATTAGCGAGGTCATTCGCGAGGCCAGTATTGCCGCCTTTCTCACAGCGTTGATGATTCTTCTCTTCCTGGGAAGTTGGCGCAGCACGCTGATCGTCTGTATCTCGATTCCGCTCTCGATTCTGACCTCGATCTGTATCTTGGCGGCTCTGGGAGAAACGATCAACGTGATGACGCTCGGGGGATTAGCGCTCGCGGTCGGCATCCTGGTGGATGACGCAACAGTCGAAATCGAGAATACTCACCGCAACCTGGAGGATCCTCACAAATCGCTGGTCCATGCGATTCTCGACAGCGCAAGTCAGGTTGCAGCCCCGGCGCTTGTCTCGACTCTCGCCATCTGTATCGTTTTCTTACCGGTCGTACTGCTGACGGGCGCCGCCAAATATCTGTTCACGCCCCTTGCAATGGCGGTCGTGTTTGCGATGCTCGCGTCTTACTTCCTGTCCAGAACCCTGGTTCCGACGATGATGCACTTCCTCTTGCCAGCGGAAGTCACCTTGTACCAGCAGAAGCAAGGGGACCCGCCACCCAAGGAAGCGAACAACTGGATCTGGAAGTTCCATCAGCGCTTTGAGCATCAGTTCGAACGATTGCGACACCGGTACAAGACTGCACTCGAGTGGAGTCTTCATCACCGGGCAACGGTGCTCGTATTATTCGGAGCATTCGTAGGCGGATCATCCTTGCTGACGTTAGCTATCGGGCGAGACTTCTTCCCGTACGTGGATTCCGGCCAGATGCGGCTGCATGTCATGCCGCCTCAAGGAACGCGTATCGAGCAATCCGAAGTGATCTTCGCGAGGATCGAGGACGAGATTCGCCGCATCGTGCCGGGAGGCCGGGTGGATATGATCCTGGACAATATCGGCTTGCCGAACGGCGGAATCAATCTCGCCTATGGCACTAGTGCCAGCATCAGTAACTCGGACGGCGACATCCTCATCTCGCTAAAAGAAGGTAAGCGAGAAACTCTGGAACTAACCCGAACGTTGCGAAAGCGCTTGGCCGAGAAGTTTCCGGAAGAAACATTTTTCTTCACCCCGGCTAACATCACGAACCAGATTCTCAATTTCGGTCTACCGGCCCCCATTGATCTTCAAGTCGTGGGTCGTAACCCTACGGAGAACTTTCGTATCGCTCAGGAGTTACTGGCCAAGGTCAAAGCTATCCCGGGTGCCGTTGACGTTCACATTCATCAACAAAATTCATATCCAACGCTGCAGGTCGATGTGGACCGCGAGCGAGCGGCCCAGATTGGATTACAGCAGCGTGACGTGGCGAACAGCATGCTCATTTCCCTCTCTGGCAGTGGCCAAACTGCGCCAAATCAGTGGCTGAATCCACAGAACGGTGTCAATTACCAGATCGTCGTCCAGACTCCCCAATACAGAATCGACTCATTTGATGCGCTCAAGCGGACACCTGTCACCTCGACGGCAGGCACTAACAGTCAGCTCCTGGGAAATCTCGTCTCATTCAAACGGGACGTGTCGAGCATCGTTGTCAATCACTACAATATTCAGCCGACGTACGACATCTATGCGGACGCCGACCGGCGGGATCTGGGAGGAGTCGCGGATGCGATCCACAAGATCATCAAGAGCCAGAAGAATCTTCCGGGCGGCACGTTTATTGAGCTTCGCGGCGAGGTGACGACCATGGAAGAGTCTTTCACGCGACTCTTGCTGGGAATTGCGTTCGCGGTTGTTATTGTCTACCTTCTGATGGCCGTCAATTTCCAGAGCTGGCTTGATCCCTTCATCATTCTGACTGCGTTGCCCGGTGCTTTTTCGGGCATTCTCTGGATGCTCTATCTCACCCAGACTACGTTCAGCGTGCCTTCGCTTATGGGTTCAATCATGACGATCGGCGTGGCCACCGCGAACTCAATTCTGTTGGTCGTCTTCGCCAACGACGAGCGTGGGCAGAACAAGGACCAGTGGGAAGCGGCTCTGTCGGCCGGCTACATCCGCTTGCGGCCGGTCTGTATGACTGCTCTCGCCATGATCATCGGTATGCTGCCGATGGCTCTGGCTTTTGGTGAAGGTGGAGAG
The DNA here is from genome assembly GCA_045807925.1 of Bryobacteraceae bacterium. Classification (GTDB taxonomy): domain Bacteria; phylum Acidobacteriota; class Terriglobia; order Bryobacterales; family Bryobacteraceae; genus Bog-105. The sequence goes on along the minus strand of JBJMGK010000036.1, from coordinate 11,655 downwards.
CAAAACGCACCGCTCGGCCGTGCCGTGATCGGCGGCCTCCTCGTTGCAACGGTCAGTACGCTTTTTATTGTTCCCATCATGTACTCGTTGCTGCGCAAAAAGGCGCCAGTCAACTATGACGAGAGAATAGATCAAGAGTACAACGGCGAAATCAACCCAGACGGGACGAAAAGGGATCCTAAAGCGCAAGAAGCGTAGTGCATGGCAACACTGAATGAATTACCTCCCGGTCAGGCGGAGGGCGAAAATGCATCACCGGACAGCGGCCGTGGTGTTTCGGGCGACAAACCCGGCCACTCGGCGATGCATTGGCTGGTATTCGTCATCCTTCTCGTATGCGCCGGCTTGGCTGTCTTTTTCTTTGGCTGGTTGCCGAGACATAAGCGGACGGAATCGATTAACGAAGAAGCAAAAGACAGGAGCCAGGCTCTTCCTCGCGTCCAGGTGCAACGGGTGAGGCGCGCGCTGCCGACAAGTGAATTGGCTGTTCCCGGCACTACATTGCCCTATACGGAGGCGCACATCTACGCGCGAGCGTCCGGCTACGTCGCACTCAGGTTGGTTGATATCGGTGACCACGTGCGAGCCGGGCAGCTTCTGGCGACGATCGATTCGCCTGATCTCGACCGGCAAGTGGCTCAAGCTCAGGCTGCTTTGCAACAGAGTGAAGCCAGCCTGGGCCAGCTTCGAGCGCAACAACACCTAGCCCAGGTTACATGGGACCGTTGGAAGGTGCTGGTCGGAAGAGGAGTTTTCTCGCGGCAGGAAGGCGATCAACAGGAAGCGAATTACCGCGTGTCGGAAGCCAATGTTGCAGCCGGCGAGAATATCGTGGAATCCAATCGCGAGAACCTGAACCGCCTGAAAGTGCTCCAGGAGTATGAACGTGTTACTGCTCCCTTTGCCGGTGTGATTACGGCCCGTAACATCGACGTCGGTGCCCTGATCAGTTCAAACGGCACCGGTCTGGGCGCCGGCTCTCCAACGTCGACCGGGGGCGTGAGCGCTGCGGGAGTGCAGGGGAACAATCAGGGCGCGTCTGGAAACCTGACCTCGAACGTAAGCACGTCCGCCGGAGGTGCACAAGGCGGCGAGATGTTCACGATTGCCAGTGTGGATCGCTTGCGTATCCTCGTCTCCGTTCCTGAAGCTTATACGTCGAGCATCAAGGTTGGAGAACCCGCTGTTTTGTCGTTTCAGGAGCGTCTGAACGAACAGCTGAAGGGCCGAGTGACCCGAACATCGGCATCCATCAATCAAAACACGCGTACTCTGCTTGTCGAGGTGCAAGTTGCGAATAACGGAAAGCTCGTCCCCGGCATGTATGTTTCGGTCAGTTTCAGGAGCACCAACGATCAGCCGCCCATCATCATTCCGGGCGCGGCCATCGTCATCCGTGACGGAAAAACGAGTGTTGCAGTTGTTAACGGTCAGACGATTCATATCCAGCCGATTACTGTCGGCCGAGATTACGGCGAATTGACAGAAGTAACTTCAGGACTCCGCGACGGCGACGCGATCGCCCTCGACGTGACGGATGAGATTCGTGAAGGATCGAAGATCGATCCGCAGTTCGCGAATACGGGAAATCACCAGCCCGGCAGCCAAAGCGAGCCGCAATCGAAGAGCAAGGGTGGAGGAGGAAGCGTCGGTTCGCATTCCTCGGACTCCGGAAAGTAATGAGGACGGCGTTAATTGGAAGCTTGACGTTTGCCTTGTGCACGTCGGCTGATTCGCAGACGGTAGCGAATTCGGAAAAGCTGCAAGCAGTGCAGAGTAGCACCGCGAAAGGTGCGGCTGAAAGTCCTCAGTTCAAGACCAGCCAAGGCGTGTGGGATTTCGGCGCTCGGTACGCGAGGCCAACAGCGCCGGATCTGAAACTCGGACAGGCGGAGAGGTCCAGATCTCTTGTTCGCAATGGCGCGCTTTACCTTTCGCTCTACGATGCCCTCGCACTCGGAATTGAGAATAACCTTGATGTTGAAGTCGGGCGTTACAATCTGGCGATCGCCGGAACGGAAACGCTTCGCGCTTCCGGCGGAGCCAACCTTCGGGGCTTAGATTACTCTGTAACCGAAACGCCAACGGGCGTAGGCGGTCCTGGCAGCCCACTGCTGAACAGTGCAGCATCAACTGTGACGCCGAGCACGCCGACGGTCAACGATCTAACCTCGCTGAACATACTGAGCCCCACTTCGAGCAATCTTTCGGTGCAAGGTCCGACTGGATACGCCACAGGTCCCGTAGTGCCGACACTTCAGCCCACGTTCGTAGGTCAGAACACGTTTTTCAGTAGGGAAAACAGCACGCTGCTGACCAGCAGCGCCATTGGAAATCCGGCTGCGCTTGCGCCGTCTCCCAATACCTTGCACTTCGTCACAGCCAACTATGCTCTGGTGCAGGGCTTCAGTTATGGGACGCAGCTCCAGGTGGGCGTCAACAATGCGGCGCAAGTGCTTTACGGCGACCAATCAAGGTATAACCCGTTCTCGGCCCCAAACACTTCGGTTACGTTGACCCAGCCGCTGCTAAGGGCGCGGGGAAGGGAAGTGAATCTTCGCTACATCCGGATTGCCCGCATCAATCAGCGAATTTCGCGGCTGCTGTTCTACCAGCAACTGATCAGCACAGTATACGGAATCTCGCGTCTCTATTACGATCTGGTGAGCCTGAACGAGAACGTGCAAGTTAAGCGCGAAACGCTTGCTGCGGCCCAGAAGCTCCTTGAGGACAATCGTTCGCAGGTCGAGTTAGGAACGTTAGCTCCGCTCGAGTTGACTCGTGCGCAATCGCTTGTGACTTCCAGCCAGCTTGACCTGATTCAGGCGGAGGGCCTGGTAAATCAGCAGGAAGTCATTCTAAAGACCCAATTGTCGCGGCAAGGAGCGGCCGATCCGGTTCTGGCGAACTTGCACATTGTCCCTACTGATCCCATTCGTGTTCCCGGAACGGAGGACTTGCCGTCGAGCGATGCACTCGTATCGCAAGCACTCGCTACGCGTCCCGACCTGGCGCAGGCATCGTTACAGGTCGAGAGCAGCGAGCTTGCCCTCAAGGGGTCCCAAAACGCAACGCGGCCGGAAGTAGATCTGATTGCGAACTTCCAGACGCGAGGCAGTAGTGAATTACCGTTTAGCACTCTCGGGACGCCCGGAACAGGCCAGATTACCGTGCCGTCTGATGTCGGAACTGCCGGCCTCCGTCTGTCGAAGATCTATCAGGCAGGCATTCAGTTCAATCTTCCTCTTAAGAATCACGTCGCGGAAGCCGATGCGGCTAGAGACCTGTTACAGGTCCGGCAGGCGCAGGCCAGGACGCAACTGCTGTCGAATCAAGTCCGCGAGCAGGTGCAGAACGCATTGATTGCGCTACAGACTGCGCGATCAGCTCTGAATGCAGCAACGCAAAGCCGCATTTATCAGGAACAACTGGTTAGCGCCGAGCGAGACAAACTTTCAGTGGGGGCGTCCACGAACCTGCTGGTGATCCAGCAGCAAGGATATCTGGCACAAGCCCGCTCCACTGAAGTGTCTGCTCGAAGTGTCTGGATCAAAGCCCGTATTGCTTTGGATCGCGCAGTTGGGAACTTGCTCGATAAGAACGGGATCACTTACGATGAATCCGTTGTTGGACAGTTGCCGGCCGGTGCCGCACCGGCAAATCAGCAGTAGATGAACATAGGATTATTATGTATATAATAATCCTATGACTACCCTGAAGCTCACTCCGGTCGGGACATCGACAGGCCTAATCCTGCCCAAACAGTTGCTTGCCCTGATGAGAGTCGAGAAGGGTGATCAGTTGTACGCGATCGAAACGCCGAATGGCATCCTGTTAACGCCATACGATCCCGAAATTCAAGAACAGCTAGAAATCGGCGATAAGCTCCTCGAGAAACATCGGGACGTGTTTAAAGCTCTCGCGAAGTGATCGAACCCAAATGGGTCAGCCGCAAGGCTCTCGAAATACTCCATGGTAAGAGTCTCGCGATGTTTGGTGGTGCGCCAGGGTTGCGAGACTCTGGTCTTCTTGACTCTGCACTTGCGCGACCTCAACATGTCTTTGCTTACGCGGAGTCATGTTCGTTGGCTGCCTTAGCTGCTGCGTACACGATGGGAATCTGTCGAAATCACCCGTTTGTCGATGGCAACAAGCGAGCCGGGCTGCTCGCAATGTTGGTCTTCCTTGAGATTAATGGCTATCGGCTGATGATCAGCGATACGCAAGCAACGCTTGACACCATCCGCACGATCGAGGCAGTTGCGTCCGGCGAAATCTCAGAAGAAGATTTGGCGCAATGGATCGCAGCGCGGTGTGCCGCTAAAGAAAAGCCGGGGCGATGAGAAGACCCATACGCCCCGGAATCTTGAAACAGTTGTCTACTTGAATTCGAGAATCTCTTTTTCTTTTGTCTTCGAGATCTGGTCAAGCTTTGCGATTTGGGAGTCGGTTAATTTCTGAACTGTGTCCAGCGCCTGACGCTCGTCGTCATCGCTGATGAGCTTGTCTTTCGTGAGCTTCTTCAGTTGCTCGTTTGCGTCTCGCCTGACGTTTCGCAACGCGACCCGGCGCTCTTCGGTGAAGTGGCTGAGTTTTTTTGCCAGGTCGCGCCGTCGCTCTTCCGTTAAAGGCGGAATGGGAATGCGGACGATTTTTCCGTCGTTTGACGGGTTGAGACCAAGATCGGACTGGCGGATCGCCTTTTCAATTTCACGAATCATGGACGTGTCCCACGGTTGAACCGTGATCATCGCCGGTTCTGGCACATGAAGCTGCGCCACCTGGTTCAGTGGAACCGGAGAGCCATAGTAGTCCACGCGTACGCTGTCGAGTAGATTAACCGAAGCCCGTCCCGTTCGGAACTGGGCCATTTCGCCCTGCAGATCGGCGAGCGCTTTCTCCATGCGAGTACGCGCATTCGCCTCGATCTCTTTCACGCTCTTAAACGGTCCGCTACTGTGAGCCGTGGTGGTTTGATTGTCCTGTTTCATAGTCGAGATCTCGAGCTGACAGATCGCGGATGACTGTCCCGATCGGCTCGCCCATTGCCATTCGCATTATATTGCCCGCGATCTTCAGGTCGAAGACCATGATGGGCATATGGTTGTCACGGCACATCGCAACCGCAGAGGCGTCCATCACACCCAAGGCTTTCGACAACACCTCTGTGTAGCTAACCTCTGCATATTTCACTGCAGCCGGGTGCTTCTTCGGATCTTTATCGTACACTCCATCGACGCTCGTTGCCTTTGCGATGATCTGGGCGTGGATTTCAAGACCGCGCAGAGTGGCGGCGGTATCGGTGGAGAAGTAAGGATTCGACGTTCCGGCAGCGAAGATCACAGCCCGTCCCTTTTCAAGGTGACGTATGGCGCGCCGCCGGATATAGGGCTCGGCCACCTGATGCATCTGAATTGCCGTCATGACACGGGTCGGGACGCCCTGCCGCTCCAAGGCATCCTGGAACGCGAGCGCGTTGATAACAGTGGCCAGCATGCCCATGTGATCGCCCTGCACTCGATCCATGTGATACGCAGCGGCGGCAATACCCCGGAAGATATTGCCACCGCCAAGCACTAATCCGATCTGAACACCGGACGAAGCCACCTCGGCAACTTCCTTCGCCAGAGCGTTGACTCTCTCCGGGTCAAGACCGAACGAAAGCTGACCAGCCAAGGCCTCCCCGCTGATCTTGAGAAGAATACGTCGATATTGTGGCATCAACCCCCTACTAACGCCTTCGCCACGTTCCGCCTATGCTGTTACCGGAAGCGGACTTTCTTCCACGCCTGGAGCATCCGCGGCATCACCCACCTTGAAGCGGGTGAAACGCGTCACTTCGACCGTTCCGCCGACTTTCGAAGCTGCCGTCTTAATCAAATCCGCGACCGTGATCGTGTTCTCGCGGATGAACGGCTGTTCGAGCAGGCAGACTTCTTCGTAGAACTTGCTCATACGGCCTTCCGCGATCTTGTCAACCATCTTTTCCGGTTTGCCTTCACCCAGGGCGCGAGCACGCTGGATGCTCCGCTCTTTCTCGAGCACGTCGGCAGGCACTTTGTCTTTGTTCACGTATTGGGGCGACGCCGCCGCAACCTGCATCGCGAGATCCCGAAGCAGAGTCTTGAACTCCTCGCGCGAGGCAACCGACTGGTCTGAAGTGGCGACCTCGAGCAGCACGCCGATCTGGCCGCCCGTGTGGATGTACGAGCCAACTACGCCGTTGCCCCTTACTTCGTAGAGCGTGAACCGGGAAACGTTGATGTTTTCGCCCAGCTTCGCGATCTTACTTTTTACGAGATCACCGATCGTGCCGGCTTGCTCGCCGGCAAACTTCTGCTCGTAAAGGGCTTCATGTTCCTTGAAATTTGCCCTTTCCGCCTCGGTGACTTCTTCCACTCGCACGTACTTCGGCTTGGTTACCGCGATGTGACTGGCGACATCGGACACCAGTGCTTGGAAGTCCTCTGTACGCGCGACGAAATCAGATTCGCAATTAACTTCAATCAACACGCCGACTTTGCCATCCGCGGCAATATGCGACGAGATGATGCCCTGTTTGGTTGAGCGAGTTGCTTTCTTCGTAGCGCCGGCGATGCCGCTTTCACGCAGCACGACTTCGGCCTTGTGTAAATCCCCATCTGCCTTCTGGAGCGCTTTCTTGCACTCCATCATGCCTGCCCCGGTCATATCGCGGAGCTGTTTCACCAACTGTGCGCTGATCTCTGCCATATCTTCTTCACTGCAGCCGCGAACCGCGGCCGCTCACGCTTACTCTGCTTATTCCCTACACAACTTGGGCGACCAAACCGTTGCTGGCAGGTCGCCCATGGATAAATTCGGACTGGACTTTAGCCCTCGCTAACTGTTGTGCTAACGAGCTCCTCAGTCGTTTCGCTGCCCGGACCTTTTCGGGGCGGACCTTCCGGCTCCGCACTAGTCGCCAAACTCTCCGACATGAGCTGTTCCGCGTACTTCGGATCCATATACTGCGTGTACTCTTCGGGCGTCTGCTCACCGGAATCGTCATCGCTGACAATCTTCTCGGCGACGAACTCCTGTTCGGTGGCGAGGGTGCGGCCCTCGATCACGGCTTCGGAAATTTTGGTCGTAAACAGTCGAATTGCGCGTAACGCGTCGTCGTTGCCCGGAATGACGTAATCAACCTCGTCCGGGTCGCAATTCGTATCGACCACCGCAACGACAGGAATGCCCAGCTTGCGAGCTTCCTTCACTGCAATAGATTCTTTATTTGAGTCAATCACAAAGAGCAGATCGGGCAAGCCGTTCATGTCTTTGATTCCGGCAAGGTTCTGTTGCAGGTGCTTGCGCTCGCGTTCCAGCCGTCCGACTTCCTTCTTGGCCCGGCCCTCGTACGCGTTTTCCGTCGCCATGCTATCCAGCTCTTTCAATCGCTTGATCGAGCGCTGAACGGTGGCGATGTTGGTCAGCAATCCACCCAGCCATCGCTGGTTGACATAAAACTGACCGGCGCGCGTCGCTTCTTCCGCGATCGCTTCCTGTGCCTGACGCTTCGTGCCGACAAACAAGACGGTCTTACCCTGTGCGGCCATTTCGCCGACATAACGCATGGCATCTTTAAAGAGCTTCAGCGTTTTCTGTAAGTCGACGATATAAATGCCGTTGCGTTCGCCAAAGATGTATTCTTTCATCTTTGGATTCCAGCGCTTGGTCTGGTGCCCGAAGTGAACGCCTGCTTCGAGCAGTTCTTTCATCGAAATCGATGGCAATCTGCCTCCTAGGCTTTACATAAGAACCGCAGGGACCGGAATCACGCGTCCAGGCGGGATTTGCGTGAGATCACTTGCGACCCGGTTATGCGGGCGGCGCCGGGTCGGCTAACCGCTCGCGGGACAGTGTTTGGACGGAAGAAAAACAGGAGCGAATTAACGCTTGGAGAATTGGAAGCGCTTGCGGGCGCCCTTCTGCCCGTACTTCTTTCGTTCTTTTGCGCGTGCATCGCGTGTCAGCAATCCGAGGGACTTCAGCTTTCCACGCAATTCCGTGTTGAATTCAATCAAGGCGCGAGCGATACCCATCCGGGCTGCTCCAGCCTGTCCACTGATACCGCCGCCGTCGGCGAGGATTAAAACGTCGAAACGGTCCGCCATCTCCGCTGCGAGGAGCGGCTGTCGCACGTATGCACGGGCGGACTCGCTGACAAAATAATTTTCAAAGGGCCGGTGATTTACGGTGATTTGGCCCTTGCCCGCTCGCAGAAAGATACGCGCGGTTGCCGTCTTTCGACGACCGGTTCCCAACTGTTGAACTAACTTCGCTGGCATTCGCTAATAACAACGGCGCAAGATCCTGAGGACCTTGACGTAACCCTTTCTCCTAATCCTGAGCCTCAAATCGCAAGCGGCGCAGGCTTTTGTGCCTGGTGCGGATGGTGCTCACCCGCATACACGTTCAGTTTTCGGTACATCTGCTTACCAAGCTTGCTCTTCGGAAGCATTCCCGAAATGGCGAGCTCCAACATACGCTCGGGGCGGATTTCCCGCATCCGACGAGCGCCGGTTTCGATCAGCCCACCGGGATATCCAGTGTGGCGTCGATAGATCTTCTGATTCTCTTTGCCGCCGGTTAGCTTAATTTTAGCGGCGTTTACAATGACGACGTGATCGCCCGTATCGATTGACGGCGCAAAGGTGGTCTTGTGCTTGCCCATCAACAGCATAGCTGCGCGGCTCGCTACTCTACCCAGGACGGCATCGTTTGCGTCAATCACGTGCCAAGCACGCTTGATGTCGTGTTTGGACGGGTATTCGGTACGCATGGACAGACTAATTCTCTCTGCTCGAAATCTCGAACATCTCAGTCTAACTAATTACAAAGGCGGGTGTCAAACGCAGCAGGGGCGTACCGTCATCCTGGGCTACGCCGGACAGCCCCGCGGATTCATTGCGACTCGGATCCCTTCCCATGAGGGCCTCTCGTCTGGAGTTGCCAAGCTTTATTCTCGCTCGATACGAAACCGGCGATTCGTTCGGCGAACGTCGCCTCTGCACCTGAGGCGCCCTTATATGGGCCGGCTTGCGCCCGAAAAAGGTACTCTTCCGATTTCAGCGTCGACCAGGTTGCGCGGTATTGAGTCCACTGCTGCTGGAACTGAAACGTCTGTTGGAAACCTTCGAGAATAATCAACAAGGCCCCAGCGATGCCGGAAAGGATCGGCTGAACACCCCGAATCTGAGGGAGAAGCGAGAATACTGGAATTGCACCAGCTACGACGAGTTGCACGCACTTCAGTGAGTAGAAGCACAACCTGTTCCGAGTTGCTGACTTGTCGTACCAGACAAGCATCTCTTCGGCGTATTTAATGACAGAATCGTCCGGAATTTGCACGGCAATTCTGATAATAGGCCTACGAAGTACCTGGAAAGCCTCCTCCTCTCGGCCGGATTGCCGTCGAGAGCCACTATTCACAACCGTGTATTTAGCGTCCAATGTCACCTTCGCCGCTCAGTTTCGCCCCGAAAAGCAATGCGCATACAATCCGGTTTTCACGCATTGGTACACTGCCGGGAGGTCGACGGAAGTAGGATTTTAAATCCGGATCGGCCATATTTGGCCATCGATCGCCGTGCTGATTGTCCCTGTCGACCAATCCGTTTTGCCGAGTGCCCGGGGAGGGTGCTTCCTTGAAATCTAATTTGCGCGTTCCGCAGGCCGCGCTCTTGGCGGCCATATTGTCGTTTTTCGCGCCCATCGCGACCCTCGGTCAGACTGCAGAGGAGGGCGGAGAAGGACACCTTCTGCTTCCTGACCTCAGTCAGGCCACCTTCTTCGGTGGAGTCATCAACGGCCGATCCCTCTTGAGTTGCGGGTTGCTGATCGTGGCGCTCGGCCTGCTCTTCGGACTGGTTATGTACCGGCAGCTTAAGAGCTTGCCTGTCCACGACAGCATGCTCGCAATCTCCGAGCTCATCTACGAAACATGCAAGACCTACCTGGCCACGCAAGTGAAGTTTCTTGCGTTGCTCGAGCTTTTCATTGCCGCGGTTATCATTTTGTACTTCGGTGTACTCGAACATTTCACAGCGGTCAAGGTCCTGGTCATCCTTCTTTTTAGTGTTATCGGTATCTGCGGAAGCTGCGGTGTTGCGTGGTTCGGCATTCGCGTCAACACCTTCGCCAATTCACGAACAGCCTTTGCAAGCCTGTCCGGGATGCCTTACCCATGTTTCGACATCCCCTTGAAGGCCGGTATGAGCATCGGCATGCTTTTGATCAGCGTGGAACTGGTCCTCCTGCTCTTCATTCTTCTAGTGGTTCCGCACGACTATTCGGGATCTTGCTTTGTAGGCTTCGCGATCGGGGAGTCCCTTGGCGCCGCCGCGTTGCGGGTGGCCGGGGGCATCTTCACGAAGATTGCCGATATCGGTGCGGACTTGATGAAAATTGTCTTCCGCATTAAAGAGGACGACGCGAGAAATCCAGGCGTGATCGCCGACTGCACGGGGGACAACGCAGGGGACTCTGTTGGCCCAACCGCGGACGGGTTTGAAACGTACGGCGTGACCGCTGTTGCACTGATCTCCTTCATTGCGTTGGGAGTTCACGAACAGCTGGTGCAAAGTCAGCTCCTGGTCTGGATCTTCGCCCTGAGCGTCACGATGGTAGCTGCCTCCGGGCTGTCTTATTTGTTGAACGCTGTTTATAGTCGGGCCAGATACGCCCAGCGCAAAGAGATGGATTTCGAAGCACCCCTAACAAATTTGCTTCGGTTGACCTCGGCCGTCACGATCGCGTTAACTTTCTTGGTCTCGTATTTTGTTATCCCTGAACTCGGAGGCGATCCGACCCTGTGGTGGAAGCTCGCGACGGTCATCAGCTGCGGCACTCTGGCCGGAGCGCTGATTCCGGAGTTGGTGAAGGTATTTACGTCCGTGCATTCCGCCCATGTACGAGAAGTGGTCTCCTCGTCTCGTGAAGGCGGAGCGGCACTGAACATTCTTTCGGGCCTGGTAGCCGGAAACATGAGCTCGTTTTGGCTCGGACAGGTGATTCTGCTGCTCATGGGTGTGGCATACGGGGTGAGCACAACTGGTTTAGCCAACGTGATGGTTGCGCCTGCAGTATTCGCGTTCGGGCTGGTAGCGTTTGGCTTTCTTGGAATGGCTCCGGTCACGATTGCTGTCGATTCTTACGGCCCGGTAACGGACAATGCGCAGTCGGTGTTTGAGCTCTCGACGATTGAGGAATTGCCGGAGATCGAGCGAGAGTTGGAATCGCAGTTCGGAGTGGTTGTGAACTTCGATCGAGCCAAGTACCACCTCGAAGAAAATGATGGAGCCGGGAACACCTTCAAAGCCACGGCGAAGCCTGTGCTAGTCGGCACGGCCGTGGTAGGCGCAACGACGATGATCTTCTCGATCGTGGTTGCCCTTACGAAAGGCCTCCGGCCTGAACTGGTCGAAAATCTATCGATCCTCTATCCGCCCTTCCTGCTGGGTTTGATCGCGGGAGGTTCGGTGATTTATTGGTTCACGGGCTCTTCCATTCAAGCCGTCACAACAGGCGCGTACCGAGCAGTGGAGTTTATTAGAGAGCACATCAAACTCGACGGGCCATCAAGGGCGTCGGTGTCCGACAGCAATATAGTATTTGAGTTGTGTAGGGTTTTTGTGT
>JBJMGK010000035.1:0-6105 GCA_045807925.1 Bryobacteraceae bacterium | reverse complement strand
TGGCAATATCGTTACTGTGCCGGGCGCCACCTCGACATGGATAAACCGGCCGCTCGCGCGTTGTTCGCTGTGCTGCACCCGCAATCGTCGACCGTAAAGTGGGTGCCAACGATAGTGGACATCAACTTCCGACCCGATATGGGCAGAATGGATGCGTGATGGCAGTAGGTCGTGGCAACTGGCTGTTTTTCGGCAGCGATGTCGGCGGTCGAACGGCTGCCGTGCTGCGCAGCTTCGTCGCTTCCTGCCAGCGTCCTGCTGTTGATCCATTCGCTTGGTTCAAAGATGTCCTCAGCCGCATTGCCACCCATCCCGTCAATAGGATCGCTGAGCTTCTGCTCATCGTTGGGCTGCCGCACAGTCCTAATCAAGCACCCGCTCTTTCGGCCCAGTAAGCCCTACAGTTATGGTGATTCTCAGTCGCTTACTGAATTCCAGAATCTTCGATTGGTAATATTCTTTCCATCTGAACGTGACGCTTTCCGTGAAACTGACGGCAAATGATGTTTGACTCCTCTGTTCGGCCCAAGTCCGTCACCTCCTCGGTTCAGGGTTTTGTGATTGAGGAAACGCCAACTTTTCGCGTAGATATTCTGAATTGCGTTTCCGCCGCATCATCGGCCCGCATGCTCGAAACTGCGATCACCAGAAACGCTGCCTTACCGAGAACCATTCTTCTCAATGGATACCTTTCTAACCGGCTCTCCGTTTCAAATCGGGTCTCAACAGAGTTGTAGCGAAATCCGGCCGTTCTGGCCATCACCGCCGTACCAATCTGGGCTGGTAAGTCCAACTGCAGCGCGGAAGATATCCACCCTCTACGGCGAGTGCCGAATAGCATTCGTCCGGCAAAGCCAGATCGCTCACGTGATAGGCGCCCGGACATGCGGCCTTGACCAGAGCGTCGTACGAAAGCTGCGGTGATACAGACACAGAGAACGACTGGAGAGAGCAGGACAGCCCGGCTCCGAGAGCCTTCACATATGCCTCTTTGCGGGTCCAACAGCGGAGGAACGCGCGTTGGCGCAGGTCTTCCGGTAGCTCGGCGATAGCCTGGTGCTCTCGGGGGGAAAAGAACCGCTGTGCGATCGCCATGTAATCGACGACTTGCTGCCGTGTCTCGACATCGACTCCCAGCTCCCGGCCGCACGCAACAGCGAGAATCCCCAGATGTCCTGAATGAGAAAGATTGAAGCGCAAATCGATACGGTTCTGCTCGTCCCTGAGGCTTGGCTTGCCCTTTTCACCGTAGGAGAACACCACCGAGCTTGGCGGAATTTGAAGATATCTGCCCAGTATCGCCCGAAGCGCAGATCGCATCGCCACGAAGCGGTACCGGTGCCGGAGGTGCACCAGTTTGCCAGCGCGTGTCTCCTCATCCGGAGCGAGACAGGAATGGTCGGCGGGCAAGACGTCGAGCAGCACGCGCCATAGGTGCACTTGGGCTCGCGGCGATCCCAGGGCAGACGGAGGAGAACTCCAGCCGTCGTTATTGGATTTAGCGAATTGCTCCAAGCTGGCGTCCTATCGCGGGGATCGCACCAGCAAGGTTGAAAGAACGAGATAGAGGAGTTGCACGTAAGATCATCTTATAGTTTCGGCGGCTATAATGACCGCGTGATTCAATCGATCAATCCTGCAACGGGACAAGTTGAACGCACGTTTTCTCCATTGGATGAACCGGAGTTGGACGATCGAATTGAACGTTCTCACAGGGCCTTTCTGCGCTTCCGCGCGACGTCGGTCAACGACCGAAAGCAATGGCTGCTCACAGCCGCAAACCTCTTCGAAAACGAGGCGGATCGTCTTGCAAACACGATCACGCTCGAGATGGGCAAGCCGATCAAGGCCGCGAGGGCCGAGATTCTGAAATGCACGACCGCATTTCGCTATTACGCAGAACATGGGGAAGCGCTGCTACGACCGGAAGAGATCCACACTGGCGCTAAGACGAGCGGAGTCGGCTACTACCCGCTCGGACCCGTGCTCGCCATTATGCCTTGGAACTTCCCTTTCTGGCAGACTGTTCGATTTGCTGCGCCCGCTCTCGCGGCCGGCAACGTAGCGCTGCTGAAGCATGCTCCGAGCGTGCCCCAATGTGCGTTACTGCTCGAAGAGTTGTTCAACAACGCAGGCTTTCCTCCCGATGCCTTTCAGACACTCCTGATCGACACAGAACAGACCGGCAAAGTCATCGCCGATTCCCGCGTAAAAGCCGTGACTTTAACAGGTAGTGAACGCGCGGGCTCTCAGGTAGCGCGGCAGGCAGGCGAACATTTAAAACGTGTGGTGCTGGAACTCGGCGGCAGTGACCCATTTGTCGTCATGCCCAGCGCCGACCTGTCGTCAGCGGTCCGCACAGGGGTGGAAGCACGACTCATCAATTGCGGGCAGTCATGCATCGCGGCCAAACGATTCATCGTGCACGAATCTATTGCGGAGGAGTTTGAGCGCTTATTCGTGGAACTGATGCAGTCTTTCCAGGTCGGCGACCCGATAGATGAGAACACTCAAATGGGCCCCTTGGCAGCAAAACACATCCTCGACAATCTGGAGCGCCAGGTGCAACAAACGGTCCAGATGGGGGCTCGCGTGCTCACGGGCGGTCATCGCCTGCCGCGGTCAGGCTATTTCTTCGAGCCAACAGCACTGGCTGATGTTCCGCTGGAGAGCCCGGCTTACTGTGAAGAACTATTTGGACCAGTTGCTGTCCTCTTTCGTGTGGAGAACTTCGACGCGGCGATGAAGTTAGCTAACAAGACCAAATTCGGATTGGGCGCAAGCATCTGGACAAGTGATCCCGAAGAACAGAGCCGCTTCATACACGAGATTGAAGCTGGTATGGCCTTCGTGAACGCATTGGTGGCGTCCGATGCCCGCCTGCCGTTTGGCGGGATTAAGAATTCCGGATTCGGCCGTGAACTCGGCGCTTACGGGATACGAGAATTTGTGAACGTGAAGACTTTTGTCGTGAAGTGAGCGGCGGGGCAGTTCAGCTCATGAACCAGCCACCGTTCACGTTCAACGTCTGGCCTGTGATGTAACCGTTCTTAGTGAGCATCAACGTCACTTCGGCCACTTCGTCCGGCGCTCCAAACCTGCCGACCGGAATCATGTCGGGTTTTGCATTCACGTTAGAAGTGACCATCTCCGTTTCGACAAGAGCCGGGGCGATGGCGTTAACCGTTATGCCTTCCCTCGCGAGCCGCGCGGCATAGAAATGCGTCAGTCCCAACATACCTGCTTTCGAGGAAGCATAATGTGGGCCGATCACTCCTCCGATCTGCGCCGCCACTGAGGACAGATTCACGATACGGCCCCACTTGCGATTGCGCATGCCGGGAAGCACAGCCTGCGTGACGAGGAAACAAGACTTCAGATTCGCACCCAGGACTTCATCCCAGTCCTCTTCCCGCACGGATTCAATTGGCTGCACACGACCGATGCCAGCGTTGTTGATCAGGATGTCGATTGTGCCGAGTTGATTCGCCGTTTCGCCGACCAGCTTTTCAACCTGACTTTTCACAGAGACATCCGCCTGGATGCAAACACAGCGCCTGCCTAAGTGCAAGATCTCCTCTTTCACCTTCTCCGCCTCCGCCGCCCGATTCGCGAAATTCACGACAACATCGACGCCATCCCTGGCCAGCGCCAACGCGATAGCTCGCCCGATCCCCCGACTGGATCCGGTGACTAAAGCCACTTTTCCCGCAATTGAATCCATGCCGGAAGATTAGCAGGTATAACATCCTTTCGAAGGAGAGTTCAGATGAAAGCTCTGTTGCTGATAGCTTGTGCAACCGCTCTGACGTTCGGGCAAGAGACGAGGCGGGAAATCACTAATGCCTCGGCGAATCCCGCAGACGACAAAAAGGACCTCAGCCCGAGCGTGCCGGACGTTTATGCCATTCATGGCCAATTCCAACGCGTCACGATCCTGCGGTTCAAGTACAAAACTGATCTGCTTGCCGGGTTGGAAAAGATGGTCAAGCAGGAGAACATTAAGAATGCCGTCATTCTCTCGGCGATCGGCTCGGTGACGAGCTATCAGGTGCACCAGGTCAGCAACCGCGAGTTTCCCTCAAAGAATACATTCGTCAAGAATCCCAACGCCGCCGCCGATGTGATCGGCATGAGCGGCTATGTGATCGACGGACAATTACATCCCCACATCACGTTGGCGACTCCGGACAAGGCATTTGGAGGACACGTGGAGCCTGGAACAACGGTGTTCACGTTTGTGGCTGTGACGCTGGGAGTACTCGGGGATGACACCGACTTGCGCAAACTCGACGACAAGAGCTATCGATAAAAAAGGCCCGGTGGCATTTGCCCCAGGCCCTTTCTTAGACTCCACTGCTTAGAAGATGAGCCGTAGCGCACCTTCGAGGATTCTTGGATCACTCGCGGAACTGATAGTCCCGAACGAGGCGCTATCGACGGTGTTGTTCGGATAGTTGAAGTTTGCGTGATTCAGTGTGTTGTACGCTTGCGCCCTGAATTGCAGACCCACGCGCTCCGTGATCCTGAACATGCGAACCACCGCCGTGTCCAGATTGACTGATCCCGGACCGTTGATGATGTTACGTCCAGCGTTACCGAAGTGGCCGTTACCAGGGCTCACGAACACAGATTTATTGAACCACATCTGCGGAGTTTGAGGCCCATTATTCGGATCGCCGATGACGTTCGGGCGGTCATGAGTATTGAGCGTCCCACTAACGTTGCCTGAGTAGTAGGGCGTGAGAGGCGTTCCCGTCTGGGCGCTGAAAAGAGCCGAAATCTGCCATCCGCCGACGACTTGGGACCAGAAGCCTTGAGAAACGAACGGCTTTCCTTTCCCGAAAGGAAGCTCATACACAGGGCTGAAAACGAACCGATACTTCACATCGAAATCAGAACGCCCGCGTTCCGCAGCCAGATTATAGGCGTTCTGAGCGAGCGTGCTCGAGGCGTTTGTGCTCGTTGCAATGCCGTTTCCGTTATCGATCGACCGTCCCCACACAAACGTGGACAACAGGCTCAGCCCAGCGCTGTATCGCTTTTCAACTTTCGCCTGGAGTGAGTTAAATACCGAGTTACCGACGCTTTCGGCATATGTAATGTTGCCGAAGCCTGGGTAGGGTCTCGGAAGAGTAACGCCCGGTGCGCCCGATGGAAAGGGCTGATTAATGTTGCGGTTAATCGGCAGGTGAGTTCCTTTCGAGCCGAAGTAAGTCAGGTCCACAACCAGGCTCGATGCCAACTGGTGCTGAATGCCAAAGGTCCACTCGTTGATGGTGGCGTTCTTGAAGTTCTGAGCGATGCCGAACGGCGCCGAAGAGGTTCCGGCATTCGCGGCAGGATAGGCGTTGGCGAAACTTACAATCGGATTCGCGTTGGTCGATGTGTAGGTCTGCGGATTGCGCATCGGCGGATTGTAGAAGATAGCCAAGATCCCGTTTCCGGACGTATGCGCGTTGTAGAAGATGCCGGCGCCGCCACGGATCACAGTCTTTGCATTGCCAAACGGTTGCCACGCAAACCCGAGTCGCGGAGCAAAATTATGGTACTGAGTTGCCCAAAGGTCGCTGCCTAAACCGTTCTGGCCCGCTTTCACCATGCCCCGGGTAGCCGGATCGAAAGAAGAGATATTGTTGTACTTCTCTGTGGTTGGTGTGAAGACTTCCCAACGCAGTCCGAGGTTCAACGTAAGATTGCTGGTCACCTTGTAATCGTCCTGAGCAAATAGTCCGACAGTGGTGGTCTGTTGATACCAGTTAGACGGATAAGCAAGCGACCGCTGCGATGTTGCCGGCCGGCCGAGCAGAACGTCAGCCAGAGCGTAACCGGACGACGGATATGTCGTAGCACTGCTGTCCAAAACAGAACAGGGTTGTAATGCAGTTCTGTTGAAACCAAGTAGTTTTGAGGATTGGAAATGAGGATGTCAGATCGAGGTTTCCTTGTCAACGCACAATGTGCTGTCCAAATCAGGTCAGGGCGAGAGCAAGTTGCTGGGAGTCGGGCCGTATTGGTGGCGTTCCAAACGGGTCGTCGAGCCATGTCTGTAAATCACGATAGGTGAACAGGTTGAGCCGCAGCATCGAAGCCAGGTTCGACAAC
>JBJMGK010000034.1:0-6236 GCA_045807925.1 Bryobacteraceae bacterium | reverse complement strand
CTGATACAGTGCGCGAAGCGCACGAAGGAGATGTCAATGAACACTGATCAAAAGATCATCAAGAACAAAGTGGGTCTTCTGAACCTTGCCGAGATGCTCGGCAGTGTTTCCGAGGCTTGCAAGGTGATGGGCTACTCGCGCGATAGTTTCTACCGCTTCAAAGAACTGTACGAGAAGGGCGGCGAGTTGGCGCTGAAGGAGATCAGCCGGCGTAAGCCGTGTCTGAAGAACCGAACCGAGCCGCACATCGAACAAGCGATTGTGGAGTTGGCGATCGAACAACCTGCGTTTGGACAGGTGCGGATAGCCAACGAACTTACCAAACGCGGGTTGTTCGCATCGCCAAGCGGGGTGCGCAGCGTTTGGTTGCGACATGACCTGCAGACCTTCGCCAAAAGGCTGAAGGCGCTCGAAGCGAAACTATCGCAAGAGCCAGGCCACGTACTGACGGAATCGCAAGTTCTGGCCATGGAGAAGGCGAAGCAGGAGAAAGAGGCTCATGGCGAGATCGAGACGGCTCATCCGGGTTATCTGGGAGCGCAGGACACGTACTATGTCGGCACGATCAAGAGTATCGGCAGGATCTATCAACAGACCTTTATCGACACTTACACGAAAGTTGCTTTTGCCAAGCTCTACGATCGCAAAAATGCATTGGTGGCGGCCGACATGCTGAATGATCGTGTGGTCTCCTTCTTTGAAGAGCAAGACGTTCCGTTGCTGCGCATCCTAACCGATCGCGGAACCGAGTACTGCGGCCAGCGCGAGCATCACGAATATCAGCTGTATCTGGCGGTGGAGAACATCGATCACAGCCGAACTCGAGCCAAGTCGCCGCAGACCAACGGCATCTGTGAACGGTTCCATCGCACCATGCAGGATGAGTTCTACAGTGTAGCCTTTCGCAAGAAGCTGTACTCTTCCTTGGAGCAACTGCAGAACGATCTAGACTCTTGGCTGGAAGAGTACAATCAAAGACGCCCTCACTCGGGCAAGTATTGTTTTGGGAAAACACCGCTGCAGACGTTCTTGGATTCAAGGCAACTAGCGCACGACAAACAACTGGATCGTTTTCCTATTGTGTCTTCACCTGACAGTCACTCGCGCGCTCCGCGCGCGACCTCTGTGGCGTAATGCTTTCGTCAGATCAAGTCTGAACTATGACAGATGACATCGCCGGTCAGGTTGCATTCATCTCACCCTGTTCAGCCTTGCCCTCGCAGCCTGACTTGAACCGCGAGAACCTCGCACGGCGTTTCGATCTCAAGCTTGCAACACTTCAGGACACGCCATGTTGTTAGCCACCTGTTAAGTCATTTAACGAGGTAACCCAACCGGTGTCGGTCGGGACAGATAAACATGTAACCAGGGGCGCGGGAAACACCTGTAGTACGTTTCATCGATTCCCAATTTCAGTTGCACTCGTCAGCGCTGAGGGAATGCGGGAATGTCGCGCTGTTGGCGAGATTTCCGAGCGCCTGTGCGAACGGGTGCAAAGCTTGGTGTTGGCTTCCACAGTTTCCATCGGGCGCGGTCATTTTCTCAGCTTCCTTCAGGCGGTAGCCCTTTTCCGCAGCCGTTCTGCTGCACCACCGCGCTGGTTATTGATCGTGATGTCTGGGTCGCGCCACGGCCGTTCCAGCACGATTTCCGATTTTGCTGCGCTCACCTTATCGAGTTGGCCTCGCAATTCGGTCGAGCGCCGCTGCAGTTCAGCCGGGTTGAGTCCGTCATAGGTCGCTTTCAGCTGCAGTTCGGTTTTACCGTCGACCTGGCCCGATTCGATCAGCCGCTGATACGGTGTGCGCGCCCCGTTATAGGTCCGCTTGATCCGCCCCGTTCACACGCACGTTACTCGCCAGCTTGACCGTCGGCAGGACGAAGTTCTTGTAGAGCCGCAGCACGCAGTAGATCTATTCAGCAAGCGCAACTCGCTCGTGCCTTAGATACCCACTACCTTGCGCACGTGCGTCCAGTTCTTCTGTTCAATCCGGGCGTTGTCGTTGTTCTGGTATGGCCGCGAAAGCTGAATCCGCTGCTCGCGGCACCAGTCCAGCAGTAGATTGTTTACCAGCGCGGAGTAGTTATCCGGATGCGGTTCGCGACTACGGAACGGAAAGCGGGGACTCATCTGACTCAGGCCCTCTTTCGTCGCATGCTGCGAGCGTACTGCGATGGCCTGACCCTCCCACCAGTTCGTTGCGATTTGAGGGCTGAAATCGTGGAGATGTATTCACCTCCACTTGAACGCTCGCAGTGTGCAACGAAATTCATTTGTAGATTGCCGACCTCATTGGTGTCCCACTCGCTCGCCACCTTCACCGGCACCCGCTGATAATCAGTCGCTGTATATTGGGATTCCGGTTCTGCCGCAACAGCCGCACCCCCTTCTCACGCCGAAAAGTCGCTCGATGGTGCTTTCCGAAATCGTCTTTAACTGCTCCGCGTACCGCATCCGTACATTGCAGTTCCCCCAACTCTCGCAAGCGCTCCACTCTGTTCTCGCAATGCCGCAGCCAAGCGCTGCCGACAGAGCTGCTCGAACATATCCAAAGCTCCACCACGACCGTCAGTATGGCTGTGCCTCGTATTTGGCTTTCCGTTTGCGTCGGCGCCGCTTTCTCAAATCCGGCTCCGGCTCTCGATTCAACACCATAATCAGGTACTTCCGATGGTATCCAGTTCGCTTCTCCGCTTCGTCCAGCAGCCCCGCTCCGATCCCGCTCGCCCATATTCTTTCCCAATCTCCGCTAAGTACTGCTTACTCGCGTGCATGTCCACCTCTCATCGGTGCCATGCCCGCTCCCTTCGGGGTTACTTTTACCTGACCCAACGCACCCGCTCTGGGTGACATTTTAGGTGACCCAATTCATAGCCATGGACTTCGGTGCGAGATTTCGGATAGACTGTTTCTGCCAATTCGGCTGCGGCGGCTAGCCGTTGCCTTCCGGCAGACAAGGAGTCATTCATGACGTGTTTCCGTCGTTCCTCCGTGAGCTGCATCGTCCCCCCGTTTCTCCTGCAAAAACTGATAAGCCGGAGCGACAAATCGATAAGCGAAGTCGCGCTCAACACCTTATTAACAACAACCGCTCTTAGCGGGGAACGTAAAGTGCGGTCGCTGTCGGCGGTACATGCCGCGCCCGATACCGGCCGGCGCACGATGTACGACTGCAATCACAGCCGGCGTCTTACCGCGGCTAAAATGGCTCGTTCAGAAGATGCCGGGCCTTCGTCCGAGGCGTCCGTGAACCGCGCATTCGACGGCTTCGGGTCAACACGCTCTTTTTACAAGCAGATTTTCAACCGTAACTCGATCGATGACAAGGGAATGCGGCTGAATGCTTACGTTCATTTCGGCACGAAATACCAGAATGCCTACTGGGATGGACAAGAGATGGTCTTCGGCGATGGCGACGGAGAGATCTTCGACGACTTCACGAAATCGACCGATGTGATTGCACACGAACTGACCCACGGAGTAACAGAGTACACGGCCAATTTGGAGTATCACGGGCAGTCGGGCGCGCTAAATGAGTCCCTCTCGGATGTCTTTGGATCACTTGTGAAACAGTGGACGCTACGTCAAACGGCCGAGCAGGCGGATTGGCTGATCGGCGCAGAGGTTTTTACGCCCCGGATCGCTGCGGATGCCCTCAGGTCGCTAAAAGCTCCTGGTACGGCTTACGATAATGCCGACTTTGGTAAAGATCCGCAACCGGACCACATGAGCCGTTATGAGATGCTTCCGGATACAGAGCAGGGCGACTGGGGCGGGGTCCACACAAACTCAGGCATTCCAAACAAGGCTTTCTATGGAGTAGCCACCAATATAGGCGGATTCTCCTGGGAAGCGGCGGGACACATCTGGTACGAGTCGCTCAAAGCCTCGACGGCCACGACGCAGTTTCAAGAGTTCGCCGACACAACGTACGCGAAGGCCGGCCAGTTGTATGGAGCCAGTAGCAATGAGCAGAAGGCTGTAGTCGATGCCTGGCAAACCGTCGGCATTCGAATCAGTGGCCCGTCGGTGTCGAGCACGGACCGTTTTTCCCAGCAGCAGACGCCCATGGATGAGACAGATTCGCTGCTTTTACTCAATAAACAGCTCCAGGCTCTATCCGAGCAATTGAAAACCGTGTCGAGAGAAGTGGAAGCGTTGAAACTGAAAGGCGAGTAAGATTGAGCGACAAGTGAAGGTCACGCTTGCGAAGTTTGGTGGGCTGGCGGCCGGGATTCGGCGCCCCCTTAAGGCCGTCGAGAGCGCCAGCTTGCCTGAGTCGAGCGCGGCAGAATTGGCGCAATTGGTTGCGAGCGCCAAAGCCGGTTCAATCGAGAGAGAACCAAAGCCTGGATCTGTCCGGGATGCCATGAGCTATACAATCACCGTGGACGGCGCTGGGCAGCCTGTTGTCATGACGCAGTCCGACGGCTCAATGTCCCCGGAATTCGCCTCGCTGTTGGATTGGCTCGAACAGCACGCTGCAACGGATGAAAAATAGCTGATACCCCCATGCGAACTGTGTTCGTCGTTGCAGTGTTCTTCCTGCTTTCACGTCGGTTCCTCTCCGTCCTGGGCCGCCAATTGCGAATGTTCAACAGCCGTGCTCATTACGATGAGTCCAGAGGCTATCCTGCGCATGCTCAGAGATTGAGGATGCTGAGACTTGGCTTGTTACGTGTCCCCCGTCACGGCCTGGGTTACAGACACTTTGAAACCCTGCGCACTAGGACCTCCGTGGCCAGCATACTGCATACACGCGACTGATGCAGACGACGGAGGTCGCGCGCAGAGAGCGGTTAGTGCAATCGCTCAAACAGATTTACCGTGACGTTCAGCAGCTACTGATCAATGATCATTATCTTTGGGAACTGCAGGAGATCGTTAGGGAAAATAACGAATTCCGAAATGCATCGGGTCTTTTCCGAGATGGATGCCTGATGGGTATTCACAGTGGGCTGGCATTCGGTGTTCGGCGACAGGCGGGGGACAGGACCGCTTCGTGAGTACACAAGAGATGCCTTCAAGGAAGGCATGTTGAACCGGCAGGGCATCAACCGCGATAGGGAGCTTGTCGCCCGTAAAGTGCTCAGACTTTGCAGCCGTGAGCCGCTACATGCCTCTCCAGCTGACCCTTCTCATCTATGGCAGGTGATGTAATTTCGGTTGCGAGGCGCAGGGGGTGTAAGTTGTTTCGCCTAACGAGCCAAACCAAACCTGCAAAACAATGCTTATATCCATGGCGAAGATATCACCGCCGCGAGTAACGGAGCAGTTTGAGCGCTTTGTACGCGATCTGAAAGAGAGCTTTTGGGGCGACGTCTATGGCCAAACGCGTTTGGCCTGAAAGCGGTTTTGGGAAGCCGAGTCGATACGCGAGCGGGACAGCTACATGAAAACAGGCTAGTACGATCGGGCGGATTCGGGCGAGCGGGTTGGTCACCCGAACGGCTTCTAGCAGCGAGATTTTGTGACGCGTCTGGTACGATCCGGCTGCGGATCGCCCGCACGCGCGGTCGGAACTTCCTGCCCACGGGACTAGAGAAGTTCCAGCGCCGAGCCCTTGATGTGGCGATCCTGATTCGAGAGGCTTTCTTGCGCGGGATCTCGACGCGACAGGTGGGACGGATCGTGGCGACCTTCACATGCGAGCCGGTGAGCGCGCAGACAGTTTCCAAGCTGGTCACCGGGTTAGACCAGGCGATGGAGCATTTCCACACCATGGAGCTGAAAAACGAATGGCCTATCGGTTTCTGGATGTCGTGAGCTTACGGATGCGGCGGCCGGCGGGACGCAAACGCGCGCACATGCTGGTGGCCTATGGAACACGCCATCTGCTGCGTTTCCAGCCCAGTAGGGGCCAAAGCCAACAGGCTTGGGAAGGGCTGTTACAGAATCTGTACCGGCGCGGACTGACAGGCCATTGCTTGCAACTGATTGTGAAGGACGGCTGTCCGGGTCTGGCGGCCGCTCTCCAGGTGGTCTATCCGCGGACTCTGCATCAGCGCTGCTGGGTACACAAGATGCGAAACATCCTCTAGTACTACTGTGTTATAAACAGAGCAAATTTGTGTAAGATTGTTTTGTGGGCAAACACTCCGCGCCAGGCCCACAGGAGAAACGCTTTGCGGCATATATGGATGGCCTGGCGCAAGCCGCGGGGCACGCTGATCGGGCAACGCCGTTGAGGATGTATTGCGCGGGATTGCTGCTGCCGGGAGAACGCAAAAGCGTG
>JBJMGK010000033.1:0-6641 GCA_045807925.1 Bryobacteraceae bacterium | reverse complement strand
CTCGAAAAGCTTACCTGGTACGCAATGCGATGGAAGATCGAGACATTCCATAAAATCCTGAAGTCAGGCTGCAGAGCCGAAGCGTCCAAACTCCGTGCTGCTGAACGAATCGTCAACCTGATCGCTGTGTTTTGCATCCTCAGTTGGCGTATCTTCTGGATGACCATGATGAACCGAGTAGCCCCGATGGCCTCGCCCACTCTCGCGCTTACAGCGCTTGACATGCGCGTGCTCGATCTCCTCATCACTGACTCGCCCTCCGGCAAACGAAAGCGAGCTACTTTAACCTCGTATCTCACCAAGATTGCTCGTTTGGGAGGTTATCTGGCTCGCGCGAAGGACCCTCCACCCGGCAACGCGGTTATGTGGCGCGGTGTAACTCGTCTCACCGACATCGAATTGGGCGTCGTAATCGGCGCTCAACTTGTGGGTAATTGAAAGGATTCTCAGTCGCTTACGCCAATACATCCGCGAACAAGACAACGCGGATGGAGCAAGCGGGCCCTTCTGAACTGTTGACAAAGGCGCGCTTGAGCGCGACGCCTAAACTAATGGCCAACCGCCTTTGAGGCGGTCCAACTCATCAAGCCACCCGCTCCGCGGGGGGTATCTGACTTATAGCCGATGAATCCCAAAGCTTGAAAGTCCAGGTCGGAACCTCCGACGCCCGCATCACCGATGATGTGCACGCCTAATCTCGGCGAGACTGCAAACTGAAAGTGGAATCCCATTAGCGGATCCACCCAGTTCCGAGATCCTGAAATCTCGGAACGCAAGCGGGGAGAAGTGAGTTGCAAGCTCGATTGTAAATGCCAGTAACGAACTCCCGCAAACCAGTCAGCTTTCAGCTTTTCGCCCGCGATGAATCGATAGCCAATCTCTGGAGTGATGAACAGTTCGTTCGCCTTTGTCTCCGCCGATAGCTGGGGCATTCCGGGAATCGGGAGCGTTGTCGCATTCGTGGCCCGCAATCGGGTCCACATCAAATCGGTAAGCAACACAAATCGCCCGCGCTGCACTTGTACTGCGCCCATAAGGCCAGATCTGAAATGCGAAAGGAGATCACCAGGAGTCGCACGAAAATCGGCATTGCGATCTGTAGCACCTAAGGTTCCATGTGCTCCTGGGAACCAGAGATAAAGCAGGAGATCCACATGCCAGTTATCGGCGGGATCAGGAGCCAAGGCCCCCGTTCCAGTTGAACGTGACGCTTCGTTCGGCGTCTGAGCTGTAACTGGCTGATCTTGTACTTCGGCGGCAACGAGGAAGCATGACGTGAGTACCGCGGTCGGGAGCCACAGCAAGGAACCCCATTTGCGGTTTCTAGACACTCTCGTCTTTCTCATCGTGAAGACAGGGTTCCCGGTGCACGAGGAAGATGCATTAGCGTGGTAGGCGACGTAATTTATGATCCGGCCTCTCAGGGGAATGCAAGAGTGCAAGTGAAATGTTGCGCCCAAGATGGGATTAAGTGCATCATGCGCCACAGCATAGACCGAATCTCTGCGGCAAAGGAATGTCTTGACCTCAACGGATGTGGTCGATTCAGATGCCGATTTGGCCATAGCCGGTATGAGGGCAAATTTGGTTTCAGGCGTGTTCAGCGTTCATAACGACTTGTGGGTGGCGAGTAAAGCCCCAGACGGAAAGATTTCAGAGGAAGATGATGAGAAAAACCGGACGAAGGATGCTTTTCACACAAGCTTGCAGCGGACTCCTTTTTTCCACGGTTTCACGGAACGTCAACGCTTATGCAGACACCTTCAAAATGCCGGCATCTCCTAGCGAAGCAATGACGATCTTGACGCAAGGGAATGACCGCTTTTTCAAGCAAAGCGGCTCATGTCTTTGGAGGAGGACCTGCAGATACTCCGTGACAATACGGTTGAGGAGCAGAAGCCCTTTGCTGCCATCCTCTCCTGTGCTGACTCCCGGGTGCCCGTCGAGCTAGTGTTTGATCAAACCATCGGTCATCTGTTCGTGGTGCGGGTTGCGGGCAACCTTGCAACTCCGCCGACCATTGCCAGTCTCGAATACGGAGCGGCGGTGCTTGGTGTCAAGGTGATGCTTGTGATCAGTCACCGTAATTGCGGTGCAGTGAAGGCCACGATGGGAGCTAAGCCAGCTCCCGGCCAGATCAGTTCGCTTTACCAATACATTCATCCCGCGTTAAAGGCAGGAGAAATGGATGCGAACCTGGCAAGCCGCGAGAATGCAAAATACCAAACCCAACTCCTGCGCGCTTCTTCGCCGGTCCTGGCATCTCTGATCAAAGAAGGAAAAATGTCGCTCGGCGCTGCCTGCTATGACGTTGCGACCGGCAAAGTAGAAATGCTGACGTAAACCAGTCCAGTCGGGCCACAACGGAAACGGAGAAGGGTTCTAGCCGGGCTCATGTCATACGCGGAGGCCACATCCGGAGACCGGGAACTCCGGTTGTTTCGGAAACGGGTGTCGGTCATCAAAACGCTAGTGCCCTCTTGAATCAACAGCTTCGGGCCGGCGCTAAAGCAAGTGAAGCGACTGCCGAGTGGCATCAGAGTGATGCGCACGTTTCTGTTGGGCATGCTGGGGTACGCGCGGGCGTCGTAAGCGCGCTCTTGACAGGAATTTCTTATAGCCGCAACGAGAGCGTCAGCACTCAATGCTCGAAACTTTCTGGATCTCGTACGCGCCCTTGCAGTCTTAATCATGATGCGCGACCACCTCGCCAAGGACCTCGGGGTCTTCGTGTTCGGCAGCGAGGGTTATGGCTTACGATCGAATGTCACGGCCACGTTACGACTAAAGACCTGAGGAGTAATTCATGAGGTCACCACTTCCTGTAATTCGTGCTTCCATGCTCGCTTGCCTGCTCGGGACGTTCACAAGAGCGCAGGTCCCTCAAGAAAATGCCTGGACAACTTTGAATGGTGGGCTAAACAACAAAAGCTGGGAAAAGCGTGTGATGGCGGTTAGCGTGCTTGGCGAGTTGACAGGCGACAAGAAGGCAGAAGCAGCTGCAATCAACGCGCTCAAGGATGATAAAGAGGACGTGCGCCGCTCGGCTGCCCAGTCCTTAGGGGAACTCGGAGCAAAGAGCGCGATCCCACGATTGATGGAGGTGACCCGCGACAACGAGCCATCCGTCATTCTCGCGGCCGCGCGTGCGCTCGTCACGCTGGGCGACGAGCGCGGATACAACGCCTTTTATGCAGTTCTCACGGGACAAACGAAGACCGGCACCAGCCTTACTGACCAGCAAAAGAAGACCTTGAAAGACCCCAAGAAAATGGCGGGCCTAGGTCTCCAGATGGGCAATGACACTCGTCAGAAAGCGACGATTTGTCTACTTTGACGTTCCCGTTCGCGTCCAGCACGACATGTTGATGGATTGTGATGACCTCGTTTGGCGCGTTGCCTTCGCTGATGAGAGTAACCGTATTGGACAGATTAAATTCCGATACCGACCCGGCGGGAGGTACAGGTGAATTGTCGTTCTGATTGATCGTCGCATTCAAGATGTATTGATTCCCGCTTATTTCTGCAAGACCCTCTGCGTGAATGTCGACGTGCACTTCAAGGTGCATCGTCCTGCCATTGATCGTGTTACTCACGAATATGTGTTCCGACCCGGTGACATCGATGTTCTCACCGGTGCACTGAGCGGAAACCGTTGCGATAAATGGAAACGTTGTATGGCTGACTTGAGCGTCGAGGTGAAGTCTGCCAAATAGGACATAGGTCGCCAGGACGACGCTAAGTGTACTCATGCGCATCATGCTTTTACCTCCTGCGTTCCGAACATGCCCGCGTTCTGGCCGCGGACTTCCGAGAGGGTGGGGGCGCAAGTTGATTGCGACGCGTCTTGAAAATCCGACTTCCGTCAGATCTCGAACCTCGTGAAGATATCACGTGCACCTGTTCGCGTCAACATCACCGTGCTCTCCCATCCGACCGCCCATCGCCGCCGATGTCCCAGAGCAGGTTGCGCCCTATACGGTGTGGTTACTGGGGGCTGCCTCTGATACCGGGAGCGGTGATTCCAGCGAATCGAATAGGGTGGGGTCCCGATTTCTTAACCCCTCCTGCTCTGAATCGAAATCTGCCCCGACCACCGATTCCGCCGCTCTGAGGTGTTCCAAAAGCCCCTTCCAAATCTGTGCTCGTAAGTCATTAAAGCTACGAGTACGTCGAAAGCCATTTTGCGGTATTCGGTACAGTCTCTCCATGCGCCTTGCCCTTTACGCACGAGTCTCGAGACGGTGTCCCGGCTGTAGTCGAAAGTTGAGGCGGCGGTTCCCCCTGATTCTGAATAGAATCGGGGTGACAAAACCTGGAAAAGGAGAACCGCCGTGAAACGAAACTACCATACGATTGATAAGCAGGGAAAAGTCGGCGTGCGTAAGCTCGCCGACTTTCTGGTCCGCAACGGCCAAGCGCTGTTGCCGATGATGGAGTTGATCGAGCACAGCCGCATGGTTATCGACGAACTCATCGACGTCATGGGCCGCGCCAGCATCGAGGCCGTGCTCGAACTATCGGCCGCACAAATTGCCGGACCACCGCAGCAAGGCAAAGCTCGTGCGGTGGACCTGGGGTGGCATGGAACGCAAGCGGGCCGCGTTTGTCTGAAGGAGCGCAAGCTCAAAGTGAACCGGCCGCGATTGCGAAACAAAGGTCGCGGCGCGAACAAAGAGGTTCCCGTCCCGGCTTACCAGGCCATGCAGCAGAACAGCGCCACCGGCGAACGCATGCTGGAAATCCTATTGAATGGCGTGTCCACGCGGCGCTACGGCAAAGTCATTCCCGAAATGGCCGACACGGTGGGCGTGTCGCGCTCGACAGTTAGCCGCGAAACCGTCGAAGCTTCCGAAGCCGCGTTGAAAAGGTTGTTGGAGCGGCGCTTCGATGAGGTCGAGCTGCTGATCATTTACATCGACGGCATGCACTTCGGCGAGCAATGCGTGCTGGCCGCGGTGGGCGTGGATATAGAGGGCCGCAAACATGTGCTGGCCCGGATTGTTGACGCGCAATTTGATGCGGGACGACCAAGGCGACAAAAATCCGACGGTGCTGACCGTGGCGAGCTACGAAGACTCGGACGGACTGAAGTATCCCGCCACATTCGGGTCGAGCGTGACGGGGTAATGTTGGCTTCCGAACTGATCGAGCAGGGCAAAGCCGTACGCGACATTGCCCGCACGTTTTATGTCCATGAAGCGAGTCTCTACCGTTTAGCTTCCGCTCACGAGAGAGGTGGTCGGTGATCGAGATTTCTATCTTTCAATCCTGGCTGGCGAAAGGACTGGGACGCGCGGCAGTCTTTCTAAAGGAACAGGACGCCTCTCCGTATCTCGATGCCCTGCTGTATGCGTGTACAAACAACCTGACCTATAACACTCCGTTCGAGGACGAGCGAACCCCTTATCTTTGGCGACTCGTTGAGCTGTCCAAGCAGCAGGCATTTTTTCGAAACGAACTATGGCGGCACCTGACTGAGGAAGTGGACCATCCGGACGAGTATGAATGGTCACAGCTTTTTGGTTTGGCGAGAAGGTTCGCCGTGCAAGGTGATGCCGAGATGCGTCGGGCAATGTACTCGGCCTTTGAAAGGCTTGGTTTCGAAAAGGCCGGAGAACTCCCAGCACAAGAGTTTATCGAACTGGATGGACTGGATGGCTTTGTTTTCGTCGCTGAGCGTTTCGATCTGGCCCATCCGGAGGATGAGCTATGGAAGATAGAGTTTTTGCTGTCGGACTTGGAGGAGCGTCTCGGAAAGGAACAGAACTCGGAACTCCTGAGCAAGCTTGCTCATCGGAATCAAAAAGTAGCGTCTGTTCTGGACGCCGTTCAGCAACAGGAACTGAAATACGCTGAGCAGAGGACAAAAGCCCAGTTCGAGACTATCCCGGATTACTCCACGTTGAAGGTTCAGAAAGCAGACCGTTCTTGGGCTGCACGGTTGCGAACATGGGCCGCCACAGCGACACCCGAACAGATCAACGTTGCAGCGGACGATCTATTGTGGGAAATCGATGCCGAGAAGCTCTGGGGATTTCTCAGAGCATTTAACCGACAACCCTTTCCTGGAAGTCCCGAGCGACTGCTGGAACTCGCCGAGGATGAACGTCCGCGCATACGGGAGCGGCTATTGATGCTCTTTCGAACGTTTCCCACCCGCAAGTCCGCAGCCGGGCCCTCGCCCTGTTGCATTCCGCAGACCGGTTTGCAGATGGAGCACACTTGCTGGTCAGTAATTACGAACCGGGAGACTTCCACCTCTTAGCAGGATGCGGAAAAAGGGAGCGTGGCAGTTACCGGATAAAGCATAGTGACGTCCAAATGTTTTAGAGCAGGTGCGGGGAACGGATACACAACAGAGCGGGATGTTCAGTTATCTTTCACCGGAGGAGCGGGTGCCGGAGAGGCATCCATTGCGCGCCATCCGGAGGATGACGGATGAAGTGCTGCAAGGATTGTCGGCAAAGTTCAATGAGCTGTACTCGGCTAACGGACGACCGTCGATCGCGCCGGAGAAGCTGCTACGGGCGCTACTGCTGCAGATCCTATACACGGTACGGAGCGAACGATTACTGATGGAGCAGTTGCAATACAACCTGCTGTTCCGGTGGTTTGTCGGGTTGAACATGGATGAGCCG
>JBJMGK010000032.1:0-20156 GCA_045807925.1 Bryobacteraceae bacterium | reverse complement strand
GCTTCTTAGTGGCAGAGCGAAGTCGTTTTTCCCCCTCCGCACGCGTGGGCAAATTACAGCTACGCGCCCCGCAGTTTCCGCTTCACTTCAAACCCCGCGCTTCGCCGCACTCGGGCAGAGCGGCATAATCCCGCTTCCATTACGACCCTCCGCATCCAGATCGCTCGCTTTCTCCTGGCCCAACTTCCTCACTGCCCATTCTGCTACGCGCTTCGTTTATAACACAGTAGTACTAGCAGGATGCTGAAAAAGGGGTTTTCGACCCAGGTTAGTCGGTTACACCAAAAACAACTTCTTGCAGAAACGTTGTATACGCGATCGTTTGAGCTTGGGTATACATTGGAGATCCCCTGATCTGACTTTATGGAAGCCTCTCAGAACCCTTTTTCAGCATCCTGCTAGGCTAGAGATCTCCGCTGGCCGCGGCGCCACAGTGCGTCTCGAGGGAGAGGCTTCGGACCCCGATGGCAATGCCGTGAAGGTTACCTGGTGGCAGTACAAGGCGGCAGGCACCTACCCCGGGGACGTCAACTTCTCTGACCCGGCAGCGCTCAGCACGACTTTTCACGTGCCCGATGACGCGCAGCTTGGAAATGTCATCCATCTAGTTCTCGAGGCGACTGACAACGGAACGCCCCCTCTTACGCGCTATCAGCGAGTCATTGTGAGAGTTCAGTAGACATGCAGCCAGTCAGTTTCGCCGTGGCCGAGAACTCACTCGACTACCGAGGCGTACGGCCCCTTCTACATGCGAAGGACATCGATCAAAGCCGAAACCGCGGGTGGCTGCTGCCGCCGGCTCGGATAGTAGAGGAAGAAGCCGGGGAAAGGTTGACACCAGTCTTCTAGCACTCGGACCAGTGCGCCCTTCGCGAAGTACGGTGCTGCATCTTCTTCCAACATGTAAGCGAGACCGACGCTATCGATGGCAGCGCGGATAACCAGGCCCAAGTCGTCGACGATCAGTGGACCGCTTACTCCGACTGACAAGGATTTCTTGCCCTTCTCGAACTCCCATCGGTATAAACCTGCATCTCCATGCCGAAAATTGATACATCTGTGGCCTATGAGATCACGCGGCGATTTCGGCCTGACGTGCGATTTGAGATAGCGGGGCGAGCCCACGATGACTGGTGTGAGGTCCGGGGACACACGCACCGCGATCATGTCCTTCTCGATGTATTCCCCAAAATGGATACCCGCATCGAACCCTCCGGCCACAATGTCCATTCGACTGTCGTCCGTGGTAACGTCGAGCACGATATCCGGATAGTCGCGCGCGAACTGACCAAGCTTTGGTGCTACCACGCTGCTTGCTGCCAGCCGGGGCACAAGGAGGCGGACGCCGCCAGCGGGTTTATTGCGAAGTCCAGAGACCTGGCCCAGGGCTTCCCCAATGTCGGCAAACGCCGGGCGCAACCGCGCAATCAACTCTTCACCCGGACCAGTCGGCGCGACAGTTCGAGTCGTTCGCGACAGCAGCCGCACGCCCATATGTTCTTCGAGCTCTCGCATCGAATGGCTAACTGCCGAAGGAGAAACACCGAGGCGTTTGGCGGCCCCAGTAAAACTACGTTCTTCTGCGACGGTGAGAAACACGGAGAGTGCGCCGAGATTGCTAGCCACCATTTGTGAATTTTACTCACAACGTCTTGCTCATCTTTTGGGCTTCTCAAACACCCGGTTTGCCTTTACCTTGGTCTTAGAGGACGCAATAAGCAAGAACGCAAGTCACGTTGCTCCGATGATCCGCCCATAGTAACTCTCTTCCGCCCCCAAGTACATCAAGCGCACCTACCAGCGGGTCCTGAACAAGACATCAATCATGAATAACAACAGGTTGGATTTTACTGGCAAGGTGGCGCTCGTAACTGGAGCAGCCTCCGGCATGGGGCTGGCAACGGCCCAAGCGTTCGCGGAAGCAGGCGCGGCCGTCGTGATGGCGGACTTCAGAGAGGATGCGGTGAATGCGGAAGCCCAGAAGTTGGCAGCTGCCGGTCACAAGGTGATCGCTGTGCGCTGCGATGTAAGCGACGAAACACAGGTGGAGCAGATGGTCGACCGCACCGTCGCCCAATTCGGCCGAGTCGACGCCGCATTCAACAATGCTGGAGTAATGGCGCGCATGGCCCCGACCGCCGACAGCACTCGCGATGACTGGGACCGCGTGATCGGGATCAACCTGCGCGGCGTTTGGAGCTGCATGAAGTACGAGCTTCGACACATGGAACGTCAGGGGAGCGGCGCGATCGTCAACAACGCGTCGGTCGGTGCGTTGACCGGCAACCCCGGTATCGGTTCCTACATCGCTTCGAAGCACGGCGTGGTCGGTCTGACGCGGACGGCCGCTCTCGAATACATCAAGCACGGCATCCGCGTGAACGCGGTCAATCCCGGCCTGATCGATACTCAGGTCGCCCGCGATGTCGTCAGTGGGGATGAGCAGGCATATGCCGAGATAGCGAAGCACGTGCCCATCGCGCGCGCGGGCCGACCTGAGGAGATCGCCTCGGCCGTGCTGTGGCTTTGCAGTCCCGGCGCGAGCTATGTAGTGGGTCACGCCCTTACCGTTGATGGGGGAATGACGGTAGTGTGATCGCCGCCCTGACCGTCAGCAAAAAAATTTGGTCCAGCTACACGCTGCAAGACAAGGAGATTAAACATGCAAGCAACCATGATTTACGGAGCGCGTGACATTCGCTTCGAGGATCGGCCAGAGCCTACAATCGTTCGACCGACGGATGCCATCCTCCGCCTCTCGGCCACATGTATTTGCGGCTCAGACCTATGGCCCTATCGCGGCATCGCCGAAACTGCAAAACCGACCCCTATGGGTCACGAGTACTGCGGCATCGTGGAAGAGGTCGGCAAGGAGGTCAGGAACATCAAGCCCGGCCAGTTCGTGGTCGGCTCGTTTGCAACCTCTGACAACACTTGCGTTATCTGTCGGGACGGCTATCAATCCTCGTGCGTGCAGCGTGAGTTCATGAGCGGGGCGCAAGCTCCCTTCTTGCGCGTTCCTCTAGCTGACGGCACTTTGGTGGCAACACGCGACCTTCCTTCAAAAGAAGTGATCCCAAGTCTGTTAGCAACATCTGACGTTTTGGGCACCGGTTGGTTCGCCGCTGATGCTGCAAATGTGAAGCCGGGCAAAACGGCCGTGGTTGTCGGTGATGGCGCAGTCGGCCTGCTCGCTGTGCTTTCGGCGAAGCAGATGGGTGCTGAGCGAATCATTGCGATGAGCCGCCACGAATCGCGGCAGAAGCTCGCGCGTGAGTTTGGTGCGACCGACATCGTAACGGAACGTGGTGACGAAGGCATTGCGCGAATCAAAGACCTGACGAAAGGAATCGGGGCTGATTCCGTGCTGGAGTGCGTTGGCACGCAAGAATCGATGACACAGGCGATCCGTTCCACACGTCCTGGCGGGTTCGTGAGCTATGTTGGCGTTCCGCATGGGGTTGAAGTCGACGGGACAGCGCTGTTCTACGCCGAGGTGCATCTGCACGGTGGCCCAGCCCCGGTCCGCCGTTACCTCCCTGAGCTGATCGACCTTGTGTTGAACGAGAAAATCAATCCCGGCAAAGTGTTCGATTTGACGCTGCCGATCGACCAGGTCGCTGAAGGCTACCGCGCGATGGATGAGCGCCGGGCGATCAAAACGCTCCTGCAGCCCTGACTTGCGGAAAGGAGGTGCATGCGTGAGCACTTGGTCGAAAGGCGAGCTGCGCAAGGTTGCTGAATCCGATGACTCAATCAGTTTATCAACAAAAGGACAAGATCATGACCCCAATCAAGCGCCCCGTTTCACAGGGAAAGTTGCATTCGTCACAGGCGCCACAAGCGGCATCGGGGCGGGCGACGGCAATTGCGTTTGCCCAAGAAGGCGCAAGCGTTGTGGCGGCAGACATAGCTGCAGAGGGCGTGCGGGAGATAGCACGTCTGGTCGAGGAAACCGGAAGCTCTGCGCACGCCGTTACTTGTGATGTGAGGAAGGCCGCTGACGTAAAAGCTTCTGTAGATAAGGCCGCGCCGCGTTTGGTCGCATCGACGTGGCCTTCAACAATGCAGGAGTGGAGCAGCCGTATGGTGTGATCGCCGATGTAACGGAAGATGACTGGGATCGCATCGTTGCTATCAACCTGCGCGGCGTTTTCCTGTGTATGAAATATGTGGTGCCCGTGAAGCTGAGGCAGGCGCCTATGCGGCTACCAAGTTTGGTGTGATCGGTCTCACGAAATGCGCAGGCGTGTCGATGTCCCGGGCAGATGGCGTTCACACGAATGTTCCATTTCGCATAATCCAGCGATGATTCAACGTGTCGCCGCAGGGGCGCCTGACGGGTATGCCAGCATGATTGCACAAGAGCCGGTTGGACGCTTAGGCAAGGTTGAGGAGATCGCATCGGCGGTCTTGTGGCTGAGCTCCACCGAAGGCGCTTTTGCGACTGGGCACGCCATGGTGGTCGATGGCGGACAGAGTGTCGGCATCAGCGTGAAATAATCATTCGCCGACGGCGACCGCAAAGGAGGAACTTCAAATGGAAATCAAGAGAATTGGCTCACAACCATCCGCCAAGGGACCCGCCGAGTGGTTCACTGGAAACGTACGCGTCGATCCGCTCTTCCAGGCACCTGATCCGGCACTCGTTTCAGGCATGTAACTTTCGAGCCAGGTGCGCGGACCGCTTGGCATACGCACCCGCTCGGTCAAACGCTCATCGTGACGGCTGGCTGTGGCTGGGCGCAACGTGAAGGCGGGCCAATTGAGGAGATCCGTCCCGGCGATGTGGTCTGGTTTCCTCCTGGTGAAAAGCACTGGCACGGAGCGAGCTCGATTACAGGCATGACGCACATCGCAATACAGGAAAAGCTCAATGGAAAGGCTGTTGAGTGGATGGAGCATGTCACTGACGAGCAGTACCGTTCAGGACAAAAACAGTGACGTTCATGGCCAATGGTCGGGCCCTTCTCGCCCGGTTGGCTCTGTTCGCGTGCCTTGCGATCGGCGCATACTCTCAGCGCGGCGGAGGGGCTCTCGCACTTACCTATGATGCCCAGACGCGCGGGCCGGTTCCGATCCCGCCTTCAGAGCGCGGCTTGCAAACCGTTATCGCGGAGCCTTGGTTCAAGGTGTCTCAGAACCGGATGGTGCTTGAAGGCCCATGCTTCGACCGCAACGGCAATCTATTGTTTTCCGACGCGTCCGGAGGGCACGTGCTGCGCCTTTCGCGGGATAAGCAGCTTTCGACACTTCTCAGCGAGAACAACCTTGGTCCAGGGGGGCTGGCGATCCATAAAGACGGGCGTATTTTCATCACCTCGCTGGGCGATCTCAAGGGAGCTGGTTCCATCATCGCGATCAAGCCGGATGGATCTGGGATGCAGACGATCGTTCCTCCCCGAGCAGGCTACCTCCCGAACGATTTGGTGTTCGACGCCAGAGGCGGCTTCTACTTCAGCGATTTCCGCGGCATCTCGACCGATCCTAAAGGCGGCGTCTACTACGTCTCTCCGGATTTCAAGACGATTACGCCGGTGCTGCCGCATTTCGCGATGGCGAACGGGATCGCCCTCAGTCCCAGCGGCGGCGAGTTGTGGGCGACGGAGTTCAGTAGGAACCTCCTGCACAGGGTCGAACTGGCGGGTCCAACGGAGATCGCGACAATCGGCTCAGCCATCCCTTACCAGTTCATCGGCCCGGCTCCAGACTCGATGCGCACCGACAGCGACGGAAACGTCTATGTGGCGATGTACGGCCAGGGTCGCGTTCTGGTGTTCAACACGAACGGCATACCCATTGGCCAGGTGCTTTTGCCAGATCGGGACGCCGGGCACAATCTTGAATCCACGAGCATGGCCATCAAGCCCGGCACCAACGATCTCTACATCGTAACGAACGATGGCAACGGCGGAGGAGGCGCGATGATTTTTCATGCCCAAGCCTTCGCGAAAGCCCTGCCGCTCTACTCGCACCAGTGACGTGAGTCCGTTCGGACGCGTCCTTAGTTGCTGACTTTACGGTGGCAGACCAACCCGGCGCACCAACTTTGAGAATCGGACGTCGGCCCGCAAAGGATCGAGGCTAGGGTCCACCTTCAGATGTTTCAGCCCCGCATCGTGTTGCTGATAGGCGATCTCGAGCCATCGGAAAGCTTCGTCTTTTCGACCGAGAACCCCGTCAATAAAAGCTACTTCGTACGCTCCGAGTCCTTCCCTTTTTGCGCGCTCCTGCAGTTCGCGGCAGATCTGTTCCGCTTTGGCCCGTTGTCCCGCACGGGCATACGCGTAACCCAAGTGGCCGTAATCTCCGGCAGGCGCGCGGGAGGGATCTATATGTAGGGATGCAATCTCCTGGGTTAAGATCGCGATGGATTCCGCATAGTTTCCCGTTTCCGCGAGAGCGAACGCTCCAGCGTGCTTGGCTATTCTGCTCGCGCCGGGTGCGCGCGCCTTTTCGATAGCGCGGTCGTAACGGCGAGTGGAGTAGTAAACGAACGCAATACGGCCCTGCATATCGGGAGAAAGAGGATCGATCTCTTCAGCGCGCTGCGCCTCGGCTAGGGCTTCCTCGTTTCTTCCCACATATGTGAGATACCAGCTATAGAAAATGTGCCCAATGTTCGCATTCAGTTCGATGCCCCGTTTCAGCTCCCGTTCCGCTCCGGGCCAATCCCAATCCAGATCCATTGCAACCCGGGCCAACTCGATATGAGCCTCTCCGAGATCCTCGTCGAGTTCGAGCGCCTTCCTTGCGGCCTCCCGCCCTTTCGGGAGGGCTTCCTGTGTAGACAGCCGCCGGATGGTGGCCAAGTTCACGTATAGATTAGCCATCCGCACATAAGCGAGGGCAAAATTAGGATCTCTGGCAATCGCCTGCTGAAGCAAAGGCAAGCCCTCCGGAGAGAAGGCCGGACGACCAGCCATTGCCGCTCGTAGGTAGAGTTCGTAAGCTTCCCTGTTTTCGGTGTAGCGCCTGCTTAGCCGTTTTTCTTGCGCGCCGCCCAACTTGAGGCGAAGCTTTCTTGCAATCTCCGCCGCGACGTCGGACTGCAAGCCAGGCAATTGGGAGAGCGGCCGGTTGTACTTCGCCCCCCACAACTCCGAGCCGTCCGAGACCTGGATCAGGTCAGTCTGAATGACGAGAGCTTCTTGACGCCGGGTCAGCGTGCCCGTGAGCACGGCTTCCACACCCAGCTCGCGGCCGACCCTTCGCGGATCAATCTCTTTTCCCTTGAAGCGAAATGCCGAAGTCCGGGCAATCACTTTTAAGTGAGGGGCAGCTGAGAGCGAATTGATGATCTCCTCGCTGACTCCGTCGCTGAGGTAGTCGGTGCTTGGGTCCCGGGTGGTGTTGACCAGCGGAAGAATTGCTATCGAGTTGATCGGTTGCGTTTGCGTATTTCGCCAATGGCTCAGAGCGAACGCCGCCAGCGCGCAGAATGCAAGCACCCCGGCAGCACCCCAGATCCATGTTCCCCCGTTCCGGGCCGCCTGCGCCGCCGACGGGTTCAATGGTTCCGGCTCGCCGTCTGAAGCTTGATCGTTCGTCTGGACCGGGAAGATAAATCGGTAGCCGCGTTTGGGAAGCGTTTCAATGTAGCGCGGCCTCTCGGCCGAATCGTTTAGAACAGCCCTGAGGCGCCGTACCGATGAATTGATCCCGTGATCAAAGTCGACGGTCGTTCCTGGCCAAAGTCTGGCGATCAGTTGTTCGCGAGTGACGATCTCGCCGGGCCGCTCCAGCAACATCGCGAGAATTCGGAGCGCCTGGTCCGGCACGGGCACCTTATGATCGTGCTTCCGTAGCTCCTTCGATTCCAGGTCGAGCTCGTAATCACCAAACCGAACTGCACGAACACTGCGCTGAGCCGGCATCGCGAACCTGTCTTGGCTCGGATGTGTAGCACACCTTGCGGTTATATGCCCCGATTACGATGCGACAGAATCGCCAAATTGCGGAGGCAGAGGTAACACCGCTACAGCAAGGGCCTAATTTTGTAACAAATTAGACTGTGATCCTCAATTGAGCCAAATATCAACGGCCTGCCATGGAAGCGCAGACTCGAAGCGCCGAGAGTTAGTTCCAGAGACGGCCGGACAGGGCCAACCCCCCCGTTCAGATTCGCGCGTGAGGCGTCACCGGCCGCTCCAAAGGAGCTCTCCGGTGCGCACGGTACTTCTCGCGTTCTTTCTCTTTACAGTTCAGGACATGTCGGCTAAGTCACATCGCAGCCGCCAAGGCGAAGCAATCAAAATGATGAACGGTTTCCCGGTGGTGCGTACGTTCATCAACGGTCAAGGCCCGTTCCGAATGCTGATCGACACGGGCTCTGCTCGATGCGCCGTAAGGCGCTCCGTCGCCATACAGGCCGGGCTGGTCCCCCACCGCCAGGTTCTGTTGTCAACGATGTTGAATCAAAAGCTGGTGGGAGTAGCCACCGCGGCGGTACGTGTGGCTTCAATTGATAGCGAAGAAACGGAGGTCGTGATCAACGACTTACCTGACCTGGACGGATTTGAGCCTCACATCGACGGATTGCTCGGGCAGAGCTTTCTGGCTAATGGTTCGTATCTCATCGACTATCGCGCGCGTCGTTTATGGCTCGGCGATATAGCAGCGGCAAAAGCACAGCGCCTGGGTCCGCCCATACAGGTCGAATTCTCATCCAAACGTCCTGTCTTTCCGGTCGAGATTGACTCAAAAGCGGCCCCGGTTCGCTTGATACTCGACAGCGGCGTGGATCACCTTGTGCTCCGTTGTGCCCATCGATGTGGAACATTACTGGACGAGCACAGCGTCCGGGCTGTGACGAATGCCGGTGAAATGCTTGTCCAGAAGGGCCGGCTTCCAGTTGCCGCCGTATTTTCCAAGAAGTTCTTCAGGATGGAGGCCGTCTCTTTAAGGAAACCGGCAGATCCGAATAACGCGGAAGGCTCTCTGCCACTCGGATGGCTCTCGGCGATTT
Organism: Bryobacteraceae bacterium; assembly: GCA_045807925.1. GTDB lineage: Bacteria > Acidobacteriota > Terriglobia > Bryobacterales > Bryobacteraceae > Bog-105. The sequence goes on along the minus strand of JBJMGK010000032.1, from coordinate 11,188 downwards.
ACGTTGATCCGGTACAGCGGGTAGTCCGCATTCCCCGATAAAAGAGGGATTCACCTTTTTCTTTACGCTAAGGCAGGCACCTGCGCACTTAGGACAACAACGTTGCGCGCAGACGCGAAACTACGTCGGTGAGCAGCACTTCCTCCGAAGCCTTCGTCTGCCGGTCGACCAGCTCCACTTTGCCTTCGCCAACCTTCTTTCCCACGACGACCCGAAACGGGATGCCGATCAGGTCAGCGTCCTTAAACTTCACACCGGGTCTTTCGTCGCGATCATCAATCAACACATCGATGCCGTTTTTCAGACAATCCTGGTACAGAAGATCCACCGCCTCACGCTGCAGTGCATCCGCATAGTTGACGGGGGTTAACACCACGCTAAAGGGCGCAATCGTAGCAGGAAGCTTCATGCCGTCTTTGTCGTGGAAGAGCTCGATCGCACAGGTAAGGATGCGCTCAATACCAATCCCATACGAACCCATGATGGGCGTTACTTCTTTACCGTCCTCACCGAGAACACGCAATCCCATCGGCTCCGAATAGCGGTAGCCGAGCTTGAAGATATGACCCAGCTCGATCGCCTTGGTAAGCTCGAGCGGTGAGCCGCACACGATACACGTGTCACCCTCGGCCACTTGGCGCAAATCGAAAAATTCGGGTGAAAAATCTTCACCGGGGGTCACATGGCGTAAGTGATAATCATCCCGATTGGCCCCGGCGATCAGATTTCGGCGGCCCTGAAGAGCGTTGTCCGCAAGCACCCTCATGTTCTTGACGCCTACAGGCCCAAGTGAGCCTGCGCTGGCGCCGAACCAATCCACGATCTCCGCTGGTTGGGCCGGGCGCAATTCGGTGGATTTGAGAACGCTTGCAACTTTGGTTTCACTAAGCTGATGGTCGCCGCGCAGCATCACCAGCACAGGCTTGCCATCCGCAACCATGACCAGACTCTTCATCTGTGACGATTCGGGCAACTTGGTGAAGGCGGAGAGGTCGGCAATGGTCTTCAGGCCGGGCGTGTGAAACTCCTCGGGCACCAAGTCACCATCCGGATCGGCAAGGGAGGGATCGGTCGGTTTGGAGGTCGCCTTCTCCAGGTTCGCCGCGTAGCCACAGGCCTTGCAGTGAACAACGATGTCTTCGCCCGCTTCCGAACGGATCATGAACTCGTGAGACTGTGATCCCCCCATGGCGCCCGAATCAGCCTCGACAATGATGTACTCGAGCCCGCAACGGTCGAAGATTTTGCAGTACGCGTCGTATTGATGTTGATACGCCTTGTCGAGTCCCGCGGCATCCATGTCGAACGTGTAGGCATCCTTCATGATGAATTGCCGAACCCGTAAAAGGCCCGATTTCGGCCGCGGCTCATCACGAAACTTGGTCTGGATCTGGTACCACACCTGGGGCAGTTGCTTGTAACTGCGAAGCTCGCCTCGCGCGATGGTGGTCACGACTTCTTCGTGCGTCATGGCGAGGCAGAAATCGCGCTTCCAGCGGTCTTTCAGGCGGAAGAGGTTATCGCCCATGATGTCCCAGCGCCCCGATTCCTGCCATACCTCAGCCGGATTGAGGGCGGGTAGCAACATTTCCTGGCCGCCAATTGCGTTCATCTCCTCGCGCACGATCGTCTGAATTTTCAGAAGCGACCGCTGGGCAAGAAGCAAGTAACTGTAGATTCCAGCGGAAAGTTGGCGAACGTAACCTGCCCGGAGGAGCAACTGGTGGCTGATGACTTCTGCTTCGGCTGGCGTTTGGCGCAACGTAGGGATAAAGAGAGAACTCCAACGCATTTGGTCTTCTCATTATGCGTGGTCGATAGGATCGCTCCCCGGGCTCTTCTCAACCGAATCTAAGAGACAATGGAGACAATCCGATGAACGCACAGAACGAATTGGCACGTCCTTTAGCGGAAGTGGACCCAGAGATCTATCGAGCGATCCAGAACGAAGCGGACCGGCAGAACACACGCCTGGAATTAATCGCCAGCGAAAATTTCACCTCCGAGGCCGTTCTGGAGGCGACTGGTTCAGTCTTCACCAACAAATACGCCGAAGGTTACCCAGGGAAGCGCTATTACGGCGGGTGCGAATACGCCGACATTGTTGAAAGCCTGGCTCGCGAGCGCGCGAAGAAGCTCTTTGGTGCAGAGTACGTCAACGTTCAGCCCCACTCCGGATCGCAGGCGAACGAGGCGGCGTACGCTTCGGTGCTCCAACCCGGCGACACCATTCTGGGGATGAATCTTGCCCATGGTGGCCATTTGACACACGGTCACCCGCTGAATTTCTCGGGCAAGCTGTATAAGGTCAACGCCTATGGCGTTCGTCGCGAAGACGAGTTGATCGACTATGACGAAGTGGCACGGTTGGCGGAGGAACACCGGCCCAAGATGATCATCGCCGGCGCGAGCGCTTATTCACGCGTCATCGATTTTGCGCGTTTCAGACAGATTGCTGATTCAGTCGGCGCAATCTTTCTGGTTGATATGGCCCACTACTCCGGGTTGGTTGCGGCAGGTGTTTATCCGAATCCGTGCGAGCACGCAGATATCGTAACTTCGACCACGCACAAGACTCTGCGCGGTCCGCGCTCGGGCGTCATTTTGGCTCGCGAGAAGTTCGGAAAGGACATTGATCGCGCGGTATTCCCAGGTGCGCAGGGCGGACCGCTTGTCCACGTGATCGCGGCAAAAGCGGTCTGTTTCCTCCAGGCGCTTTCGAGTGAATTTCGCGATTACCAGGTCCAGGTGATCCGGAATGCACGCGCCTTGGCGGCCGGACTGCAAAACGAAGGCTTGCGTGTGGTAAGCGGCGGAACCGATTCCCACATGTTCCTCATCGACGTCTTCTCGAAGGGGGTGAAAGGCAAAGAGGCCGAAAAGGCACTCGATGACGCCTTTATCACGGTGAACAAGAACGCCATTCCGTTCGATGTGAATCCACCGCTCAATCCGAGCGGCATCCGTTTGGGCAGTCCGGCGCTGACAACTCGCGGGTTCAAAGAACCCGAAATGCAGCGCGTGGCTCAGTTAATCGCGAACGTTCTGCAAAATCCTGGTTCCCATGATGTGATTGCCGAAACGCGGCGGGGTGTAGCGGGGCTAACGGAGAACTTCCCGCTTCATAGCTCGAAGCGAGAATCGCTCACGACGGCATGAAGACTGCCGCCCACCCTTGAATCATCAAAGAAGCCTTATGCGGTGGAACTTTGGCTGGGAGGCAGGGACTCGAACCCCGATACGCAGATCCAGAGTCTGCAGTCTTACCATTAGACGACCTCCCAAGCGTACAGCATCAGTGTAACAAGGGGAGGCCTGTGACTTCCTTGTTCTTAATGAACGAAGTCAAGGGGAAGAGTCAACCGCAAGTTGGTCAAATTCAGGAGCCCTGCAGACGTTCCCACCTGGGGGCCAAGCCACTCCGATTGGTCGTCCGGTGCAGCCGAAAACTGAACGGGCGAACGCTCAGGCTCAGCCACGCCTTGGCTCTTAGGAATCACCTCGATTCCCAAAACACCAACCAAAACCACTGCGGCTGCCGCAACATAAAATGGGCGAAATCTTCGATTCACTGCTTTCCTCTATCCGGCAACTCCCGCATCACCGTCCCCGACAATTCGACGTACGAGGAAGCTGATTTGCTTCAAAAACTTGAACGTTCTCTCGTATACAGTGACGGTATGGCTTCGAACGGGAAAGAGATGATTACGCTGGCCTTAGACGTGGGTGGCACCGGAGTGAAGGGCTGCTTGCTGAACGAGGCAGGGAGGCCAATTACGCCGCGCGAACGGTTTGAGACTCCCGATCCTGCAACCCCTGACGCCGTCATCCAGGTGCTTGATACTCTCGCCAAGAACCTCGGAGCTTTCGACCGCGCTTCCTTAGGCTTCCCGGGCGTCGTAAAGAAGGGCGCCACGCTCACCGCGCACAATCTCGACCCGAAATGGATTGGCTTCGAACTGCAGAAAGTGCTCGCGAGGCGTTGGAGAAAACCGGTGAGAGTAGCGAACGACGCTGCCGTGCAGGGCTTGGCGGCCGTCGAAGGAAAGGGTGTGGAATTGGTGATCACGCTCGGAACCGGCTTCGGGTCCTCTCTGTTTATTGATGGAAAGCTGGTACCGGGCCTCGAGCTTGCTCATCATCCCTGGCTGAAGAGCAAGACCTACGAGGAATATTTCGGGAGAAAAGGTCTAAAAAAACTAGGGCGAAAGCGTTGGAACAAGCTTTTGGAAGAGGCTATCGTCCAGCTGGAATTTCTGTTCAACTACGATCACCTGTACATCGGAGGCGGTAACGCGGAAAAGATCGATTTCGAACTCCCGAAAGGAGCGACGCGGGTACCAAACGAAGACGGTCTTCTCGGCGGCGCAGCTCTCTGGAGATTTTAAGCGGGAGCCGAACGCGCGAACGCTTGGTGTGACGAGCCGCTCGCGGGATCGGGAAAGCGGGACTGATCTGGTCTGCGCAGCAGGATGGAAAAACGCCGTACACTAAAGCCGTGTCTCTGTTGTACGAGATTGATGACCATCAACAGTGCATTTTCATGTGTATCTCCGGTGTGATTGGAGATTGGGAGCTTGGGACAAAGGCCCAACAACTGTGGGACGAGCCGGCTTATAAGCCCCACTTTGCCCGCTTGATAGATGCATCCGACATACTTGCGTGGCGAGCCGGAACGAGCCTTCTTCGAGCGATCGCCAGCGACGTTCGCATTGGGAGTCCCCGGCGGGTCGCGATGGTTGCAAAATCCGAACCAGTTCTCGCGCAATTCAAATTGTATGCGGAAGATTTGCGCGACATCCCGGCACAGGTATTCACGGCCATCGACGACGCGCTCGTTTGGCTTAACGTCCGTCTCCCGCATCCTTGGCCGCCGGAGGATCGCTCATAAGAAGTAGACGCCCTCTCTATTGCTCACCCGTCGTCACGATCTTCTTCCCTTCGACCGGATCGGTAGTGGCCGTCGCAGAGACCGATTGTGTTCCCCAGATTGATTGGGTGCCCCAAATGGACTGTGTTCCCCAGATCGACTGATCACCCCAGATACTCTGATCACTGCCAATAGCCTGAGTCCCCCAGATTGATTGCGTTCCCCAGATTGATTGCTCTCCCAATAGCGAAGGCGGTGCACAGACCGTGGTGGCATCGCAGTTTATGGTTGCCTTATTCAGTCCAACCAAACCGAGAACGGTGCTAACCAGATTTTGAGTGTAGGTAGCAACAGGTGAAAGCGCTGAGCTGCGCGGTGTGCTTGTATCCGCCAAAGCGGCTTGGATATCCAGATATCCTGCTCCTACCGTGAACACGTCGTACTCGCTCGTGTAGCTCTGGCCCGTCGTGGGGTCATGAGCCGTGCTGGTTTTGGGGAAAGTCTTATATGCCGTTCGCATCAGTCTCGACTTGAGCTGATCTGGCGTTAGTTCCGGATGCGCCTGTAACAACAGTGCGGCCGCGCCGCTTACGACGGGCGCCGCCATGCTGGTTCCACTCATAGTGAAGTAGGACGCGGAAGGACTCGTGGCCGTTGTCTGCTGGTAATAGCCGACCGGAACAACGTTATTCGGGAACGCCTTGGGTAACGTTGCATCGCTCGAGAGCAGAGACACGACCAGGTTCCCGGGCGCAACGAGATCAGGTTTGACAATATGATCTACCTGAGTCGGACCTTTGGAACTGTAACTCGCTATGAGATCGTCCGATCGTTGCGGGGTGCCTAAGCTCTTCATGGCTCCGACAGTGATCACGTAGGGATCGTTTCCTGGCGCGGTGATAGTTCCATATCCGTTGTTTCCGACCGGGTTGTCCCGGCCGCCGTTTCCGGCAGCGGTGACCACGACGATCCCCGCACGCCAAGCCGACTCCACAGCCTGGCAGAGCGGATCAAGCAGATAGCTCTCATAGACCGGACGACCCAAGGACAGATTGATAACCCTTATGTTGAATTGCGCTTTGAGCTGAATGGCGCGATCGATGGCGGCGATCACGGCGCTGTCCGTCCCCTGCCCGTTGCTGTCCAGCACCTGGAGATCGATCAGATTGGCCTTTCGAGCTAATCCGATGAGGTGACGAGTGCAGTTGGCGCAGTTCGAAGCCGCGCCGTTTCCGGCGAGAATTCCGGCTACATGTTCCCCGTGGCCGAAACCGTCAGTTCCGTTGCCCGCGATAAAGCTTTCGCGGTAAACCACACGGCTGCCGTTGTCCCCTTGCAGATCGGTGTGCTCAGAAATCCCGCTGTCGATGACCGCCACTCCGATGCCTGAGCCATCCCAACCTGCATTCCAGGCAGCGGGCCCGTTTACCGCGGCCGTAGTGTTGTCGAGAAGCATGTGAAGCGGCCGATCTGGTGCAATCGAGGCCACTTCCGGGTTAAGCGCCAGGTTTGAGATGGCGGAACCGGGCACTGCATAGGCTCCGCCTCCTATCGAATTCAAAGGAGACCTTACAATGCCTCCGAGATCGCGGACGATCTGATGGTGCGCCGAAGTGAGCGGCCGCCGAAACTGGACAATCACATTAACATGGGCGCTAGGATCGACACTTTCGAGCTCACTCGCTATGTGTGCCCGTTGACCCAGGCTGGTCGCCACAGACGCTGCGAGGAGCGCCAGGGAGATGGTAATTCTCTTTACGATTTTTGTTTTAAGCATTTATCCACACTCGTTCAACTGTTTAACGGCGAAATATTCCAGGGATAAGCGTTGTACCTGGCGGCTACCCGTGTGCATGCAAGGTGCTAAGCATGCCTCGCTGAACAAGTGGTTGCCCGTGGTCACAATTCTTGTGTAGATTTTGGAATTATTCTCAGAAAAATTTCCAGTAAAGTGATCAAAAACAGTAAAATTTACATTTATAATTTGGATATTGCTAAAACAACGGCTCATCATCGTTTTAGCTCTGCTCGGCACAGATGCGAACTGGCTGCACGCGGCGGACGAACACGCACCTGAGCCACTCGGCTCGCTGCACCAGGAAGTCTGGCGAACGGACGAGGGGCTGCCCCAAAACACTGTTCCCGCGATTGTCCAATCACAGGACGGGTACCTTTGGGCGGGTACGGAACTCGGATTAGTACGTTTTGACGGGCTCCATTTCACGGTCTTTGATACGAGCAACACTCCGGAGTTGAAAGCCAATGTCATCGATGCGTTGATGCAGGATCGCCGCGGAGCCCTTTGGATTGGGACGGTGGGCGGGGGGCTTACCCGATTCGCGGATGGCAAATTCACGACGTTCACAACTCGGGACGGGCTATCGAACGATTCGATCTCCAGCCTTCTCGAGGATCCGTCCGGAGACATTTGGATTGGCACGAACGGCGGTGGTCTCGATCGGCTCCATCATGGGCAATTCAGTACCTATGGCAGCGAAAGCGGGCTAGCCGACAACCAAGTCTTTGCGCTCGCGAATGATCGCAAGGCAGGGCTGTGGGTCGGCACTCATGATGGCCTGAGCCGAATTTCGAAAGGCCGGTTTCGGACCTATCGCCGGCCGGACGGTCTGCCGCACAATGACGTTCGTTCTCTCCTCATGGGGTCCGACGGAACACTTTGGATCGGTACTTACGGTGGAGGTTTATCGCGCCTTCAAAATGGCAGATTCACAACGCTTACCGTTCGAAATGGGCTGACGAGCAACTCTGTTGTCTCTCTGAGCGAGGCGCCGGACGGGGATCTGTGGATCGGAACGCTCCGCGGAGGTGTTACGCGCCTATCCCGTGACGGCTTGTTCTCGTCGTATACCAGCAAGAACGGTTTGCCGATCAATGATGTCTGGTGCGTTTATCACGACCGGGAGCAGAACGTCTGGCTGGGCACCGGCGGAGGCGGCCTGGTTCGGCTCAATCGATCCGCGTTCACGGCCTACACCAGGAAAGACGGACTTTCGGACAACGTGACCCTCGCCGTGTTTGAAGATCACGCAGGCACGACTTGGATCGGAACGAACAGCGGAGGGTTGAATCGGTTTCGCAACGGAAGATTCATATCCATCGGCACAAAGAGTGGCTTGGCCGACGACCTGGTGTTCACTGTTGGCGAAGGACTGGATGACTCGCTTTGGATCGGCGGACGCAAAGGTCTGAATCGATTGAAGGATGGGAAGCTGGAAACCTTCACGAGGAAGAAAGGGCTCCCGAACGACATCGTTACCGTAGTCCAGCCGGACAGTCAGGGCGCCTTGTGGATTGGTACCCGCGCTGGGCTCAGCAGGTTCAAGGATCAGAATTTCACCACGTTCACAACAAAAGATGGACTCTCGAGCAATGTCGTGCAGGCGCTCTATGAAGATCGAAAGCGCCGGCTCTGGATCGGAACAAGCGGTGGCGGTCTTGATCTGTTTGAAAACGGGCGATTTTACACCTTTGACAAGAGTCGGGGGCTTCCGAACAACGTCGTCATGGCCATCCATGAGGACGGCGAGGGCACGCTGTGGGTCGGAACGGATGGTGGCGGTCTCGTACGTCTGAAAAACAATCGGCTTATCAGCTTTACGACGAGAGACGGGCTGGTGGACGATGCAATCTTCTCTATGGTCGAAGACAACATCGGCAACCTTTGGATGAGCAGCAACAGGGGCATCTTCCGCGCCAGCCTGAAAGCCTTGAACGATTTCGCCGCGGGAAAAATCGCCCGTGTTCCCGTGATCTCTTACGGTACTCGCGACGGCATGAAAACCACGGAATGTAATGGAGGCTTTCAGCCGGCCGCCTGGAAGTCTCACGACGGGCGCTTGTGGTTCTCAACCATGCACGGCGTGGTCGTGACGGATCCTCGCAAACTGGCCAGTCCCGGCAAACAGCAATCAATCTTTATTGAACAAGTTCTCGCTGACGAACGTCAGGTACAACTTCGGTCTGGCGTGCGGATACCTCCGAGTACCGGCAAACTCGAATTTCACTTTTCGGCTCCGAGGTTGAGCTCCGGTCGGAGAATCAATTTCCGGTACAGATTGGAAGGGTTCGAAAGCGGCTGGGTGCAAGCCGGACAGCGTCGGACAGCTTATTACACGAACATCCCGCCAGGACCGTATCGATTCAAAGTGGAGGCAACAAACGAGGACGGAACCTGGAGTTCCGCCGAGGCATCACTGCCGTTGACGCTGGAGCCGCACTTCTACCAGACCTTTTTCTTTTATGCCTTGTGCAGCTTCATCGTTGTGGGAGCGGGCGTCACGGTACATCTCCTGCGCACGAGGAGTTTGCGTGAACGCGAACACATCCTGGAGCAGCACGTTCTGGAGAGGACAGTCGAACTTCGGAATGAAGTCGCTGAACGCCAACGCGCCGAGCTCGAATCGGTGAAGGCGAAGGAGGCAGCCGAACGGGCCAGTCAGGTCAAGGGTGAGTTCCTCGCGAACATGAGCCATGAGATTCGAACGCCCATGAACGGCATCCTCGGAATGACGCGCCTGGCGCTCGGGACCGAACTGAATCCGCAGCAACGTCAATGCCTTGAAGTTGTCCAGGATGCTTCGACCGCACTGCTCAGAGTCATCGATGACATCCTGGATTTCTCAAAAGTAGAAGCGGGCAAACTCGAACTGGACGCCGTCGATTTCGTCCTGCGTGAGCATCTTGAATCCGCTCTGAAATCCCTCGCTCTGCAGGCCCAGCAAAAAGGCGTGGAGCTTTCCTTGCATGTCGATTCGGACGTACCTCCCGTCATCCATTCTGATCCGCTGCGTCTGCGGCAAATCATCCTCAACCTGGCGGGGAACGGGCTCAAATTTACGGAGAAAGGAAGCGTGACGGTCCACGTTGGGTGCGAGGCGCTGTCCGCTTCGGACCTTGTACTGAAACTCGCGGTAATCGATACAGGCGTTGGCATTCCAAGCGATAAGCTGATCTCGATCTTTGAAGCATTCTCGCAGGCCGACACATCGACGAGTCGAAAATTTGGAGGAACGGGCCTGGGCCTGGCGATCTGCGATCGGCTCGTCCGGTTGCTGGGTGGATGCCTCTGGGTCCGGAGTGAATTCGGCAAAGGCAGCGAATTCCACTTCACGATCAAGGCTGGTCTGCCTTCCGCAAACTCAAATGAGTCTGAGGATTCCTCGGACGGAGTGTCTGCTTCCACCACTTCTCTTGCGGTTCTCGCGGCAGTCGGAGGTCCGGAGCGTCACGTCCTTGTTGCGGAAGACAATCCGGCCAATCGTATGGTGGCACGTATGACGCTGGAGAAGTTCGGATTCCGTGTTCATGAAGTCGGTGATGGAACAGAAGCAGTCAACGCGGCACAAGAAGTTTCGTTCGACGTAATCCTGATGGACTGCCGTATGCCTGGCGTGGACGGCTACGAGGCCGCGCGTCAGATTCGTACGCTGAACGGACCCGCGGGCAAGGTGCCGATCATTGCGCTGACTGCCAGCGCCTTCAAGGAAGATCGAACGCGGGCTGAACAGGCCGGGATGAATGATTTCGTCGCCAAGCCATTCCAGGACGCCGAATTGATTCAGAAATGCTCTTTCTGGGCGGCCTCTCGCAACCGGCGAGCTGCCACCGAGCAGCAGCCTGTCAATGGGCCAGCTCCGAAGGAGGCCGAGGCTCCTTCTTCACGCCCTTTCGAGAAATATACTGCCGAGTTCATCAGGAGCCTGATGCAGATATTTCTCGAAACGGCTCCCCCAGTTTTTCAGAGCTTAGTCGCTTCGATCGAGAAAGCCGAGTGGGCGCAGGCGAAAACGTCGGCGCATTGGCTGCGCGGCGGAGCCTCGCGAGTGATCTCACCGGAACTACAGGAGTGTCTGAGTCAAATAGAGGCCGCCTGTACCGCGGACGCGCCGGAGATTTCAAAGGCAGAATTGGATAGCTTGAGGAACGCTTTCCGTAATGCCTGTGACTCGGCGCAAAAGTGGCTGGAGGAAGATCGCGCGTATAGCACCACAACCTGAATGCGAGCGAGGAAACGACGCCGTACTTCAGCGCGTTCGAAACTACTACTGAATCTCGCATAATATAGCGGAATCAATCAAATAAAGAGGCCTGCTCCAGAAGGCGGTGATCAGTCGCGGTCGGCGGCGCATGCGCTTGAGGGAACGGCGGGCTGCTTCGCTCAGGTCCCAAATGTTCTTGGCACAGACGTTCGGCAGTTCGTGGTGCTTGCAGTGAGCCCAGATGTACTCCACCGGATTCAGTTCCGGCGCGTAGGGCGGCAGGTACTCGATGACCAAACGGCCTTTCTGGTCACGGATG
>JBJMGK010000031.1:0-5787 GCA_045807925.1 Bryobacteraceae bacterium | reverse complement strand
GGCCGACACGAAACTCGGCCATCTGGTCCGACTAGCCAAACAGCGTTGGATTATCGAGCGGGATTATCAAGAACTAAAACAAGAACTGGGCTTAGGACATTTTGAAGGCCGAGGCTGGCGCGGGTTTCATCATCACGCGACTCTCTGCATTGCCGCATACGGCTTCTTAGTGGCAGAGCGAAGTCGTTTTTCCCCCTCCGCACGCGTTGGCAAATTACAGCTACGCGCCCCGCAGTTTCCGCTTCACTTCAAACCCCGCGCTTCGCCGCACTCGGGCAGAGCGGCATAATCCCGCTTCCATTACGACCCTCCGCATCCAGATCGCTCGCTTTCTCCTGGCCCAACTTCCTCACTGCCCATTCTGCTACGCGCTTCGTTTATAACACAGTAGTACTAGAGAGGAGCGAGCATTTACAGGCAGCGAGCCAATCAGATGCATAGCTCGATCGAAACTGTTGTTTGCCAACTCGCGATCCTTCAATTTGGCGTAACACATCCCCAGGGTCAGTAGACTTCCGGCCTGCATAACTGGATCTGGTGGAAAAGCCTCGCTCATGCGGAGACACCGTTCGAAGACACCAACAGCTTCGCCTGTCCGCCCGTGTTGCAGATAGAGTCCTCCCAGATTCCAGAGCTCAGGTACCGTCTCGCGTGAGTTTTGCTGACCGGCGAGCTCCCGTTCTACCAACGCCGCTCGAAAGGCCTCCTCGGCCCCGGTATCGGCCTTCATGCATCAGAAGAAGTGCCCGCAAGCCTTTGACCGTTGCCCAGTCCCGGTGAGAACCTCTGGGCAAGTTCTCGGCGCGGCTGATCAATCGGGAAGCCTCTTTCAACCTCCCTTGGATCATCGCAATATTTGCGAGCACGCCGGGATCGTTCATGATCGTCCGTGATTTGCGATTTCAAAAGTCGCGCGGGCATAGGAGATGAATACCGGCCTTCTTAGGGGGTATCGCAAGCGGACTACTCTAACACTTTGTTCGCTGGCCGCTCTATCTCCTATCCCGGATCCTGAAACAGAGTGAAGCTGGAGCCAAGACCAGCGAGTTATGCCGGCAGCATGGGATCAGCACAGCGACGTTTTACGGATGGCGCAGTAAGTACGGGGGACTGGAAGTAAGCGAAGCGAAACGGCTGAAGCAGCTCGAAGAAGAGAACGGGAAGCTGAAGCGCATCGTGGCCGATCAGGCATTGGACATTGCCCAGAACCGCGACCCGTACAACGTGTCGGACTCGGTCCGAGTATTTCGATACCGGAGTTGATGGTCTACAGTCACGCGCTAAAACGAGCGGTCGAAAACGCCGTTCGAAAAAAGATTAAGGTAAGGTTGGCAGATTTGGAGTATCATACTCCAGTGGCAAGAAGCTGCGCCGGACACTCCACGGGTGCTTTGGATCTCGTCAGGCTGACGGCGCTGATGGAGCTTAATCGTGGATCTCCAGAGATAGCTATAGGCCTGATTGACGGTCCCGTTGCGCGAGACCATGCAGACTTGACAGAAAGCGCTATCCAGGAAGTCCCTACTAAAAAAGGCTCATGTCAAAACTCCAGGAGTCCCGCTTGTCTGCATGGCACATTCCTCGCCGGAATATTGTCTGCCAGGCGGAGTTCCAATGCGCCAGCCATTTGTCCCGCTTGTACGTTGCTCGTTCGGCCCATTTTCAGCGAAGGTGGCTCTGAGCGAAAGGACGAACCCAGCACCAATCCCGACGAGCTCGCAGCCGCAGTTTCCGATTGCATCAGCGCCGGAGCCCGTGTCATCAACTTAAGCCTGGCGATCGTTCGGCCTTCGACGAGTGCCGATCGGGCTCTAAAATCGGCGCTCGATGACGCCACGCGTCGAGGCGTCATCATAGTTGCCGCTGCAGGCAATCAAAAGATCGTTGGCAGTACTGTCATCACCCGCCATCCCTGGGTAATCCCAACTGTGGCTTGTAATCGCGAAGGTTTGCCTTCGGCTTATTCGAACCTTGGGCTCTCGATCGGCACTCGGGGTCTTCGCGCACCAGGCGATGGCGTAATCAGCTCGGGCGCTGATGGTCAATCCTTCGCTTCCAGCGGAACCAGCGTCGCGGCTCCCTTTGTAACAGGCACAATCGCGCTGCTGTGGTCTATATTCCCTTCCGCCACAGCCCAGGACGTAAAGCTTGCGGTGACCCAGGCCCCGGTGCGGCGCGTCAGCGTAGTCCCCCCGCTGCTTGATGCCTCGAAGGCCTATCAAGCGCTGGCGATTCGTTACAAACGAGAACCACTGCCATGAAGACGCCAGACAAACCCAATCCGGAGTCTCGCCCGGTAAGGCTTCCCGGATTTTTGAACGAGAAAGATATCGGCTTAGGCGATGTGATCAAGCGCGCCACATCGTATGTTGGACTTACGCCGTGCGCGGGCTGCCAATCCCGGGTCGCGACGCTAAACCGCTGGTTCGTGTTTTCGGCGGCCTCCCGAAATAAGAGCAGCTAATTCCATCCAAAAAGGAGCGTTATATGGATAACCCTGAAACGAACGAACAACCGGCTGTGCCAACACACGTGTACAACAACGCTGCGACACCGGGGGCTCCCTTTCGCCGTTCAGACACGGTTCTTTCGCCACAGGCATGTGCCACCTGTCAGGGCGCGGGGGAGTCTGATTCGGTCGGTCAGGACGCGGCCCCTTCTTACATATATGCCATGGGACGTGTGGAAGCGCGCTTTCCACGCGTCTCCCTGGAAAAGGAATTCGCGCAGGTGGCGGGGCGAGCCGCCACGAACGGACAGACGGATCGGGAGATGTTTCAGGCGGTTCTGTCACAACGCGAGAACCGTTATCTTGCGCGGCAGTTGTGTTGGGTGCTGACGATCCAGGGACTGGATACCTATCTCTTGCAGCCGCGAGATCCTGCTGATTTCGATCTGCTGCTGGGAACTCTGCGGCCTGCATCGAACCCGCTCGAAATCGATGTCGTCATCGGCCTGCGTGGTCCGATCGCTGCGCCGGACGTGTGTAACGGCCTGATCATCCCCATCGTTTGGTTCGATCAAATCTACTCCTTCGGCCGTGATGCGCTGATCGGAGCGATTCCCAGGCCGGACAAGGCTCCTGAAGGATTCGAAGCTACAGCGCAGGAAGTTTTCGACAGGGTCATGCAACTCGCCGATAACGCAGGCGCGACCGATGAACACCGCGCGTTGAATTACCTGGTAATGCGCTATCCCGCGATCTATGCCACTGTAGCGGATGCTCATGGACGAAATGCATCGCTGATGGGCGTTGACGTTCAGCCTTCACGATTAAGTGGTACCCGAAAGATTGTGGATGTGATTCTTTCGTTCACGAATCGTAATAATGAGTTCACAGAGAAATTTTTTACGCGCGTAGACGTGACTGAGGAGTTCCCGTTCCTAGTTACGAGGATGTCGCCATATTACGATCGTTGATCTCACCGGGTAAAAGGAGATGTGAAATGAAAACTATGAAGATGCCAGGGTTCACAGCAGAGGCTTCGCTCTTCAAAATGGCTAAGTACTACTGGCAAAACATGACTCTCAGGCCCGCCAATCCTGACGGCGTTCAACCGGCTGCTTCTCATGGCTGGACGGTCGATCAATCATGCTATGACGACTGCATAGATGACTGCCTTAATGTTCGCCATGGGCCAGTGCGTCCCGGCGTATGTATCAGACTTTGTCGAAACGAATGCAGAAGAGCGCTGCAATGATCTGGAATCTCTCTCACTAGCTAAAAGGATATGTGAAATCGTGAGAAGGGCGTTCCGATGCGGGAGGTGTGGAATCAACCCGCTCTGGATTTCATCAGGCTCCTTTCCTGGTCACCAGGATGGGCCGTTTTATAAAAGTTATTAACCTAGCCGCCCCCAAAGGAGATATGAAATGAAAGCTAAGAACATGCCAGGATTCACCGCAGAGACTTCGCTCGCGGCAACGCGTGGTCGCTATGGCACGGCGGGAATAGGTGTGGCACCAGATGGGAGTGGAGCAGTGGTCCCACAATTCTCCTGGTGTTATTACACGTACGTTGGGCCGAACATGAACCCTATGAAGCGATGTTGCTACTGCGATGAATATGGCGGGGGATGTGTGTGCCGGACGGCGCGTGGGCCGATCCTCTTCCCGCCTGTCGGCGAACCTGTTGACTAAGTTCGTCTTACTAAGACCGCTAATTCGCAAAGAAGCGAGGTGAGTAAAGATGAACATCCCAGGATTTCGAGCCGAAGCTTCGCTGTTCTCGGAAAGCACTCCAAGAATCCGGAGTCTGAAACAGCGTTACGACTTGGCGGCGAGCGTGCAGCCGCAGTCAATTGGTAACTGTCTCCTGAACTGTGAACAGATCTGCGAAGGCGACGTCATCGGCGCCTGCATGCCATGGTGCATTTGCCGCTGCCGTGGCGGAAAAAAATGTGGAGTTCCCAGCTAAACTAGTAGCGTCTGAGCTGTGACAGCCGATGAGATTTCGACCACCGACAACCCTCTCAAAACGGAACTGCGGAACGGTGGATACTCCGGGGATTATTCAGCAACCCCGGCTGTCGTCGATGTGATTTTCGCCCTTACCAACCGCAACACAGATTTTAACGAGAAGTCTTTTGTGCGGGTGGATGTGACCGAGTCATTGCCGTATTATGATCTTAAACCGAAAAGGAGATAACTAAAGTGAACATACCAGGATTTACTGCGCAGGGGTCGCTCTATCATTCGAGCCGACAATACCATAATGTGTGCCAACCAAATGCCGCTGCTCCTCAGTTGGTTGTGCCACAGCTACACTGTCCTTGCCCGCGTGGATTACTTGAGAGAGCCGCGATGTTTTGTAGAGACCCAGGGCGCGGCGGGAGTTGGTGCGACATCCTAGACCGGTGTCTGGATTGCTTAGATAACTAGCCGAGGAGGTAGGAAGTGAAAATTCCTGGATTCGATGCGGATTTTTCGCTCGGCCCAACCATCGGCCGATACCGGGGGGCGGTTTCCGGCGGATTCGGCGCAGGCAGCGTCTTGCCTATGCAAGAATTAAGATCCTCATCGGCGCTAACTGGGAATCTGAACTTAGTCTTCGGAAGGACGATCAAGTGCTGCCTGCCGGGGAGACATCCTGCCTGTCAGACTTACACGGTGCCATTTGCGTTTCTTTGGGATTGTGTATGTGTTCTCGGCGCTCCTGTTTGTACGCCTAGAGTCTTTGAGAACGCTTGATCCTTTGAACTGCACTCACGGCGGTTCTAGTGCAAACTCTGAAGGGTGCGATGTCCTCGAATCCGACCGTACGCTGAATTTAGGGTTGGTGTTGCAAATAGGCGCGGTAAGACGCGAGGGACGCTGTGCTGGAATCCGCCGATCACGAACTGAGCGCGGAGATGTAAGGTTGCCAACCCGTGAGCTGTTCGATCTCGCGCCGGGTCGCTCCCTCCGGGCGGCCCAGCAGCGCATACACCTGGGCTGCTTTCGACTCACGGCATATACCTTCCCGTTCACAACCACCGGTGGCAAAAGAGATGTTCCAGGTGCAGGCCCCGGCTCTCGGGCTGTTTTTCGATGAGATGATCAACGCGTTTGATCCAGATTGTCCCTCCAAAATATTCCGGCTGACCTGTAATGATTGAGGTTGATTGACTTTCATTCCCTCTTTTGGCGGGTGCAGCAGCACCTGCTTGCTGTACTGAACGTCCTTACCTCAATGGTCAAGACCTCGGCCCAGCTACGCCTGGAAAACCTTGCCCTGCGGCAACAACTGACTCTTTTGCGCCGTTCAGCTCCCAAACGGCTGAAGCTAACACGAGCCGACCGAATCTT
>JBJMGK010000030.1:0-5356 GCA_045807925.1 Bryobacteraceae bacterium | reverse complement strand
CTGGCGGCAGCGATTCTGAAGCTCATGATCGAGGAGCACTGGTCCTGGTGGCGGGTGCTGCTTCCTCTTTGGACGGTGTTGGGCCACAACATCTTATATATAGTGGTCGGCTTCGCATGGCTGTTCTTCGTCTCTCCTGGCCCATCGGGAGAAGAAGACATCACGGTCCGCGAGGACTCTCCACAGCGCTATGAGTTCGCGGCAATGCTGTGTTTCCTGCTGTTCGCCCATAACCTGCTCGCACGAATCGAGGGAACGGACCAGCGAATGTGGGGATGGCTTGGAACGGGTCAATGGCAGTTGCTCTTGCTGTTCGCTCTCCTCACCGTGCTGTGCCAGCTTTCGTTCTGGTCGGAGGTTGTCCAGGTAAACCATGGCTTCACCAGAAGAACGTAGCTAATCCCTCAGTTCCAAGCCAAACCCCTGAAAGCTCTGATATTTTCTGATTTCGCCACGCGTTCCAGTTTTCGGACCATACGGCAGTCGCACCAGTGAAAAAAACGGGCTCGTCTTTTCAAGAAAAAGGGTTAGATCAAAGCAGTTGAAAACAAGGTCCATCTGGAAGGCCTGCCATGAACGACTTTTTCCCGTCCCGGTTGAATGCACGTAGGTGAAGGTAGTTATTGACCCCAGACAAGGCCATAACCTCTATTTCCGCGCATCCTGCCTGGGGAGCCATAGTATTAGTTATGGCTTGGGGGCACTCTGGCTAACCGATCTGAAAGGGCAGAAAGTCTAGCGGCTTGATCGGCCCGCCTGAGATAGCTTCAGTATTGCCGCCTAGACTTACCGACGCTTTTCTCGCTTTGAGGTCTGTCGTTTGTTAGATCGAAATAAGCCGGAGATGATTTCTCCTATGAAAGGAATTTGAGAGACTCCGATCTTGTAGAGAGTGATTTGTCGCCTGATGGCAGCGGACCTGATTTCGTGATTGCAAGGGCAGGAGGATATGCAAGGATGAGGAATAAAAGCCACAAGATTGCACGAGATACATCGAGTAGATAGAAACCGGCAAGGCCAGCGCAGAGTAATATCAACCGTTGGCGGACGTGCGAAATCCCGGCCTAACCCAGAGCCCGTTTGGCGTATTTAGCCGACCTAATGGTGTTTGTGCTCGCGCTCAGCTCGGGCGCTTGTCCGTTTGGTTGCTTTGTCTAGTTCGACCAAGTCGACGTGCTCTTCGGCTTCTGCATATAGAAACGTTGGTTTGCCTTCCTCAAGTTCGCGGTCCAGAGGAATGAAGGCGCGGTCCCGGAACAAGTCGCCGCGATGCCGGACGCGCAAGGGGCCAAATGTCGGATTCCGGTCATGCAAGCCGTTTAGTAGCTCAACCATGCGGCCGAAGATAACCGAAATGTTTGCACCACGCGCAAGCGCTGAGATAGTAGCTGCGGAAACAAGGTGTGCCGCAAATACCCCGGAGCTGAGATCCGCTGGAAAGGGATTCGAAGTGGCCATAGTGATCCGTAGTCTCTGCACAATCTGCTCGTCCGTATCACGCCAATTTTGAATCTCGCCGAAAGCGTGCTTCTCAAGGGCTAACATCGGGTGTGTCACGATAGCTCGCGATACGAGCCGAGCCGACTGGCGAGCCGCATCGGGGCTGACGGCCATACCAGCAACATTGATATTTCCCACGTCTTTATCTGTTTCGTTGTCTAGAACATCCGCCCAGTCCTGCGCATCAGCGAAGCTAAGCTGGCGCACGGTTTCTGCCGCTAGGAAGCCGCGCAATATGTCTGCCGGATGTAGGTCGCTCGCCGGACCTGTATTTCGGAGGCTTGCTCTCCCGGTAAATGCCGCCTGCAGCCCTCGGAAGTACCCGATGAGACCAATTCCCGCTGCCGGGCCCATATTCAAAATCCCAAGCACGTCCGACGCCGTCTCATCGATGCGATCCGCCCAGTAAGACGCAAGCGCTTCTGTGGCTGGATCTTCGGCGAGCGCAGAACGTACGGCGTTACTGACCTCCTGAAGCAGGCCATTATCCGCATGCAGAATATCGTGACCCGCAGTTTCATGGCCCAACGCTGGCCAGGCGAGGAGTCCATGCCGGGCATTTGCGGGTGGAAGGTTCACCACTCCAACCTTCAAATCAAAACTGGCAGTTGCGTCAACCGGCCAGGTGTATGGCCCGAAATCCGGATTTCCAAATTTCACCATTGGTGGCAGGGTCTCCCGGTCAGGAGGATTCACTCCTCCACGGCTCTCAGAACCCAAAAACCCGTCGTACAAATCCGCAACGACCTCTTGAAACGCGCCACGCGATTTGGGTTCGTAGCGCTCTCCCCTCTGGAGAAAAGCCTGAGCAATATCAATCATCAGTCCTGCTGCCCCCTCTTTCGTCGTATCACTCAGCAGGATTTGCGTAAACTCCTCCTCGCCCAGGTCGTCCAGCCGGTTAGTGTAAGGCGTGAATGCAGCATCTATAAATATCTTTGCGATCCTCGGCTTAGCAGTTTGAAGGCGGCCTCGCAAGAGATGAAAATTCACGGGATCTTCCGGACCGGGATCGGCGTCCAGGCCGGCGATACGCGTATCCTCAACGCAGCCGGATAAATTTACTATGTCAGGTTTCCCCACAAGATCCTCCTGCGAGACATTCAGACGTGTTCACGCGCCTAGTTTGCGGTAACAGAAGACCTCCTAATTGGAAAGCCCTGCTTACTAAAGCTGCATCGCCAAATCAGGTGGTCCCCAGTCCGGGACAACTAGAAATTACTTACGAAATCCACTGCAGACTTCTGGAGAACCTCGCCCAACACGACAACAAATCATCGTACCGGATAATGAGGTCCACGATTCGCATTAAGAGATATCACAGCTAGGGAAACATCGCAAGAAAAAAATTGACGGGTATTACGAAGGCAAGAATCTGATTTATGCGCGCGCACCCGGAACGGCTTCACGCCGGCATCGAGGGCGGAGCTGTTTAAGAAGTTGAAGCCGCTCGAGATTGCGGAATGCCCGTTCGCGAATCTTCCTTCATAGCTGCGCAATGATCGCTCGACACGTTCGCGAGCTTTGATAGCCGAAGCGATTTCCACAAGGGCGTCCTTGATGACGGCCGCTTGTCCAGTGAGGGTATTTGCTACCTGCTGTAACGAGTTCAGGGCAGCATTTTCGACTGCTAGCTTAGCGCTTGCCGAGTGTGCACGATTTAGCGCCGAGTGGCGCTCCCTATCGATCTCTGCCTTTAGACCTTCGATTTTGTCTTCGCGTTGTCGAACGTCGGCGGCAAGATCGCGAAACAGCATCCCCTTCCCTAGTGCAACAGCCCCGGTCATCATCAGGCATCCGAGAAGCGCAACAGGGATCAATTTCATTGATAGAGCCATATTGACGGTCACTGCGAATGCCAGCAGCGTTACTGGCAACAAAAGCAGCGCCAAAGCGAGCAATGTTTCCTTCAGATGCGTGATGTCGCTAGTAGCGGGACGGCATTATCTTCCTTCGTCTGGGCGTTATCCTTTCGCTCGGCTGGCAGCTAAAGAAAGTTCGGAAGTTCTCGCGGCGGAGTACTGCTGATTGAAGCGGGCTGACTTGTGGGGGCTAATACGTGATGAGGAATCGTATGGAAGACCATCACGCGGCTTTTGGGATGGCCACTGATCTCGATGAGTTCGGTCCACGTGCCGGAGCATTGCCGCACCGCTTTGTATCCAGCAGGATCAAAGTGATTCCACGGAGAGAAATTATCACACCCGAATGCGATCTGCGCGAACGGCCGATAGCTCCTACATGCAATGGTTCCCCGACCGTTTGGGCGACAAAAGAAACCCCCCGCCGGTTGGAATAACCGGCGGGGGGTTTGTGAGGCAAGCAAGCGTAATCTTAGCTTTCGCGTCTGACGGATAGTAATGCCAAGGATTGCGAGCGCGAAGACGAGAATTGAAGCCCATCGCCGCCACACTCATCCCCCGCAGAACGCTCACACAAACTGAAGCGCCTACTGCCGCCGCACACGATGCTGGTCACAATCGATGAGGAGGTACGGGATCTGTGGCCACCGAGAAAGCAGCGCGGCCAGTGGCCGAATTATAGGAAAGGAGTCCAGTGAGAGTAATGAGACTCTCGTTGGTGTTCATCGGGACGATGGACGTCCAGTCCGTTGCTGCAGTGACATCCCGGACGACTTGTTGATCTCCCGCAACGCCGACGCCGACTGAAAACGCAGCCCGTCCAGTTACGGCATTGTAGGAGAGGAGATCAGTTGGAGGGAAACCATCGAGGTTCATGGGAACGATGGACGTCCAGCCCGTTGCTGCAGTGACATCCCGGACGACTTGTTGATCTCCCGCAGTGCCGACACCGACTGAAAACGCAGCCCGTCCAGTTACGGCATTGTAGGAGAGGAGATCGGTCAGCCCGGGGAAGTCGTTGTCGATGTTCATCGGGACGATGGACGTCCAGCCCGTTGCTGCAGTGACGTCCCGGACGACTTGTTGATCTCCCGCTGTGCCGACACCGACTGAAAACGCAGCCCGTCCAGTTACGGCATTGTAGGAGAGGAGATCGGTCGGAGCGGCGAAGGCCCAACTGCGCCAGATTCACTCGTCAACGCGTTCGCGGAGAGATATGTCGAGCGTCATTGGAACGGCAAACGTAAGGAAGCCGCTAAGTGACGCACAGCCGCAGAGATCAAGGCAGCGGGGTCCGCTCTCGCGCGAATACACTTCGACGAAGTCGATAAGCGCTCGAAAGAGATGGAGGCCATGCATGCCGCCCCACCGCAGAAATTTTCGCGCCCCTGGGGAACCTTCTACCTCTGCCTCTCGATATTCCTATTCATCGCCGATTTCCCGCTCTCGTTGACGCTCGTCGCGGACGTTTTTCAATTGGAAGTCTGGAAGCCAAATCAGCCCTTATCACTCCTGCTTGCGAACTTACTTCACCAAGGCTGGATGGTTATGTTCCTGGCAAGCGGCATCGCGCTCTTTCCTATCGTTCTCAAGATCCCATATCAGCACTTCCTCTCAATCCTTGAGACCCACACAAATTCGGACTCACGCTCGAAAGGGAAGCTGCACTGGTTAATGGCCGTCGTGACATTGCTCATCCTAACCACTCTTAGCTTCCTCGCGATCTACCGAGATCAACTTACTGAATCCCGCATAATATAGCGGAATCAATCAAATAAAGAGGCCTGCTCCAGAAGGCGGTGATCAGTCGCGGTCGGCGGCGCATGCGCTTGAGGGAACGGCGGGCTGCTTCGCTCAGGTCCCAAAGGTTCTTGGCACAGACGTTCGGCAGTTCGTGGTGCTTGCAGTGAGCCCAGATGTACTCCACCGGATTCAGTTCCGGCGCGTAGGGCGGCAGGTACTCGATGACCAAACGGCCTTTCTGGTCACGGATG
>JBJMGK010000029.1:0-9282 GCA_045807925.1 Bryobacteraceae bacterium | reverse complement strand
TGCCGCGCCAAAGCATGGAATATTGGTCCCAACTGCCGACGCGTTTGCCCGAATATTACCTTGCGGCGCTGCTTGGGCACGAACACCACATGATACTTGCAGTCCCACTTGGAGTGGGATAGGCTCTGGTAAAGATCCGACATTAGATCCTCCTTTCGTTGGTCATCAAGCCACGTGAGGAGGATCTTACTCCCGGAACGGTCAAACCTGCTCAAGTCTCACTGGTCGAACCAGTGGCTTACCAATTTCAGTTACCTCGGAGGCCCAGACAATCGCCGGGGCTACTCTCATCCTCAATAACAGCCTGATTAACAACAATTCATCTGCGAAAATTTTTGCCATGCACTTCGGAAACGGCATGACTTGGAATCACCCGATCGCGCTTACTTACGATCAGGTGTCAGAGAGATGGCGCATTCGCAACGAAGACGGCACCCCGATGCCGATAGGCCTTGAATTTGTAGTTCGCATCGATCTGTCTGCACTCACACTGACCACGCACGAACCATATACCGGCAGCGCTCTCGTCATTGATAATCCAGTTTCGAATAATAATCCCTATGCCGTTATAGTCGTCACGCCATGGTCATCGGGTACCCAGAGAATGCGTCACCCGTTCGGCGTATCGTATGTAGCACCGCACTGGGTAGTATATTTCCAAGACGGCGCACCCATGCCGAAGAGTGTCAAAGGTGCGAGTGGCGGTTTCTTTGTGAAAGTTTTGGGCGCAGGACAGTACATTGATGACAACGTAGTATCTAACGATCCGTCTGGAATCCGCAACACACTGCTTACAATGGTGCGGGAACAGACATCGTTGCCGTGTTTGCGGCGCGCCAATCCGGCAAAACCAAGTTCCTGCGACAGTTTTGCTGGGCGACCAACGGCTTTGAATTGATCATTGCTACGTTTAATGCGACCGCACTTCCTCCGCCGGCGTCAGGACATTACAATGCGGTTGAAAGTAAGTATTACGGAGTGTCAGTGGCCATCAATACGGCTACCGTTTTTCACGAAGACGATACTAGGATGGCGGACACTGCGCCCTTTAACGTCTGGGGGCCTTACAGAGCCGATTGTCCACCTCACTGACCAAACAGCCAGGCAGGGGTCGCTCCAGTTTGCCGCGGGAGCTCATTCAACGGAAACTGGGTGTATAACGGCGTGCCGATTCCGTTTCCACCAGTGGTTGCCATCGACAAAATTCCCGCTGGCGGGTACACCAATGCACCTGCCCAGGTGCAGACCCTTCTACGCGACTGCTGCTCTGGAAACGGCGAAGCGATTGCAGAGCGATGCGTACAGAACTAATCCGTTCTCATTGGGGTTCTCGCTTTGCCGAATGGAGTTCAGGCTTTGGAACTTTGGGAACGTGCGGCTAGCTAACGCTCCTTGCATGCAAGTACAATCACTGTGATACTAGTTCCAGGTGGCAGCTAACCTCGCCCGGTTGAGCATAGAACTGAAAACTGGACCCATCGGCTGAACAGGGCGGTAGAGCGTTTTTTGGATGGGCAGCGCTTCAGGGGAATGCGGTGGCTTCTATGTCCAATGAGAAAGTTAGAAAGCTCGGAGCACTATGCGTGTTTAGCTTCGTAGTTTCGGCGCTTGCAGCATGGACTGTTTGCGCCGTAGCTCCTACGAAGCCAATCCACCCTGCGCTTACCTTGCGCCCTTTGCCTCAACCGACCACAGCCTTGCTCGCAACAGTCTCACTGTCAGGATAAACGCACCAAAACACCGACCTTCTGTCAGCCGCGATTCGCTTTCAGTGCTCTGGCACAAACACGCAAATGCCCGCATTGCCTTTGTTCCCAGGCTGGCCTTAGACTTCAAGCGTGATCCCAACCGCCCACTTGCGGTTTTGCCCAGAACGTGGTCGGCTCCTCGATCTACTCTCGGTAGCGGACAGTCAGTACGCAAGGCTAGCGAATGAACTAGCGGCAGAGCTAAGCGCTTTGTCTCCCGTCCTATATCGCAAAAGACAATCTAACTAATATTGAAGCTGCCAGGATGGATGCTCAGCACGCCCAGGACGCATTGGTGGCTCATAAGAAAGAGCACGGGTGCTAGCTCGAAGTTTGCAGCGAACCCGCAGACTACAATTAGTGGCAAGTGCTCCAGAGCGAACATCTCGAACTTTTGAAACTGATCAGGAACGAAATCAATCTCGGTTCCACGTTCATGGAAACTCATCGGATTGCATCGAGCGCGGATCATGCTTCCCAGGCGCTCTCAGGCGCTAGGGTCGCCCTCCAAATGGCAACGAAGTTTCTAGGGCGCCTTTCGGAAGGCGAAGTTAATGCGTTTCGGTCAGACTTGGCATGCCTTCAGAACGTCATTGATGGGGCAAGTCGGTGACAATCAACAAAAAAAAGCCGAGAGAGCGGATCCCACGCCACTCCCTGTTCAGCGCTTCTCCCGGTTATATCAGTGGCCCATTGCCATACATTTCCCGCATTTGACGCTAGCCTCCTCCAAAAACAACCGGCCTTCCCAGGTCCCTACCCGGTGGCCACCGGCCTCCAGATTCCCGCATTCGCTACGGGGGACCCCTTCTTCGGACTTTCTTCCGCCTTGAAAATTGCGTCGCCGTGGGCTACAGCGGAGAAGGTAACTCAGCGACATGGCTGGATGGGTCGTTAAACCTACTGAAGCTAGCTCTGACTCTTCACTATGCCCGTGCCACTTGGGGACAGACCAGGGCATCGGGCGAAAAAAACCTCGGTACCGATGTTCAGCACTCCGCACTTGCCCACGTCTAAAGCACCGGAGACCGGTAAAACAACTGTGAAAACGTCACGAGTTGCCAAGAACGCGCGTGGCCTCATCTATAATGTCGAGTTTCGTTGGCATGGAAATAATGGCGGTACACCCTGAAGACCGTGATCAGGATGCTCGACGATATCAACTGCTGAGCGCGTACCTTCTGCTGACAGGTCTCATGCGGCGCCTTTGTATCACCGTGTCGCCCGATGTCTCCGATGCTCTGCGATACCGAGCACTGAAAGATCACGTGGTTGTCGCCGCACGCAACTGCCCGCACCCGGCACTGATCAGCATCAAACCTCTCTCTCGCATCAGTGGCAGGACATGGACTCTGAGTCGATGGGCGGATTGAAAGGCCAATAGCTCTGCAAGACAATCACGAAAGACCAGCGGATCGTATTTGCCGGGAACTGGATCGCGTTTTCCAAGAGAGGACGACCGGAACTCGTCGGGATAAGATGAACGGGCAAGGCTAAACTAAGTCAGAAGCAGCATGGTGCCGAGCGGCGAGCAACTCGGGAGGATTCTCGGCTTTCCGAACTTCGATCTAGGCTTGCAAATGTTAATTGAACCGCAAGCAAGCATTCTGCCCGAACCGAGATGATAAGCAGCCGGAGTTCGCGTCATTTGACAGGTGTAGAGATGCACCGGAGAAGGATGGGTTCCCAAAGTGCATCTCTCACCACAGCCGTACTCGGCGAGCGCCAGAAATACGGATGGCTACTCGAATATCTGCCACGACAAGCAGCCTCTAACCTGTCTGAAAGCTTCTAGAGTCCCCCCCCGCGCTGCCCGTGTGACATGTCTCCTCGACAGCCACACCTAGACAGTTGCACTCTTCGGAGTCCATGCCTAGCTGTGTTTAGTACTTGCCCTGACTAGCGTAAGCTACTTTGCCAAATCCCAAATAGGGCGGTAGCTTTACTAGAAGCGGCATCGTGAGGCTCAGTGGCGTTTGGGGACTCACGCTCGGACCGCTGGCCAGAGAGCGTTCGATGCGCAAGCATGGTGGTGGTCGGGTCAACTGCCTACGGAAGGCAAGCTTCTGAGGCTCGGGGTGAATTCTGCGCAGCTGACCGCGCTGATTTCCACTTACCAAAAGAATCTTGTCGAGTCTACAAACGTGCTGCGTAGGCTCCGGGAATATTGTCTGAAGCAACAGTATGATGTAGCGGACAAAAACAACGACGTTCGATCGCGCATACCACGAAAGAGCGCTTGGACGAACTGGCTTCCCAGCGGGCTGACGTGATCGGGAAAATTGTCTTTTTGTTCGCCCCATCCGAGCCCAAAATTCAGAACGCTCTGAGTGGGAATTAGGGCGAGCTTCTGAGGCTCGACGATGTGAGTTCTGGGGAGCTGACTGCGCTAATTTCACTGTCGACCGGCGATGGGGTGGAGTGCAGTCGTGCCTCGCGCGTGCGCATTTGGCATCGTGCGCTCCTTGAGATTCGTCAAGCAAGTCTTGCAGATCCGGATATCCGGGACGTGCACTCGTGTCTGCGATTGAACTCAGCTACCGAGATCTCCCCCAGATCATGGGCCAAAAGGGATAGAATGTGCGTGGTTCGGATTCACGCGGTACACCTGGCCAGTTCCGGAACTGTCGTCTGCGCTTTGACGCCTCCACCGAGATCTTTGCTCTCAAAGTCGGCGGGTAAGTCTTGCGCGTGCTCGGGGTCGTCGTCGTTTCCTTTCCTTGTTGACGCGCCGAGTCATCCTTAGCACCGTGCCCAATTTTTGGGGTCCACCTCACATGTCCAGAACAGACGAAATCCCTTCCGCTGCCCGCCAATGACCGTATCTGCCTTTAAAACATTTGGACGTCACTATGCTTTATCCGGTAACTGCCACGCTCCCTTTTTCCGCATCCTGCTAGCGCGGTAGGAGCGGAGCGGCGCGCAAGCCGGCGTTGCTGCTGACAAACTTCGTTCAGCTTTAGTCCCATTCCCCCGAACTCCTTGGGAATGGCCTGGATCAGGTAACCGGCGGTGCGCAGCTCCTCAAAGTCTTCCAAGAAGAACCGGTTCTCACGGTCGTAAATGGCGGCTCGTTCGGCGCATCGTTGCAGGACCTCCTCGGAAACCACGGAAGGACCGGTGCCGCGGCTGTTGCCATGATTCACTCCTTCCAAGACAGGAATTGTTGTTCCGGTCAGCATACAACAAAACAGATCTGACTGGTATTTTCAGAACGAGCGGATCGCTCATGGTCGCCGACCGCTTTCTCCGGGAGAGAAACTGGCGTCCGGAACTGTGTTCCATCGAGGCTTCCCTAGTCAAGCGCAGCAAGGGTCTGATCGCGCATCGGATGCACAGATCCGCCCTGAACGCTATACGCTCTGTCACAAGTGAGGTAGCCACGATAAGTCGAGACACGGACAAACAAGTCGAGGCCAAGCCGGATTAAGTTACCCTTCCGGACTACCCATGGGCAATCAGCACGTCCGACTTCCCGGGGTACTGATCAAACATCAAATGAACTCCACGAAAGAGGCGGGATAGCCCTCAAAAGCTGCAAACATCCTAGTGGCTTATCAAACGGTGAACTCTGCCGGCACATTCCTCCCCAAAGCCGTTTTCAGAGGCTACTTCCAAGCTTGCGCTGAACTGGGCGGCCAACGTGGTAGGCCTAACAGTTGGCCTTGGGTCGGTCAGCTTGACGCCTTTCAAAGTCCACTAACGGTAACTCCGAAGCGTACGACTAGTCCGTAGGACTGGCCGGAAGCCCGAGCACGTTCCTAATCCATGACCTAATCGACGAGATTGCCCTCCCGACGACTCAGATTGGTCAAGGCCAAGACACAGCCCGTCCAATCACCGTTTTCCCTCACTTACCGTGTCGCATTTGTCGCCAGCCACTCGTTGATTTGCGGTAGACGCTCGGCCTTGAACTTCGCATTGAGCTTTATCGTTGAGACGGCGGATTCGACACTTTGACGCGCGCCAGGGGGAATATGCTGGTTCGCATAAGACTGTAGATCCGTAACCCGCGCCTGCTCGCCTGAGGCCGCCGCAATCATTGGTATCAGTATTCTCTTCATCTGTGGATATACCGGAGAGTTCGCTTGTTCGACAAATGGAAGTGCGCGGTTCCATGCCAGATTCGGGTGATCGCTGGATATCTGGAACAGCGTCATCACGGCAGAACCCGAGGGCGCATCAGGTCCCATGGAGGCATCAATGACGCGCGCTGCCCCTGATCGGTCGGCTATTTGCGAGAGCATCTCTAAGAGCGTTGCCTTCTTCAGCGGATCCCTTGTGTTCCGCAATGTGGCCAGGAGCCGGTCCAGTGTCGCTGAATCGGCATTCCGAGCGACGATCGATATCACGGCCTTGCGAGTGGCAGGCGGGACATCTTTAGCATCATCGATCGCGACATCGAACCGTCGCCGTGCCTCCGCAATGACAGCTTCGTCTCCGAAGCGGCTCAGCGCTCGAAGTAAGGCTTCGCGTAACTCGCCAACGTTTGGTGCATCATTCGGCTGACTATCCCATCCGAGCTTGGCCGCCATTGGGCCCAGTGTGCTTCGCGCAAAGCTCCTGAACGCGGATTGATGAAAGTCCCCAGTATAAAACCTATCAATGGTAACGAACGAATTGACGATTTGACGCCAGACGAGAGGGTCCGCGGTAACGGGAGCAGCATGCGCAAGGTCGAGGTAATTGGTTACGGAACCATAGCCCGATTCCCCAAGCGCCCAAGTGTCATACAAGAGCCCGATTTGATCAGCCGTGTCAATAGTGCTCAGGCTCGAGGTGAGGGTGGCGAGCATGGGGTCTGGATAAAGTGTGCGGGCGAAGCTGGACTGTCCAGCGTTCACAACCACAGGCCCCGTTGCCGGAACGGCTACCGTGGTCGGTGTTCCTCCACCTAGTAAATGCGTCTGTAACTCTCGTGTTGCGCGTACGGCCAGCGGAATGCGCCATTGTTGAGCCGGACCAGAACTGGCAGCTGTGGGATCTTCTACAAAGCGGCCCTCAGTCAACAAGATCTGATTAGGTTGCCTCCGTTCCACCTTGATCAGCGGCAGACCCGGCTGAGTAGTAAAGTCCGCCTCTATTTCCAACACGGGCTTATAGGCAGCGGCCTGCACTTCGCGCCACAAATCGGCATCGACGGTATTTCCATACGCATGTGCGCGCATGTAAACGCGCACGCCGTCCCGAAAGGCAGCGGGTCCGACATAGGCTTCGAGCATGCCGATCACAGCAGCCCCTTCGTCGTAGGTGATGTTATCGAAAGCTTGTTCCGCCTGAGCGGCATCATCCACGGGCTGCACAATCGGATGGGTTGAAGGTTTAGCGTCAGCGCGTTTGCCAGCTTCGCTCACAGCGAGCGCTTGCAATCCGGTCTTCCACTCAGGATGAAGGTCATCAGCGGCCTTAGTCTGCATCCAGCGGGCAAAACCCTCGTTCAACCATAAGTTGTCCCACCATGCCATCGTCACTAAGTCCCCAAACCATTGGTGCGACATTTCATGCGAGACGACTAGGAACACTCCTTGGCGGTCTGATTCCGTAGAGAGCTTGGGATCAAACAGAAGCGCCTCCTGAGAATAGAAAATCGCTCCCCAATTCTCCATCGCACCCCCTTTGATCATGCCCGGGGCAACTACCAAATCCAGCTTCGGAAGAGGATAGGCGACTCCGAAATACGCGTTGTAGTAATGCAGAAGCTGGGCCGCTTCGCCTAGCGCGTAGCGCCCTTTCTCTGTATCGCCTCGATTCACAACAACTCCGACTTCGGTTCCATCTACCTTGGTCGAGATACGCTCGAAGTCCCCGATTCCTAGGAAGTAAAGATAGGTGGACATCTTCGGTGTCGCTGCAAAGTGTACTCGTTGCTGGTTGTTCGGCAGTGTTTCCGTTGACGCAATCGGCATGTTTGACACCGCCATGCGATCGGCCGGCACAGTAACAGTGAGGCTTAGGGTGGCTTTCAGAGCAGGTTCGTCCCAGGAGGGCATGAATCGGCGTTCGGAAGCGGGCTCAAAGTTAGTTGCCAGAGTCCGTCGCTTTCCCGCCGAGCTGTCGTAATCCATGGCAAAGAAACCAACGGTCGCTTTTCCGATACGACCGTGATAATCGATCGTCAGCTGGTGATTACCAGCGGCGATGGTATGGCCGAATTGAAGAGTGGCCCTCTGGCGCTTCGTATCAAGCTCAATACGGGTCGCACGATCGCTGCCGTCGACAACCGCCTGATCCAGCACCAGTTCGTCCGCGTTAAGCGTGATTGACGAGTTGGGAGTACTCACGGCAATTTCGATCTGTACCTTACCCGAAAAACCGAGGTTATCGGCATCAGGCAAGAGAGCGAGCTCGTAATGAAGAGGCCTCACTGTGGAGGGAAGTTGTTCGCGCTCGAAGGCTCCGAGAACGTTTGGACCGGCAATGGCAAGGAGCACGATCAAGGCACGCCGCCAATCAGTTCTTCGCATAGGCTGCTTAGTATATACGAGGTGTAAAGGGTGGGGTCACGGGATCGGGCCTTCCAGCCTGCACTCGTTTCACTGGTTCAGCTCGGAGCAAAACCCAATTCCTAGAGCGGTCTGTGGCGCATGCGGCAACTGTCGTTCTCGAAAAACTCGACCCGCGAGCGAATCAAGGGAATACGGCGCACGTTCGCTCTGGATGTATTGACGGCCGTTTTGACGTTGATGCGTAGAGCCGAGGTCTCGGGCTTTCGAGAGCATGCATTTTGAGATCAACATGATCTCGCCGATGCTGACCTATCAAAAGCCTTGCCTAATGACTACAGAGCAAAATGACGGTTGGAACTTGAATGAGACCTAGCAGGATTCTGAAAAAGTAGGAATTCAGGGCGAGGTATTTTAGGTCTGATTTGTTGGGAACGCTTCTGGGGCCGGTGCAGAGTGCGTATCCGCACCTTTTGCAGGTCTTCCTTGATGTCCAGAGGGGTTCGAGCGACCCTCCGGACACAGCGAAACCCAGCCTTCTTCTCGGAAATGAGCGCGAGCGTGTTGAGTAGATCACGTGTACTGCGGGCCACGCGGTCGAAGCGCGTGACTATGAGCACGTCGCCCTTCTCAAGAGTATTGAGAGCCCGATGAAGCTGTGCACGGTTGCTCTTCGCTCCGCTCGCGACTTCCTTGAAAACCTTCTCCGCATCGAGCAGCTTACGAGCCTGGGCATCGCCGAGTGCCGGCGTGGACCCTTCGTTCGCGTTCGCCGTCGACAGGATTACCCCAGACAGCGTTCCGTTAGCACAGGTAGTCGAAAAGCGAGTACCTAGCTCGCGTTGACTCGCGATATTTGTTACCAGCGGAAGGTCGTTGCCTCATGAAAATGTTACCCGTCGAAGTTCGAGATGACGGGCAGCAGAAACGGGAGGCAAATGAGCTTGGCTACCAAGCGGGAACTAATCAAGGCGATAGCGGACCGGTATCGGATAGCGTCGCGTGTCGAGAAGAAAAGAATCCTCGACGAATTCATCGAAGTAACTGGCTTTCATCGCAAGCACGCCATTCGTGCTCTGGGAAAAAGCGGT
>JBJMGK010000028.1:0-2918 GCA_045807925.1 Bryobacteraceae bacterium | reverse complement strand
CTTGCTTCATGACACACCCCAAAACAGCAACTTCAGCCGATTCCGCTGTGCATTCGAAAACACGAAAACATGCCCGCTCAGAGGATCCTGGCCAATCACGCTTTCAACCCGCTCGGCTGCTCGGCTAATCTGTCGAAGCCGCACCGCATGTCAGTGGCCTCCACGGCCAGCCAGATCCGCGGCCCGGCTCCGCCATCGAGCGCTTCCAGGCTCGGCAGCCCTCTCACGCCTCCTGCCGCTCCAGCACCAGTAACAGCCGACGCAAATGATCGGCCTCAAAATCAGGACCTACCAGTAGACTACGGCCACCGCGCAGTCGCACCTCAATCGCCGCACTCGTTACGGCCGCTGTTGACGTCGAATCTTCGCAAGTCATGACACGTTTTCTGCATGAACGCTGATTATTCAGCTC
The DNA here is from genome assembly GCA_045807925.1 of Bryobacteraceae bacterium. Taxonomy (GTDB): domain Bacteria; phylum Acidobacteriota; class Terriglobia; order Bryobacterales; family Bryobacteraceae; genus Bog-105. The sequence continues at coordinate 2,506 of JBJMGK010000028.1, read as the reverse complement.
GCGAACCCACTTGTACTAAGAGCTCGCACGACGGTGTTTGCCGCGCTGCCGCTGTCGGCCCGTTCGCTATCTGAACATGTCGAGCAAGAACCAGCTCAAGCAATTAGCAGCCAACAACCCGTATCTGCCCTACCGGTCTGGCGTACGTCGGACAGACTGAAAAGCCGTACGGTTTACGCGCCTGCTTACTTGTTCGCCTAGCGTCGTGCCGTCCCGCAAGGAGTGTATGAAATGGAATCCGACAAATATCCTTGCCCAGAAAACTTCGTCTGCCCACTCTCTTGTGTCTTCGAAAGAATGGGTATGAACTCCGTCTTTGAAGATCACGCTGTCGACCACAACGTGGACCTTAGGCGTACCGAAGAAATTCTTCACCGAATTAGAAAATGCCGAGGTCGCACAGGCGTGAGCAGCCGGATATTCGGGATGATTCGGTGTGATCCCCAACGGCAGCCACGCCGCGTGCGCCGCAAGCTCCGGGTTTGCGCCGCCTGCTGCGATTGCGGTCACGGGCCGCCAAAAGCCGAACTTGTATTTCGCGTCAAAGCACCCGATGAGTGAGTCGGCACCACTAGTCCAGAGGATTGCCAACAGTCTCGCAGAATCCATCAGATCCAAGCGGTAGTTCTTAATGAGGTAGTTCCATGCACGTGCGTATTGCTGTGGGGGGTGTTCCGTCCAGAAAAGCCCGACCTCGGTCTGTTTTGGTGTTCTCAGACTGCTGTTAAGTTCACCGAAGAGTCGTGTCACGTTGAAGTCAGCTACCCATTCTTCACTCGATAAGGCCAAAGGTCCACCTGGCCTGAATTGCGAAGGACTTTCAAGAGTGAAAGGCCGCAAGTGCGCCAACCAGGGAGCCGCAGGCGGTAGAAACCCGGGAGGTGTCGGCTGCCATACCCCCGGTTCGCTGCCTGGCAAATATGGCACGCTGGCCTCAAGACCGTCTCCTGTTCGCGCGGCAATCAAAGCATCTGCCGCCGCCTCACCAACAGAAATGCCAGCCGCTTTGGCCGAAGCGTTTGCGGCAACCGAAGCCATCGAAAAGGTGTACTTGCCGTCCAGGTCCGATTTTTGGCTCGGGAAGTAATAGACCAGCACCCGATGCGCTGCGGCGATCGCTGCCGCTTCATCGGACGCTCCATGCTGGGCCCCTCTGTCGTAGTAAAACAAGGGCCCATGAACAGGCCTCCGGACCAATTGGAAAGCCGAAAACTCTAATTCGTTTTGGTGTCGCTTTCGGGGCAAGCGCAAAAACCGAAAAAGTCTCATTTCACACGGATTCGTTCAGCGGGGCAACACCAGCAGGCAAAAACCCCCAACCAGTTTGTCGCGACTTGGAACAAAGTCCGCTTCGCCTTCCTTACTGTCAATAAGGCACTCCGGCCAAACAGTCAAGGCGTCCCGAACGGCACGCTCTCGCATCGCCTTGACTGGCCGCCCGGACCGCCTGGGGAGACCGCAAACGGGGTCCTCAATTTGACCCCACCGGGATCGGTGATCACCTGCCGCCAGCCATTCAGATTGGCTAGACGATCGCAGGATAACCGAATTCAACTGCGATTAAGGAAATAGATGTTTTCTTGGTAACTTCAACGACAACCGAAAGTGCATGAAATTGGGCATCAAGCATTCCCAGTCTTTCGTCCAACTCGACCGTATAGCTAAAGCTGCGACCCGGAGTTTCACCGGGAATCTCCTTCTCCAGCAGAGTGGATTTTTCGTGATCGTTTTCCTCCTCGTCCCAACCGCATCGATAGAGGCTGACCTTGATTACACCCTCGTTCAGTTCTCCGGCGATCCGGAAGCGCGAGATCCGCGTGACTCCCGGAGGAGCTGGAATACCCATGCTGCCCGCCGCTCCCTCGTCAGTCGATCGTGACTCTGTCGGGCCGATCCGGAACGGCTTCTTGTCTTCTAAAGGAATTGGTTTGAATGGTGTTCGCACCCATCCGGTTCGCAATCCAGTTCCCAGCTTCGAGTCTGTGATTGAGCCATCGGCTAGCTCTCTGTAGCCGACAGCACCTGGGGCAAGGACGGAGCTGGCATATTTTGTTTGCGCATAACTCATCGATCTGGCGGTCACGATGGCTTGCGCGTTCAGCTGAACGACCGCCAATGTGACCGAAGGTTGTGGCAAGCCAGGCAAGCGAGCCGGGGAGCAGCCAACACGAAAGAGCAAGAAGATAGCGACGATGACGAACCCGGCAAGCCCGGAGCCAGCACCAATTCGCCGCAGAAGCGAGGTGGGCGTCAGCCGTTGCCACGACATCTGAAGCGCGAGCGGATCCTGCTCGATCTGAAAGACGAGGAGTAGCACTGTAGTCGCTGTGCACAGGATTTGCGGCTGATTGGCCAGGAAACCAGCGAGCGCTATGAATATGTTCCTGCATCGCTGACCGTGATGGAAGAGACGTGTTTGAAGTACGCCTGTAAATGCACGGTGCGCACGGCGGGCAAGCCAGCGCAGCCGATTGAAAAGAGCATTGCCGGAGCGAGTCTTTTGGCG
>JBJMGK010000027.1:0-7182 GCA_045807925.1 Bryobacteraceae bacterium | reverse complement strand
GCCAGCGTGCTGCTGTTGATCCATTCGCTTGGTTCAAAGATGTCCTCAGCCGCATTGCCACCCATCCCGTCAATAGGATCGCTGAGCTTCTGCCTCATCGTTGGGCTGCCGCACAGTCCTAATCAAGCACCCGCTCTTTCGGCCCAGTAAGCCCTACAGTTATGGTGATTCTCAGTCGCTTACACCTACCAGCGACTCGAGTTCACAGCGGATCGATGCCCTGAGCCCGTTGCCGATTAGACGCTCTTCCCGGATCAAAACGGTCCGTTACGCCGCCACCGTAACGCGTATTTGCGGCGACTCTGGTTCTGGTAAAATTCCGATGAAGTTGACAAATTTGGATTTGTCGCTCATCGGTTGTTTTCGGTTCTGGCCCATTTTCAAATCATTCTCGCCTTCCTAGCGGCCTCGTTTCGCAGCCGCACCGCACTTCAGTTAGAAGTGCTTGCGCCATCAACCTGGCGAACATTCCTGGAGATCTCCTGCAGAGCCTCGTTCCGCAGACTTCTTGTCGTACCGACGATCCGATTCCAGATTCTGTACGTGTTTCTGGTGCGAGCGCATGAGCGCCGACGAGTCGTGCAGTTCGCGGGGCCGGTCATCCCACTTCGGAGTGGACACCACAACAGATGCGCGAAGCTGCAGGTGCTGCGCTATCCGCTACACCCCACCGTGTCGCGATCTCCAATCATCGGTTGCTTGACTTTGATGGAGAGTGCGTCAGCTTCCGCTGGCGCGATTATGCGGATGGCAACAAGTCGCGTGTGATAACACTCGATGCGGTTGAGTTCCTGCGCCGCTTCTTCCTTCACATCCTGCCCAAAGGGTTTGTCCGCATCCGGCATTTCGGATTCCTGGCAAACTGCTTTCGAAGAGAACGGCTCTCACTTTGCCGTCGACTGCTGAAGGGTGTTCCTCCTGAACCAATCCCGCTTGCCACACCAGAATCTACTGCTAAGTGGCGCTGTCCGCGTTGCGGCGCAATGCTGATCCTTCTCACGCGCCGAACCCACAGGAACTCTCTTCGCGATGCGCGCCGTGCGACTCTTCGTAATTCGACGACGACTTAGCTACGGCTCTCGACGTGCGCAACGCACGCCCGCGCAGGCGTGTGTTCTCGTGCATGCGGAAGAGCTTTTAGCCGACATTCAACCTGTTCGTTTTGACCCAACCAGGCCTCGGAGCCTCCGCTTCCGTGCTGTGCAAACCTTCACCGGCGTTCTTCCCCGAGACCTGCGGCCACAGAATAGGCTTCTATCTCCATAGGCCGCGCCCGCCGCAAACACCAGCGCCTCCCTTCAAATCTCCCTATCCGAGATGTCCGGCGATCGGCCCTATTGCTCAGCACGAGCATTCTGCGCCGCGACATCTCCGATCAAGGCTAACGACCAGGCAGGAGTTAATTCCCTCCGCCGCTCTGGCAAGTCTCAGCATCGGCGACAACCTGGTCAATGTGGATACCGAAAGGCAGCGAAATCCTGCGTCTGTACGCATACCTCCGCCCTGCTCCCGGAACGATTCCCAACATTCGACTCGACTCATTCGGTGTGCGGCCACACCGTTGCAATCAGGTAGAAATCGTGAAGGGCGGGTCCCATTTTCGGAACCTGAATCCCGAAAATCGACCACCAACTGACCTTACCGTTCAATAGAATCAGCACCTACTTAGCCGCCATTTCTCACGAAGACGTTGAATCCGAATAGCTGTCGGCTAAAACTGGGAGCACGTGAGAAATGGCGGCTAATCACCGGTAGCAACAAACAGCACCAGTTGATAATGCTTGGTACATGTCAGGCTGGGACGCCCTTCAGGGGCGCCCTCATGCCTTCACCTGGTGCCTCGCAAGATCATGCAACATATGCGGGTGGTTATCGCCTTCGACACCTAAGGCGGTTCCGCGGTCTTCAGAGATGGTTGTTGATGGCTTGAGCTATGCCTTGAACCCTTGAACTTCGTAATCGCCGAGCGAGGTCTGGTAAGTAATTTTGCTTGTACTCAGCAGTCGAGAATGCGGGGAGTAATCTCATGTCCGTAGCATCGTCGGCTTCGAAATGCCTTCCCCTGAACAGCGCCGGTCGGTTCCGCCTCATGCACGCGAGTCGGTTCTGATCCGTGCGAGTCGGTTCTGATCCGTGCGGGTGTGGCTAACCACTCCCGCACGGATCCTCTGCGACGGTGCACGAGCGACAATGGATCAAATTAGAAAAGCCATACCTGACGGGCTCCCCACGGCCGTGTAGTTGCCAGTAAAGGTCAGCGAGCCGCCTCGCCTATTGAATCCGCCAGATAGATCCTCGTTGTCACTTTCAAATCCATGTCGACTGGAGATCCTGAAGGTCGTGACGTTGTCGGCCCCCTGATTACCACACACCAAGAACTGGCCGGTCGGATCGATGACGATGATTCTTGGATAGTCCCCAAGCGTTGAAGCATGGCTCACTTGAGTAAGCGTGCCATCGTCACCGATCCTGAATACGCAAATGGTATCGTTTATGCGGTTTACCCCGTAGACGAATCGGCCGTCGGCGGAAACACGGATTTCCGAGGTGAGAACGGTACCTACAAATCCTGGCGGAAGGCTCGAGATCTGCTGCTTGTTTGTCAGGCTCCCGGTGGCGGGGTTGAACAGCCAGAAGATGATTGTATTGCCTTCCTCCTGAATCGAGTACATCCAACGTCCGTTGGGGTGGAAAGCGAAGTGCCGCGGTCCATCCCCAGGGGGCGTGCTCACGAAAGCTGGATTCGCGGGACTGAGAGGCACTTTGCCTCCCACTGTCAGTTTCCAGACGTATATGCGGTCCTGTCCCGCATCAGGCCCGAGGACCCATTGATTCGAGGGATCTGCTTCCATCTGGTGGGGGTGCCCATTCGGCCCCTCATGAGCACTGATTGCGAAACTTCCTGGAGGCCCGCTGGCGGCCTTCTTCGGCCCAACGTTATCCAGAGTTTGCATCTGAAACACCGCGGGCCCGAGTTTCCCATCTGACATGATTGGGAACGCTTCAAACCAGCTACCCGAGTATTCGGCCGAGAACAGGTATGATCCGGTGTTGTCAACACTGACATGAGCCGGAGCGCCGGAGGCAGGTTGAGCATTCAAGAACGTCAGATCCCCTGTGAGCCGGTTTATTGCATACGCACTTACGGCTCCGGGAGGGCCGTATTCGTTGCCGGCATAGAGGCGGGTGCCAGTCGGATCGAGAGCAATCGTGGATGGACTGGATGTGGCTGGGGTCGTGCTCATTGCTGGCATCGCCGGAGCGACGAGCCTTAACACCGTTAACTTTCCCGTTGAAAGGCTGAGCTCGCATAAGTAAATCCCCTCTCCGTTGCTGCCGCGAAGGGCGGGGTTACCGGTGTAGGTACCGATGTAAAGCCAAGCCGTTCCGGACGGCGCCCCGGTCACCGGTCTACCAAGTGCTTCTGGCAGATTGGCTGCAGCCCCAACCGCAGCGACGCCCTTGAGTAAGTTGCGGCGCGAGAATGTGGTTTGCAAGTCGCCGAACTTATTGTCTTTTGTTGATTCCATCAGTCTCCCTCCTATGCACGAACAGTGAATCTGGATTGGTCAGATGGCGTCCGGACACACGTATTGCACTCCCAGACGTTGGTGTCTAGCCTGCGTAACATCGCCCGGATTACGTGATCCGTGAGGATTTTACAATGCTGCCCTTCCGATTTCCAGATCTTTTTTACGCCGCGCTTGAACGGAACAAAGGACGCGCTTAAACAACGCCGCGGGACGATGAAAACCCTGCTCGTTGAGTCACAACTTCACGAAAAATATTAGTCCTACTGCGACAGTCACTTCCGCGGCTGTCAAAGCTCCCGAGCGCCATTTAGGCCATTTAAATGCCACGGCGCGAATGGCGGCCGTAGCGGTTGCTCAGACAAAGCGAAGTTGCCGCCGTGGTGTTCCTAGGGTTCAATGATGTGTAGAAGCCCCGGGGCGATCCAAGAACGACCACTGCCCGGCTGCAGACGGTGTCAGATGATGCCGTTTCAGCCTTTCGTCCTGTCCATTGAACTCATCGCCGTGTAGCAGAAAACAGTGCACCTTCTGTCCACCGGGATTGCAGGTCCGTGCGATCACCCTTTTCTGTTCGCCACGATCTGGGCGGAAGGGAAGCGTTGGGGGGTACAATTGTGCCGCACCGAAGTATGTCTCCACAGCCGCACGCACTTGTCGGCAGAGTTCGTCAATGCTCGCAAAACCCTTAACCGTTGTGGTGTGGCGCTCCTTCAGAGTTGCACGAAACCTGGAAACTCGCTCTGAATCAGGCGGATGTTTATCCACCATGGAGGGATTCCAGAGCGCCGATTCATCCGTTAGGAATACAAGGCGTTTGATTCTGCCTGCTACGCGAGAAGCTTCTTCGTACTCGAGTTCGGAGATGCTTCTCTTCCCGGGATTGTTGTCCGGCGGCACGAAACCATAGCGCCAGGCGACGATGCACAAGATCGCGTCGCATGACGCTACATCCTTCCTGCACTTGTCGAGCGGTCTCTCGTCAGAAGCAGGATAATCCTCCATACCAATCGGCTGGTGATGGAGATCCTTGATGACGCTGGCCACTGCCGTTCTATGATCCTTGAGATCGAGATAGGTGGAGGAAATGTAGATTCTGGCCACAGACGTTAGTTTGCTACTATACCTGATGATGTTCGGCAACTCGCGTGCCCAACCGCACCGCAATAGCTTTCCGTGCTGCCTGATTGGCAAGGACCCTCGAACAAGGCCGGCAGGTTATTCCCCTTTTAAAGTTACAATTTTAAACTTACAATCGCCCTTGAACCGAAGCAGCCGGCAGCCGCTTCTACGGAGCGGTTCGGATCCCACTGTTTCACGGATCACAACTTCACGCTGAAGATCACAACCATGAGGAGACACTCGATGCGACAATTAGCGCATTCGAGTTGTTCGTGGAAGTCTATGCGCGGCTTGACTCGTGGTTTCCGCCAGAACTGCTTACGCTTTTCGGCGGTCGATGAAAGTGAGCGCTTGCGGTATGTCCGTATGTCGTCGCTCTCGAAAACGAGATTTCCCGTGAACACTGCACCGCCCTCGAAAAAAAGATGGTCGCCGGCGACAAAGGAGATTTCCGTTCGTGTTTATTACGTCCGAGGTTGAACATCAATCTAATTTATTCCTCCACAGCTTCGGCGCTATCCCAACGCAGCTTGCTGCGATTCGGTGACCTTCCGCGATTAGCCGACCATAAGATGCGCTCGTATGCAGCGCTGAGAGAATTTGCTCTTCTGTATGCCCCTTCTTCGGCATGGTTCCTCGTTCTCCTTCCTTTGGATTGGAAGACCAAATCTTACCCCGAAACTCTACTTCTCCCCGGCGCCGTTTTCGGGTTTTGGGTCACTGCCAATACGATCCAATGGACTCGCATGCGCTTCAGTGCGTACCCTTATTACAGCAGCAGGGCTTCGACTAAAGTCGAGCCAATGGTCTCCGGATCCTAATCATGGTCACGCAGCAAGTCATGACACGTTTCCTGCGCTGATCATGATTCAGGATCCTATGTGTCCGCGCTCGTATGGTCCGAAAACTGGAACGCGTGGCGAAATCAGAAAATATCAGAGCTTTCAGGGGTTTGGCTTGGAACTGCGGGATTAGCTACGTTCTTCGGGTGAAGCCATGGTTTACCTGGACAACCTCCGACCAGAACAAAAGCTGGCACAGCACGGTGAGGAGAGCGAACAGCAAGAGCAACTGCCATTGACCCGTTCCAAGCCATCCCCACATTCGCTGGTCCGTTCCCTCGATTCGTGCGAGCAGGTTATGGGCGAACAGCAGGAAACACAGCATTGCCGCGAACTCATAGCGCTGTGGAGAGTCCTCGCGGACCGTGATGTCTTCTTCTCCCGGTGGGCCAGGAGAGACGAAGAACAGCCATGCGAAGCCGACCACTATATATAAGATGTTGTGGCCCAACACCGTCCAAAGAGGAAGCAGCACCCGCCACCAGGACCAGTGCCCCTCGATCATGAGCTTCAGAATCGCTGCCGCCAGGCAGAGCAACCCAGCCAGGTAGAAGCCTGACAACTGGATCGGCTGCTGCGCGATCCTCATGCCGCTTCTCGGTGATAGTACTTGAGCAGCCCGCCGAGCCGCTGCTCACAGCGAACGTTCCCGTGAGTTGGGGCATGGGAGAGTACAGCTCGAGGAAACAAGAGCTGATTGCCTTTGCCCTGATGATTCCTTTCTTCGTGATAATGCAGGACGAAATCTCGAATGGCTTTTCTGAGAGATGCCTCGCCAAACAAGATCAGACGATCCAGACACGACTCTTTGATAGAGCGCACAAACCGCTCTGCATAAGCGTTCAGGTTCGGTGATTGTGGTGGCAGCTTCACCGAAGTCACACCCACACTGGCAAGGATGTTCTGAAACTCTGTCGTGAACAGCGGGTCACGATCATGAATCAGATAGCGCTTCCCGTTCAAGATTCCGTCCACTGCGTCGGTGGCGTTTCTGCCGATTTGGCTCATCCAGAATCCATTGGCCATCGACGCTATGCCGCCAATCTCCACCTTGCGCGTCGACAAGTCAATGAAGAAGAGCACCAGGAACCGCTGCAGCCCTCTCCGAGTCCATGCTTCGACGGTGAAGAAATCGGCAGCCACAATCAGCTCCCAATGCCGGGCGAGAAACTCCTTCCAGGTCGTCCGGCAATTCCGTTCCGGCGCTGGCTCAACCCGGATTAGACTGTAAACGTGAACAACACCATCGCTAGCGAGCGTGGGGAAGAGCTACGGGACAGATTCGCGGCCGCCGCTCTTGCGGCATTGTTGAACCGCATCCATGCTTCTACCGCTTTCGCTACCCTTCCGGACAAAGAGGCTGAAGACTTGCAACACGACAAAGTAGCGAGGGAGGCATATCGCTGGGCGGATGCGATGCTCAGGGCTCGAGGCTAGTCAAGTGTCCAACAAATAGCTGGACATATAAATGGAGCTGGCGTACGCTAGGCCATGCCGCGTTCGACTCCGCCGATTTCCGTTTCAGCGGCTCAGAAAAAGCAAATGGAGCAGTGGCTTGCCGCCCAAGGAACACCGCAACAGGTTGCTCTGCGGTGCCGTATTGTGTTGTCTGCGGAGGGCGGTCAATCGGAAGGCCTCGCAGCTGAACGTAAATCGCAAGACCATACGCCTTTGGAAGGAGCGCTTCG
>JBJMGK010000026.1:0-23821 GCA_045807925.1 Bryobacteraceae bacterium | reverse complement strand
CTGACATCGATTTACGTCAACGCTTTGCCATGATGGTGAGCTACGAGATACCCTACGGAGGCTCTCTTCATGGCATAACGGGCTTACTGGCTAAAGGCTGGCAGGTGAACGGGATCGTCGCTATACAAACAGGCCAGACGTTCTCAATCCAGAACTCCTCGTCGCGCGCGAATACCGGGAGCGGAGATCGGCCGAACCTGATCGGAGATCCGTACAGCATAGCGCAGACTCCTAACAGCTGGTTTAACACCACGGCTTTCGCGCCCCAATCGTTGTATACGTTAGGAACTGTCGGACGTAACACGATGTTCGGTCCACCAATGAAGAACGTCGATTTCTCTGCCTTCAAGAATTTTCAGCTCAAAGAACGAACCTCGCTGCAGTTCCGCGCTGAGTTCTTTAATGTGCTGAATCACCCGAATTTTGGGCAACCGGGCAACTCGCTGGGAACAGCAACTTTCGGTGTCGTCAGCAGCACCGGAAACAACCTGTCCCGCAACGTTCAGATGGCTTTAAAACTGCTGTTTTGACACCATGATGCTGGCGCGGACAGAAATTAATGAGGCGCATGAAGCTGACTCGGGTTAGACGCCTTCCTATCGCCGGCATGCTTTGGGTCTGTGCTTTCGGACTAGAGCCGCAGTATGCAATGGCGGCCGGGAAGGGAACAACGCCAGGCAAGAACTTACTTCACATACAGGAAGACGAGAAGAATTCGAAATTCGAAGTTTTTCGGGAAAATGGAACAGAGCCCATACTGACGCAGGTTGCACTGCCGGACCAACGGCCGTATCTTCATCCCATTGTGGCGCCCGACGGGAACGGCATCGTCACGGAATATCGTCCCGCGCATCATCCCCACCAGACTGGAATCTTCTGGGGGCTAAAGCTCGTGAACGGTCGTGATTTCTTCATGAAATGGCAAAGTGATTACTACCGCAGGGTTTCCGCCCGCATGCTTCGTCCAGCTGGAGAGCAGGTCGAGTGGCAAACGGTGTACGACATGCTCGACGAAATGGGCGAGGTGGTGATTACCGAAACGCAAACCTGGTCTATGCAGGCCACTAGCAACAAGTATCTGCTGGACCTCCAGTGGCAAGGGAAAGCTAGAAAGGACGTCACCATGGGCAAATACTATGTCGGCGGCTTGTTCGTTCGTATGCCGTGGCACCAGGGCGTCAAGGGAGAAGTGGTGAATGCCGTTGGACAACGAAACGAAGCGGCGGAAGCACAGCCGGCGCGATGGACGGACGTTGGAATTCAGCTAGAGGGGCGCAATGACTTGGCTCATATAGCGATCATTGACCATCCGAAGAATGATGGATTCCCCACTTCATGGAGAGTCGACAATCAGTTGGGGATCGGGCCTTCGCGGCAAATTACCGGTGATTGGAAAGTTGAGAACGGCAAGACCGAGCGATTCCGGTACAGGCTAACGATTTATACCGGCCAACTTAACCCCGCCGAATTGACGCGCGAGTGGGAAGCGTTCGCCAAGCAAGACTGAGCAACAGGAATATTTGCGCACGGATCGGGCCTGTCGTCTAGAAATGCTTGGGCAGCCGCGCCGGGCCGTCATAGATGAGGCTCACCGCCCAATCGTCGTCGGATGGAAAGTCTGGCAAGGCGATCTCGCCGATATTGTTTGACCGCAACCTCCCACCCGCAACGTCCGACCACTCCCCCGTCCTCGGATTGAACCATCTCCCGCGATAATTGCCCATCAACTTCGCTCCACGAATGAGGCTCTTCACGCAGCCTTTTTCGAAGTAGGCGAGGAACACTTCCTGATCTCCCGTGCGCGCCGCGTACGCCCACCCCTCGTAGCCTTTCACCACGTGAGTCTGACTGGGCACGACGAATTGGTCGGGCACCAGGTCCTGGTAGCGCTTCCCCAGCGAAAGGATGAACTTCGACAGGTGCTGCATCTGGGCGCCTGATTGCCACTGGAAGGCGTCCCACATGTGCGTTGGCGCGCTCGGTTCGATGTCGGCGCCCCAAATTCCTTCGGCTCCGTAGACGTGGCCCGCCAACCCGCCTGAGAGCACGTTGCCGTACATCGCGGACCTGACATACTGATCGTCCTTTGGGGTGCCTCCTTGAGCGCCGAACTTATATCCGCCCCCGAGACCGCGCGCATCTACGTACCCGGCATAATAAGGCTCACCATTTAGGCCCGGTTGTGGATTGGGATCGCGGAAGATCTGTGTCAGGTACCAGTAATATTCGTGCTCGCGCTTGTTGCCGGTCTGCTGCAAAGTAACCCAGGAGTGCTGACCCCAATTCACCAGCGTCGAGGGATTGGCATTGGCCGAGAGCAGGTTGCCGAAAGGCGGCCGTCCATAACGCTCGAATGCAGTATCTATGGCGTCCAGGAATTCTGGAATGGTGATGCTTTCCTGAATGATGTCCAGGTGGATGGGGCTCAAGACCGTGTTATTTGCCTGATAACGGGAGAAGACATACTCGATGTAACGCGAGTAGGATTCTTTCCAGCTGTAATATTTTCTCCAACACTCGCTTGCATCCCGGCGCGACACCTCGATGAACGGAACGAATCCCTGCTCGTTCAGGTAATCGATCTTGCGATCCAGGTACTTGAAATACTCAGGGTTGATCCGATCCACGTCAGGAAAGATATTTTCGTAACCGGGCACTTTCCCCGGGAACACGAACGGACGACCGCCTTCGTTCTTCATGTTCTTGGCCGTCCCCGTCCTGTTGTCGGGGCCGGTTCCGAATTCGAGCCACGCAGACCGTACCGTCGTGCGATCGGGATCGTTCATCACAATGTGCCAGGGTTGCCCATCGTTGTCCCAATTGGGAAAAGCGGCGATGATGTTGACCCAGTTATAGCCCTGGGACTTTCTAAGACGGACGTAGTCTTTGAATCCCGCTTCGGGTCCGATCGGTCTCGGAGTATCGGCGTCGTACCACCGGAAGCGATTGGTCGCGCCGGAGTACCACGTATCGCCGATCACAAAAAAAGGCGTGCCGTCCGCCGTTTCGAGCGCGTGGCGGTTGGGCGTTGGGCGCAGGAATCCACGACGTAAGGGGTTGGCCTGCTTCTCCCCTTCGGTCCATGCGCGTGCGACGAATGAGCCGTTGTTACCGGAGAGACCAGCCGTTTGAGGATCCGAACCGCTGGTCCATGTCCAGCGTCCCGGAGCGGTTGCCAGCACGCGTACTCTGAATGTGTTTTCTCCATCCCAGAATCCGTAGACTCGCTTGTCGAACCCCGGACCTTTCAGGTCGACCCACACACGGACGTCCGTATACGCGTTCTTAAACGAGCGTTCAGAGGTGAACGTCAGCTCTTGCTTCTGCCAGACATGCACGTCCTCTGCGAAAGCGATACCGGGGATGAAGGCGATCAGAATAAGGGCGGCAGTAAGGATGGGCGAGCGGGATTGCATGCAACGTTTCTCGTCCGTGTAGCGTATCAAGCGACGGTTCGATCATTTTCGCTGCAGCAGCACGATGCCGTTCTGGTTTGGCTTTCTCGTCAGCGGAGAACCAGAATACCGGAAGAGCGTAAACTCGGCAAGGTAGAGAACACGGCACCCTTTCTCAAGGTGACCTCCATACACTCCTTTCTCGGGGTCCGAAAGCGCGATGTGTATGTGCGGTTCGCCGTCCGCTATGATCCCGCCGCCGCTCAGAATCTCGGATGGCCCTTTTACAGTTCTGTACTCGTTCTGGGCTTTCGGAGCTGTGGACGCCACAAAATGATAGGTGCACTCCTGCACCGATCCAGCACTGATGACGACCTGACCGTCGCGGATACTCTTCGATTTGATGACGTCGTCAATGGATTCGAGTAGCAGCGCGCCTCGGTCAAGTGATACGCGATAGACATCGGTCGTTTGGTCGGGACCGAAAACCTGGGGTGCGGGAGCCTGTGCCTGTAATTTTAAGCCTGCGAGGATGAACGCCGAGGCGAATAGCAGTTTGGACATACGGGCGCAAGCTTATCAGGCGCAATTTCAGATGAACGAAGTTATTTGATCGGACCGTGGCTTCAGGAGATGCGAGGGAAACTCGTGTTAAATGTTCGACTGTAACACGTCCAATTAGTGTTCACAAACGATGAAAAACGCTTCTGCCTCTTCTTACGATCCGATCGCCGAGATGTATCACAAGCTTTGGGCAGATTGGTACCTTCCCGCGGCTTTGCCAGCGCTCGACCGGCTTTTCTTCTCAAGAGTACCGGAGGGCGCGCGAGTGCTCGATGTGTGCTGCGGGTCCGGTCACGTCACCCGCGAACTCATTCGACGAGGATATTCCGTGACGGCGGTTGACGCTTCGGCAGAGCTGATTGCAATTGCCAGAAAAGATTGGCCGCAACTGGACTGGCAGGTCCAGGATGCGCGTTTTCTTCAAGTGGGGAAACGGAAATACCGGGCAGCTCTCTCCACGTTTGATTCCCTGAATCACCTCTCGAATAGCGAGGATTTACAGAAGGTATTCGAGGGCGTGCACAAAGCGCTAGAGCCCAATGGACTATTTCTGTTCGATATGAACCTGGAGGAGGCGTTCCTCTCCGACCACCGGCGTTGGACCGCGGAGGTGACGTCGGAATACGTCAGTTTGGTGCGCGGAGCCTACGACCCACTCAGCAAAACCGCTCGAACAGAATTAATCTGGTTCGTTCCCGCGGGTTCGCCGGACACGTGGCGGCAGCATCGGAGCATTGTGGAACAAAGAAGCTTTCCGGAGGCAGAAATAACGGCTCGCCTGGAGAGGGCCGGATTCGGCAACATCGAGTCGACCACGGCCGCCGATGCGGGCATGACAGAAGATCTGGGGTTCGGAAGAATCTTTGTAAGCGCCAGGGCTTAGGCGTGCGGAAATACCCGGACGTCGATGCCCTCCGCCAGGCTGATCAGTCGATCCAGGTCACTGCCGAAGGCCCTTTCCCACCAGCTGTCGCGGCCCTTGTGACCGACATAGATCTGGGTGATGCCTCGCTGACGAGCGAAGGTCAACACTGAATCGACGAAATCCTCACCACCCTTAATTTCGACGACCTCGGCCCCCTTATCCTTGGCGTATTCAACAGCGGTTTTCAACCCCGCACGCTGTTCGGGCGACCGGTCGGAGGAATCGACATAACCGGCAATGAGCTCGCCGTGAAAACGATCGCGGTTGCGAGCGCCGCTCTCAAGCATCCGAGGAGCATCGGAAGTCGGAGAAAGCCAGACCAGAATCCGCTCCTGCGTTCCCCAGGACTGCTCGATCCCGTTGCGCTCCAGGTATCGTCCCAGTTGCTTATCCACAACGTCGGCGGCGAGCAGCAGTGCCAGTTCTCTTAATTCCGAGAGCTGATTTTGCGATAACTGGTGCGCCCTCACCGTGCTGCCGTCGTCGGACACCGCTTTACAGCTTTCAGGCGGAACATCCACAACCACAATTTCGTCGGCGGTTTGAATAAAGCTTAAGGGGACGGTTTGCGCGATGTGCTTCCCAGTGATGGATTCCACTCGGGGACGCATCTCTTCGATGTGCTGCAGGTTCACGGACGTGATCACCGAAATGCCCGCGTCGAGAAGCTGTTCTACATCCTGCCAGCGTCTCTCGTGGGGGGAATCGGGCGGATTGTCATAAGCCAGTCCGTCCACAAGACACACTTTAGGGCGTCGCTCCAGGATCGCCTCCATATCCATTGCAGTGCTGGTACCCGCCGCCTTCAAGGGAATGACATCCATACTGGCGACGATTTGCTGAAGCTCCGGCGACAGACGTGGCTGAATGGCCCCAACGATCACATCCTGGCCGCGCTCGTGGCGCCGGCGTCCTTCGTCCAGCATGCGAAAGCTCTTTCCGACACCTGAGGCGTAGCCAAAAAAAACCTTGAGGCGGCCCCTTGCCTGGTGTTCTTCTTCCGACTGCAGCTGTTGAAGGAGCTGTTCCGGGGTCGGCTTGCGTTCAATTACAGCGGACACACATCCATTATCGGACGTTTGACAGCGGCGTGAACACGTTTTCAGCGGGTACTCGGCAAGGTACTCTCAAGTCGGACCCGGACCGTGTGTTATGCTCCAGTTATCCGACGTTGCCTGTCAGAGGGGACGTAGTTCAGTTGGTTAGAACGCCGGCCTGTCACGTCGGAGGTCGCGGGTTCGAGCCCCGTCGTCCCCGCCACTCGTCTTCAAAGTGTTCTGCTCTTAGTGCTCGCACTCCGATCGGGACCGTCCTGGGTCGTCGGTGATACTAGAGACATGACACCCGGGCAAGCCCAGCCAAAATTGCAACTCACAAACACGCCGGAGTACCGCGAAAGTTATGCGAATAGCGTTCAGATGCGGGTGAGCCTTTGGGACTTCTTTCTGATGTTCGGAACTGTGAATCAGACGGCTCCGGATGCGGTCACAATTCAGAACTTCCAAGGCGTCTATCTGAGCCCGCCGCAGGCCAAGGCTCTCTCCAATCTGCTCCAGCAAAACCTTAAACAGTACGAAGCTGCGTTCGGCGAGATTAAGCTGGAGGCACAACCTCAGGGCGACGTCATCCAGTAGTTTTCTCGATGCCGACGCAACGCCGGCCGCCGATGCCGAAGCTTCCCCCGTTTGCACTGCACGAGGGGAAGTCGAAACGGAAACGTCCTTATTACCTGGTTGTTTTCTTTTTCCTGTTTGCGCTGCCGGTGTTCGCAGTGCACATTGGTCTGCTCGGGTTGCCATTCTTCTGGGACGAACTGGGCCAGTTTGTTCCGAGCGCCCTCGATCTCTTGCGGGATGGTGCTCTCGTCCCGCACTCGGCCGTTCCGAACGTTCACCCGCCGGGATTGGAAGCGTATCTGGCGCTCATCTATAAAGTGTTCGGGTATAGCATTGCGACGACTCGAATGGCGATGCTTCTGGTGGCTAGCGCCGGACTGCTCGTTCTCTTTCTTTTGGCTATCGAGCTAAGTAAAGGAACCAAAGGCGCGCCCGCTTTTCTGCCGCCACTTCTTCTATTAGCATCCCCGCTGTTCTTCACGCAAAGCATGCTGGCCCAACTCGACATGCCGGCGATGGTTCTTACACTTCTTTGCCTGCTCTTGTTTATCTGCCGCCGTTACACACTCGCGGCGATAGTGACCGTTGTGCTGGTGTTAGTGAAAGAGACCGGTGTTGTTGTCCCCGCGGTTCTTGCCGCAACCCTCCTTTACCGGCGCGATTGGAAAACGGCCTCTTATTACGCGGTACCGTTCGCCGTCTTGGGTGGATGGGTGCTACTGCTTCACCGTGCCACAGGGTACTGGCTGGGAGATCCCGGATTCGCGCACTACAACGTCGCCTACGCACTGCATCCCGTACGTATTCTGATGTCCTTGACGCGAAGAATTTACTACGTGTTTTTCGCAGAGTTCCGGTGGGTCGGCACTTTGATGATCGCGACCATGCTGTTCAGGGACAGAACACAGATCTTTCGGAGGCCGGAGTGGGTAATGACAATCGCCGTCGCGGTGTGTTCTCTCGTTCTTGTCTCGGTGCTTGGCGGGGCCGAGCTAGAGCGTTACTTGCTGCCCGTACTGCCGATCTTTTATATAGCGGCGAGTCTGGCGCTCAGCTCGCGACGACGTTGGCTGGGCATTGCGGCTACTGCCTCGTTGACGCTTGGGTTGGCCGCGAATCTGTTTTGGAATCCACCCTATCCTTTTCCCTTCGAGAATAACCTGGCAATGGTGGACTTCTTACGTCTACAGCAGGCAGCCGCTGATTTTGCTCAGCGAAGCTTGCACGGCAAGCGAATCGCAACCGCGTGGCCTTACACGGAGGCCCTTCGAAGACCTGAGTATGGTTTCGTTCAGCACCGGTTGAGTACCGTTGAGACAGGCGACTTCAGCTTTAGGTCCATTCGGGCTCTGCCTCCGGAAAGCTTCGATGCCTTGATTACCTATACCCGCACTTGGGCGCCCGAAGCGAGCGTCACGTCCATACCCCTGGTGCGGCGATTTCTCGAGCGCTATTACGGGTGGAATCGCGAGATCACGCCTGATCAATGCTCCCGGTTGAACCTGCAGGCCGTAGCGGCATGGAAGTCCCGAGGACAGCAGATCACGGTTTACGTGCGACGGCGCTCGCCTGCTTATAGCGGAGCCATCTTGTAGGCCGTTGCGATGACCACGGAGCATTCGTCGTTCGCCCTTCGCAAAGCGTGGTGGGGCGTTATCGTTCTCTTTCTTGTCCACGGTTTGGTTGTGTCCTCCTGGATTTCTCGAATCCCCGCTATACAGACGAACCTACATCTCTCGAACGGGGTCCTGGGACTCACGCTTCTGAGTTCAGCCATTGGCGCCGTTCTGACCATTCCAGTCATAGGCTATATGGTCAGCCGCTTCGGGAGCAAGCGTGTCTGTGTTCTGAGCAGCGTTTCGTTCTGTCTCGGTGTTGTCCTCATGGGGTCAGCGAAGGACGCCGTCAGTCTGGCGGCAGCGCTATTCGTCTACGGTGGCCTTGCGGCGGCCATGGACGTCTCCATGAACGCTCAGGGAGTCGAAGTTGAGAAAGGCCTGAGGAGGCCGACCATGTCTCGTTTCCACGGGATGTTCAGTCTCGGAGCGATGGCGGGCGCTGGGATTGGAGGTGCGGTTGCGGCTCGGGGTGCTCCCCTCCTTCTGCATTTCGCAATTAGCGGCGCCGTCAACCTTCTCGCGGTCCTTCTCGTTGCACCGTGGTTAGTTAAAGACTTGCACGGCACGGTCGAACGGCAGCATCGGCTTCCGTTGAATAAAATCCCGAAAGTCCTCCTGGCAATAAGCGCCATCGGGTTCTGCATCCTGCTTGCGGAAGGCGCAATGGCTGATTGGACGGCCGTGTACTTGCGGCAGGTGCTCGGTGCAGGACAGGGGACTGCGGCGGCCGGCTACTCCGTGTTCTCGGGATCGATGGCTGGCTTTCGATTCCTCGGCGATTTCATAACGGAGCGCTTGGGCCCGCTCCGAACCGTACGCCTGGGTTCCCTCGTCGCCGCCGCTGGACTTGTCTCCGCGCTGGCGGCGCCCAGCCCCGAATGGTCCATGCCGGGTTTCGCCGCTACTGGCGCCGGGCTATCGGTCATCATCCCTTTGGTCTTTGGTTCGGGTGGGCGCGTGCCGTCCGTCAGTCCCGGCCCCGGCATCGCCACAGTCACCGGAATTGGCTACGTTGGGTTCATCGTGGGGCCGCCGAGCATTGGGTTCGTATCGCAAATTGTGACATTGCGATACGCGCTCGGCATTGTTGTCGCTTGCTGCCTTGTGGGTTCGCTCCTGGCTGGATTCATGAGAGAGCTCGAGGCACAGCCGAGTAAAGCAGAGGGGGCAGCGGTTGCCTGATCAATTCCCGGTAAGGCGGATTGCCTCCGCGTATCCTGTCATCTCGAGATAACCGACTCCCGATACTTTCTGCGCTCCCATCTGGCCCGCGTACTCCACGGCACCTTCCCAGTACGTGGGTGAGATGGCTTCGCGGCTGAACAGTTCCTGATCTCGAAGCCGCGTCTGTTCCGTCAATTCGAGTTGAAGAGACGGAACGGAAATGTGCCAGCGTACAGGGTAGCGCTCGCCCGATGCGGCACTCTGCCACCACTCGAGCGGAGTCAACGTGAATTCCGACCCTGTCAAAAACCGCGCCGAGCCCTTTTGGTCTACGTATGTTCCGGACGAAAATCGCTCTGAATTTCCGTCTTTCCTCCGTAGTCGATACAGCATGAGTTCCTGTCCGGTATCCAGCTGGACGGCGAACCAGTCCCATCCAGCGAGCGCAGTGTCGGAGGGCTCGGAAAAGAACTCGTGGTCCATCCAACTCGTTCCGTTAACGGCGTAGTGCTTGCCTTTCCAATCCAGAGTTCCTGCGCTCTCAATCCGTGTGAAAGAGATGTATTGGGAGGCTTCGCCGGGAAGAGGCCCTTTCACGCTGGCACCATTCTGTCCGTTCACAACGGGCGATTTACTCGGTCTGAGTTGGATGTGCAAGGTCCCGGCATCGCAGACAGCTTGTAACTTCTGTGCCCCAGAGGATTCACCCAGCCAGCGGACTTCCCAGTTTCCGTTCCAATAGCGGCCCGTTTTTTCATCGGCGCCGGCAAGACCCGGACCGCTGCGATTCAGGCGCTTCGTGTGAAAGAACTCATGGCCGTCCAGATCGCTCAGAGCGAAATGCGCGAGATACATCTGGTCGGGACGCCACGCCTGAGGAACGGGTTCTGAATGCTCCAGATGCACACCCTGGCGGAAGAACGTTAGTTCGTATCCAAACCGATGGCCGTCGTCGGAACGCAAGTTGCCGGTGTAGTACCACCATTCGGTTTGGAAATTATTGTGAGCGAAATGATCCCGCGGAAACGAGTATCGATATCCTGGCCGAGCCACTTGCCACTCCTCTGCGGCGACCGAATAAACCGCGACCACGAGGCCAATCGGCAGGAGCAAACGAGAAGCTTTATTCTTCATGAATGGCCTCGATCGGGTTTAGCGCGATTGCTTTCTGTGCCGGATAGAAACCCGCTAGAACGGTTGCAACGAAGACGCCGGCAACGGCAGCGCACAACAGGCCAGCCGGCCAATGGAACTGGATCGTCCACCCGAACGACTGTTTGTTGATGACAAAAATCAAAATCAGAGAGAGCAGCGTCCCAAGCAGCAGGCCTACGACGTTCGCGACAACCCCGAGCAGACCGGCTTCGCAGAGGATGACCGTCCGAATCTGGCGGCGATCTGCACCCAGGAAACGGAAGATGGCGAGTTCACGACGGCGGTCAATCACCATCGCCAGAAGGGAACCTGCAATGCCCATGACCGCGACGAAGATCGCCACTACTTCGAGCGCATACGTAACGCGAAACGTGCGATCGAATATCTCAATGGCGGCTCGTCGCAAAGCCGCACTTGAGAAACCCAGAACCGAACGCCCGCTCACAATTTTGTCTATGGCGGCTCTCACGTCAATGGAGTTCGCATCTTTGTCGAGATACACGGCCAAATTCGAGAGCGCTTGATCCGGTAGGTACTTTAACAACGTTGCTCGATCAACAACGACAAAGCCCCGCTCGGTCGAGTAATCGTAGTAGATCCCGAGCACCTTTAGGGTCCGGATTCCATTGCCAATCGGCAGCCGCAATTCCGTGCCCGGTCTCACGTTGTGCTTGTTTGCGAATGGTTCGCTGACGATCGCGAAATCGCCACGCGGAAGTTGGGCAAGAATGGCATCGCTGCTTTCCCCAGGCAAGAAGCGCGTGGCCCCCGCGCCTTTCAGCTTGCTTGTTTCGCTTCCGGCCAGATTGGCCGGCAGACCTTCGTATGAGATTGGATAAGAACGGAAACGGTCAACGGCAGCTACTCCAGGCAGTTTCTCGATGGCATCTGCCACTTCGGCGGACATGACGGGATACCGATCAGCTCCAGCGGGAACCGCAGGCCGCAAGTAGAAATCAGCCCTGAGCTGATTATCCATCCAGACCCGGACCGTGTCGCGAAAGCTGCCGACCATGATGCCGATACTAGCGGTCATTGCAACTGCGGTTGCCAGCGCCGCCGTCAGTACGGAGGTTCGAGAGATGGAGGCCCTGAGTGAGCGCGTTGCGAGCATCGCTTCCACTCCGAGTACGTTTGCGATCACACCTTGCGTTCGCGCCACGAGCGCAATCCAGATATTCGGAACAGCCAGCGACGTGCCGCCTACCAGCAGGATGACGGAGATATAGGCGAAGATGGATTTTCCATAAACCGGACCGGGTTGCGTAAGCGCAAGCCCTACAAGCAACATGGCGAGCGCGAGCCAGATGGTACGGCGAGACCGAACTGCCGCAAGGTACTGTTCCCGGCCTCGGGCCATCGCTTCGGTCGGTGGAATTTGCGCGGCTTCCCAAGCTGGAGCAATCGCTGCTAACAGAGAGACTCCCAAACCCAGGCAGATTCCCGTCAAGAGTGCCGTGGCACTCATTTGAACGCGGGCCGGGACACTGCTGACGTAAAGCGATTGCACAGTGGTTCCGATCAACTGCACCGCGCCTAACGCAAGAACTCGGCCGAGCATCAACCCCGCAGCCGTTCCCGCACTCGCCAGCGCCAAAGCCTCTGCGAGGAACCCGCCGCCGATCAGGGCTTTGGACGCGCCCAGTGCTCGCACGACACCGATCTCACTACGTCGCCGAACAACGGAGATTGAGATGGTGTTGTAAATCAGAAATCCACCAACGATCAGCGCGATGTAGCTCAAGACATGCAGGTTCCAGCGGAATGCGGCAAGCATCTTGCGGTTCTCGTCTGTTCTGGATCCTGCCGGGGTCAAATCGACGGAAGGAGGAAGATGGGGGCGCAGAATATCGCGCCAGCGATCGACCGATTCGCCGTTCGGAATCGTAACCTCGATGCTGTCAAGTCGCCCCTCCCTTCCGGTCAATTTCTGTGCAAACCCGATGTCGGCGACGAGCACCCGGTCTTCGCCGATCCCCTTTGCAGATGGAAGCAATCCTGCGATTTTGGCGGGATGCATGACGTCGTTGACAAGGAGTTCAACGTGATCTCCAGGCTTGAGGCCGGTGCTGCGTCCCGCCCACACGAAGTTGTCCGCGAGATCTGCCACAGAGCCCATCGGCCCAAACTGGCCATTCTTATCGCCCGTTAAGCTCTGCCCGATCAGGTCTAAACCGAAGAATGGTATTGCAGCTCCCCTGCCGCGCACGAAAGCAAAACTCTCAATGCGAGGAGCGAACCCTAGTGGATATGGCAGTTGCACGAGTTTTCCCAGGAGGTTCTCATCCAAACCGCCTGTACCTCGGATGATCAGATCTGAATTTCCCGTCAGCGATTCGAGCGACGAACGGAAACTGCCGGCTGCGGCGTCGCCCGCGAGATCGATGGCCACCACGACTGCAACCCCAAGCGCCACTGCCATTACTGTGAGGCTCGTGCGCATCGGCTCGCGGCCGAGTGGCCGGAGGATGAGCCTCGTAAACAGCGGAAGCAAGTACTTCATGCCAGCTTTCGAGCGGATTCGGTGGTCTCTACCGCAACGATCCGTCCGTCTCTGAGCCGCACTATACGGTTCACGACTGCCGTGCTCTCGACGCTGTGTGTCGCCATGACGATCGACACTCCGAACTCATCCGCAGTCTTGCGCAGCAGGCTCAGGACCAGTTCGCCTGTCGCGCTATCAAGATTGCCGGTGGGCTCATCCGCCAGGAGTAATTGGGGCGAGCCCGCCAACGCCCTTGCGATTGCAATTCTCTGCTGCTGACCGCCCGAGAGCTGATGTGGGTAGCGGTCTGCGTACGACTCCATATCGACCCATCGCAACCGCTCGAGTGCCGTATTCCGGCTCTGCTGTTTTCGCGCCAAGAGCAGGGGAAGCTCGATGTTTTCAAGCGCCGTCAACGTATGCAGCAGTTGGAAGGACTGAAAGATAAAGCCGACCTTTTCGCGACGCATCTGCGTCAGCCCTGTGTCGTCCAGGCGTGATGTATCCGTACCGTCGACCAGCACGCTACCCGACGTTGGAAAGTCCATGGCTCCGCAAAGGTTCAACAGCGTAGACTTTCCGCATCCACTCTTTCCGACAAGTGCCACAAAGTCGCCTGGGCCGATGGACAGCGAGACGTCGTCCAGTGCTTTCGCCGGAGTTCCTTGTGTCTGGTATATCTTTGTGACATTCCGAAGCTCCACCTGCGCCATGACTTAAGGATCTCAGGGGCTAAACTCGGAAGTGCTTGCCTACCATTCTCGTTACCGGAGGAGCCGGCTACATTGGTTCCCACACTCGCCACTTTCTGGAGAAGCAGGGATACTCGGTCCTGGTCGTCGACAATCTTGGCCGTGGCCACCGCGAAGCCGTTCCAGCCGCAATTCTTCATACGCTCGATTTGCGCGAAACCGATAAGCTCGCCGGGTTGTTGGAGGAGCATCGCATAGACGCTGTGATTCACTTCGCGGCTTATATAGCAGTCGGAGAGTCCACAAAAGACCCGCTGCTTTACTTCGATAACAACGTAGGAGGTTCTCTCTCCCTACTCGAAGCGATGGGAAAGGTCGGCGTCAAGCGTCTGGTCTTCTCGTCCACCGCCGCCGCGTACGGAACACCCGCGCGGGTCCCCATCACCGAAGACGAACCATATGCTCCCATCAATCCGTATGGCGAGTCGAAGGTGATTGTGGAGAGAATGCTCGAGTGGCTCGATCGTTACCAGGACTTTAGCAGTGTCCGCCTGCGGTACTTTAATGCGTGCGGAGCGGAACCGAAAGCGGGGCTTGGTGAACGCCACGACCCGGAAACACACCTGATTCCCTTGATCCTGCGTGCCGTCCAGACGGGCTCACCCGTCACTCTCTTCGGCGATGACTATCCGACGGAAGACGGAACCTGCATCCGCGACTATATTCACGTGAGTGACTTGGCTGAAGCCCACATCTTTGCGGTGGAACATCTGCTCAAGGGCGGCGCGTCGAATGTGTTCAATGTGGGAACAGGATCTGGACACTCGGTAAAAGAAGTCGTCTCTTCCGTGGAACGTGTCACGGGCAAAAAGGTTCCATTCATCATGGGGCCGAGGAGAGAAGGCGACCCCGCTTCCCTTGTCGCTGACTCGAGCAAGCTGCAGAAGACGCTCGGATGGAAGCCGCATCGGGCGGATTTGGACCGGATTGTTTCTGATGCCTGGAAATTCGCCCAGTCTGCCGGCTAGGCAAACAGGTGAAGGCTGTCCGACGCACTACGCGGCGGACGGAATCCCGGGAACACCGTCGCGAGTTCGCGGTTGCCTAATTGGGTGGCTACGACTTGCGAGAGAACACTTCGGAAATCGGTGGTGACGCTTAAATCACGGCCTTCGTAGAGCTGTTCAGTGGCGAGTCCAGGCCATTCGCCGTGCACAAAACCACCTTTCACCTGCGACCCGAGCACAAACATGTAATTCGCATGTCCATGGTCCGTGCCGCGGTTTCCGTTTTCCCGGGCGGTGCGGCCGAATTCGGACATCGTGACGAGCGTAATGTCCTCCATTCGATCGCCCATGTCTTGTGAGAACGCAGCTATGGAGTCACCGAATTCGCGCAGGAGATTCGCAAGCTTACCAACGTGCGGCTGCGGTCCGACCTCATTGACGTGTGTATCCCAGCCGCCAACATCTGTAAAGGCGACCTCTAAGCCGACGTTAGCCTTGATTATGCGCGCAAGCTGCAGCATACTTTGACTGAACGTCCCGTAGGGGTACCGGGCGTTATTGGCCGGTGTATACGGCTTGTTTTGGATCGATTGCATGATACGAACGGCGTTGAATGTCTCGCGAGCAGTCCCATTCAGAACTTGATCGAGAGACGTTCCGTACATGTTCTCGAAGATTGAAGCCGCCTGGGCGTCCTTCACTTGAAAATCATTGATGCTGCTGACTGCAACTGCTCCGTGCTTTCCGCGCAGCGAACGCGGCAGCTCCGGCCCCAGGGAGATGGCGCGCAGAGCGGAAGGATTCGTCTCCGGGCAAAGAGCGCGGTTCAACCAACCATCAGCTGTCGCTTTGAAACCGGGCGTTCCCGATTCCATATAATCCTGGGCATCGAAGTGAGATCTCGTCGGGTCGGGTGAGCCCACCGCCGTCACAATTCCCAGCTGCTTCTGATCCCAAAGTGGCTTCAGCGAGCCGAGTGCGGGATGCAAGCCGAAATGGCCGTCCAGGTCAATGGCAGAGCTCTCATTTCCGTTCGGCCGGGGAATGGCGATGCTCGGCCGCATTGCGTAATAAGCCGGTTCGCCGTGTGGAATGACAACGTTCAGTCCATCCACTGCTCCGCGTTGGAAAATCGCAATCAGGACTTTCTTCCGCTCGCCGGGCGCATCTTCGGCAAACACGGCTCGAGAAAGCCAGGTGGGCACAGAACCAACTCCGAACATCGCAATGGCCGAACTTCTGAGGAAGACTCTGCGTGATGACATCTGCTGCCTTGTGATGGACATGTTCTTCAGCGCCGCTGAAACTCCGGCGATCCAAGTGTGATCCCGGCGATTAAACTTGGAATTTGTGGCTGTGACAGCTTTGCGGCCGATGCAAGCTGCGCGCGAATCTTTTCATCGCTCATCATCTTCTCTATCGCTGAACTCGTTTGCGGGTCCGGAGTTTTCTGGAGGATCGATCTTGAAAGGCGGAGGGGATCTTCTGCCGCTTCTTTTGCCCAGGAGGAAACATCAACTCTGACGCCTGGAACGCGGTTATGCGCTAACGCCAAACAAAAGTTCATGCGTTCGAGCAATCCGGCCGAAGTCACCCACTCAGAATTTGCATCACCGTAGCCGGTCGGTTCACTTTTACGGTAAAGCGGCTCCCCGAGTTTCTTGAATTCGTCCGCAAGAGCGTAGCCTGAGACCACGTCGGCATTCGTCGCACGAAGAGCACTCACGATCATTTCGAACGGCGACTTGATTTTGGCGTTGTATGCCCCTTGTGAGAAGAATTCAGGCGACATAATCATCGCGCGGACTACTTCTCGCATGTCTCCTTTCGTTTTGAGGAATGTTTTCGTCATGTGCGCGACGAGCGAAGAGGGCGGGTCGTCGGACACAAAGCGTTGCGCGAGCTTGAACGAAATGAATCGTGCCGTCGAAGGATGGCGGCTCAGTATGTCGATGACGGTTAGCCCGTCGCTCATGCCGCCGCCCGCCGGAATCAAGTGACCGAGGACGACCTTCTGACCCTTGTCGTGAACCCTGTCTTCGTATTCGAACGCGCCGCCATTTCGGGGATTCGCAATGGTCCAACCCGTAAAACACCGCGCCACGTCGACCACGTCACGTTGCGTGTAACCGCCCTCGACACCTAGCGTATGTAGTTCCAGCAACTCGCGGCCGTAGTTTTCGTTTAAGCCTCGTTTCGCCCTGGCCTTCGGTCGGCTCGCGACGTTTGCGTTTTCGGGCGCGACGGACTGCCAGTTATCCAGGTAGAACAGCATCGCCGGGCTCTTCGCCGTTTCGAGAAGCAGGTCGTGGAACTTCCCGAATATGTGGGGCCGAATCGCGTCGCGCTCATACGTACGCACGGTGTACCGCTCCGCGCCCTTATTCAGGAAAACATTGAAGTGATTGAACCAGAAATCAACCATCAGTTCCTGTAGTTGGCGATTGCTGTAGACGGCCCGAAGAACTTTGCATTCTGTCAAATCCATTGCGATGACCTTCTGAGGAGACACGGAAGCCATCATCTCCCGCCGAAGAGGAACTGGAGCAAATGCAAATAGTTGCTGTCTCTCCTGTGGCCGCAGAGCAATTTGTTGAGGACTGAGGATATCGGCCATCTCTCCCCGGCTGCGCACGGCTGCAACAACCAAGTGACGTGGAGGATAGCGAACATACGCTTCGCGAATACTGAGCCGAAGCGACTCGAAAGGCTGGAGGCGTTGGAGCAATACACGATTCTCCGGAACGTTCTCCGGATGAAGTTGGATATCTATCCAGCGCTTCAACCCGATTCGGATAATCGACTCGACATCGCCAGGACGCGTTCCAAATGTGAGCCGGTTCAGCGCGTGGCGGAGCGTGTCCGGTTTCGAAAGGCGCACATTGAATGGGACGGTAGCTTTGGACTGAGTCGGGTTCTTGGCGAACCCAGCACCAGCAACGACAGCGAGAATGCTTAAACCGAGGAGGACACGTTTGCGCCGCCAGCATTCGCCCATATCTCTACTGACGAGGAAACAACGTCCGAGTTGACGCTACAAATCGATCTCAATGTCATTGCGGGGCTGAGAACAGCAGATGAGTACGTTGCCCTCCGACGGCGGCTCCAGAGGCTCGAGCGGATATTGAACGCCGCCGCCGATCAACGCGCATTCGCAGGTGTGGCAAACACCCGTTCGGCAGGACCATTTCACCGGAACGTCACATGCTTCAGCAAATTCCAACAGAGTCTGGAACCGGGGATCCCACGCAGCGGTAAGCCCGCTTCGGGTGAACGACACCTGCGGACCTGTGCCGACCGCTCCTGAAGGCGGGTGCACCGGATGATTGGCGGCACTAATTACGCCCGGCCGCACCGGTTCTTCTGGACCAAACGTCTCGCTATGAATCTGAGCAGCTGGCACGCCCCAATCCTTAAGCCCCGCGATGATGTCATGGGTGAAAGCTACGGGCCCGCAAAGGTAAAAGTCCGCTTGACGCGGTACCCCGAGCTGCTTCATGTTCGCCACGTTCAGATGTCCAGGAGCGTCATAATCCACGCCACGCCGATCGTCGGGTCCGGGCTTGCTGTAAGCAACGTATGCGTGACTTCCTGTGAGGAGCCGGAGGAGTTCGCGCGATTCCTGCCCAAACGGATGATCGCTGCGAGTACGGGTGCCGTAAAGCCACCAGACTTCGCGCGGCGAGAGTGTCGGCTGTGACACCGCCGTGAGTGCATGAAGCATGGCGAGCACCGGAGTCGCGCCGATGCCTGCGCTTAAGAGAACAACCGGTCCGGTACCTGATCGGAGCGTGAAACTTCCTCTTGGCGCGCTCACTTCAACATTGTCGCCAGCAGCAACATGGTCGTGCAGGAATGCGCTGCCCGTGCCATTCAACTCACGTTTGACGCTGACACGATAGCCGTTCGCGCCTGGGCTGCCCGACATGGAATAGTTGCGCAGGATGGGCGGTGCATCCGCTTTGGGGCGCAGCTTTAACACCAAAAACTGTCCCGGCAGAGCCGCAGGAAGGGGAGATCCGTCCGGGCTTTCAAAGGAAAACGACAGGACACTAGCGCTTTCCCGGTCCACGTGCGAAACGCGGAGCGGACGAAAACCGGTCCACGCGGGGCGCGGGCCGGCAGAAGCGACTAGGCCTGCGTTGCCAGCATTTCCATTACCTTGCTGTTTCATGAGCGCCTGCAATGAGGTTTGCCATCCCTGACTCAACGCAGGGATGCGCAATGCACGCTCAAGTTGATCGCGAGGGTGGCCGGGCAAATAAAGCAAAGCGTCGAGATCTGCAACCGTGATGCGCTCGGGTCCTTCTGCCACCTTGACGATATCGTCGCCCGCGCCAACTTCGCCCTCCTGCAGCACGCGGAAATAAAAGCCAGGGCGGTGGTGCGAGACGAGGAGGGATGCCATTTGCGGATGATCCATCCTTAGGCCTATGCGATAACAGGTCACACGTGGTTGTGTTACTTCGAGCAGAGCGCCACCGATCCGGTATCGATCGCCAACGCATACCTGGTCGTCCGCCAAGCCTTCGACGGTAAAGTTTTCGCCGAACTGGCCGTAGGCGAAATCATTGCGTCCGAGCTGGCGTTGCCAATAGCCATAGGACTCGGCCTGATACACCATCACCGCCCGTTGCTCCCCGCCATGGCCGGCGAGGTCTCCCTGGCCGTCACCGTGGATGTTAAGCCGCCGCACGAAACGCCGGTCATTGACAGATGTCTTCCAGATGCCGGTGTGCACCGTCTGACCGCGCCACTCGATATCACGCGGGAGGCCAACGTTTACAGAAAGGAGCCGGGACATGCATCATTGTCCCAGGAATTTAGGATCTATGGTCTGGCCGTCGTCGTAGGTCGTGAGGTGTCTTCGTTCATGGTCCAGTAACCAGCGCTTTCGCTCCAGCCCCCCGCCGTAGCCCGTCAGCGAGCCGTTTGATCCGATGACCCGGTGACATGGGACTACAATCCCAATCGGATTGGCGCCATTAGCGAGACCGACAGCTCTGACTGCCATGGGGCGGCCAATTTGTTCGGCAACTTTCCGATAAGAAACGGACGCGCCGACAGGTATGCTGCGGAGTTCATTCCAGACCATGCGTTGAAATGGAGTTCCCGCCGTCTCGACTGGTAAATCGACGATGGCGTTTACATCATCCGCAAAATAGGCTTCCATCGCGTGCTTCAAGCTATGCGAGTTGTGAGCCGGCTCGATCTTGAATTCATTGCTGCTGTAGTGCAGATGCAAAAGGCGCAGCATGCGCTGTTCGTGATCAGTCCAATCGACCGCGCGTACTCTTCCACGTTCATCCGCAACAAGCAGAAGTTCGCCAATCGGCGTATCCATGCGGTCGATAAACAAATTCAAAACATCAGACATAAATGCTCCGGGATGCTTGCTTGTCAGCCGAAGCGGCGGCCCAAAGATGCTGTGCAGCGTAGGCGCGCCATGGTCTCCAAGACTCGGACCGCAGGAGAAGATCCGGCACTGTGGGTCTAGCTCCGTCAACCACACCTGCGCCGCGCAATAACGCGACGTCGGCCGCAGGGAATGCATCTGTTTCGCGTAATGCGCGGAGCGCGATGTACTGTGCTGTCCACTCCCCGACGCCGCGAATCTTGCAGAGCTTCGCAATCGCTTCTTCAATGGTTCCGAACGAGAGAAAGAGATTCGGGTCTGCTATTGCGGCTCTGGCGAGTTCTTTCAAAGCAGTTCGCCGTGCAGCCGGCACGCTCACCTCGATCGATTCCAAATGGTCAAGATCTGTCGCTTGTGGAAAGAGATGAGTAAGTCGCGGTTCGTTGACGAAGTCACTCTTGACGCGTCTGCCGTGATTAAGCACAAGCTCTGCGGCCAGCCGGCGAGCGGCCGCAACGGTCACCTGCTGGCCTAGAATCGCTCTGACCGCCAATTCAAAACCGTCCCATGCTCCGGGGGAACGCATGCCCGGCCGTTTCGCTACGAATGGGGCGAGGAGCGGGTCGAGAGACAAATGAGCGTCGATCCTTTCGATGTCGGCGCCGACGTCAAACACGCGACGAACACGGCTGATGATTGCCGGCAGCGATTGCACGCGCGGAAAACGGATCGTGACAGACAGGCTTTGCCGTTGCGGCACATGCTTAACCTGGAAGCTGCCGGTGAATCCATCCATGCCGACGGTACGCGCGTAAGTTCCGTTCTCGACGACTTCGACACCGGGAATTGCACGGGATGCCAGGAACTCAAGCATGGACTCCCAGTCATACGGCGGGCGATAACGCAGCCGCAGCGTCACAGGTGCTTCACTATGCGAAGAATCCGATAAAGCTCTTCGTCTCAAGGTGCTGGGAGGTCGGCCGAAGAGCGCACGAAAGGTCTCGTTGAATCGCCGTATGCTGCCGAATCCCGCCGCCAAGGCCACTTCGGTCATGGACATTGTTGTTTCGTGGACGAGCTGCTTCGCAAAGAGAACGCGACGCGTCTGCGCGACCGCAATCGGCGATGCGCCCAGATGCTGAACGAATAAGCGTCGAAGATGACGTTCGCCGACGCCGAGGCGTTCTGCCAGCGCTTGGACGTTCGCATTGTCCCCATCGAGCGCGCCGTCAGTGATAAGCGCAAGCGCTCGAGACACTGTGTTCGACGTTCCTGCCACGAAGCCAGATCCGGCGCCGTCTCCGGACGACACCGCAAGCAGGGACGAAAACCCGCTTCCTGCGCAGCGGCCGCTGAACCGAAGAATCGGCAATTCTCCAACTTCGCAGTGCGGGCCGGGCACACCGGGCGGCAGTAAATACCCGTGGAGGTCACGCCCACGAATAAGAAACCGTCGAAGCGTCCATCGTGGCTCTGCAAAGCGCGGTAACAAGTCTCGCGATCCGGCAGTTGCATATCCACATCTTCTCAGCGCGCGACGGATCGCACTAGCGGTTTTCGGACATCAACACTCCGGAAATTGCGCAAACCGATGAAGAACGTCACTATGTAAATGTCCCTCAGGTGACCCTCCACAACAAACTCGAACGTGAACGGCTGCGGCAATCCTTCCTGCCGTCTCGCATCCGATTGCTGTTTATCGGCGAGTCGCCTCCGGCATCGGGGCGGTTCTTCTACTCTGGTGATTCCGGATTGTACCGGGCCATGCTTGCCGCATTTAAGACCGCGAATGCAAACATCAGCGGCGACAACTTTCTGAGGATGTTCCGTGCATACGGCTGTTACCTTACGGACCTGAGTCTTGAACCGATCGATCACGTCGATTTACCTCTGCGCCGGTCCATGCGTACTCAGGCAGAAAACTTTCTCGCCCGGCAGCTTACGCGGTTTCAGCCCGAAATCATTGCTCCCCTACTCCGCTCAATCGCCGGCAACGTAAACAACGCGGTTGGGCGAGCACACTGGCGAGGGCCAATCTTGCAATTGCCTTACCCGGGCAGGTGGTCGCGATATCGCGAAGAGTTCATCGATGCCATTGTGCCAGTCATCCGCGGGCTCACATCCCCTGAGCGCAACAGGAACCTGTTCGAGTGACTATGGTTCTATTCGCCGGATTACCCCGTCCGCCTTGTTGATCACGTAGATGTTGCCTTCTTGCCCAAGATTGAAGCGCATATCCGCTCGCGTTGCAGGCGGCTTGCCTTGCGATACATTCTTTTCCTGAACAAGCTGCAGCAGTGTTTTCGTAGATCCTTTATCTTCGAAGACAACGCGGCGTATTGCGTCTTGTCCGCCTTTGGGTAAGTGGTCAGCGTCCACATAGAAGACTTCGCCGCTAGGATTATCGCCGAACAGCAGCTTATTGCGAAGTTGCTTGATTCGTTTCCCGCGGTAGGCAATCACGCCGGTGACGGCGACACTGCGCTGGAAGAGAGGATCCGTATGGTCGAACTCCACTATCGGATAGGTCACGCCGGGATCATGCGGGGTTGTAGTGCCTACCCTTCCACGTCCATACGTAAAACTGCCCTCCCAAACGCTCCATCCGAGGTTTGCGCCTGGTTTGACGAGGGTTACCTTTTCCACGACTTCTTGCCCGATGTCAGCCAGGAACATGTTGCCGTTCTTGGGGTCCCAGGAAAAGCGCTGCGGGTTGCGGCAGCCGTAAGCGTAAATTTCGCCGAGAGCTCCGGGCCTGGGGTTCTTTACATACGGATTATCGGGCGGGATACCGTATTTTCCATTCTTGCTGTTGGAGCCAAGCGGGTCAATGCGAAGTATCTTCCCGAACGCGACGGACAGGTCCTGCGCATGTTTGTAAGGGTCACCGCCATTTCCCCCATCAGCTACTCCGACGTAAAGCAGTCCATAGTCTTCGCGCCCCCGTTTCGCAAGCGGGTTAAACGCCAGTTGTCCGCCGTTGTGTATCGAGAACGGTTTTGCTGACCGGAATAGCTCGCGTGGTTCTTCGCCGTCGTAAGTAGACGCTTCCGGATTCTTTGCCGTCCACTCCAGCAGAACCGTGTCGTGCGTGTGCCCTTTCCCTTTGGGTAGGAAGTCTGCTGGCGGCGATATGTTTGAAGTGTCGGTGTAAGTGTAGAGCTTTCCGTAGCCCTTTGTGCCCTTTTGATTGAACTGCGGATGGAAGGCAAAACTCTGGAAGCCCTGGTCGTGAAGTGTGGATTGCACGCTCACGCGCCACGTTGGCGCGTTTACGTCGAGGTAGGGAATGACGGTCTTTCCGTCATAACTAACGGAATAAAGCATTCCTCTGTTTGTGTGAACAAACAGCCGGTGAGTGCCGGGTTCGTCCAACAGCATCATCATCCTTGGCGCCACATCGCCAACGTAGGGGATTGACGCGAATTCAACGGCCCTAACCTTGATTGCGCCTTGGACAGCGGGAATGGGTGTCGGAAAGGGATCGTTCGTGGTTTGACTGAAAATGCTGATAGTCGTCAGTAGGGTCGCGGCGGATAATCGCAGATTGCGCATGCGTGAAAAGGATGTCGATTGCGATGACCATTCTACTGAATCCCGCATAATATAGCGGAATCAATCAAATAAAGAGGCCTGCTCCAGAAGGCGGTGATCAGTCGCGGTCGGCGGCGCATGCGCTTGAGGGAACGGCGGGCTGCTTCGCTCAGGTCCCAAAGGTTCTTGGCACAGACGTTCGGCAGTTCGTGGTGCTTGCAGTGAGCCCAGATGTACTCCACCGGATTCAGTTCCGGCGCGTAGGGCGGCAGGTACTCGATGACCAAACGGCCTTTCTGGTCACGGATG
>JBJMGK010000025.1:0-56337 GCA_045807925.1 Bryobacteraceae bacterium | reverse complement strand
CTACACACGTGCTACAATGGACGGTACAAAGCGCAGCCAACCCGCGAGGGGGAGCTAATCGCAAAAAACCGTTCTCAGTTCGGATTGCAGGCTGCAACTCGCCTGCATGAAGCTGGAATCGCTAGTAATGGCATATCAGAACGATGCCGTGAATACGTTCCCGGGCCTTGTACACACCGCCCGTCACATCACGAAAGTGGATTGTACTAGAAGCCTGCGCGCCGACCCGCAAGGGGGGTAGCGGTCCAAGGTATGATTCATGATTGGGGTGAAGTCGTAACAAGGTAGCCGTAGGAGAACCTGCGGCTGGATCACCTCCTTTCTAAGAGAGAACGTGGGTGGAGTCACCGAAAAGCTCTTCGGAGCTACTCAAGTAAGTGACAGCCGTTCCACTCCATTGAGCTCGTCGCAAGACGATGCTCTCGACTCCGGATCTCCACTTAAAGTTTGATGTACTTCTGCTTGCTTACGCTGGTCGTAAGCGGCACGCGTCTCATCGGCCTCGATAAACAAAAAGCCCGGTTACTGAATAAGTGACCGGGCTTTTTTGCTTATCTCTGCTAGAACCCGGGACACGTTACCTGCCCTTGCCGAAGAAGCGAATCCGCAACACGACATGCCTGCCTTCATCGCCTATGAACTGGCCGAATTGCGGTGTGCCGACCGTGTTGTACACGGCCGTGGGATTCTTGTGATTGGTCAAGTTATTCACCCCAACGCGAAGGGCAAAGCGGCGGTGATGAAACTCGAACCGACGCTCTAGATGCACGTTGAGATCGAAGTTCGTCGGAAAGCGCGAAGAGTTCGCGGCGCCCACTACATTTCCTTGCGCATCCTGTATTGAATAAGGGAATCCGGACCGGAGATCAATCAAGTAGGCAACATCCCACTTCTTCCACGGCAGCGGAAAGAAAGCTGAATGGATGAACCGGTTTGGCGAATCCCAGGGCAGAGGGCCGAAGTTATTCAATACGTTTAGAGGCTGATCGATACTTTGGTTGAACACTGCGGTGGAAATGGCGCGGGATCGTACATAACTCGCCATCCACTGGTATTGCTTCCCGAAGACCTGGTGCGCGGTGATCTCTACAGAGTCATAACGATCGCGGCGCAGATTAGCCAATGAGTACGCCTGCGTGGTGACAGGCATTCCAACGGTCTCTCCTAAGTATGTCTCAATTGCCGGGTCGGACACGGGTGCAGAAACGTATGTGAGGCTGTGACTTCCTCGCTTGGCCAGGTACCTCGCCGTGACGAACAGATTGTGGTTTAGCTGCTGGTTAACGCCAGCCGTCCAGTTGCTGTATTTGGACGGCCCCAGGCCTTGAGGAATCGAATAGACCTCTGCCAGTGGCAGACCGAGCGGCTGGCCGTTTAAATTGTAACTGGTCATGACTGAGAGCTGATCCAGAGGCTGACTAAACTGCTGTAAGTTCGAGGCATCGACGGTCACTGCAAACCCGGCGGAAACACGAGTTCGAGACCAGGAAAACGGAGCAGCCGAGATGGCGACTCGAGGAGACCATGTGCTCCGGCCTACCAGTTCATCCCAGTCTTGCCGGACGCCTAGAGAGACAAGCACGCGCTCGCTTGGCTTCCATTGATCGCTGAAGTAAGACCCAGCTTCGACGTTGCGCAGCGCGAACTGGCCGGTTCCCGCGAACGTGGTTACCGAAAGGAGCTGGCCTTCAACCCCGAGGTGTTGATACGAAGTGCGCCCGAACAGCCCGTTGTACTGAGTCCAGAATGCCTCCGCCCCAAACTTGATCTGGTGAGTACCGAGCCAGTGCATCACCGGAAGATATGCATTCGTCAGAACCTGGTCGCGGCGGGCCGTCTGCGTCGAGTTTACGAAGTAGTTTCCCGTCACTCCAAGGGGCGTGATGACGTAGGGTTGATCTCCCTGGGGAATGATGCGCCTGAACACGTTCTGCTGTGCGAATCCAATCTCGACCAGAAAGCCGCGGGAGAAAGTGTGCTGATCTTTCAGTCCATAGAGCCACTGCCGATAACGCTGATCCTGCGTGGCGGAAATGGGGGTGAGAGGGGCGAGCCCGGCAAATTCGAGTGACTGAACGTTCGCCAGGAAATCTGTAAAGAGCACGTTCGCATGAGTCAGGTTCCACTGCGTGTGGAGGAGATTACTCGCACTCCATTGATGGCTGAAATTCGCTCCGGCCGGCTGCCCCGGAGCGTAGGCCTGGCTGAAAGTGCCATCCATATTATTGGAGAACCATGCGCGGTTGCGAATCAGAGACCCTGAGACCGCCGCCCTCGGCGTCCAATCGCCAATGTGCAGCTTGTATCGCGTATCCACTCCGGGCACAAAGTTCGTCGCGGAGTAGCGTAGGACGTTTGAACCTGGATCCGTGCGGACCTCGAGAACCCCGGCGGAACCGTAACCATACTGAGGGGAGTAAGTCCCGCCAAGGAACTCCGCGCTTTGAATTCCTTCAACTCCCACGCGCGCGGTAAAGGTGCCGTCGATCGGATCACCAACCCGGAACCCTTCGAGCAAATAGTTGGTCTGCCACTCGGCCCCACCCTGGAAGTGGAGCCGTCCCTGGGTGTCCTGGATAGCCCCTGGCATGAACCGCAAAGCGTTCCGAAGATTATTGGTTGCGGGGAAGGGAGTGTCGTTGATGTTTGTGCCGGTGAGGCGCTCCTGGGTGCCGGCCGTCTCCAAGTCGACAGGTGACGGCGTCCCGTTCACGTCTAAGGATTGGAACGCTTCCCGTACCGACGTCAGCGTGAGAAGGACATCGAGACTGGCCTCCGTAACAGCTAGCGGGTAGTTCTCGATTTGGAAGAATCCCTGCTTCGAGGCGTTGAGCAGATAAGAACCAGGGCCGTCAAGGGTCAGCCTGAACGACCCGGCTGAATCGGTTGAACCGCTAGCCAGGATTTTATGCTCAGAGGCGGAGCCGACCCAAAGCTGGACGTTTGCAGCGGGTGACCCACGGTCATCCAGAACTCGACCGGATATCGCAACTTCTGCCCATGCGGAACGTGCCAGCAAAAGAAAAGCCCAAAACACTGGCGTACTACGTGAACGTGGCACAGAATACATCTTATTCATATGCTTGCGACCGTGTCTCCGCCCCAGTGTTGGAGAGCAGAAAGCCTCGATCCCTTCGTTTCCGGGCTTCGCTGATCGGTCATAACCAGCGACACACGAGATGCCGCGCAAAACCCAGGAGTCAAACGTAATTCGTTCGTTGCTGTTACGGTTCGATCCCGTTTGCCCTTCGCAGCGAATGGTAGCTTCTGGTTGCAGCTGAAGTATGGTTCCATCACCGGATCGACACGTGTGCGAGCAGGAATTAATTAGGAAGGTCACCGCTGCGAAAGTTGAGCAGCAGCGTTTGTCCCTTATCCGCAGTGAGCCAATTATCCAGGCTCAAATCGGTTGGCGTAAGCCTTTGACTGGCTGAATGCCGGCCGTAAGTTCTGGATTTAGGAAACCGGAATTCGCTGCGTCGTATGCCACACGCCTAACCCCGAGCAAAAGAGAGGTTGATGATTGTTGGATCAGTCATTGCAGAGCTCTCGCGCACGGTGGAGTCAGCCATACGTCAGGGCGTTGCAATCGCACTACAGACAAACCTTTCAATCACGTCCAGAGCGGCCGCGCCGCTTTCATCAATTCGCGAGCGAATTCAGCAACCCGCGCTGCGCGTCGTCTGAAAGCATCACCCTTGACCTCGCCCGCCCTCGCGCGTAAAGTAGCAAGCCCGAACCGATCATTGCCGCCGTCCCCACCGCCAACTTTCCTTCAAATAGCCAAACATTCTGGACCTCCGGCGTCGGCGTGACGCTGCACACAAGACAGAAGACGGTGACACCAAGACCGAGGGCGGCAGCGAGCTTGCGCCCGGCCTTCCACGCGCTCATGAAGATATAGATATAGGGAAGGAAGCCTCCGATGAATGTCAACGACACAACTTCCTGATACGCAACGCGCATCGTGTCACCCAGCTGGGAAAGCAGCAGCAGTCCGGAAGCCACCAGGCCCAGCGTCACTAGTGCAACATGAGGCGTGTGCCAGCGCTTATGGAGGCGTCCAAACGCATCCG
Organism: Bryobacteraceae bacterium; assembly: GCA_045807925.1. Lineage (GTDB taxonomy): Bacteria > Acidobacteriota > Terriglobia > Bryobacterales > Bryobacteraceae > Bog-105. Next base: position 52,261 of record JBJMGK010000025.1, on the reverse strand, counting down.
GTACAAGCCGGTCCGCGCCAGCGGCAAACGGCATTCTCGAAACGGCCGTTCCCATGCCGCCAAAGGCACCGAAAGCGTTGGTGACCAGCAGAAGGCCAATCAACACAGATGCCCAGGGAGCGGCGAAGATGCGGGCCACCGCTTCGCCCCCGTCGGCAATACCGCGCATGTCGCTGATCACCTCCGGTCGCAGGAGCACGAGGAGGGCCAGCGTCGTAGCCGCGTAAAAGACGGCGACGAACGCGGTTGCCAGCCACAGGGCAGGTTTCACCGTTCGCTCCGGAGAACGGATTTCGGCGCCCATCATTCCAAAAAGTTCCGCCCCGGTCATGCCGAATGCCATCGCTGCCCAGAATGATGCGGCGCCCCAGTCCATATGGGGAGTTAAATAGATCGGCGTGGCCGAACCGTGCTGTTTCCAGTGCACTGCGGCTGCCACAATCAGCAACGTGCCGAGCATGGCGACCGCGATCGCGCCACAGTTTTCGGTCCACTTGCCTGCCTTTAGGCCGATGAGATTGCTCCCGAGCGCAATCCAGATTGCCGCAAGCGAACCGCAGATGATGAAGGTGCGGCTTTCTGCCAGATGAGCGTAGCCATGCCCAAACGTGTATGCGCTGGAGCTCATATAGAAAACCGCAGCGCCTGGAAACAAGAATGCTATCCCGATCCAATAAACCCAGAACGACATGAATCCATGGACCGGCCCGAAATCATTCCGCGTCCAGGTATACAGCCCTCCAGCCCCGGGATACTTCGCCATCAGTGCCCCGACTGCGACTGCTAGCGGAGCGCCGAATAAGAACGCCCACGAGCAGCCACAAGGTTATGGTTCCGGAACCTGCATGGGCGGCCGCTGGTATCCATCGCAATCCTATCAGACAGACCACCCCGAAGAGACTCAAATCGCGAGCGCTGAGCTCGCGCCGAAGAACAGCTTTTGTCTCTGGGCCGTTGACGGCCCCGCCGGCATTTGTCGCCACAGCGATACTTTTGCTGTTCACGAGAGTTGCTCGACGCTACCACGCGAGTGCTTGACAGCGCAATCATCCCTGGTAATGCGGGACGACGAATACCGTTGAAATCACAAAGAACAGCGGCTACCTTATAGGCTGATTGATATTTCAGATTGCCCGAGCCAGTTTCCACCTACCATCACCTTCGCGTTTCAACATCATACGAGACTGTGCGCCGAAGCCTGCTCAGATGGACAATTCTGTCAATCCCGAGCCGCGAGTTTCCGCTAGTGCTCAGGGCAGTTCCCACACCCACAACATCGACGAAGCCGGACCTCGCACGGCGCCGAATTCTGGTGCGGTGTACAAAGCGGCGTTGCCCTGGAGCCCGGGGTTCCCGACCGGCATGGCAATGTACTGCTTCCCGTCTACGGTGTAGGTGATTGGAAAGGCGTTCGGGATATCGTTCAGGCGGGGACTCTCCCACAGCACCTTGCCATCGCGGTCGTCCAAGGCGCGGAAATACCGATCCGGCGTTGCCGAAAACACGAGACCTCCCGCGGTCGTGAGGGCGCCGGACGATTGCGGGAGGCGCGAGCGAATATCCCACGCAAACTCCTGGGTATACAGATCCAGCGCCAGGAAGCGGGCTGGCGTGTCGCCCATTTTCCCCATGCACGAGTCGTTGATCGGCAGGTAATAGCGGTTGGTCGATGGACTGTACGACCCGGCGGGGAAATTTCTGGCGCCGATGTTGCCCGGGCAGCGTGTCACGCCGGGCGGTGGCGGTTCAGGGAGCAGCGTCTTGACCCCCGTCACCGGATCGATCGCGGTGGCGACGTTCTGCGCGCCGGGATCCTTCGCGAAAAGGAATTTACCCGTCGCGGCATCCACTGCTTCAAAGATTCCTGGCTTGCCGACGGTGATCACGGCCTTGTGGCGTTCTCCCCGGACGTTCACCGGTGCGATGATGTGCTCGAACGCATAGTCCATGTCGTATGGATCGGCCCCGATGTGCTGGTAATACCAGACGAGCTTGCCGGTGTCGGGATTAAGCGCCACGGTGGAGTTCATGTAGAGCCCCTTCGCACCGAAACTCCCGCGCGTCACGGTTGACCAGGGCGAAGGCGAGCCGGTACCCCAATACGTCAGGTTCAGCTCCGGATCGTACTGCCCGGCCTCCCAGATCGCGGATCCGCCGCGCTTTGCGTCCGGCAGATTATTCCAGGTGTCACCGCCTGGCTCATTAGAGTGCGCGACCGTGTTGAACCGCCACAGTTCCTTTCCCGTCTCGAGATCGTGGCCGGTGATGAAGCAGCCGCCCGGGGGGAAATAGGCTGCCGTTTTGCCACCGTCTTTGTTGGCGCTCCCCGGCGAACAGTTGCCTGCGCCGACGAGCACCTTGTCCTTGACGATCAGTGGGCCGCTGTTGTACGTGCGCTCGCTCTTGTAGTCATCCGTTACGACATCCCACAGCTTCTTCCCGGTTTTGATGTCCAGCGCAATGACGTGCATGTCGATCGTCGGCACGATGAGTTTGTTGCCGCCGATCTCGAGGTTTCTCTTCGTGCGGTAAAAGCCCGGCAGGTTCGGGTAGTCTTTCGGCAATTGGTGGACGTATTCCCAGAGCAGGGTGCCGGACTTTGCATCGAGCGCCTGAATGGTATCGCCGAAGTTCCACATGAACATGATTCCGTCGTGCACGATCGGTGTGAACTCGTTGACAGCGTCGCTGGGCGAAGCCATGCTCCAGGTCCACGCGACCTTCAGATTTTTTACGGTGTCGCGATTGATTTGCTTCAACGGGCTGTACGCCCAGCCGTCGTACGTGCGGCGCCAATGGAGCCAGTCGCCAGGCGGTGGATTGCGCAGCATCTCGTCGGTCACCGGTGTCAGACGATCGAGCGGCGCTTGCATGCGCGCGAGCTGGGACTTAGCGTACGGGGTAAGCACACCGCGAGGGCGGCTCGTCTGGGTCACTCGTGTTCGATCGTCTATGTTTGCGGGGGCCCGGCCACCAGTGGGTGTGGCGCTGAGAATTGCGCCGATCGGCGCCTGGTCGCCGCCCTTCAGCGTATGCGTGTTCGCAGCCGCTCCATTCTGCTGAAGAATAAACGCCGTTAAGGCCGATACGGAGTCTTCGCTCAGAGATCCAGGCGCATTCGGCGGCATCGTCTGATGAATCTCCGTGGACAGTTCGCTGACCATCTTAGGCCGCCATCGAGAAAGGAAATTTGCGCCGGAGAGAGCAGGAGCACCGCCCGAGCCCGTTAGCGATTGGCCATGGCAGCCAACGCAACTCTCTTGATAAACTGCCGCGCCCTGCTCGGCCTGCGCCGAGGTGAAGCCGCCGGGCGTGGGCGTGGGCGCAGATGGCACCTGGGCGAAACCTAATCCGCCGAACCCGAACCCGAACACGAACATGAATAATGAAAGCGAAAACCGCCGCACCGTAGCCAAATCTCCCTTGCGAAGTCCGGCTATTTATGTACTTGTTCCAATGGGAACCATTCTGGCCAGACCCGTCCTATGTACATTACTCCAGAACGAGTTCTGTTCAAACTTTTAGCGAGGTGCAAAGGACGCCCGGCAAACTTTTGGCCGCCCGTCGTTTCTTAACCTTCGCGATAGTTGAGAAGGATAGCTCCGATCATGACCAGGCAAACAGGCCAAACCCAGGTGAAGGCACGCATACGATGCTGCGGAAGGCGGATTTCGAGCCATCGCGACCAGCCGGCAATCACGGCCAGAATGGCGAGTGGAAGGTGACTTAACTCAGCGAGGAACTCCTCCTTTATGTTCTGCACCGAATGCGAATGAGTAAGCAGAAGCGCACCACCGAAGGCGCATACTAGCGGGAAGAATAGGCCTGCGCGCGCGGGAGCGAGCCGGCCGGTCTGCACAGCCCACTCGAACGCAGCAAACGCGATGATCAATACAACGAAGAGTCGATGTTGCGACACTTCGGCCACCTGAAAGCTCGCCCAGAATCCACGCGGACCGAGCGGCCAGTTTTCCGGATCCGCACGGATCAGCACGAACACCGCCAGCGCGATGAATAGCACGGGCCAGTGTCGAGCCCATGCGATTCGAGTGGCAAGCAGCGCGAGCAAGCCCATGGCAAGAACGAGCAGACCCGACCAGTGATGGTTGTATTCGGACCACGCAATATCTCCGGGCAGTGGTGGAGTATAGGATTGACCAGGGACGAACGATTGCAAGCCCGTGGGATCGGTCCGCGTCAGTGAAGTTGGAGGAGAAAGCTCGTTCCACGACGGGGTTTCGAGACGCGGCCACGCGGGCTTGACGCGTTCAGCGATCTCTGGTGCGGTTACACGCTGTGACAGTAAGTCAATGGCAGGTGGCGCGGAGGTGAGTGCGGCTGCGGCAAGTATGATCGTGAACCCGATCCCGACCTCCACTTCGGCAAATCGGGCCAAGGGAAAGAGATCAGGCGAGGCCCCGCTCCGTGCCGCACGTACGATACGCAGATTCAAGGCGCCCATACCCAGCACTGCACATGTAAGCAGCACTTTCCCGACGACCATGATGCCGTACGTTGTTCCGAATGCGGCGGAAGTAGAGCCGACGTAGAAGAATGACAGGCCTGCTCCAGCGGCGACGACCAGCGACACAGAAGTGATCGCCAGGCGCGAAAAGCGTGCCGTCATCCGCCCCGCGACTTCGGTTGTCTCGGCATATCTGAGACAAACCAGCAGATAAGGCATGCCGCCGATCCAAGCTGCCGCAGCGAGTTGATGTATGAGGGTCAGCGCACCGGCCGCGAATTGATATTCCAAGCGTCCGGCGGAATGGCTGGTCATCGCCGAGCCGAACAGGATGATGGCGCACGCAAACGGAAACCCGATCCTTCCATACCGAGTGCGGGCTGAAATTGCGATCGCAGTCGCGCCAAGGACAATCAGTAGATCTGCAATAAAGTATCCGGCCCCAACGACCTGACTCCATGTCATATCGGTAGATCCGAGCAACACGGCAGAATTGGCAATGAGGTAAGCCGTTCCCGTGCTTGCCAGGCCTATCGCGGACCAAGTTAACAATCGCAACAGTCTAGCTGTTCCGCGTTCTCCTACCGACAAGCCCCGTTGCACGAGTAGCAGGAAACTGACTCCTCCGATCGTGAGCGCCTCGCATGCGAGTACTAAAGCGCGAATCAGAACTGACAAGAAGCTGAAAAGGTCAAGGAATTGGGTCATGGGAGATCGAGGCACGCCTGATGCTTACCGCGACGGTGAGGTTTATTCGACCCTGAAGCGGACCTCACCGCGGGTGATATGGCCGTCTACAGCAAGAACTTGCCACTGCAGGATATAGGAACCTTTCGCAACCGCATCGAGCGTAGACATGAGCACATCCGGCGAAGTCTCGGTGCCGATAGTAAGCACGTGCTGCGCCTTTTGGGGATCGATCAATCTCAGCATTGAGCGTTTGCGATCGATTCTCGAGTTGAAACGAAGCTGGACAGGAATGCTCGCCCCGTGCACGACTGCGTTAGCGCCCGGCGTCGCAGATAAGAGAACTGCATGGCCGTACACCGGCATTGCGAAGTACAGGCATCCCGTGGCAATAAGTTGCCTTCCAAGTTTGCGCAAATGCATGCCCGTTAATGATATCCGCGACTTCCTACCGATTCAATCTTTTTTTGAGTGGTCGAGCCGTTGAGAAAAAATGCTGCGCCGTTGCAGCCGGCTGTACATCAATTCCTCGCGTGGCGGGAGGGCGCCAGGCATCACCTCTGTGGGCTTGCCTCGGACGAAAGGATTAATCATGCACGACGAAGAAGATCTGCTGACCTGCGAAGACATCTGTGATGAGTGGTTTCAGGAATTGCCGAGCGATGCGACCGATCACTTGCCGGACGCTCTTCTGTTAAAGCTGGGTGGTGAAACGAGAGACGCGAACGGACCATCTGACCGTTCCATACGAGCAATAAACTACCGCTGATCACATTAATGCGCCTTCCGGCCGGGACCAGCATCGTCGCGATATGAGATCCCGAGTTCAATGGGCGCTGAATGGGTTCTCAGTAGGATTATTTGTCTGGATTGCCACGAACTTCGGCTACGCGCAGGATCTGGTTCCGCGCGCCTACCTCATTACGCCCGCAGGCTCAAACGCTGTCACTTTGTCGTCATCCTTCTTCGACGGACCTATTTTTACCGATCCGACTATTCCGATCACTGATTTCAAGGGGCGCTTTGACATTACGGCGCTGAGCTATGTCCGTTCCTTCAACTTTTTCGGTCGTTCGGCCAACATAGTCGGAACCATCCCGTACGCAGTTGGTAATTTCCATGGCATTGTCTTGGACGCCCCGAGACACGCGTATCGATCGGGTTTCAGCGATGGCAGGGTTCGGCTTTCCGTGAACCTGTGGGGCGGTCCCGCGATGAATTTGGGTGAATTCGTCAAATGGCGCGAAAAATTCGTGATCGGAGCGAGTTTGACTGTTTCCGTGCCGATGGGCCAGTATGACCCGGCCGTGTTGCTTAATCCCGGACTAAATCGCTGGGCTGTCAAGCCGGAAATAGGTATTTCAAGGCGTTGGGGCCCCTGGGCGCTGGACTTGTATGGAGGCCTCTGGGTGTTTACATCCAACAATCTCTTCTACCCAGGTACTCGAAACCGGAGTCAAGCTCCTGTCGGAGTCGCAGAAATGCACCTCAATTACGTTTTCAAGCCCAGGTTCTGGATCTCGGCGGATGGGAATTTCTGGACCGGTGGAAGAAGTACAATTGACGGAGCCACAGGTCGTGATTTCCAGCGGAATTCGCGAGCGGGAGCCACCGTGTCGGTGCCTCTGAATCGCTATCAATCTGTGAAGTTCAGTTACAGTAGAGGCGCGTACATTTCCATCGGCGGCAACTACAACAATTTCTCTGCTGCTTGGCAATATTCATGGATGAGTCGCCCTAAGTGAAACGTGTTCCGTATTGCTCGTACGAGCCTGCGACCGTGACGTACGGCAATGCGACCTTACCTATTTCCGAACGTGTAACTTAAGCCGGTGCTGGTCCCATAGTCGCTGCTCGGGAGATGCGCCGGCGGTTGCGTGTCCCAACTTCCATAAAATGAAAAATTCCAGTCGACCTTTCCGAAGACCGATAGGTAGTAAGTTGCATTGAGCCTGGAGAACAAACGTCCGTGCTGTGTCAGGGCCGGGGCTAACGTCCCGTAGACCTTCAGCCGAGTTTTCTTGAAACTGAAAACTTCCAGATTTGATGAGATCAATCCCACAGCCGTGTCCTGCGTGCGCTGAATGCTAACCTCCGGGACGTAGTTGGTCCTTTGCCATCCAAGTCCTCCCAGGATCGTAAACCGGATCAGATTAGTGTTCTTGACAAACCGGCCTATGCCCATCCCCAGCGTGGTCTGCCGATTGATGCCCTGCACCGAGCTTTGCAGAAACCCAGCAGTTCCTTCGTAGAAATAGTTCTGCCAGCGTAATAAGCGATACGCAGCTAAATCCACCTGATTCCGTGTCGTGGTCGGCGCGCCAGTGTTGGAGGCCAGATTAGAACTGTAATTGAGATTTCCTCCCCAACGAGTCTCCGTATAGTCCGCGGCAGATCCGATGTTGTATTGGGTGGCGCTGTTCCCTTTGGAGTACGTCGCTCCGAGCGTGACATTTGCGCTAAAACGATGCAGGAGGCTTTCGGACGTTTGGGTCATCCGGACAACCCTGGATTCCTCAATTTTGAAAGGCTGCTGATCTGCGGGCTGGATCTCGATACTCAAAGGAGTCGGCCCTTGCGAAGTGATCACCTTTCCCGAAAATATACTGCCGTCATCGAGTTGGACCAGAAACAAAGCCTGGCTCTCCAGACGAGCCACCTTGAGCCAACTGATGGAAAGAGTGCCATCCACGTAATCAAGGTCGACTTTCAGTACGCCGTTTTCGAGTTTCTTCACTTCGCCGGTGATGCGGTCACCGTTCTTCATCACGATAATGTCGGTTTTCTCGCGAGCGAAGGCCGGGGACAGCATGGAAACGGCCACACCGAACAAAGCGCACGCGATCCTGGCGCTCCCAATTGCTGGAAAATGCACTCGACACCCCTTCCACGCGCATGATGCAGACCGAAATATCCAGACTCACACAATGCGGTTTCGGCATCGTCGCCCTATACCGTAGTTCTCGCGGCTCGAAATGCGTGCGCTGGTCGCGGTTTAAATAGATCCTTATCTCTCGTTTTTCCATCTCTCCGGCTTGAGAACACAAGAGATAATGACGACCAGGAGCGTTCTCGGCGCGCGATTTTCGCTCGTATTTCTTCTAACGGTAGCCTCGGGTGCTCAAGATCTGCGCCAGTCCGACAAGCGAGTGAACGCATCCTTTTTCTGGCGGACGACCACTGTTGCTGATCATGCCGAACTTCTGACGCTGTTCGTCACGCCATCAGTTCGCAGCCCGGAGAGCGCACACCGCGCTACTATTCCAGTGCTTGCTGTCCTTAGGGACTCCTTGGGAGATCCGGATCACCAGACGGATCGCATTCGGTATGTCTGGCTTTTGTCTTCTTCCCGGCCCGGCTTCCAACAACAACTCTTGTCCGCGCTACCGTTCTTCCACTGGCATGTTGGCACTCGGAAATCCCAGGAAAAGCATCTGCCCAAACCTCTCCTGAATCTGAGGAATCCGACTCACGAGTTACAGCAGAGGGCCTGGGAGACAGCAATCCTGCGCGTCGCATCCGGCGTGCCTGAGCTGAAATTCGGCGCTAAGGTCAACCCCTTTTTTGCAAACCGTTCCGACCACAACCGGCGCCGCGCCAGCGAGGCTCTGAGCCTGCTGCGCCGTGCGCCGTCTTCAGAAGAGCCCGGTGATCTCAGCAGCTCTGAGCTGGACATGATCATCGGTCGAGTTCTCCTTTCCACAACAACGACTGGAGGTCTGGCCGCTCAGGCCGAGATCTCGAGCATCAAGCACTCAAAAGAAGCTCGCCGTGACATCGCGACGCTCAGAAATCTGGAACTGCTTCGGCTTTCAGCAGAGCGCGTCGGCCTCTACTTTGAGCCGCTCGCTCTCGGAGAGCAGACAGGCTTACTTCAAGGCGCACGATACGGCCTGTTGTGGTCGCCAGTCGGTGGCCCCGTTGGCATCTCAGGAGCTTCGGTCGCGAAAACGTGGCAGATACTGCAGATCTCTGACCCTGCGAAGCATGTAAACGTTAGCGCACCGGCAGCTTATCGCCAGACGTTTTCCGTAGATCGGAACGGAGCATTGTTGCCGGATGGCGAGAAGGGCGAATCAACCGAGGACTTCGTTCCCGTGGCCCTATACAGTCTTACCTACCCGCGCATGCCGCTGCTTCTCATTGACTTCTTACATCCCGCTCGGCCGCGACGTCGAGAGATAAACCAGCGAGTTTTGGGTGAACTCGTCAGGACGGGGTCTTACTTCTCTCCCGTTCCACTTTGGGCACTGAGTGGCGCTCTGGGCGCGTACTATTCCCTGAAAAGCCATCAAGGATCTGCGACGGACGGGGCAGCGCGCCTGGAGTGCTATGCCGAGGCACAAATGGATTTGGCGCTGGACCATAGCGTTGATGCTGAGTTCCGCTCGGACATGCAACACCGCCTGGATAGTATCGATATCAATCCACTCAACTCATCCATTGACCAAGAGCTGGCTTCTGCGAACGCGTCTTACACACTTCTCCTGGAAAGCCTCGCGCGATCAGGTGGACAAATCGACGAAGACAGGCGGCGGGAATTGGCGGCATTCGGTGCGGGCCGCACGACCCTGTTTACCGATGCGCTTGCCCATTACGCTACGTTCCGACAATACACACGGCGCGCATCGGCCGCCGCAGACACACTTGAATCAACGAAGCGGATCAGGCGGGTTCAGGATCTGATGGATCTCTTGCGGGTGGTAACCAGAGAGCGTGTTCAACCAGAGGTGTCCTTTGATGCCAGGCGAATCGAAGATGCAGTTCAGGAACTCTCTATTCTTACTGAAACCTCGCCGCTCACGGTCAGGCAGACCTTTATGAGACTCACGAGGGATCTCGCGGCGATCTCACGGGACCCAGGGATCCGCAGCGAATGCCTGACTGCACTGGGTGGGGACACGGTAACGAAGTCTTCCATTGCCGCCCTAGCACGCGCAAATAGTCGGCCCGGCCTCTGATCGGCGGCCCCAAAGAATCATCGCGATGAGCAAAGAATGCCTGGCATATATGTTCGAAACGGCGTGCCAAGGGAACGCCCGGGCTTCGCTTCGTCAGCGTGCCCGGCCAGCGCGCTCTACTCTTCGTCGCTTGCGGGATGCCAGGTCTTGTCCGGGTTGTAACGGTCCATGGTCTTGAAGACTGTAAGCGTTTCAGGGCCCACGTCTTTTTGGTAAACGATTCCGTCGTGGCTGACCATGAACGTCTGCACGCCCGTAACTCTGTATTGCGCCGGCGCAGCCGCAAGCGCGAATCCTCCGATCATGATTCCGTCGACCAGGAAGTCCATCTGACCTATCGGGGCGGCGGGACCCTGCCCTTTCAAAACCTTGAAAAAGTATCCGTGAAATGGCTCGGCTTTGGAATTGTAGCCTTGCGCCAGAGCGTTGGCGATCGTCTCTCCGACAGGACCGCCCCAGCTCCCGTCCGTGTTTTGCCAGGCGAGCCCATCTTGCTTCCCAGGCGTGCTGATTACACGCTGAGCATATTGGTTCACTTCGGCGCCGTCGTGTTTAGCCGAGGCGTATTCCTTCTGAGCCTCTACGAAGCCCTGGCAGATCTTAATGGCATCCAATTCATTTTCGCCAACGCGGCGAAACAGGATCTCCTCGCGTCCGGCTTTGGCGTCGTAGTACCACTTGCTGTCCCTCTTGACGATAGGAATTGGAAAGGGCCAATCGTCATCGCCGACCGACAGCGTGGCCGTATTAGTATCTTCGGGATCGACGCTGACCGACTGTTTCTCACGAGCTAATGCTGCGAATTCAGTAATACGGTTCTTGTCTCTGACGTGATCTGCCGAGGAGATAAGGTCCTTCGCATCGGGTCCGAGAATCTCAGTCAGGGCCGACACATCCTCAGCGTTGGCCGCCTGAATGAATGCTTGAGCGGCTTCGTTCGGCGTGGCGAACGCTTTCGCTGATGGCGTTTGTCTCGATTCCAGCGCGGCGTATGCGAGGAGGCCCAGAGCGCCCAGGATAGCAATCACCAGGGGAGTCGACTGAGATTTCCAGCCAGCATTCGTCTGCGTTCTTGAGCTCATTTATCTCTCCAATTAGGGATGTCGGTGAATTTAGCGTTCGATGAATGTGCTCAGCGGCGTCGACCGCCGCCACCGCCGCCACGGGAACCACCGCCGCCACCGCGGGAAGCGCTAGCACCGCCGCCGCTGCGGGAACTGCCGCCGCTAAAACTGGAGGAACCACGGGAGCTGCTGGAACGAGCTGAACTGCCACTGCTTCCCCCGGCGCCGCTGAACGCTCCACTGCTTCTCGAACTGTCTCCCCTTGAAACCTGTTGATTGCCAATCCGGTCACTGCTGGAACTTCCGCGACTGCCGCTTGTACCACGGTCGCCGCTAGCGTTGCGACTGCCGCCCGCATTTCGATCGCCGCCGGCACTTCGGTTATCAGCCGCCTTGCGATCGCCAGCGCCATTGCGATCGCCAGCGCCATTGCGATCTCCGGCACCGTTGCGATCTCCGGCACCGTTGCGATCTCCGGCACCGTTGCGATCTCCGGCACCGTTGCGATCTCCAACGCCGTTACGATCTCCAACGCCGTTACGATCTCCAACGCCGTTACGATCTCCAACGCCGTTTCGATCTCCAACGCCGTTACGATCCCCGGCGCCATTGCGATCTCCGACGCCGCCACGGTCGCCAGGACCGCGATTCTCCGCAAGCTGGCGATTACCCTGGTTCTGGCGGGCGCTCGCTTGTCGAGTGCTCAGTGAATCTCCACGGGCGGTACCACCGTATTTGCTCGCGGTCGATTTATCGGCGTACGGAGCCCCACCACGGTGCTGCGGGTTGTGCTGCCAGCTATTGCCGCTTCGATTGCCGTTGCCGTTGCCGTTTCCGATGGCGGTGTTACTGGTGCGATTAAAATTGTTGTTGTTGTTAATGTTGATGGTGTTGTTGCCGCCCCCGCCCCATCCGGAGTGATAGCCCCAACCTCCGCTCCACATCGCGCCCATCGCAACGCCAACGCCGAATGAAATTGCCATGCCTGCCGCGTAATACCCGGGAGGCGGATACGCGACCGGAGGATAGGCGACGACGGGCGGCGGTCCGTACACTACGGTGGGGTTGTAGCTGGGAACATAAACGACTTGTGGATTGGCCTGCTCAATCACGACGACTTGCTTGGACTCCACTACCTTCGTTTCCACCTTTACCTGTTCAGTGGATTTCAGGTTTCCAGTGCCCTTCGCCTTTGCTCGCATGCGCTGTACGGCCTGCATCACGTCAGACTGTTGCGCCAGGACGGCATTCCCCAACTCCGTGGTCCATTTTACGTTCTCAGCCAGGAGCTTCACGGCGTCGGGCAGAGCCGCCATGCCCTTGACACTTGGATCCCAATCCTCTTTTTGCACGGCATCCGCGAGGGCTTTATCTTTCAGATCCTTGTGTTTCCCCAACCACTGCTGCAGCTGAACAAGTTCCAAAGGGTAGGTGGACGCAGCAAGCACCTGGGCAAGCAACGGGTCGGGATAGAGCGCAATGGGCGCAACCAGGCTATCCAATTGATCGGCGGATATCGGAGCCGGAGCTTGCTCTGCAGTACCTGACTGTGGTGGGGCTTGTCCCTGCTGCTGCGGGAAGGCTACATCACCCGGCAGCAGCAGAACGACGCAGATGAGCGCTGTTACGCGCATCCATTTACTTGCAATTGCACACGGCATGGAGTAAAGCCTGACTACGGAGAAAGTGCGACTAGGACGACCGAGGTTAAGCCTTCTTTGGCGGAGGCGGGTAGTTCTTTAGCAACTTCGCAACCGCTTTTTTCAGGTTCTTTTCCCGTTTTTCCGGCTTGGCTTTTGGATCGAGCGTCTTCGAAGCAGTGCCACGCCAGACCAGTTGCTTTTCCGTGGGGTCGTACATGTCCAGGCCAAGTTGGCCAGTGTGGATAGTTGTACTGGTGGTGGTAGACATCCCGCCTCCGCCGCCGTAGTAGCCACCCCGCCACCCCGGGCCATATCCCCAACCTGTGTCGTACGAAGTGAACTGCTTCTCTTGTCCAAGTGACACCTGGTAGCCGACGTAGAGATCTGCCTTGTCATTTTCGGTCGGGCTTAAGCCCTTCGTCGCCATTTCGGCGTCAACAGTCTTCTTGAGTTGCTGCTCCGAGAGTTGATCCAGATGGTCTGCGCCTTTGACGTCCACCCACCTATAGGTTTTGTATTTTGAGAAATCCTGGTTCCCGGCGAAGTTATAGCGCACATCCTGAGCGAACGTTGCTGTTGTCGCCAATAACAAGGTCGGTAAAATCATTCGGATTGCTTGCATGTTGGGGCTCCCTTTCCAGACTTATGCACCGGTTGCGCCAGCGCTGATCCTTCCCTCGCGTCTTCTGCTTCGGGGCGAAAATCCGTCCGTAAGATTTGTGGGCAGGATGCTGGCCGTTTCCATACAGGTGTATCTTTTTCAATGCTTCGTTGCCAAAGGTTCAGGCGCGGACTCCGCAGACACATGCCCAGCCCGAAGCTGCCAAAAAAAATTGAGTGCAGATACAGAATCGTGCATCAGCAACGCAGTGTTTGAAACAGCAGAGCAATTTATGGAAGGGAACAAATGAGCTGGATCCACTCTCTCCTTATTGGTAGTCTGCTTGCGTCCGCCGGGCTCATGGCTCAGTCGCCTACTAAGCCTAAATCGAAGCCGGCAAATGATACGCAAGCTGCATCGACGTCAAATGAAGAGCTGAACCTTCGTGCTTACACGGAACTGTTGCGATCGGATCTCAGGAAATCGAAATCGCAGGTAGTGGGGCAGGTGATGCAGTTCGACACGGATCAGGCGGCCATCTTCTGGCCTATTTACAAGCAGTTCGAGGCTGACCTCTCGAAAGTTGGAGATCGGACGGTCAGCCTAGTGAAGAAGTACACCGACAACTACGAGCAAATGACAAACGAGGTTGCAGAGCAGATGGCCACCGAGTTCCTGAACATCGAGCAACAGCGAAATGACCTCAAGCGGCGATACTACGGAAAGTTCAAAAGCGCTCTCGATGCGATGACCGCGACCAGGTTTCTGCAGGTTGAAAATCAGGTGGAAAGAATAGTAGACCTGCAGATTGCTTCGCAGCTACCCGTCATGCAAGCATCTCAAGGTGAATCGCGATGATCTACCGCCTATTGAAGGTAGCGGTTCCCGCAATAGCATTCGCGGTGATAGTCACGACGGCGGCCTACGGTGGCCAGTCGTCTTCTCAAACAAGTAAGTTGATTCCTGCCGGCACGACTTTTCGCGTCCGCACCATTGACCCGATTGATGTGGATTCCAGTCGGTCCGGGATGACGTTCAGAGGTGCACTCGACGATCCCATCATGTTGAACGGCGATGTTATAGTTCCGCGGGGGGCGGACGTCGAACTCGTCGCGGCCAAAGTAGCGCAAGGTGGAAAGATGAAGGGCAGCGACTTGATACAGCTGAAGGTAGATCACATTGTGGTCCACGGGCGTACTTATGCTGTCGTAACCAGCGTGTCGGAGTCAAAATCCGGAGGCGAAGGCAAGAAGACTAGCAGAAAGGTTTTGGGCGGCGCCGGTCTGGGCGCTATTATTGGCGGCATTGCAGGCGGTGGCACGGGGGCAGCTATTGGCGCATTAGCCGGCGGTGCCGGTGGCGCTGCGCTTTCAGCCGCAGGACAGCCGCACCTTAAAATACCGGCAGAGTCCCGCATTTCATTTCAGTTGCTGTCTGATTTCAAAGTCAGAGTCAAGTAGAGTGTGACAAAAGACGAGGTCAAAGCCCTCAATGACTGATAGCTCTGGCCTTTGCGCCGCGTACTGACACGGTGCGCTTATCTAGCGGACTGAGCACACGGCGGGACGGATCGTCCTTCATCTAAAGCAAACAACTTCATAGGTGCGGTCACGCGTTTTCCGCGTCCGCACCATTTTTTTTTCCAGTCGGTCCAGAATTGGCCCTGGACGCGCACACTCGATTGTGAATGCTGTGACCCTGGGCAGCGGCGTACGTTCCAATTGAGCATGCTTGGCCCTTTTCGGCTACTGGGGTAAGAACGTTCCCATTCCGGGATACCGAACTCGGCGGGTTTACACGAAAGTGGTGAGCCAAACGGCGCAGTGACCGTCCCGATTGGGACAAGAGCGCCCATGTTGTCCTTCGGATTTGGGCTACCAGTCGACTCCGGGTGTTGATAACAAGAGACATAGGACTTTTCCTAGCTTTGGTGCTACGTATGCACTATCGACGAACCTAATGAGAGTTAACGAAGTCGATACACGCAGCAATCTACACCTGCTCAAATTGGCGCAAGAGGGTGATCGTGATGCCTTCGGTCAACTGATCAGCAAGCATTACCAGAGTTGTGTGAACATCGCGACATCTATCGTGCGAAATCGGAGCGAAGCGGAAGAAAAAGTCCAACAGGCCGTATGGAAATCGTTTGAACATCTCGATCAGTATCTGGGCGAGGCTGAGTTCTTCACTTGGCTGATCCGGATCGTAGTCAACGAATGTCGCATGCTTCTACGGGAAAGAAAACGGGTGCGATTTCAGTACATCAATTCCGGCCAGGACGGAGGAGAGGACAGAATGGCGGAATTGCTTTCACGGGCAACGGATCCGGAATGTGCGGCACTCAAAACCGAGATGATAAGCGTACTGAAAACGGAAATCCGACACATTCCTCCAATTCTTCGGCAGGTGATCCTTCTGCGGGATGTGGACGAGCTGCCGATGCTGCAAGTTGCCGACCACCTTGGCATTACGGTTTCGGCTGCGAAATCCCGATTACTACGCGGGCGCAACGAACTTCGCAGACGTGTCACTTCCCGTTTGGGACCGTCGCGGCATATGATGCCGATCTCAACGGAACAGACTCTACCGGCGAGACGCGTCTGACCCCCGACGTTTGCCGCAACCGGAGCCGCATGGGAAGTTTTTCAAAAGGTGGATGGTAGAGGCGCGATTGTGTCGTTTTTCGGCCCCTAAGCGGCACGTGCGTTCGATGTTTAGGTCTGACCGAGGCTCCTCAACCGGCGAGCCTCGGGGGAATTGACTCCTGCTCGGTTAGCGAACTCCTGAACCGAACCGGCGGTTTAGCTGTTTGAAGCATGGGGGCTGACAAAACAGACAAACCGCATCGTGAATAAAACAATCCTTCGTGCATCAGCAGCATCTAGCCCCCGAAGAGTTAGCCCGGAAGCGCTGTTCGACCGACCGTGTAAACCCCAGATGACAATCCGGCATAAGTTACTGGCACATGTGGAGACTTTGTTTGGGTTCTTAGGAGCAATTCTCTTGACCTTGTTTGTAAGCGCAATGATCTATCGCGACGTTACTCTTCAACAGGGTCTTCGCAGCTTCGACAAGAGCCGGTCGGTCATGATGCAGTCGCCGCAGGAGCTACTCGACGGTGACGGCGACGGTGAAAAAGTCGACCTCAGCCTGTGGTCACGACAGCGCATCCAGGCGTATCGCGCAAGTCTCGCGCTCACAAAAAACATGCCGTTGGCTGTCCTCCGGCTGGATAAGTTCAAGATTCGCGTACCCGTCTATGAAGGAACGGACGAATTAGCGTTGAATCGAGGTGCGGGATGGATTATGGGAACGGCGAGACCTGGGGAAACAGGCAACGTCGGAATCGCCGGTCATAGAGACGGATCCTTCCGAGCTCTGAAGGATATCGCAATCGGCGACGTGATCGAACTGTCTACGGCCGGAGCGAAAGCCACTTACGCCGTGGACCAGATTGAAATCGTTTACCCCGACAACGTCGGAGTGTTGCTGCCGCGACGCTTGCCGTCTATTACGCTCACGACCTGCTATCCGTTCTATTTCAACGGTGACGCGCCCGAGCGCTTCATCGTGCACGCCGCACTCAGGCAGCAAATCGACATCGAGCAGTTTCATCGACGTTCCGCATCAGAGCGAAGCATTCAACTTAAAAACAAGGAGAGTAAACAATGACAGCTAAGATCGGTAGAATACTGACCGGACTGTGTACGACTGCAATGGTCTTCACCGCCGTATCAGCGACAATTAATGCCCAAGAAATGCCAAAGACCACATCGGAACAGATGAGGGGCGAGGCCAGCGTCAAAACGGAACAATTAAGCGGGACAGTAGTGGCAGTGGAGGGCAACGACCTGCTTGTTCGGATGTCCTCGGGCGGATTTCGAAACTTTATGGTTCCGGAATCCAGGGTATTCAGCATAGACGGCCAGGACGTGTCGGTTCACGACCTGAAAACCGGAACCAAGCTGAACGCTACTGTTACGACGACCACGACACCGGTCACCGAGAGAACAACAACCGTTGGTACGGGCAAGGTGTGGTACGTCTCGGGCAATACCGTTATCCTCACCCTCCCGAACAACGAGAATCGGATGTACAAGGTTAACGACAACTACCGATTCAACGTGCATGGGCAACCAGCTTCCGTGCATGACTTGAGGAAGGGTATGGTCATTTCCGCGCAGAAGATCGTAGAAGAGCCAAGGACCGAGGTGGCCGCCAACACGACCGTGACCGGACATGCACCTCCCCCACCGAAGCCTGTAGTGGCCGAAGCTCCTGCACCGGCCAGGCCCGAACCCACTCCGGCTGCCGCTGCCCCGGCTCCTACGCCTGCGCCGGCTCCCGCAGAAGTTGCGGAAAGCAAGCTCCCGGCCAAATTACCGAAAACTGGTAGCGAACTGCCACTCGCCGGTATATTCGGTTTGCTTTTCATGGGTGCAGCCTTACTAGTTCGCAAGGTGCGCCTCTCGTAGAGCCTATGCCGGACGAGCCGATTGGCTGCGTGACTGCTTGCGGTGGCCGGGTTGGATCACCGCAAGCAGATCTCCCGACGCATGTTTCTGAGCACGACAAAGCTTCACATTAGCGAAGTGGGTGCGTTTACTCCGAACCTCCATAGCTTCGTGTGATGTGGTCACACCGATCGCTGCAGTTACGTCGTCGGATGACAAACCATTTGTACTCGACTGTCCGATTTCTCGTTCGCGAGTTCCGAAAGCTTCGTGACATATCTAACGCCTCTAATTCTGCTTTCCGGGTTCGCCGTATTTGCTTCGATTCTGCTCGCGATGGAGATCGGGCGGCGATTCGGGAAACGTGTTCAGAAGCAGCACCCCGAAGAGTCGGCGAGCGGTACCGGCTCAGTTGAGGCCGCGGTGTTCGGCCTTATGGGCCTGCTGGTCGCGTTCACCTTTTCAGGAGCTGCGTCGCGGTTTGATGCGCGGCGCCAGCTGATCGTTGAGGAATCAAACACAATCGGAACCGCGTATCTGCGGATCGACCTCCTGCCGGCTCACTCGCAGCCAAGTTTGCGCGACGAATTCCGACGGTACGTCGACGCCAGGATCCAGACCTATCGCAAAATCCCGGATATGTCAGCCGTTGCGGCGGAAACACGGAAAGCTGAAACGCTGCAGCGCGAAATATGGGCGCAGGCTGTTGTCGGTTGTAAGGAAATAAACTCGCCCGCAGTAACGACCCTGGTATTGGGCTCTATCAATCCAATGATTGACATCTCCACTACCCGGGACGAAGGGGCACAAATGCATCCGCCAGCAGTCATTTACGTGATGCTGGTGGTTCTTCTGCTTGCTTGCTCACTTCTGGCCGGAGATGCGATGGCCGCTGGCAAAGCGCGAAATTGGGTACATATCCTCGGTTTCACCGTGACGCTGAGTCTGGCACTTCTCCTCATCATCGATCTCGAATATCCCCGAGTAGGGTGGATCCGCATCGATGCCTGGGACCGTGTACTGGTAGCACTGCGGGCGAGTATGTCTTAATCAGTTCTGATGTGCCAAGAGCAAAAAGAACGCAGGCCCTGGCTGAAAGGTTTTGAATCACCAGTAGTGTGATTTCATCTTTCGGCTGACCGTGATTCGCATCACCGAGGAGATACACATGACGCGCGAAGGAGAGCGACTTCAAGAAGCCCAGCAGGGTGTGGCCTGGAGAAAATGGGGGCCTTACCTCTCTGAGCGGCAGTGGGGGACCGTCCGGGAGGACTACAGCCAGGACGGCAACGCCTGGAATTACTTCACCCACGATCAGGCGCGCTCCCGAGCGTACCGATGGGGCGAAGACGGAATCGCTGGGATTTCTGACGAAAAGCAGATCCTTTGTTTTGCTCTCGCGCTTTGGAACGGGGTCGACCCGATTCTGAAAGAACGGCTGTACGGCCTCACTAACAGTGAGGGGAATCACGGTGAAGATGTCAAGGAATATTACTTCTACCTGGACAGCACGCCCACTCACTCGTACATGAAGTTCTTGTACAAGTACCCGCAGGTACCCTTCCCTTATTCCGATCTGGTCGAGACGAACCGGCGACGTAACCGCCACGAAATGGAATATGAGCTCATCGATACGGGCGTCTTTAATCAAGATCGCTATTTCGACGTGTTCGTCGAGTACGTCAAAGAATCACCCGAAGACATCCTGATCCAGATCACGGTTGCGAACCGGGGCGCGGAGAAAGCTGTCCTCCATCTGCTGCCCACCCTGTGGTTCCGTAACACGTGGTCATGGCAGGATCACTTAGCGAAACCTCTGCTCGAGCAGATCGGCGGGCCAGACGGTTCCGTTACGATCGCTGCCTCGCACCCTGACCTGGGACTGCGGTATCTCTATGCCCAAAGCCCAGCGCAGTTGCTGTTTACTGAGAACGAGACAAATCACGAACGTCTATTTGGGAGTCCGAACCAAAGTCCATACGTTAAGGACGGAATCAACGATTACCTGATCCATCGCCGATCTGAGAAAGTAAACCCGAATAAGGTCGGCACGAAGGCCTCTCCTTATCATTTCCTGGAAATCCCAGGTGGAGAAAGCCGGGTACTTCAACTACGGTTAACATCCGTGGCGCCCAGGGATTTCGGAGAAGGCGGTGCGTTCGGTGCAGCCTTCGATCGAGCCATCGAGACCCGCCGGAAGGAAGCGGATGAGTTCTACAAGTCCATAACACCGGAGTCAGTGGGCGAAGATCAAGCACGTGTGATGCGACAGGCATTGGCCGGAATGTTGTGGAGCAAGCAGTATTACGGCTATAACGTCGATGAATGGGCGGCCGGACGATCTGCTGGATCTTACGCGGGCAGAAACAGCGAGTGGATCCACATGATCAATCAGGAAATCATCTCGATGCCTGATAAGTGGGAATATCCGTGGTACGCCGCGTGGGATCTGGCGTTTCACACCCTTACATACTCCATGGTGGACCCTGAATTTGCAAAGCAACAGCTCGCTCTGGTGCTGCGCGACGACTACCTGCATCCGAGCGGCCAAGTTCCGGCGTACGAATGGAACTTCGGGGATGTGAACCCGCCCGTTCACGCCTGGGCTTCTCGTTTCGTTTACGAAATTGAGAAGCAATCTTCGGGACAAGCGGACGTGGCTTTTCTGGAGCAGATGTTCCAAAAGCTGGCTCTGAACTTTACCTGGTGGGTGAACCGTAAAGACCTGCGGGGAAAGAACATCTTTGGTGGCGGATTCCTAGGTCTGGATAACATCGGCGTTTTTGACCGGAGCGCTCCGCTACCGACCGGCGGTTATCTGGAGCAGGCGGATGGCACAGCGTGGATGGCTTTCTATTGCCAGTGCATGTTGCAGATGGCGATCGAGCTGGCGATTCAGATTCCGAGCTACGAAAGCATGGTGGTCAAATTCGCCAAGCACTTCGCCTGGATTGCATTGGCGATCGAAAATGTCGGTGCTGAGCACGAAGGCATGTGGGACGAAGAAGACGGATTCTTCTATGATGTCCTCCGGCTGCCCGACGGAACAGCCACTCGGTTAAAGTTACGCTCATTGGTCGGCCTCCTTCCTCTTTGTGCGGCGACCATATTCCGTGGAGAACTCAGAAGATCGCTGCCCCACATTGCAGAGGATCTTGCCGCTTTTTTCCAGAACCACCCGAAGCTCAGCAGATCTCTTGCGCTCGAATCTCTCTTCAAAGAAGGTGCCAACGGGACACGCCTGATGGGCTTGATGGACGAGAAGAAGATTCGCCGTGTGCTTTCGAGGATGCTGGACGAATCGGAGTTTCTTGGACCCTATGGCATTCGATCGATCTCCCGGCATTACCTCGACCATCCGTATGTATTTAGAGCAGGTGGTCAGGAGTACCGGGTCCAGTATGTGCCCGCTGAGTCCGACACCGGAATGTTTGGGGGGAACTCGAACTGGCGCGGCCCGGTGTGGATGCCAATCAACGTCATGCTCATCCGGGCGGTCCTGAATTTGTATCAATACTATGGAGACGATTTCCGGATCGAGTGTCCTACTGGATCAGGCAAGCTGATGAACCTCTTCGAAGTCAGCCAGGAAATCGCGAATCGTTTGATCCGGACTTTCACTCGAGATGCAAACGGTCACCGGCCTGTTTACGGCGGCACCGAAAAATTCCAGAACGACCCTCACTGGCGGGACTACATCCTGTTCTACGAATTCTTCCACGGCGACAATGGCGCCGGCATCGGAGCTAGCCACCAGACGGGCTGGACTGGGACGGTCGCGAATCTGATCCAGTTGTTCGGACGTTTCAAGGCCGAGGATATCCTTTCAGCGGGTCTCATGAAAGCTGCAACGTCCAAAGAGTCAGGTGTCCTGGTCAACGGGGCGACTGCATTGGACAATGGAGAGGCCGTAAAGAGCGTATCCGCATCCGAGCCGGGGTGAAGGTCGGGGTGAAAGGATTGATCGCCAAACGCTTTCGCGCGTGTGCCGTCGTTCTTAGCTTGGTTGCAGCGCAATGTACGTGGGCGCAAGTCGGACTAGCCACTTCTGCGCCCGCTCCCGCCGTTGCGGCGGCACCACCTCCAGCTCCACTCCCGCCGGACTCTCTGGGTCGGGACACTCCCCGCGGCACAGTGCGAAATTTTATCGCTGCCGCTGCCCAAAAAAATAGCGACACCGCGATACACTACCTGAACACTCCGTTACGCGGTGAGGCTGCCGCGGCCCTGGTGCGTCAACTCTCGGTGGTGCTGAACCGGCGATTGCCAGCCAAGCTCAACGAAATAAGCGACCGGCCGGAAGGGTCTCTCTCGGATCCCAAGGAGCCCGGAAAGGAGTTAATCGGATCCATTCCTAGCGACACTGGCGATGTAGATATTCAGGTCGAGCGGATCGACAGAGACAAAGCCGGCTCAATCTGGTTGTTTTCAAGAAACACTCTTGCCGAGATTCCTGAGCTCTACGCTGAGGTCGCCAGCGTACCAACCGGGAACAGGCTTGCACAATACCTCGTAGAGACCAGAATCGCGCGTGTTTCACTGATCCAGTGGCTCGCCGTGCTCGCTGGTCTGCCTCTGCTCCATTTCCTCGGGATAAGACTCAACCGGGTCCTCAGTCGAATCGTCGGACAATTACTCCGCCGTGCGGGCAAGACCCCCGGTCAAGATTTCGAGGTCCTGCCGGCTCCGGTACGATTACTCCTCCTTGCAGTGATCATTCGGTCGGCGCAGTCTACGATCACTCTGCCGCTTCTGGCTCGGCAGTTCTGGTCTGGCATCGCGACGATATCCATCATCGTTGGCGTCGTATGGCTGGTTATGCGGCTGAACGGAGTATTCGAAGAGAAGATTCGGCTCCGCCTTGGCCGGCGCAATTCAACGGGCGCTCTTTCTATTCTGCGGTTCGCGCGCTCGGCAGTCGACGCCTCGGTACTCTTCGTGGGGCTCCTTTTCCTTTTGAATCGGTTTGGCGTTAATCCTGCTGCCGCGATAACGGGACTGGGTGTTGGCGGTATTGCCGTCGCCTTGGCAGCGCAAAAGACTCTGGAGAATGTCATCGCAGGTATCTCGCTCATCTCCGACAAAGCGATACGCGTCGGAGATTTTCTGAGAATCGGCCCGACGCTGGGCACCGTCACCGATATCGGTCTCCGTTCCACGCGCATCCGCACGCTTGATAGGTGCATTGTTAATGTGCCAAACGGACAGATTGCAAACGCAAGTCTTGAAAATCTGACCCTACGCGACCAGTTCTGGTTCCATCACATCTTACGCGTTACTTCGGATACGACCGGAACGCAGTTGCGCTCGATGCTTGAAGGAATCACTCAGTTTCTGGCGAAGAGGCCGAACGTTAACGAACCCTCAGTGCACGTGCGATTCCTGGCCTTTGGTGAGTCGTCCTTCGACGTGGAAATGTTCGCGTATTTTCCCGCGCGAGATTGGAAAGACTTCCTCAGAATTCAGGAAGGATTGCTACTGGAGATCGTGGAGATGGTTGAACGGGCCGGAGCGAAAATTGCTCTCCCTTCTCGGATGACGTATGTGCCGGACTCTTTTCCCAGGGGCGCTATCTCAGACGCGGCAGAACAGGCAACCGCAACCGAGGAAGCCAGAGCTGCCACCTCTCACGTTCCCGACGCCTGGTGATAACCAAGCTTCGAAACATCCCTCATCTGCGCGTCTCTGCATCGGAGTGTTCCGGGCTCACTGAACTATCCCCAGTTCGCCACGGACTCTGAGCCCGCTTCACAAAGAAATAGCCTCCCGTGAGTGATGCCATCAGGGCGGAAAGTCCGAAGATCTCCGATGCGGGAACGTGATCGAAATCAAGTTGGATCATGTGTCGGCCGATCGCTACTATTGCCATGATCAGAATTACTTCGACTCGGATCTCATGCTTGGCGAAATAGGTCCTCAGCGTTTCTGCCAGTTCCAGGCCGAGCAGCACAATGAGCGCGCCCGCGAAGACCTTCTGCATGGCCGGGAGTAGGTCGCCTACGGTTTGAATGTCTGCTATGCGCGTGTACAGGTTTTGGACAAACAGAACAAACAACATTACCGTGGCGACAACCACGGCTACAACGATCAGGATTTGAAGGGCCGTGATCGTTGCCTTCTCGAACATCCATACTAACTTTTCTCTGCTGAATCCGCTGTTTCTCACGTCTACCTACTCTTTCCTGTTTTTTTGTAAAGCCGAAACTAGTACCGACATCAGAAACATGATTCACGGCCATGGCCAAAGAGTGTTGTATTTTTTGTTTCTTATCTCGTTTGTTTACTTAGCGGATACCAAACAAATTGAACCCCCGTAGGAATCCCCGTCATCCTTGCTGACGATCGATAAGCACAGCCCGTCTGGTGGATAAGACGCGGCGAACGTCGCTTGAGCGTTTGTCAGGAGATGTGCATGAAGCGTCACCTTTTACCAGTCTTCTTCGTTGTCCTTTGTGTCTGCGCCTCGTCCGCCCGGTCCCAGTCGCCGGATTTGAAGCAACTCAAAGCCAAACTCGACCAACTCGAGCAGACGATGCAGGATCTGAAGCAGCAGATTGAAGCGGCGGAGGCGGTGCAGCAATCACCAGGTCAACCGGCCGCGCCGACAACTTCCCAGCCCTCTCAGGCCGCCCAGGTTCCCACGCCTCAGTTACCGGTTGAACATATGGGTGCACTTACCCAGAAGCGCGAGGTTGCCAGCGAAAATCCCGCTAGTGCTCCGCGCATCAATAACGAGGCGATCGATCCTGCCTTGCGAGGCTACTTCCGCTTGCCCGGGACCGGTACTCTCATTAAGCTGGGCGGTTTCGTCAAGACCGACGTATTTGTTGATACGAACCAGGCCGGCAGCTACTACGGTGGATACGTCCCATCGAGCTTTCCCTCCAGCCCTCAGCCCCATACCGTCAACGCTACTCTCTCGATGCGGCCGTCTCGTTTCTTTACAGAGTTTCGCCAGCCGGTTGGGGACGGGAAAGATCCAAACAACACCGTGAAGGGGTATCTTGAATACGACTTTTTAGGGAACTACGAGCGCACGTCACTTCGGATGCGCCATTTCTATGCCCAATACAAGAATCTCCTCGTCGGCCAGACCTGGAGTTCGTTCGGTGATCCAGATGCGTTCCCCGACACCCTGGAGTTTGAAGGACCACCGGGAATTATGGCGCTGAGGCAGCCGATGATCCGCTATACGCAGCCGCTTAACAAGGCGCACAGCATTGGCGCTTCTGTTGAGAAATCCGGCACGGACACGCCGTTCAGTACGCAATATGGCACTCCGGTGGGCTCGTCCCATCGACCGGACCTGGTCGCCTTCTACCGATACGAGAACCCTCACGGCCATTTGTACTTCGCTGGCCTATCCCGATCAGTTGGAGGCGTGATCCCGAATTCCAACGTGCCGGATTTGAAGAGCCACGTTAACGGGTACGGCGGATCGCTGTCCGGAGTTTGGGGCTCAACAAGGGATAACGTTGTTTTTCAGATGATGATCGGCAAGGGAATCTCGAACTACTATAACGACAATTTCGGCTTGGGTTCAGATGTCGGCTTCAATGCAAAGGGCACGTTGGTAGCGACGCCGACAGGAACTGGTGAAGCGGGTTATCAGCATTACTGGACCAAGCTGGTCCGGTCCACATTCAGCTACGGCTATCTCAGAATCAACAATACGGCTGGCGATCCAGGGACGAATTATCACATCAGCCACTACGCTACCGGGAACATCATAGTGCAGCCTTCACAGAGCGTTCTGTTCGGCGTCGAATACATCTATGGCTCACTGGAACGTAAAAACGGTTTCAAGTGGGTTGCACCCCGAATTCAAGCCAGCGTAACGTATTACCTCAATAAGTATCCGAAGGTGGACTAAACAAATGCTCATTAAAAACATGGGAGCGACTAAGTTTGTAGTTGCGATTCTCTTCACGGCAGGGGTCGCGTCGGCTCAGCATCGCAGTCCCGTAGCACCGCGGGAAGAGATGCTAAAGGCCGCTGTAAACGATGCGTATCAAAAGTTCAAGAGCGATGGGACGGGAAAGAATGCCGATTACATTCCTTACCTGGCTCATGTTGATTCCAAGCTCTTCGGTATCGCCGTTGTAACCACGGACAACAGATCCTATACGCTGGGCGACCTGGATTACGCCTTCTCCATCCAGTCCATCTCAAAGGTCTTCACGTTAGCGCTGGCGATGGAGGAACTCGGAGTAGACAAGGTGTTCGAGCGAATCGGAAACGAACCGACAGGGAGAGCGTTCAACTCCGTGCCGGCTGTTGTAGACATGCCGAGTCATACCGGGAATGCGTTGGTGAATGCGGGGGCCATCGCGACGACCAGTCTGATATCCGGTCGGAACGCCGATGAGAAATGGAACAAAATTCTCGGGTTTTACAATGCGGCCGCTGGGGAAAAACTCTCGCTCATCGACGAAGTATATAAGTCAGAGGCAGCGACAAATCAGGGCAATAGAGCACTTGCGGCGCTCCTGCTCAAATACGATCGCATTTACGGCGAGCCTCTCGAAGCAGTCGACATCTACACGAAACAGTGTTCCGTCGGTGTGAACGTGAAACAGCTTGCCAGGATGGGTGCAACCTTAGCCAACAATGGCATCAACCCGGTGACGGGCGATCGGGTCATCAAAGCCGATGACGTTCCCGAGATTCTGTCCACCATGACCATGGCTGGTTTGTACGACGGATCGGGCGGCTGGGCATGGCACGTTGGACTGCCGGCGAAAAGCGGGGTCGGCGGTGGGATCCTTGCTGTCATTCCCGGCAAAGGAGCCATTGCAGTCTTTGCGCCGCCGCTCGATGAAGCAGGCAATAGTGTGAAGGCGCAAAAGGTTATTGCTTATGTTGCGCAAAAGCTCGACCTTAACCTGTTTTCCCCGGCTTCAGTCGGCTTGCAGTAGCCGTTTGCCGTGAAAGAGCGGTCTCATACAGAAGGAGCAATGAGTCGATTGCCTCAACAAAAGACTCGAATCGACGATTGCGGCCCTCGTTGCCGCGTTTGTTCAGCCGGAGAATCGCCGTGCGCAGTAAGTTATTGACCGCCGGTTTTGTTCTGCTCGCTGCAACGAAAGCAGCGTTCCTTTCGGCGCAGACGCCGCAGAGTCAGGCAGCGCCATCTGATGTCCAGAAGCCGATCGAGCAGCTGATACAGCAGAACCAGAGGCTCGAGCAGCAGAATAACCAGCTGATGGAGCAGAATCGGCAACTGATGGAGCAGATCAAGTCTCTTCGGCCATCTGTTGCGAAGCTAGATGGGTCTGTTCAGCCGACGTCCGTTCAGAATTCGCCACCTCCGGTCCAATCACCGTCGGTAGGTGCCTCTCCACAGGCAGGCGGCCAAACCGATGCCCAGGACCAGACGAAAGAAGACGACTCTAGCCTGCTCCCGGAAGCGTCCGGCGGACACCCGGCCATTTTCGGAGAATTCAACCCGGGCCGCGGATTTACGGTCGGAAAGGGTGAATACGGGGAGCTGAACCTCAGCGGCTATATGGCCGTACGATATCTCAACCAGTTGCCGCCCGACCAGTCGGCCAGGGACCACTTGGGACGTCCATTGCCGGTGAATCCGCGCAATGATTTTCAATTTCATCGCGTGATGCTGTTTTCTCAAGGATGGCTGTTCAGTCCCAAGTTTCAATACTCGACCTTCCTATGGACAGTGCAGGATACGAATCAGGTGGCGGTAGGCGGCGCCCTGTATTACAACTTCGGTAAGTACTTGACGCTCGGCGCAGGCTGGAATGCCTATCCCGGCACACAATCCCTGCAGGGATCTCACCCGTATTGGGAGTCTTACGACCGCGTCATGGCCGACGAGTTCTTCCGCCCCTTTTTCTCGCAAGGTGTGTTCGCCCAAGGCGACCTGCTCCCAAGACTTCAGTACAGGGTTATGGTTGGGAATAATAACAGCAATCTGGACGTACCGGCGACGAAACTCGACCGGGATCTCTCGGCTGGCTTTGCCTTAACCTGGCTGCCAACAACAGGCGAGTTTGGCCCTCGTGGCGCGTTCGGAGACTACGAACGCCACGAGAAGCTTGCAACACGTTTCAATCTGGCCTACACATACAGCCCCGAAGATCGTCAGTCTGCCATTGGTACCGCACCCAGCAATACAACACTTCGACTTACAGATAGCCTCAACGTATTTGATACGGGCGCCCTAGCTAACGGAGTGACGGTGGAGCACGCGCGGTATCAAATGGTTTCCGCAGGCGTTGGGATGAAATATCGCGGTTTTTGGCTCCAGGGTGAGGGTTACGGCAGGAAGCTGGACCATTTCACTGCCGATGGGAAGTTACCAGTGGGCGCCATCCGAGACTATGGATTCTACGTTCAGATGGCGCACATGATCGTGCCGAACAGAATCGAGCTCTATGGAGCTACATCCTATGTCCTCGGCGCATACGCTCACCCGAAAGAATTCATCGTTGGCAGCAATTACTACCCCTGGAACACGCGGAATTTGCGATTGAACGCTCAGTTGATAAACGTCGATCACTCCCCAGTAAGCAGCACGTTCGGGTTCTATACCGGGCAGATCACAGGTCAAGTATTTTCCCTCGGCTTCACGGCGATGTATTGACCAAATGTTCAGGACGAATATCTACGTTGCAGACGCTACCTACCCACGGGAGAGCAGGGCAAATATCTCCTGCCGCCCGCCAACTCGCTTCGCTGCGCTAACGATTTCCGCGTTGCTACTCATCACGCAACGTGTTGGGGCGCAAACCGACGGCTACCAATTTAACGACTCACATTTTCACCTCACCAATTACATCCAGGAAGGAACGAATCTTCACGACTTCCTGAACATCATGGGAGCCCGAGTCGGGAGGGTGGCTTTGTTCGGCATTCCGCTGCAACAACAGTGGTCATACCGGGTCGACGCTGACAACGGACCCACTTATTATCTGAACTCGGATGCGCCGCTATATTACTACGCCTTCACGGATGCATGGATTGCGATGGCATACAAGTCGTTGACGCCGCAGCAACGGGCGCGGTTCGATCCGATGATTACAGGCTTCAATCCCACGGATATGTACGCCGCGGATCACATTCGCCGCGTGCTCCAGACCTTTCCGGGCGTGTTCACAGGGATAGGTGAATTTTCAATACACAAGGAGTTTGTTTCAGCGAAGATTGCCGGCCAGGTCGCGAGTCTGCAGGACCCGGCTCTCGACCGGATTCTTGATTTTGCAGGTGAGGTTGGGCTACTCGTTTTGATTCATAACGACATGGACGTTCCCTTCGCAAAGGAGGGCTCCAAACCGGCCTATCTCGACCAAATCAAAGCCGTGTTTAAGCGGCACCCGAACACGACTATCATCTGGGCCCACACCGGCATGGGACGGGTTGTTCGCCCGATAAAAAATCACGCGGCAAATATCGAGGAGATTCTTCGTGATCCGGAGTTCAATCACGTCTATTTTGACATCTCATGGGACGAAGTGGCCAAGTACATCGTGGCCAGCTCGGCAGCGACTAAGATTACGGCCGATCTGATCAACCGCTATCCGAATCGCTTTCTATTCGGTACGGACGAAGTGGCGCCCCGCGATTGGACCACGTATTCGAGAGTGTTCATTCAATATGAACCCTTGTGGGCGTTACTCGGCAGCGACACAGAGGCTAAGGTTCGACGGGGGAACTACGAGCGAATCTTTGACGCGGCGCGGCAGAAGGTCCGGACTTGGGAAAACACTAACGTGGCTGCCGCGGCGGTCTCACCCCCATGAGAGCCGGGGCGTACGCAAGTCGGTGTTTCCAGGAGCGATCGTACCAGGAGACGCAAGCGCCTCAAGTTTGTTTTCAGTTTAGTAGGTGCAGTAAGGAGTGGCAGTGACTATGAATATGACTAGGATTAATAATCTCAAAGCAATAAGAGGAGTTGTATTGACGCTCGCATGTGGGCTCATGCTGACGGGCGGCGTCGTCATCTCCCCTGGAGTGAAAACGGAGGTCAATGGCAGGATCAACAAACGCGACGTGGACACGATCACAATTCGCGATGCCAGTGACATGGAAGTCGTCGTGTTGCTGAACAATGACACGGCGATTAAGTCCAACAAGAAAGGACTGGGCCTTTTCCGCCGTGGCAAGAATTTCGAGGCGACCAGTCTGATACGTGGCCTGATGGTGACCGTCGAAGGTACAGGCAACACTGATGGCCAACTGGCAGCCAACGAGATCAGATTCAATGAAGCTGATTTGAAGGAGGTCATGACCGTTCACTCACGTGTTCAGCCCGTTGAAGACGAACAAAAGAGGCTTTCCGGCAAGCTGGATGAGACCGGCAAGGTCGCGGCCGGCGCGAAGGAGAGCGCAGATGCGGCACACGGGCGCATTGACTCCGTCAACGACCGAATCACGGGCCTGGACGATTTTGTCGTAACGCACTCAGCGAGTGTTTTCTTTCCTCTGAACAAATACACTCTTTCAGAGAGTGACAAAAAAATGCTCGATGAACTCGCCACGAAGGCGTTGGCGATGAAAGGCTATGTCATCGAGGTGGCAGGCTTCGCCGATTCGACTGGGAATGCCGACAAGAACCTGGAGCTGAGCCAGCGCCGTGCAGATGCTGTGGTCCAGTACTTGGCCCTCACGCACAGTATCCCGCCACGGCGCATCGTCACACCGATTGGGTACGGCGACCTGCGTAGCCAGGATAGTAAGACGCCTGAAGCGCAACGTCTCGATCGCCGCGTTGATACCAAGATACTCGTCAGCCGCGGACAAGCCTGATACATAAGTACCGATGCGGCCAGGCTTGTGAACGTTCACATACCTGGTCGCAGGTTTTTTGATGCGGAGCTGCACGGGGGATGCACCGATCAGTCCCACTCGGCGGCCAGGTTTTGGACTATACAAGAGCGGACCGGACCGCGCGTATCAATGCCCAGGCCTTGGGCGATTCTTGGCTCACCACGAGGCCTGGGGAGCCTCTCTATCAATGCTCCTCCCGGGCGGCTATCGGCAATTTCCGCTGTACCTAATACGGCTGATGCGGCTGCCAGGATCGTCAAATTAGATCAGCACTTCGAAAGTACCGAGAGCGGACTCGTAATGTTCCAACTAGCCTTGGCGAGTGCCTCGATGATATCCAGCAACAAGAAGATGGGGACAACCCCTGTACGCCTAGAGGAACCTGAGCGCGATGCTCGGAGGTACGAACTGCTGAGCGCCTATCTGCTCCTGACGGGTCTCATGCGTCGTGTCGTCGTGAAAATGTCGCCGACCGACTCCGACGCTCAGCGGTATCGATTGCTGAGAGACCACGTGCTGGCGACCGGCATCATCCGGCACCTGAAGCTGCCGGGCAGTGAAAGCGTTCCGTTCGTCGTGGGTAAGGAACTATACGGCGAGACCGTCGAAGAGGCAGTAGACACACTGGAGAGGTGGAATCTTTGAGCTGCACGGGCGTGGAATTCGAGCATCATCCTTGCGCCGCTTGAAAACGCAGAGCACTGATGCAAGTCTTAGGAGAGGAGCGGGAGCCTGGTAATCCGGCTTTCGTCCCTTTTGCGAATACCCGCTCCGACGTCTCAGGCCCCACGGAAGCGCCCGCGGGGCCGAAACGTTTTCATCGTGTTCCGCCGTACGTAAACTGAATTCCAGCAGCATACCGGAAGTTGTTTTGATTACGAGCTGAAGGCGCGGTCGCCCCTATCGGTACAGTGACGTTGATTGCTTCAATTCTGGTGAGGTAGTAATCGATTTGCGCCGGCCGAATTGTAATTGACCTAGTCAATCTGTAATCTACTCCGCCTCCCACTGCCATTGCGAAATTGTTCGTCGCAGTGCTGTAATGATCGTTGGAGAGAGCAGCTGCTCGGGGATTCACCACCAGCAGTGAGTCCTTAGTGATACTCGTTGCGAGATGTTGTCCGCCGAACAAGATGTGAGCATAAGGATTGATTTTGCCCGCCTTGTTCCACGAAATCCGGGGCCCGAAAAGATAGCTGAACGTCGTGGTATCAAACTGATAATTATTTACGTTGCCATTGTGGTAGCCGCCCAGCTCGGCCTCTAGGGCCAAATGATCGTTGAAATTCCAGCCAAACGTGCCGATGCCCCCATTGGCCGTAAATGCCGGAATCGTCTGCGCAGAGTTGTATCTGACGAACGAATAGCTGAGGGTAACGTCGACCTTTGGCCCCTCTTGCTGCGCATATGCGGCAACACTTAACAAAGCACCTATTCCTGCTAAAGCGAGACTCTTCTTCATACAATTGCTCCTTGCCTGTAAAAAAGGGTGTGAGAGATAGTTCCTAAAGGTAAAAACACAGGACGGGTTGAAATGACTAAGCGCCCGGCGAGACGAGCCCGAAAGTTCCTGCAGTTAACCTCACGAGCCTGATGAATTCGAAAATGACGCCGCGTCATTTTTTTCTGTTACGAAAGGGTGATTCAGAGGAACGGAGTGCCTGCAACTATTGGCCTATGGCATTTCCGTGGCGGCGTCTTGTTCCTTTTGATCAATGCAATTCCGGCTAATTGAGCGATAAAGATTGTTACAAGTAAATGGCATAACGAAGCGAGATTCATTGTTGCCGCAAGGATCCGGAGGGCCTTTGGTTCGTTGTTGAACCTCGACCGCGGTGATTGGAGCACAGTAGCCAATCAGCGAAGCCGAAGTGATCCACGACCCCGGGAGAGTTTGTATGGGCCAGGATTCGAATCTCTCCAGGAATGTTCATCCTCTCAGCATTCGTTCTGCCGGCAGGGAAGCAACAATCAAGCGAATTTATGGTTGTCCGGAACGAGAGCAAACCGGGGTGGGGACCGATTGATTCAATTCTGCTTTCAGCTACGCATCTTCACAATGGCTGCACTCGGCAGGCGTCCTTCAGGCGTATGGGCAGCTTTCCTCTTCTGGTCCCCAGCAGATGTTGCCGACATTATTCACGGACATGACTTCGAGAAACGCTAATTCCCCATGTCTTGCGCCACCGCCGCTTCCGTCTTTCGATGACAAGAACGGTCCGCTGCCAAAGGTCGTCGGCGTCGGTTTCAATGTTCTTCGCGAGTTCTGGCCTGATCTCGCGGGAAAACTGGGCCTCGATTGCGGTTTCAGCCAGTAACCGGCAAAGGCCTCTAGTTCCCGATTTTTCCACCGATAATATCGCCAGAAACGATGATTTCAACGCGCCGATTTTTCTGGCGTCCCTCGCTCGTGTTGTTGTCAGAAATCGGCATGGTCTTGCCGAATCCCATCGCCGTTACGCCATCGGAGGCCAGCCCTTGCGTAACGAGAAAATCGCGAACGGAGTCCCCGCGTTGCTGCGAGAGTCGTTGGTTGAAGTCGTCGCCGCCAGTGCTGTCGGTGTGACCTTCTACTTGTAAATTCAGCCCTGGATGAGCCAGTATAATGCCGGAAAGCTTCGCCAGAGTCTCCCTGGTGCCCGGCCGTATATTGTACTTTCCAGTGTCGAAGAGGACATCGGCCATCGTAATAACAAGGCCGCGCGGCGTGTCTCGCGTCTCCAGGATTCGATTGAACTGCTCAAGCAACTGGGCACGAAGTTGTTCAGCGGCTCGTTGGGCCCGGAGGGCTTCGGCTTTGGCTGCGTCGGATTCGGCCTTGGCCTTTGTGGCGGCCAATTCCGCCTCGGCCTTCATCTGTGCCTCTCTTGCAGCGGCCAACTCCGCCTGCCGTCGGGACTCCTCATCCGATTTTCGCTTCGCCTCTGCGGCTTGAGCGGCAGCCGTAGCTTCTGCCTCGGCTTTGGCGCGAGCGGCAGCCTCAACACGCTCAGTTTCTATGCGTTCCGCCTCCTGTCGTTCGACCGAAAGCGCGCGTGCATCTTCTGAGAATTGGGCCGTCTGACGGGCCAAGGGGATGACTTCCTTCTTGTTCGCATTCCGAGCCAGGGCGCTTTCCGCCATCTTTAGACCACCATCAGCTTTAGAAAAAACGTCCGGTGCGTATCTATCGGCGCTACGGGATCGTGCGATGTCCACGGCGTTCCGGGCTTCGTACATCTGCAGGGGAACGTTCTTAAGGTCCAGCGTCAACGCCAGCGGATTGCCAAGCTTCTGGTATTGGCTACGCTTGAGCAATTTGTAATCTTTGACGACAAAGATTCTTCCCTTGGTGTTTGGCCTAAGAGCGTTCTCGAGGACTAGCATTTCACTCGGTTGGCGTACTGCAAAATATGGTTCGGCAGTAACAAAGAGCGAGAAGGTCGCCAATTGCGTGGTAGCTTTCAAAGTACTTCGTCCGTCCGAATCGAGTAGCATTTCACCGAGATTAATCGCACGGCCTTCCGGCGTCACTGCCCATAGGACATAAGTGAGAAACTCAGCTCCCAGCTGAAGGGGCGATGTCAGGCCTTGGATACGACCCTCAACCCGTGTGATTCCGGGCTTCGCTTCCACTTTGGCGTAACCGGAAGCTGACGGAAGCAAGCCGCTGCTCTTGAAATCCACGATTGTGCCGCCCCCGCCCAACTGGTAGCCGATAGCGGTGATCGTTCGTCCCGTTGTTTGACCGGAAACAGATGGTTGCGGCGACTGGGCCCGGGTGGTTGCTGGCAGCAGCCAGAGGACGACCGCTGACAAAGGAATTGTTGCCAATCGCAGGCTGGATAACCGACTTGGCTTTCGATTTTCGTCTTTTCTCATCACCCGTCTCCTTGGGGGGTCTACCGGCCATACGAGGATTCGGGAGGCGAGAGACCTCAACCCGCAGGCGATGATGAGTTGTTCCGGCCGGACGATGTTCTTTTTCTTCGGCTGGCGTTGTGAAAAAAGGTCTCGCTTAAACGGTTAGCGGGGGACTTAAGGCAAACGGGCGTAGTATCCGTGTCTCCAGGCAAGATGCAGCGGCCCACTGGCAGCGCCTGGAACGAGTTTCACGGTCACCCTGTGATATTTACCATCGTTCTGTGCATTTTGCGGTCGATAGCCCAGAACATAGCGGCTATGAATTTCTGCGCTGAGCCTTGTTGCCATTTCGGTTAGTTCGTCCAACTTGTGGACTCGATAAGCCCGGCCGCCACTCTCGTCCGAGATTCGTTCGAGCACTGGCGAGCGATCCATAATCGAAATCGAAAAAATGCGTACGTCGGCTTCGCGCACCATGGTTCTGATTTCTCGTTCTGTGTATCTGCTATTGTTATCGCCTCCGTCCGAGAGAACAAGCAGCGCTTTCGTAGCACGCGATGCTCGCTTCATCTGATTGAGCGCGAGATATAGCGCGTCGAATAGCGACGTGTATCCTTGCGGCTGTATCCGGGAGAGGTTGTCTTGAATTTCTTCATCGTCCATGGTGAAAAGGCAGACGGGCTCTGGTCGGCTCCCGAACTTCCATAACGAGAACTCGTCTCCAGGGGTACTGGTTCGAAGAAACTCAGCCAATGCCTCGCGGGAGTTACGCAGCTTATTTCGCATGCTGTAACTGGCATCGAAGACCATTCCCACGGAAACCGGTTCTTCCTCGAGAGACAGTTTAGAAATCTTCTGCTCCGCCCCTTCGTCGAAAAGGCGAAAATTCTGCGTTTTCAAATCGAGAACTGGCCGCTGATAAGGATCGGTGACACTCACAGGAATTAATACGAGTTTCACCTCGGTCCGGATGGCCGTAGGCACTCGGGTGTTGCGGTCATAACGGATTTGCGCTGATCGCGGAACAGCAACGTCCTCTTGCGCGCGAGCCGTATGGTTGGGTAGAAATAGTGTGGAAGCTAGAGCACAGAGTAGCGCGCGGCGGTCGCGACAAAGCATCACTTCATGGATGCCCTCTTCGCAAAATAAAATAAATCTTTTTGCAATGGAAAACGGCGTAGCGAGGAAGGACGTGGCCGACTTAAATTGTCAGTTCAAAGACGTTGTAACCCCAAGGTGCGAGGTCGAGGTAAAGCCCCGTGCGTAGAACATCATCGCCGCAGCGCTCGTATGATTCCGGACCTAGCAGGTCCCGAAGCCGTATGGCTTGGCCACTGAGTTCCTGGAAAGGAAAACGCAAATGGCACTGGCTCTGGTGAGGCGAATAATTGACTGCCAGAATGTGCAGATTTAAACCCGACCTTTGCCAGGCGAAACAAACGAAGTCGTCCCAGGTGCCGTTGCCTTCCCAAGCTGGCGTACACTCGAGCAATAGCCATTCGCCCTCGCGCAGGATGGGTCGGCGGAGCAAGGCGAGCAATCGATCGTAGAACTCGTGAATCGCCGGATCCGTAGCCTCCGCCGGTCCACGGCGCAAATGGACCGGTATCTTCTTCGTGAAGCCCTCTGACTGACCCTGGTGGAAAAAGCGAAGCCCAGGGCACATGTAGGTTAGAACTGCAGCCGCTTCATAGATTCCAGGGGCGAAGGTGCCAGCCGCTCGCGGTTCGTCGTGGTTCTCAAGGAAGCGGGCAGACTTCCTCTGGAAATCGATGTGAGCGCGAAAATGGTCGCGGACCGGCCGAGCGTGTCCCTCTCGAAGACGGTCGTAAAGCCGCTTGTCATAAGTGTAATCAAAACCTTGCTGCTGTAACGTCCATTCCAGATCCCAATAAACCTCGGCCATGAAAAGGAAGTCTTCGGACCGCGATTGTATTCGCCTTATGGCATCAGGCCAGAACGCGGTCGGCCGTACGCCCCAAGTCTTCTCAAAGACGTCCGGCAGGATCAACATCGCCATATCGCAACGGACCCCATCGCACATCTCGGCAATGCTCTCCAATTCCAGTGCCCGTGCCTCCTGAAGCTCCGGATTTGCGTAATTCAACTGCAAAGTGTCTGGCCAGCCTGCGAAGTACGGGTCCCGGCCGTACGCCAACACGGTTGGCCCACTCCCCGTCGCAACACGTGTGTAATTCTGCGGCTCCCGCTCGAGTTGATCTTCCGTTCCGCGTACATAATAATCGGGGTGCTCCTGGACCCAAAGATGGTCGAGGGCCGTATGGTTAGGGACGAAATCGAGTAGCAGACGCATTCCGCGGTCCCTTAAGCGTTGACGAAGGCGAGCAAGAGCGGCATTCCCGCCGAAATCGGAATGAACGGTATAGCAACGAATTGCGAAGCCGGAACCGCAGACATCCTTCTCCGCGAAGTCAGGCAGCAGATCCTGAAACTCCCGCCGCCACTCCCGGTTTTCAAGTGAGACCTTCCTGCCTGCGTCTCCCGTCTGCCAGACTCCGAGAAACCACACCCAGTCGAAGCCATCCCGGGCCAGTCGATCCAATTCCCGATCCGGGATGTCGTCTAATATGGCCGGCCGTTTCAGTGCGAGTGAAAGGTCGGTCAACGTAACTCGGGTGTTGATTTGATACAGCGCTGGATTGCTTTCCATCTCTCCGTGATGATGGCGGGCTCTTTTGTTAAGGTTCGAAAGATTGCAGCCGTGACAACGGACGGAAAAGAAAAAGGATCTGAGCCGGCCGGACAGAATCTACCAGCAGCGGTGAAATCATTTGGATCGAGTTGTGAGTAGAGAACTGCCCATCATCTATCTAGCCAGGCACGGTGAGACGGCCTGGAGCCTTTCAGGCCAGCACACGGGACTGACTGATCTTCCGCTGACGAAGGCCGGCGAGGCAACGGCAAGACGCTTAGCCGAGCGCTTGTCCGGGCTGACCTTCGCCAAGGTATTTACGAGCCCACTTCGGCGAGCCATGCGGACCTGTGAACTCGCTGGATTCGGGCATGTGGCCGAAGTAGATCGCGACTTGGTCGAATGGGACTATGGCCAATTTGAGGGTCTCACAGGGGAACAGATCCGCTCGCAGCATCCAGACTGGCAGCTCTTCCGGGACGGTTGTCCGGGAGGCGAATCCCCGCAGGACGCGGCAGCTCGAGCGGATCGCGTCATCACTCGCCTACGCGCGGTGGAAGGTGACGTGCTCCTGTTTTCGAGCGGACACTTCATCCGGATACTGGCGACCCGATGGATCGGTGTTGAACCGACAGTAACAGCCAGGTCTTTCATGCTCAGTACCGCCAGCTTAAGCGCATTGGGCTATGAACGCGATCTCTCCCGGCCCGTCATCAGGCTCTGGAACGATACACATCACGTGACGCAGCCAGCTGGCCTGCTGCAAGGAATGAGTGCGACTGCTGTTTGAACTTCGGGTAATAAAAA
Organism: Bryobacteraceae bacterium; assembly: GCA_045807925.1. Classification (GTDB taxonomy): domain Bacteria; phylum Acidobacteriota; class Terriglobia; order Bryobacterales; family Bryobacteraceae; genus Bog-105. Next base: position 14,294 of record JBJMGK010000025.1, on the reverse strand, counting down.
GATCCCGCCATACAACTCGAACATCGTACCGGCAACCGTCTCACAGGCACGGAAAAAATCCAACTATGCAGATTTCCATTCTCGGAGAGGAACAGTAATGGGCACGAAAGTAGTTGCATCGCCCGCCGTAACGAACGGCCGACGACCTATCTCGCAACTTCTCGAACAGTATGGATGTGGTCCGGTTCGCTTTGCGGGCGGCGAGAGTGCACTCTACGAACGACACATTCTCTTTGACAATGCGATCGACCTGAAGACAGCGACACCGCGCGACCGATTCGAAGCCGCGGCGCGCTCCGTTAGGGACGTCCTGTCGCAACGATGGGTTCTCACCGAGAAGACTTACGACGAAAGGAACGCGAAACGCCTCTACTATCTTTCGATGGAGTTTCTGATCGGGCGTTCACTCGCGAACAATGTTACGAATCTTCTACTCGATCCATGGGTCAAAGATGCCGCCCGGGAAAAGGGCCTTGATCTGATTGAGCTAGTCGAACAAGAGCCTGACGCAGGTTTGGGTAATGGAGGCTTAGGGCGCCTGGCCGCCTGCTTCATCGAATCTGCCGCGACGATGCAGCTCCCTGCCACGGGATACGGACTCAGATATGAATACGGCATTTTCAAGCAGGCCGTGCGCGACGGATGGCAACAGGAGCGACCCGACAACTGGCTGCGGCGTCCGGATCCATGGGAAGTGGCCCGGCCCGACGAGAGAGTCGAAATCGGCCTGAATTGCTCCTTCGAGTTACACGGCGGAAGTTTGCGTGCAGTCCCAGGGAAGCCTTCCAGTTTGTTTGGAATCCCATTTGATCGCCCCGTGATTGGATACGGTGGTCGCACCGTCAATACACTCCGGCTCTGGTCTGCTGCGGCGCCCGACTACTTCAATTTCCAGCAATTCAGCGGCGGTGACTTTGTCGCGGCGTTAGCAGAGACTTTGTCTGCCGAATGCCTCACGCGCGTTTTGTATCCGGATGACTCCACAATGCAGGGACAGGGCTTGCGCTTTGTGCAAGAGTACTTTCTCGTGGCCTGCTCGCTCGCAGATGCAGTTCGGCGGTTCCGTCGCGGCAATACCGATTGGAGTACGTTCGCACAAAAGGCAGCGTTTCAGCTGAACGACACCCATCCAGCGATGGCGGTGCCTGAGTTGATGCGCATTCTGCTGGATGAGGCACGTCTTGGATGGGACCAGGCTTGGGCGATCACAAAGGATTCCCTTGCCTACACGAATCACACGCTGCTGCCTGAGGCATTGGAAAAGTGGCCGCTCGCCTGGTTCGAAATCATACTTCCACGGCATTTGGAAATTATCTATGAAGTAAATCGCCGGCTGCTCCATGAGGTTCGCGAGCGTTTTCCGGGAGATGACGGCCGCCTTCAGCGAATGAGCCTGGTCGATGAGAACTCCGGGCGCAAGATTCGGATGGCCAATCTGGCCATCGTCGGTACGCACAGCACGAATGGTGTCGCAGCCATTCATTCAGAGCTGTTGCGGAAGACGACAGTCAAAGAATTGGCGGAGTTTTATCCAGAGCGTTTTAACAATAAGACGAATGGAGTCACACCACGTCGATGGATGCTGCTCGCTAATCCCGCGCTATCCCGCGTGATTACGGATGCCATAGGAGACGGATGGATCACCGACCTCGGCCAGCTAAGCAGGCTTAAGCCACTTGCCGGGGACAAGAGCTTGCGCGACGACTTCATGGCAGCCAAGCGCGATGCAAAGCGGGACTTTGCGGATTGGCTCAGATTGTCCTCCGGACTGACGGTGGATCCTGACACAATCTTCGATTGTCAGATTAAACGCATCCACGAATACAAGCGGCAGCTGCTGAATGCACTACGCGTTGTAGTGCTTTACAACCGGCTTCGGGACAACCCTGATCTCCAGATGGCGCCCAGGACATTTTTCTTTGCAGGCAAAGCCGCGCCCGCGTACCATTTGGCCAAACTCATCATCAAGTTTGTCAACAATCTTGCTGGCACGCTCGATGGGGATCCGATTGTTCGTGGCCGCCTCAAAGTAGTTTTCTTGCCCGATTACTGCGTTTCTATGGCGGAGCGCTTAATCCCAGCCAGCGATGTGTCAAACCAGATTTCGACAGCAGGCTACGAGGCGAGCGGCACCAGCAACATGAAATTCATGATGAACGGGGCCTTGACTATTGGGACCAGAGATGGAGCCACGATCGAGATGGCGGAGGAAGCCGGGGAAGAGAACTTCTTCCTCTTCGGGCTTACGGCAGAAGAAGTGGCGACTGCTCGCGGATGGTACAACCCGCAGTGGCACTACGAAAACGAACCGGAGACGCGAGCGGCCTTAGATCTGATCTTCTCCGGCTACTTCAATCGGTACGAGCGCGGCATCTTTGACGATCTTCGCCAGGTGCTCCTGACCCGCGGCGACTTCTATCTGCATCTGGCGGACCTAACCTCCTATCTTCGTGCGGACAAACATCTGACTGAGATATATGCTCACCGCAATGATTGGGCACGCAAAGCTATATTGAATGTCGCTAGCTCCGGGAAATTCTCGAGCGATCGGACTATCGCCGAGTACGCAACGGACATTTGGAAATTGGAGCCATGTCCAGTCTAGTTCGGTCACAACCATGAGTGATGTTGCCACGACGCTAGGGACACCCTTGTTCCCGGACGGGTACCGCGCTGCCGGTTTGCTCCTTCACATCACGTCGTTGCCATCCCCGTATGGCATTGGTGATTTGGGCCCCGCCGCCTTCACTTGGATCGATCGCCTGCGCGAGGCCGAGCAAAGCTGGTGGCAGGCTCTTCCGCTAGGACCTACCGGTTACGGCAACTCTCCCTATCAATCCCCCTCGTCTTTCGTCGGGAACGGACTCGTGATCAGTCCGGAATTCCTAATTGACGACGGACTGCTGAACGAGGAGGATTGTCAAGGAGTATTTTCGTCCGGCGCAGTCGATTACGATACCGCCATCCCGTACAAGCATCGCTTGCTGGACAAAGCCTGGACCAACTTCCGCGCCGGAGCTCGTAAAGACCTTGTAGCTCCGTACGAGCAGTTTTGCCATAGCCGCTCGAGTTGGCTTGACGAATATGCTCTGTTTCGGGCACTGAAGGAAAAGTTTTCATCATCCTCTTATCTCGAATGGCCGAAAGAACTGGTTCAGCGGACACCATCTGCACTCACGCAGGCTCGGCGGGAACTTGCAGCTGAAATCGACAAACTTCGACTAGCTCAATTCCTACTATTCCGGCAGGCATTGCGCCTGAAAGAGTATGCCCGTACCCACGGTGTGCGGCTGATTGGCGATCTGCCGTTTTTTGTTTCCCCCGACTCGAGCGACGTTTGGGCGAATCCGGAGTTGTTTCTTCTAGACAACCAGCAGCGTCCTCGCTTTGTTGCCGGTGTTCCGCCTGATTACTTTAGCGCTCGAGGACAGCTTTGGGGAAATCCTGTCTACGATTGGAAGGCTCATGAAGCCACAGGTTACGCCTGGTGTATTGACCGGATACGCGCGCTTCTGATGCATGTTGATGTGATTCGCCTGGATCATTTCCGTGCCTTCGCTGCCGCCTGGCATGTGCCACAAGGAGCCCTGACCGCGGAAACCGGCGAGTGGGTTCCAGGCCCCGGAGCCAAGTTCTTCAACGCCGTTCAAAAGGCGTTCGGCAAGCTGCCGTTTATCGCCGAGGACCTAGGGGTACTTACTCCGGATGTTTTGGCGCTCCGCGATGAATTTCGTCTTCCAGGAACGAAGGTGTTGCAATTTGCGTTCGATGGCAATCCTGATAACGTTCACCTTCCAGAAAATTACACTCCGAATAACGTCGTGTACACAGGCACCCACGACAACGCCACTAGTCGCGAATGGTTTGAAGATCTAACCGACCGAGAGCAGAGACGTTTTTGGGCCAACACGGGAAGAGCTGAAGGCGAGATTCGCGACGCTGCTCCAGAGTTAATTCGTCTGGCCTGGTCGTCTCGAGCTACGCTCGCGATCACGCCTTTGCAGGATGTGCTTAACCTCGGGCGCGAAGGCCGTATGAACGTGCCTGGCGAACCCGAAGGGAATTGGCGCTGGCGTGCAATGCCGCATATGTTGTCTCCTCGTACGTTCGAATCTCTGGCAAAGGTCACGACGAGTTCAGGCCGATTACCGTCCGTGCAATCACAGCGCGGTCAAATGACGAAGGCGACGCAACTGCTGTCCAATTTGGGCCAGAGTATCTGAAAGAGCTACATACGATGCAAACACTTGTTGGAGGCGAGCCCGTTACTCCGGCGACCGAGCGCGATGCCTGGAAAGCCCTCCGCGCACACTACGGAGAGATCAGTGAGTTACATCTCCGGGATCTGTTCGCTTCAGATGCAAAGCGTGGGGAACGGTTTACCGCCGAGGCTGCAGGTATTTACCTCGACTACTCGAAAAATCGCATTACTGATAGAACGCTCGAACTCCTCTTTCAATTGGCAGAGGAATCCCGATTACGGCATCGAATCGAGGCGATGTTTCGGGGTGACAAAATCAACATCACAGAAGATCGAGCCGCTCTACACACAGCCCTCCGCTCTCCGCGAGAAGCGTCGGTCGTAGTTGACGGACAGGACGTAATACGTCAGGTTCATGGTGTCCTGCAAAAGATGACCGATTTTTGTCATCTCGTCCGGAACGGGGGGTGGAAAGGTCACACCGGAAAGCGTATTCGCAATGTTGTGAATATCGGCATTGGAGGTTCAGACCTCGGCCCGGTTATGGCTTACGAAGCGCTCAAGCACTACAGCGAACGGGATATGATTTTCCGGTTCGTATCGAACGTCGACGCAACCGATTTCGCTGAAGCAGTTCGCGATCTGGTCCCGGAAGAGACTCTCTTTATTGTGTCGTCCAAGACTTTCACGACCTTAGAGACCATGACCAATGCCCGCACTGCGCGTGACTGGTCTGTAGCTGGCCTGGGAGGAGACGAAAAGTCTGTGGCGAGGCATTTCGTCGCCGTATCGACGAACGCATCGGAAGTTTCGAAGTTCGGAATCAACACGGCCAACATGTTCGGCTTCTGGGATTGGGTGGGCGGACGCTACTCGATGACCTCAGCGATCGGCCTTTCCACAATGATCGCCATTGGGCCGGACAACTTTCGTGCCTTGTTGGACGGATGCCACGAAATCGACGAGCATTTCCGTACGGCACCATTCGATCGCAACCTGCCCGCGCTCATGGGTCTGCTTTCGGTCTGGAACAACGATTTCTTCGGCACCCGGACTGTCGCGGTATTGCCTTACGAACAGTACCTGAAGCGCTTTCCAGCCTATCTGCAGCAGTTGACGATGGAAAGCAACGGAAAACGTGTCATGTTAGACGGCACGCCTGTCACGTATCAAACGGGGCCGGTCTATTTCGGCGAGCCGGGGACTAACGGGCAGCATTCGTTCTACCAGTTGATTCATCAAGGCACGCAGATGATACCGTGCGACTTTATCGCATTTTGCCGGTCACTTAATCCGATTGGCCATCACCATGACATTCTGATCGCAAACGTGCTGGCGCAGGCCGAAGCGCTCGCGGTTGGAAAGACCTCTGATCAGGTCCGGGCCGAAGGTACGGCGGAGAGGCTGGTGCCCCATAGGGTCTTCGAAGGTAACCGGCCGTCGAACACCATTCTCGCGGACCAGCTGACGCCGGCAACACTCGGCAAGTTAGTAGCTCTCTATGAGCACTCCGTGTTTACCCAAGCCGCTATCTGGCAGATCGATCCTTTCGACCAGTGGGGTGTGGAACTCGGCAAAGTACTGGCGCAGAGAATCATTCCCGAATTGGAGAATGGCAAAACCTCCGAGCTCAACCACGACAGTTCGACTAATACTTTAATACGGCGCTATCGCCAGTGCAAAGAGGCGCGATGAAGAGCATCGGCTTTGACAATCCCCTATATGTGCTTCCCTTCGACCATCGCGGCACATTTCAAACCCAAATGTTTGGCTGGAAGGGCGCCCTGACACGTGACCAGGTTGAGCAGATTACTTCCGCGAAGCAGATTATCTACGATGCCTTCAAGGCTGCGGTTGCTGGGGGAATCCCCAAGGCGAAAGCCGGAATCCTGGTGGACGAGCAGTTCGGAGCGTCGATTCTGCGCGATGCCGCCGCGCATGGCTACTCCACGTCGTGCCCCGCCGAGAAGAGCGCTCAGGACGAGTTCGACTTCGAATACGGTGAAGAATTTGGAAGGCACATCCAGGCCTTCAATCCAACTTTCTGCAAGGTTCTAGTCCGATACAACCCGGAAGCTGACAGCGCGATGAACATGCGGCAGGCGTCCCGGCTTGCACGCCTGTCCGAATACTTGCATCGCCAGAGTCGGAGCATGTACATGTTCGAGTTACTCGTTCCCGCCCTAAAGGAACAACTCGGCCGGTTCAAAGGCGACAAGCGCGCGTACGACCTGGAACTTCGCCCGCAATTGATGGTTCAGGCCATCGAACAGTTGCAAGACGCACATGTCGAACCGGACGTCTGGAAAATCGAGGGACTAGATCTTCCTGCAGATTGCGAAAAGGTTGTAGCCGCCGCGCGCCGTAACGGGCGCTCGACAGTCGGCTGCATCGTTCTGGGTCGCGGTGAGAGTGATTCGAAGGTTCGCGACTGGCTGACAACGGCAGCCGGAGTTCCGGGGTTCATCGGTTTTGCCGTTGGACGAACCAGCTTCTGGGAACCGCTTTTAGGATGGCGGGACGGGAAGATTACTCGCGACGAGGCCGTGACCGTTATCGCTAATCGCTATCGCCAGTATGTAGACCTGTTTGAAGAGAAGGCTTGTGTCGCCGCGTAACGATTACGGAAGGAACACTGATCGCGAGTTGCAATTGCGTTCGGTCGTGTACGGCAGATGGCGCGAGTGGCTTTCAGTTTTAAAAGGCTCCTAAGTCGGAGTTAAAAGATGGGCGTCCTCGAACAATTCAATCTGCACGACTCGTTGGATTCTCACGCGGACACTGCTGAGATGGTCGGCCGGAGCTTTCCGCTCGGCGCCACCTTAGTGGCCGGGGGCGTCAACTTCAGTCTGTTCTCCCGGGCGGCGTCCGGCGTAGAACTGCTGTTATTCGATAGGGAAGATGATGCGAGTCCGAGTCGTATCGTGACCATCGACCCGGCCGATAACCGGAGTTATCACTACTGGCATGTTTTCGTGCCGGGCATCTCAGCCGGCCAGATCTATGGGTTTCGAGTTTATGGACCCTTCGATCCCACCAAGGGTTTTCGCTTCGACGCGTCCAAGGTCCTGCTGGATCCCTATGGTCGCGCCGTTGTGGTGCCGAAGAAGTACGATCGTGATGCCGCAGCTGCAGATGGCGATAACACCGCAACTGCCATGAAGAGTGTGGTGGTTGATCCCGACACGTACGACTGGGAAAAAGATAGACCGCTACACCGCGCCTCATCACGAACCGTCATCTACGAAATGCACGTGCGCGGATTCACCGCTCACCCCAACTCCGGTGTCTCTGAAGGGAAACGAGGTACCTACGCCGGACTCATTGAAAAGATTCCATATCTCCAGGAACTCGGAATTACCGCTGTTGAACTGCTACCGATTTTCCAGTTCGATGCACAAGATTGTCCGCCCGGGAAGGTGAATTACTGGGGCTATGCTCCTGTCTCGTTTTTCGCACCTCATCAAGCGTACAGCTCGCGACAGGATCCGGGTGGTCCTGTCAATGAGTTTCGCGATATGGTCAAAGCCCTGCATCGCGCAGGAATCGAGGTCATTCTCGATGTGGTATTTAATCACACTGCCGAGGGCGACCATCGCGGTCCAACGTTGTCTCACCGCGGCGTCGACAACACTACTTACTACATCCTGGATCAGGACCGCTCCCGCTACGCCAACTACAGTGGCACCGGCAACACGCTAAACGCAAATCATCCGATTGTGCGCCGCATGATCGTAGACAGCCTACGCTACTGGGTCTCGGAGATGCACGTCGATGGTTTTCGGTTCGATCTCGCGTCCATTTTGTCACGTGATTCATCCGGTCACGTGATGTCGAATCCAACGGTGCTGTGGGACATAGAATCTTACCCAAGCCTTGCAGGGACAAAGATGATCGCCGAGGCTTGGGATGCGGCAGGTCTGTACCAGGTAGGCAGCTTCGTCGGGGACAGTTGGAAGGAGTGGAACGGACGTTTTCGTGACGACGTTCGCGATTTCTTCCGGACTGCCGAAAATTCCGTGACGCGTATTGCCGACCGTTTGCTCGGCAGCCCGGAGATTTATGGTCATAAGGAGCGTGAAGCCGAGCAGAGCGTCAACTTCGTCAGCTGCCACGACGGCTTTACGCTTAACGATCTCGTCTCTTACAACCATAAGCACAACGAGGAGAATGGCGAGGGTAATCGGGATGGAACTGACGACAACCGAAGCTGGAACTGCGGCGCGGAGGGCCCATCCGATGATCCCGGGGTGGAGAGCTTACGCAATCGGCAGGCGAAAAATTTCCTGGCTGTCACGCTGCTCTCTCTGGGGATGCCCATGATTTTGATGGGTGACGAAGTGCGCCGCTCGCAGCAGGGCAATAACAATGCATATTGTCGGGACAACGAGAACGGTTGGTTCGACTGGAGTCTGGTCGCCCGTCATGCTGACGTCCATCGATTTGTGCGGTTGCTGATTGCGCGCCGTCTCTTGCGGGATGTGGAAATCGAACGCCGCCGTGTGAGTCTGGTCCGGTTGCTCGAGCAAGCGAAGAAATCTTGGCACGGTGTGCGAGTCGATCAGCCGGACTGGAGCGCGGGTTCACACAGCATAGCTTTAAATCTGCACCTGCAGAACCAGGACCTGATATTCCATCTCATCCTGAACGCATATTGGGAGCCGCTTGACTTCGAGTTGCCCATGTTAGTGAACGGAGACAAATGGCGGCGGTGGATTGACACCGGCCTACCTTCACCTCAAGACATTGTTGAGTGGCAAACCGCGCAAACACTGCCCGGTTACGTGTACCAAGTTTCCCCGAGGTCCGTGGTGGTACTTGCCTCGGGTTCAGCATTTCAGCAGTTCGATCACGGCTGATTACGCTTGGTCAACTAAAGGACCTATTCGAAGGCCGCGAATGCGGCGAGTAAGTGAGACGAGAACCAAAGGAGAAATAGAATGGCAACCAAAACGGTCGAAGTCAAGAACGGTCGAGCTCTTCCCCTAACCGCACCAGCGGAGAGCAGTAACCTCAGCGCTTACGGCCCAGCCAGATCCACTGTCGAAGGAAAACCTCTGAATGCCGAGGAGTTGCGCAAAACTCACGCGTACTGGCGGGCTTGCAATTTCCTGAGTCTCGGCATGATCTATCTGCAGCATAACCCCCTGCTGAAAGAACCTCTAAAGCCGGAACACATTAAGAATCGGCTCCTTGGACACTGGGGTGCAAGCCCTGGGCTTTCATTCGCCTACATCCACCTGAACCGGCTCATTAAGAAATATGACCTGGACATGATCTTTCTGGCTGGACCAGGGCACGGAGCGCCAGGAGTTCTGGGACCGGTTTACCTGGAAGGTACTTATTCGGAGATCTACACCGACAAATCGGAAGACGAGGCTGGATTATGCGAGTTCTTTAAGCAATTCTCATTTCCGGGCGGCATTGGTAGTCACTGCACTCCCGAAACGCCGGGCTCGATCCACGAAGGTGGCGAACTCGGGTACGTACTTTCCCATGCCTGTGGCGCTGCCTTTGACAATCCCGATCTCATTGTCGCCGCCGTCGTCGGTGACGGAGAGGCCGAGACCGGTCCGCTGGCGACTTCCTGGCACATCAGCAAGTTCCTCAATCCTATTCGCGACGGCGCGGTCCTTCCCATCCTGCACCTCAACGGCTACAAGATCAATAATCCAACTCTGCTGGCACGCATCAGCCATGAAGAGCTTGAAGAACTTCTGCGTGGCTACGGCTGGACACCGTACTTCGTGGAAGGTTCTGAGTTGGACAGCATGCATCAGGCAATGGCGGCAACGGTTGAGAAATGCATTCGCGACATCAAAGCGGCCCAGCAGGAGGCCCGAAGTTCGGGAGTTGCGAATCGTCCGCGCTGGCCGATGATTGTCCTCCGTAGTCCAAAGGGATGGAGCGCACCCGCTCAGGTCGGTGGCCACAGGCTGGAAGGTTTCTGGCGCGCCCACCAGGTTCCGATGGCGGACGTGAAGAAGAACCCCGAAAGCCTGAAAATCCTCGAAAGCTGGATGCGCGCGCAAAAGCCGGAGGAACTGTTTGACGCCGAGGGCAAGTTCATGCCGGAACTGAAGGCGCTCGCACCTACGGGCAACCGCCGCATGAGCGCGAACCCGCATGCCAATGGCGGCCTTCTCAGGCGAGCCCTGCGCATGCCAGACTTTCGAAACTACGCTTTGCAATTCGACAAGCCTGGGCAGATTGAAGCCGAAAACGTTCGGCCGCTAGGCGCCTTGCTTCGAGACGTAATGAAGATGAACATGGACCGCTTCCGCGTCTTCGGACCGGACGAAAACACGTCCAACAAGTTGCAGGACATCTACGAGGTCGCGAAGAAATTCTGGATCGCCGAGTACTTCCCGGAAGACTCGGACGGCGGCGAATTGGCTCCGGATGGCCGCGTGATCGAGATGCTGAGCGAGCACACCATGGAAGGCATGCTCGAAGGTTACCTGTTGACGGGCCGGCACGGATTCTTTTCGTCTTACGAGGCATTCGTTCACGTGATCGACTCGATGTTCAACCAGCACGCCAAATGGCTGTCGATTAGCAATGGGTTGTCGTGGCGCGAAGAGATTTCCTCGCTGAATCTGCTCATTACCTCGACCGTTTGGCGTCAGGATCACAACGGGTTTACGCATCAGGATCCGGGATTTATCGATATAGTTGTGAATAAGAGCGCGGACGTAACGCGTATCTACATGCCGCCAGACGTCAACTCCCTCCTGTCCGTCGCCGACCATTGTTTGCGGAGCCACGATTACATCAACGTAATTGTCTGCGACAAGCAGCTGCATATGCAGTACATGGACATGGACACAGCTATCAAGCACTGCACAAAAGGCATCGGCATTTGGGATTGGGCGAGTAACGATCAGGGCGGGGAACCCGACGTGGTCATGGCCTCTGCCGGCGATATTCCTACTCAGGAAGCCTTGGCTGCGATCGCTTTACTCCGGGAAGAGTTCGCTGATCTCAAGATCCGTTTCGTCAATGTCGTCGACTTATTTAAGCTGCAGCCCAGCACCGAGCATCCACATGGATTAACAGATCGGGATTTCGATTCGCTCTTCACGGTGGACAAACCGATCATTTTCAATTTCCATGGCTATCCGTGGCTGATTCACCGATTGGCGTATCGTCGTACTAACCACGCCCACATGCACGTGCGTGGTTATAAGGAGAAGGGCAACATCAACACGCCGCTCGAATTGGCTATCAACAACCAGATAGATCGCTTCACTTTGGCGATGGACGTCATCGATCGCACAACTAAACTTCAGCGCATCGGTGGTCATGCCAAAGAGAAATTCCGCGACATGCAAATAGCCTGCCGCCACTACGCTTACGAACATGGCATCGACATGCCCGAAGTTGCTGGCTGGCGCTGGCCTTATTAGCGTTCGGAAGAGGTTCTTCCGCGGATTGTTAGCCTCGTTGTGAGGCTAACAATCCTATTGTTATCTGGGCGAGATTACTTCAGCCTCGTCGGCGTAGCTTGCGGTGACCGCACTTCGGCGAACTCAACGCCTTCCCATTTCTCGTAGGCGGCCTCGGCTTCTTCGCGGCTTGAGTGCGATTCAAAAACCTGAACTGACCCGGCTTTCACCACTAACATGAAGCGATCGGGCGTTTCAATGGGAACCCAGGGCGTCAGATCTAGCCACCAATCCTGTCCGTTGAAGCTCCTCTCCATGGGACCGTCTGGAGTAAGATAAGCGTTCGGCGCAACGTTCAGACGAACTCTGCGTCCCTCCGGCATGTGCAGCGCAATATTAGCGTGCCGGCTCGGACGACGCAAGATCTCCGGGGTCGGTGGGCCAATCCAGATCTTCTGGATATTGCCGTCGAGTCCAAGTGTTACTCGATAAGTGATGGGCTCTTCGCCCTTCGGCCACCATAAGAGGCCCGAGCCGGCTAAGACAACGGATTTGACAGGCTCACTCATCTCTCGCCCGCGCCGCTGTCTTCGCCGGATCCGTCATCGGCGCTCATTCGCTTTTTCATAGAGATTCCAGGTATGCAACCAAAGCTTTCATGTCTTCGGACGGAAGATCCAGCGGAGCCATTCCTCCGGAAGTCATCTTCGGAGATGGCGATTTCAAAAGCGTCGCGAGTTGTTCCGCCGGCATCTGCTGTCGAATACCCGTCAGCTTGGGGCCGGCAGCCGAGCCGCTGCCGCCTTCGCCATGGCACGCATTGCACGATTGTGCCGTGTAGATCTGAGCACCGCGAGCCGGGAGTGGATTCGCTTCGCCTGACAGCGCTACGGGATGAGGCGACACGCCCGCAACTTCTGGCTCGAACGGATGATTCATGAAATCTTCTGTTTGTGTTTGCTGGGTTTGTAACTGCGCGGCATAATCAGGGTCAGCATGGTCACTGTGATAGCTGACGGCTCCCAGACCGAAGAGTGCGAGAAAGATGAATACATAGGTGCCGACAGCGAGCGGGCGTTTCCAGGGGCGACGCTCCATTCGCCGATCCAGAAACGGCAGACTGGCAAATAGAAAGGCGACGATGCCGGGAATAACTACCACGCCTAAAAAGGACAACGAGCCCGGCCAGTACTTTAACCACTGAAAAATGGGAATGTAATACCATTCCGGTCGCGGCAGATAATGCGTATCTGCCGGGTCCGCTTTAGGGCCCAATTCGAACGGCACGAAATGTGAGATCAGAGCGAGAACAAGTATCAGAGCCAGCGCGAAAACGCCATCGACAATCACCTGTCGTGGATAGAAGGGCTCGCTCGGCTGGCGAGGCGAAACGGACTCTTCCGGGATCGGTCCGGCTGCACCCGCCTTTCGGAACAGATAAACGTGCAGTGCCACGAAGCCGAAGATGGCCGCCGGAACAAGGAGAACATGCGCTACGAAAAACCTTGATAAGGTCAGTGTCCCCATGTCCGCTCCGCCGCGCATCAGACTTTTGATCCAGGCTCCGATGACGGGCACTTCTCCGGCAATGTTTGTACCCACGGCGGTCGCGAAGTACGCTTTCTGATCCCAGGGGAGGAGATAGCCGGTGAATGCCATGCAGAGAACTAAGGCAAACAGCACACAGCCGGAAAGCCACAGCAGTTCGCGACGTCCTTTGTAGGACCCGTAGAGGAACGTCTGAGTGACGTGGAGCAGGAGGAGGATCACCATCGCGCTCGAACCATACGCATGGATGCTCCGGAGAAACGAGCCGCCACTTACAGCCTTCGTGATGTATGCAACCGTCGTATGCGCGTGATCGGGAGAGGGAACATAGTAGAGCGCAAGGAACACGCCAGTGATCACTTGAGAGATAAAGATGAACAGAAGAGCCGAACCAAAGATGTAGGCAAACCTGGCACCCCCTGGTATCGGCTCATCGAGACCTTCACGCAAAAGCTCGTCCAGCCCGGTCCTTTGGTCGAACCAATGAAATAGTCGGTCTGCAGGTTTCGTCGGGACAGTTGGCCTTTGATCAGAGAATTCACTCACGTGTTTTGAGCCCCTTCGCTCGCGGCTTCACCTAGCCGATAACTTCCTTTGTGGGCACCAGTTGACGGAAATACTGATAACGGACCATCAGTCGGCCGTTCTGGATCTCCGTCGGAAGCGCATCCATGCCTCGAGGCGCCGGACCACTCGTTCTGGACCCCTCGGGGTCGAACACAGCGGTGTGGCAGGGACATACAAACGTATGTTTACTCGCCGACCACTGCACGGAACACCCGAGATGCGGACAAACAGCGGATAGGACTGCAAGCTGGCCACCTGGTGCTTTGGTTACGTAAACCACCTTGTCCTGAATAGTTTTTCGCCAGCCGTCGACTTGTTCCACTGTTATTGTCCGTTGCGCGTTGACTCGCGATATTTGTTACCAGCGGAAGGTCGTTGCCTCATGAAAATGTTACCCGTCGAAGTTCGACATGACGGGCAGCAGAAACGGGAGGCAAATGAGCTTGGCTACCAAGCGGGAACTAATCAAGGCGATAGCGGACCGGTATCGGATAGCGTCGCGTGTCGAGAAGAAAAGAATCCTCGACGAATTCATCGAAGTAACTGGCTTTCATCGCAAGCACGCCATTCGTGCTCTGGGAAAAAGCGGT
>JBJMGK010000024.1:0-5465 GCA_045807925.1 Bryobacteraceae bacterium | reverse complement strand
TGCGAACTCGGTCACCACGGAGAGGATGTTTCCTTCAATTCCATTTTGAAGAAACATTCATTGAACGATCCGGCTCTTCGGTTACTCGCCGAAATCGTGCGGGCTGCCGATTCTCATCTAACGAATCCACACGCAGCTGGCGAAGGGCTGCGATGGATCGCCCACGGCTTTAGCAAGCTCGGCTTAAGCTATCACGAGCTTCTGAATCGAGAATTTATTCTGTATGACGCGTGCTATCACCACAAAGAACGGGCGCCAAAATGAAAGAGATCGGGTTATAGCCGTCAACCACCGGCGAGCCAGGCGGAAAAGAAACCGGCCAGAGCGTCATCCATTACCTGATTCGGCAAGCTTCCACTCCGCGGAGAGCCTGTGCGCTTGGCTTTCAGTCCTGCAGCGCTGTAACACGCTACATTGTTACGGAACTCAATTTTGGGCAATATCCGAGCCCGAACACAGCTCTGAACGCTTCATCGTGCCTCCAGATATCTTTTGGGCTTCAATTTCGATCCCCTTTATGTTATACGGGTGAAGCGATTATCAAAACAATCACAAGCGAGATGGTGTGCGGAGACGAGATAAGCTCGTGTGCGGCGCTATTCTTTGCGCAGCCAATTTGTAATCGTTCACGATGAACTTGCAGGAGGTAGCTCATGCCTTTCGAGCAAACGTCTTTTACGGTCGATCTAATCGGCCGTTTTGTCTGTAATACGTGGGACGAAGCAATCAATTCCGGAGGTGCGCCGTTCGACGTGGTTGTCATCGGAGCGGGAATGCACGGCGGCTACTGCGCCGAGAAGATCTATCGCTTCGCCAAAGAAGCAGGTAAGAACCCGCGAATCCTCGTGCTCGATGCAGGTTCGCTGTTGCTTACTCAACATGAGCAAAATTACCCCAATATCAACCCGAATGTAGGGCCTTTCAATGTCGTTACCTCAAACGTAAACGATCCCGGCCCGCAAGAGGCAGTATGGGGATATCCATGGCGTAGCAACCAGTCCTTTCCTGGACTCGCGTTCTGCATCGGTGGTCGTTCGCTTTACTGGGGCGGCTGGGCACCGAAGCTCACCCCAGATGACCTGAACAATTGGCCGGTCGACGTCAAGGCTCATTTGCTTCCGAATTATCCTAGGGTTGAGCAAGAGATCGGCATTACAGCGGCATTGCATGAGCCATTGAGTGCGGCCCTGATAGCTCGATTTAATGCGGCTGCGGGTGCTGGTATCACTGTTGAACCCGCGCCGCTTGCGGTCCAGAGCACTGCGCCGGCCGGTGTGCTTTTCAGTTTTGATAAATACAGCAGCGCGAATTTGCTGATTGATGCGGTACGAGAAGATGCTGTCCGCGATCCGACGCCGGCAAATCGTCAACTCCTACTGGTTCCCCACGTGAACGTCACACGCCTGCTGAACGATGGGACCAAAGTCACTGGAATCGAAGTGCAAGCAAACGGACGAATGCAGAGAATCAGCACTTCACGGGAACTAAAGCCGACTGTCAAGGTGGTGATAGCGTCGAGCACGATTGAATCGACACGACTTGCCCTGAACTCATTTCCGGTGAACGGAATGGGAGCGAATCTGATGGCTCATCTACGGAGCAATACGACTGTAACAATTCCACGCGCGGAATTGGGTCTGGGACCGCCAACCCAGCTCGAGACGGGTATGCTGCTGGTCCGTGGAGATGTGCCCGTAAGCGGAGGTAAAACTCATCATTTTCATCTCCAAGTCATCGCGGCATCAAATCTAGCCAGCGTGCCCGATTCACAGGTCTTTACGCAGATTCCTGACGTGGACCTATTGAATGATCTGATAACAGCCCAGTCTCCCGACACGATCGTGATGGTACTCCGGGCAGTGGGCGAGTTGTCGGGGGATCAAACTATGACGCCGCCTGAAGGTCCAAAGGATGTCACAAAAAGCTGGGTTGACCTGACTAAAGATGCAAACAACCTCGAATTCGGCACCACCCGTAGGGCATGGGTAAACCTGGTTACGAATACAGACGACGATAACGTTAAGACGGCCATGAACAAAGCCGCGATCGACCTCGCAAAGGGTATCGCGAACGACCCCACAAAGGTTGTCATCAAATCGCAGGTAATTGATCCGATCGGTTCAACTCACCATGAGGCTGGAACACTGTGGACGGGAGCTCCGGCGACCTCGATCACTGACAAAGATGGGCGATTTCACCACATCAATAATGCCTATGTCGCTGGTCCGGCGTTGTTCCCGCGAATCGGCTCCGCGAATCCATCCCTGACAGCTATGGCATTGGCGCGAAACACGGCTTCGGTGATTGTGAATCTCCTATAGGGACGGAAGTTTTTATAGGCGGTGCGAATTTGCGGCGTGGACCAATTACCCAACCTCCGCGCTTCCAGATGTGTGCAAGGTCACGCGCTCGCGGATGAGCTGGCGAACGCTGTGGCAAGAGAAGACGAAACCCGAAATGTATAGCCAGGGCTCTGAGTCGTCTGCAGTATTGGGAGATCCTTCAATATGGTGTTAGGCAGGATGAGGTTCAAATCCGGACTCACCGCGTTTGCTTTTTGGTGAAAGCGGTTACCCGAGGATGTCCGCCGTTCCGTTGCTTGAGGGAACGGTTCTCGGGATTAGTTTAGGCTGCAGACGAGGCAGCCACCGGAGTTCCATTCAGGGTGCAGCGTAGATCATAGCCTTGCTTCAGATCGCGAATGTGGTACGGAAGATGTGGTAGCCATGAAGTCGGTTCCAGCGTTATTCAGCGTAGAGCAGCACGGAGCCGACCCAGCGCAAACGGCGGTAAATGCTCTGCCAACGTTTGACCGTGTGCGTTCAATAGACATCGTTGTAACACCTGTAGTTATGCGGGGACGCAAGTCGAGCGCTGTCTGGGGCTGGGATTCAGTGGGGCCGATACACTGGTCGGCTTCCGCTGGCCAAGCATCGTGGCGCCTCGTTCAAAACTCGCCTATTGAACTTCAGGCGGCCCGCACGACGGAGCAGCAAGCCAGTGCGTGACAGAAGACCGGATTGGGCAATATTGTCGAGCTAGCGGAGGCAGAGCGTCTTTTGACTCAAGCCGAAATTGAGAATTCGTAAGTGCAGCTTGGCACTTGGCGGGCGCTGTTGAGAGTCGCGGCCTCGTAAGACGAAGTGGCGCAATTTCTGACGGCAGCCAGATGAAGAGGAACTGAATGCGACTAGTCATACACTGGGCGAACATCCAAATCCGCCTTTGTACAGTTCTGGGGCGAAGAAACTGCACTTCAACTCGCGAAAGGAGTCCAATACGCGCTCAATGTTCAAGTCGGTCCGTTAGAACCACGGGAAAGATATGAAGTGGCGACGCGCAATTCGCGTTCAATCCCTTTTCGTGCTGCTGGCGGCTATGTCACCTTACGGATGGGGTCAGACATTAAAGAAAGTTGCAGCGATTGACCTTCCTGGTCCAAAGGGTCAGCGTTTTGACTACCTCACAATCGACGACGAGGATAGCTATCTGCTTTCTGCACATCTGGGCCCTGGCATCCTGTATGTCGTTGATGTGCGCACGAACAAACTGGTCAAAGCTATTCCCGGCGTTCCTGGGATCACCGGACTCGAATACGTGCCAGGCATCCGAAAGGTCTACACCTCGGATTGGGGCGAGGAGAAAATCGGCGTTGTAGATCTGCGCAAGATGAGCGTTGTCAAGAGGCTCGCCACGGCAGCCAAGCCCAACGGAAGCACCTATGCGGCGCCCTACCGGAAAGTCTATGTCTCCGACACCCTCGGCAAAGCAGTCGCAGTCGTAGATGTTGATAAAGATGAAATCATCAAGACTCTTACATTCGAGAGCGAGACAGGTATGCCGCAGTACGATTCAGTCGGTCGCAAAGTTTACGTGAATCTGCGCAACACAAACCAAATTGCTGAAATCGATCTGTCGACCGACGTTGTCGTCAGTCGCTATCGGGTTCAGGGTTGTGAGTTCAATCATGGAATGGCGCTCGATTCTGAACATCAGCGGGCCTTTCTGCTTTGTGGAAAGAACAGAACGATGACGGTGTTTGCGTTGGATACACACCAGGCCATAGCTCACCTTCCACTTCCCCCAGGGGCGGATGTAGTCAAGTTCGACGCGGGACTGCGCCGTATTTACGCGGCCTGCTCCACGGGACTTATTGCCGTTTATCAAGAAGACGATGCGCAGCATTTTCGAAACCTCGAAAACTTCCCGGTCCAGAAGATGGTACACAGCCTTGCAGTGGATCCCTCTAGTCACCGTGTTTACGCTCCAGAGCAGGAGGAAAACGGTCACCCTGTGGCTCGATTGATCGTGTACGAACCAATAACCGGGAAGGAAAACAAGTAAATGCGATCGGTGCTAGCTCTTTTTACGTTCGCCATCCTCTATGCTGCAGAGGCGAATGAGCCGCTCCGATTAGACAAAACGATTCCGCTGCCGGACGTGCAAGGGCGGATCGACCATATGTCCATCGACGCGAAGAATCATCGGCTCTTCATGGCGGCGCTGGGGAACAACACCGTCGAGGTGATCGATACCGAGCAAGGAAAGCGCATACACACGATTCCGGGTTTGCATGAGCCACAGGGCGTGCTTTACGTACCAGAAGCGAACAGGCTGTATGTTGCCTACCGAGATGACGGCACAGTGCGGATTTTCGATGGAAGCTCTTACGAACTCATCAAATCCATCAAGCTTGGCAACGATGCAGACAACGTCCGCTTTGATCCCGGAAAGAAGCAAGTCTATGTGGGCTATGGAACCGGCGCGCTGGCGGTGATGGATGAAGACGGAACAAAAGTTGCCCAAATAGATTTGGATGCGCATCCAGAGTCTTTTCAGATTGAGAAGAACCGCTCCCGGCTGTTCGTCAATTTGCCGAAATCGCAAAAACTGGCCGTTGTCGATCGCACCAAAGGATCGGTGGTTGCGACCTGGGGAACGGGAGGGTTCCTTTCAAATTATCCAATGGCTCTCGATGAAGATGATGAGCGTTTGTTCATTGTCTCTCGTGTTCCCGCGCGGCTTCTCGTCCTTAATACCAATACCGGAAATATAATTCAGGACTTACCTGCCATCGGCGATTCTGATGATGTCTTCTATGACCGAGTACGGAGGCGTATCTACGCGACTGGTGGGGAGGGTGGCATTTCCATTTATCAACAACGGGACTCGGATCACTATGAGGAGATTGCGAGGTTGGCCACCATCAAGGAGAATGCCCAGTAGATCGTAGAAAGTAGCGACTCTCAAGCGCTAAGCCTTGATAGGCTCAGAGCAATTTTTCTTAGCAGGAAAAAAGGAGAGTCGCCATGAAGAAACCGTATCAGATTGAATCGCAGCGAGCCGTGAAGCGGCTCGAGGAAATGGTCGCGGATGGAAATCCGGCAGTGCAGATGGTGCTGCCGATGGCCGAGATGGTGGGCTGGTTGCGCGAAGGCGTGGGAGAACTGATCCGTCGGGCTGGA
>JBJMGK010000023.1:0-1728 GCA_045807925.1 Bryobacteraceae bacterium | reverse complement strand
TTACGCGGCCGCCAAACAGGCGCTCGATGGATTACATCACGAGCTGATGCACCTGAATCCGAGCGCGGCCCGCAGTCTGGCCGAAGGACTGGAGGAAACGCTGACCGTACACCGGCTTCATGTTCCAAAACAACTGCGGATGACGCTGGCCAACACCAATGTGATCGAATCGGCTTTCGCCATCGTCGAAAGGGTTTGCCTTAATGTGAAGCGCTGGCATCCAGGCGATCAGCGGGAACGCTGGGTAGGCTCGGGACTGCTGGTGGCCGAGAAACAGTTTCGCCGTGTCAAGGGACACAACCAGATCCCCGTTCTTCTCACCGAGCTGGATGTTGTCGTCCCTTGTAAGTCAAGTCTTGCGAAACGGAGAAAGGCATCGTAAAGTGAGTTATTCCAGAGCCGCTACTTTCAACGGAAAGTCGGGCGATCCCTAGCGAGACGAACCCATCACAGCAAATAACGAGTAGTAGGACGCAATCACCATCAGGACCGTCGGGTAAAACGCGCGGTCACGGTCGAAGCCGCTTATAGTGGCAAAGCCAGTCACCACCAAGCCCAGGATCAAGGCCACGAGATATTCCATAAAATCTCCTTGGCTTACGTTTGGCCGCCAATGATTTTGGCTGTAAGGGCCAAGTATCTGTTTATCCGTCGCGGAGCTGAAAGCTGATCATTCCTCTACGCTTCCCGACTGCGCATTCGGAACCCTAGTTTCTGGACGACGACTCGGGAGCGATCCGGAAACAACGGTCGAGAGGTCAGTCTCCAGGGACGCCACAATACGGGTCAATACTTCGAACAGCGGTTTGATTCGCTTGATACGACCCGGGTTGGAAGTTCCGAGTCAATTCCTACTGACTTCCCAAGTACCGCGACCAGCAGGATGTGCAGAGCTCGTTTGCCGGCCAGGATAAATGAGATAGAGAGATACTCATGTTTATCGCAACTTCGCGTACTCGGCTTCGGCCTGTGTCAGGACAGGAATATCGCGGTCGGCGTTTTTCCAGAGCACAAGGAAATCCCGATACGCAATGTTTGCCTTGTCCTTGTCTCCCGAAAGCGCATAGGCTCTCCCCAATTGCAAATGCGCAAGTACTCCGATCGGGTCGGCGACAACAATTCCCGGATGATCGAGAACTTTTTGAAATTCCGCTGCGGCTTCAACCCCGCGTTGCTCGGCGAGGTACGCCTCGCCCCGCATATAGATCGGATACAGCGCCCCGAAGAGCCCACTCACCGCGGCGCGCGGTATGCCTAATTCGTGGGGAACTGCCGTTTGAAGCAGTCAATCGCCTTCGATACGTCGCCCCGATTCAATGCAAGGCGCGCCCGAATGACAGGCAAGTAGCTGAATTGGACTGCCGTGTCCTCAGGGAATCTACTGAATCCCGCATAATATAGCGGAATCAATCAAATAAAGAGGCCTGCTTCCAGAAGGCGGTGATCAGTCGCGGTCGGCGGCGCATGCGCTTGAGGGAACGGCGGGCTGCTTCGCTCAGGTCCCAAAGGTTTTTGGCACAGACGTTCGGCAGCTCGTGGTGCTTGCAGTGAGCCCAGATGTACTCCACCGGATTCAGTTCCGGCGCGTAGGGCGGCAGGTACTCGATGACCAAACGGCCTTTCTGGTCACGGATGAACTGCTGCGTGATTTTGCTGCGGTGGGCCGGAAGCCGGTCCCAAATCAACAGAATGTCGCCCTCGATGCAGCGCAGCAAGTGTTTAAGAAAC
>JBJMGK010000022.1:0-17060 GCA_045807925.1 Bryobacteraceae bacterium | reverse complement strand
GGCGTGCACAAGGTCGCATGGGTGTTCACGTTTGCGGCCGCTGCTTACAACCTCGTCAGAATGCGGAATCTGGTCTACACGCCAGTTCCTTCCGCATAAATCGGGGGAGAAGTGTGTCCAAACGCCCAAAAATAGGCGTTTGGACAACAAAATTCCCCCAGAAACGCTCGCGAATTAAGCCAAACAGCCCTGCACAGGCCATCGAGAGAGCAAATTCTTCTCGTCAACCCTCATTTTTTCCGCATCCTGTTAGAGTGGCTCAGTTCCGTCGGGCAAGGTCACTTGCAGCTCTTCGCGTCTTCAGTTCCACTTACAAGAAATCCTCATTGACGTACGCCCGCTACGTCGTCCCTTGCTGCACACCGCCTGAGAATATCTACTTCATAGTTGCTCATTATTACAAGAGCATTCCTGTCATCATGACGATGCGTATCACAAACTTAAATCGTGGGACCGTCCTCGCTGAAGCCGCGCAGATCGCTCATACCAGCGCTGCCCGACGGCGGGGCCTTCTAGGAAGAAAGTGTCTAGTCGCCGGCGAAGCACTCTGGATCGTCCCATGTGAAGCTGTCCATACGTTCGGAATGCAATTTCGAATTGATGTTGTATTCTTGAGCGCGGATAAGCGAGTGCTGAAGATCAGGGATTCGATGCCACCCTGGCGTTTAGCCGGCTGTTTCCGTGCTTGCTCTGTTCTCGAATTGCCATCAGGCACGGCTGCAGCGGCAGATACGAAACCGGGCGACCGGCTCGAAATATGTGCACCGGAAGCGTAGGGCACGATCACACATCTGGACGCATCATGTGACCGAAGGAAATCTGATACCGAAGAAAGTGTTCGTCTAAATGCCTCTCCTACTGATTTTGACTCTGTTACTGATAGTCCTCATTGCGGCCATAACGGACTTGCACTCACGACGCATTCCAAATTGGCTCGTGGCTGTAGGTAGTGCACTCGGGATCGGCTTAAACGCATCCGTCTTCGGACTGGAAGGCTTTAAATCGGCTCTAATTGGCGCGGGATGTGCATTCGCCGTCTATTTTTTGTTTTATCTCTTGCACGCGATGGGAGCAGGCGACGTGAAGTTGATGGCCGCGATCGGTGCCTTTGTGGGTGCGAAAGCCTGGGCTGTTATCTTTTTTCTCACCGCCGTTTCCGGTGCCATGGTCGCTCTCGTTGTTCTAATTGCAAGCTGCCAACTGCGCCGGACACTCTGGAAGGTGCGCCTGTTGATCGGTCACCTGTTGCATTTTCGGGCACCTTACAAGGTAAACGGTGAACTGGACGTACAAAGCGATCTCGCAATGCGATTGCCCCATGCCGTAAGCATTGCTCTGGGGACTATTGCTTTTTTGATCGCTCAGCACCTTCAGCAACGGCCTCCGTTCTAGGTATTTCGCATTTCTCCAGCGAGTGCATCAGGCAAGCCGGAGAGCGTCTAGACTCGGCACCAACTCGAAACGCGTTCGCAACTTTGCAGGATTTTCCGCGAGTTGATGAATTCGACGACGAGAAATATCGGCGAGGCGCAGGTATTCGACCTTTCCGGCGTCAATCTCCATCATGTTACAGCAGGTTGCGTCCACTGCGACCATATCTTTGCCCGCAACCAGAACTCCCATGTGTTTTGCCTTCCCCTGGATGGGGCCATTACCCTCCATCGCGTCAATACCATCGACGAGTGCAAAGCCGTTGCGAACTGTTCGGTGTAGGTCGGCAATGCATTCGTGGATGCCCGCCCAATGCAAGACGTTCTTGGGCCAACCGTAGACGCCACCCGGAACCATGCCGAACAAGTTTTTCATGCTCAGGGTCGCACCGGCCCAGTGATGAGTCTTCATTTTCGGCAACGAAATGAGCAGATCGCAGCCCAGCACCGTATGGGGCAGATAGAGTTCCGAGAGCTTGGAAATCGGAGACAGGAATTTTCGGCGCGCAACTTGGTCGAGATTCAGATCCGTAAAGAGATCTTCAAACTTCGGAATGGTGCTGAAGTAACCTGCTTCCTCCGCGAGATCTAGCGTTAGACGGCGATGGCCTGGACCTTCGGCGATGCGGACCTCGGCTGCCCCCAATGCGCGGACCGCTTCAAGAGCGGCGTGAACCACAAGAGGATGCGTGTTGATAGTAGAAGCGGCATCGAACTCGACGAGATTCGGTTTGAGTACGACCCTTTTGCCTTTGACCGCCAGGCGATGCTGGACAAAGAGGCGGCGGACCAGGTCGAAAAGATCGTCTGAGTAGGCACGTGCCTTCACAACCGAGACGTGGGCGTCGGTTAGCGGCCCCTTCGATTTGCATCGACAAAGCACAACTGTACTGGCCGCGGTACCGAATAATAGTACACGGCGGCTGATCTTAGGCGGTTTCATCAGATGTTACAAAAGCATTGTTGCCGCTGGCGGCAGCGTCCGCGAGTATCGTGAGTGCTACTTCCATCACGGATCGAGCCGGCCTGAGATCGTTCCGCTTTGATGAAGCAGATCTAGCATGCGCGAGTAGTCCAAGTTGGAGCCAGCAAGTGGCTTCTCGCGACCGAACCTCCGAGAGTTGTAGTTCCGCTCGAGCCAGGCTTTCCTCTCTCAGTGTTTTTTCTTTGTGCAGGGCTAGCAGTGCGAGTCCGGTCGTTTCTGGATAGGAATCCAGATCGTATCCCAGTGCTCGAAAGCTTCCGTGATTCCAGCCGCCGTCCTGGCACATGCGAGAGAGTAGGAATGCGCGGCCTAAGCTACAACGCGACTGAGCATGACTGTCCCAGCGGAATCTTTCGAGAGCCAGGATGGTCAAAGCTGTCGGAGCTACCCAAGCAGCGGCGTCGGGATAAAAAGGCCAACCCTCTTGAGCGGTATCGAGCGGATTCTGGTCTCCGAGCAGGTAGTTGCTGAGGCGTTGACGCCACCGCGATTCGCGGCCTTGCTGAGACAAAATCCACTCTTTCGCCCGATTAATACGAAGCTGTGCTCGCATCGTTTTCGGAAGGATCAGGGCCAGTGCCGTGACCCACGTACTCTGTTTTACATCGCGGCTCGGAGGCCAGCCACCGTCACTGCGTTGACTGGCCGCGAGCCACTGTACAGCCCTTTCGGCTGCTACCGTCTGTCCACAACCGGAGACAGATAACGCCAAAAGAGCAAAAGTCGTTGGCTCAGTTGTAGAGCCCCCGCGATGATATCCCCAACCGCCGTCTGTATTTTGCCAGGTAAGGAGGCTCGAGACGTCCATCAGTTACCGAGTAGATCTTCTCTTCCGGCGGCGACCAATGTACAGAAGCAGAAGTGCACCTGCCGCTACCCAGAGAATCATTGAAAACGTGGAATGGTCCATTTGTTTTTGTACTCCTTATTGAATTACTGCTGCCCAAAGTTTTTGAGCATTGGGAAGAGATTTTTGCAGATCTGCAGGATGCCGGGACCGGCCGAGACCAGCATCATTGACGGCAGAATGCAGAAGAAAATTGGAAAAACGAGCTTAACGCCTACTTTGGCTGCGCGCTCTTCCGCATCTTGCCGGCGTCGAACGCGCATGTACTCCGAGTGAGTACGTAGAGAATCTGCGACGCTGGTGCCAAATCGATCGGTCTGAACCAACATCGAAACAAGTTTCCTGATCTCGTCTTCGCCGGTTCGGTCAGCGAGGTTGCGAAAGGCGTCGGATCGCTTCGTGCCGGCACGGATTTCTAAACCCATCAGTGACAATTCCTGGCAGAGTTCCTTGTGTGCTAGTGCCAGCTCTTTTGCCGTATAGTAGATCGCCTGATCGAGGCCTAAGCCCGCTTCGACCGCGACTACCATCAGATCGAGCGCGTCGGGTAACGATAGCCGAAGTCGTTTCTGGCGACGCTTTACGAGGCGTTCCAATACGATTCCCGGGCCCATGTATCCAAACCCGGCAGCGGCCGCTGTCAGCATGAGCGTCGATTTCCCGGCGCCCCCGATCGCGAACCGACACGAAAATGCAATCAAAGGTAGAACAAGGCACGCGGCGAGTCGAATTCCAGAAAAAACAGTCAACGCCTTCTCCGAGCGGAAACCAGCGGACACCAATTCGCGATGGGTTGGCGATCCGTTCTGCTCCGACATCGGGCTTGCGTTCCCGAGCGCCTCAAAGAACTGGACCTGCAGCTTGTGCTCTTTCTGAGGCGCTTCCTCGACTTCGAATTCGAGAGGCTTTTCAGCCAGGCGGCGGTACATGCCGGCCGGCTTCACGTACTGACGATAGCCAAAGTACGTGATGGCCAGTAACAAGAGCAGGAATAACGCTATTGCGGCAAAGATGAGCATCTGGAATTCAAACCTCGATGTTCGTGATTTTGCGCATTATGAAAAAACCCATGATCAATGCCGAAATAGCTGCGGTTATGAGCTTGCGCCCGTCCGGATCGTCAGCCATGCTTTGTAGGTACGTGGGCGCAACCAGCGTCAGTCCGAGCATGGTCCCAACCGGAAGCAGCGTTAATATCAGGCTGGTCATTCTCCCGTGTGCACTAGCCGCCTTCACCTTGCCTTTCAGCTGAAAGCGCCCTCTAATTACAGCGGACAAACGATTCAAAATCTCACCCAGATTTCCGCCGGTCTGACGCTGTAGGATTACCGCGGAGGCGAAGAATCGGACGTCCAGAAGAGGAACACGGCTTACGAGATTACCCATTGCCGTCTCGAGCGGTGCACCTAAGTTCTGTTCATTGAAGAATGTTCGAAACTCTTTGCCGAGCGGATCCGGAATTTCCTCACAAATCAGCTCGAAGCTCACCGCAAAGCCATGCCCGGCGCGCATGGCGCGCGTCAGAAAATCGAGTGCATCGGGGAACTGTTCTTCAAACTTCCCGAGTCGCTTGCTTCGCTTCATGCCCACGTAACCCAAAGGAAGAAGTGAAAATCCCACCGCAAATGCTGGAACGACGAGCCACGTCAGCCCACGGTGGTGGATCCATATCCCGCAAACAAGCCCGAGGAAGGCGGCAAGCAACGTCCGACTCGTCCATTTAGTGAGAGTCCAGTCCAGTCCAGACTGGGAGAGGATTGAGTTCAGCCGTTCGGCCGCGTTCAACCCCTTCACAAACTTCTGGAGTAGATCTCCCTTCGTAACTGGATCTAACAAGAGGACCGGAGAGACTTGCTCTCTCGCTGAAACCGTCTCCAGTATTTTCGTTACCTGTTTCTTCCGCCGGGATTCGATAACACTGTGGCCGATCGCAACCACAATGAGAATTACTGCAAAAAGACACAGGAATAAAAATCCAAAGAGGACGGTCATCTCCTACTTCACCTCAAGCCGGCTCTGGAAGACGCTCGCGGGCATCGGCACACCGGCCGCACCCAAACGTTCGTTGAAAGTAGGGCGGATTCCGGTTGCACGAAAGACTCCGGTGACGCGGCCCGCTTCTGTAACCCCAGTTTTATCGAAGAGGAAAAGATCTTGGGTGGTAACGAGATCACCTTCCATTCCGATACATTCGGTGATGTGACTCATTTTGCGGGTGCCGTCGCTAAACCGCCTGATCTGTACGAAGAGATCTACGGCTGATGCGATTTGCTGACGGATTGCACGTACACCCATGTTTGCGTTTGCCATCCCCACCATGACCTCAAAACGGCCAATCGCGTCGCGAGGCGTGTTGGCGTGTACCGTTGTGAGTGATCCATCATGGCCCGTGTTCATCGCCTGCAACATGTCGAGTGCTTCTTCGCCGCGGACCTCACCGACGATAATCCGGTCGGGGCGCATACGAAGCGAGTTGATGACGAGTTCTCGAATTCGAACAGCACCATGCCCCTCGACGTTTGCAGGGCGCGTTTCCATTCGCGCAACGTGCTGCTGTCCGAGTTGAAGCTCGGCAGCATCTTCGATCGTTACGATCCGCTCGTCTTCGGGTATGGCGGCTGAGAGCGCATTAAGCAGTGTCGTTTTGCCCGATCCGGTGCCGCCCGATACCACGATATTCAACCGAGCCTTTACACAGGCTCGGAGAAACTGCAGCATCTCCGCGGTCATCGAGTTGTTCTGTACGAGTTGTTCCCCGGACAATGGGCGTTTGCCAAATCGGCGGATGGACAGCAGAGGCCCATCTATCGCGACTGGTGGAACCGCCGCGTTTACGCGCGAGCCGTCAGGCAGCCGGGCGTCAACGAGCGGAGAGGATTCGTCCACCCGACGACCTACCCCCGAAACAATTTTCTCGATAATCCGCATCAAGTGAGCGTTGTCCTTGAATTGGACGGGAGTCAGATACAGCTTGCCAGCCCGCTCTACGTGGACCATCTTGGGCGTAGTAACTAGAATGTCGGAGACCGTCGGATCGGCCATCAGTGGTTCAAGGGGGCCGAATCCGAAGACCTCATTTAAAACTTCGTCGATAATGCGATCTTTCTCGACAATACTCAGCGCGAGTTTCTCTTCTTCGACCAATTTGGCGACTGCGGACCGAACCTCGGCGCACCTTCGATCGGAAGCAACAGTGGAGAGCGCTTCCAGGTTGATTCGGTCGAGCAGCTTCCGGTGGATGCTGAACTTCAGCTCCTGGTATTCGGGCGGGTAGTTCTGAGTATGCTTGGGGGACGTGACTTGTCCAATGCCCGTTGAGGTTCGATCTGCCATTGCGTTCATCATGCGCTGTAGCTCATTTCAATAACGAAAACCACTTTTTGCTTTTTTCTGACTGCAAACCGGCGATTCGGCGTGCCAGTTCGGCAATTCCTCGTCCGATTGCACTGGTCGGCGGAGCCAGCGCACCTTCCGCGTAGCTCTCGTGTAGCGTGTCGTAATCATTCACAACCGTTCCGTAGATCCGAGCACCCAACATCTTTTCCAATTCCTGTATCGTCACGTCAAACTGCTTTGGCGGCCGATTGAGAATCAAGCGCAAGCTTTCAGGGTTAAGACCGCTTTCGATGAGGCGCGTGGTAATCCGCTGGGCATGGTGGAGCGCAACGATTTCCGCGGTTGTAATGAGGTACAACTCATCGCAGTTCGTCAGAGCCGAGAGATGAAATGAATTCAGGCCTCGGCCAAGATCCACCAGAACCCAGCCATACTCCGATCTGAAAAAGCGGAACATTTTTTCCGTCACCTCTGGACTCAATGTCTGAGGATTGGCGGTGCTCGGAGATCCGATCGTCTCCACACCCGGAATTCCGTTCGAAACAACCGCCTTCCAATAGCTCGAATCGAGCCGGTGCAAGTTGGCGACCGCGTCCAGGATCGAGTATGAGCTCTTTGTCTTGAAGACAAATGACACAAGCCCTGCGTCAAAATCGAAATCGGTCAGCAGAGTTTTGGAGCCCGTCTGTTTTGCCAGTTCGCGCGCGAGATGGCAAGCCAGTGTCGTGGCGCCACAACCTCCTTTTGCCGAAAGAAATCCAAGCACTTTGCCGCCCACCCGTTCCGAACCAGTTTGTGTATGGCGCTCGGCAGCAATTCGCTCCAAAGCCTGCGAAAGAGTAGTTCGGAATGGAGGGACAAGAAATTCGCTGGCCCCGCCGCGTAAGGCTTCCAGAATGGCGGCCGAATCCGCATGCGTGTGCAGGGCAAAGACTGCCGGGGGGCACGGCAACGCCCGGATCTTTCTGACGAACCCTGGCACGTCAGGGAGGTTCGATATCTCCAGGAACAGCAACTGGATCTGAAGGCGTTCGATTGTTTCCGCGAATGAGTCCCAGTCTTCGATTTGGGACTGTTCGAAAGCGATATGTATCGGCAGACCTTCGGCCGAAGCGCGCAGTTCCTGCGCCAGCGTCTTAGCCTCGATCACGATGCCAGCTATCGTCGAAAACACGATTACTTCTTCCCGCCATCTGCGGTGGGCGGCGCGGACTGCGCTCCTGGGGTGGGCTGCCCGGGCACCGGTTGTTGCGTAGAAGGAACCATCATGGGCACAAACTGCAACGAGGGACTCTGAGGCTGAGTCTCGGCGGGTTGTGCACCTTGAACACTGCGCATGAGTTCCTCCATCGGTATTGTCTTGGTAGTTCGCTCGGGCGCTGGACCAGTAACGGCCAGCGGCGGCGTCCGCATTGCTGCCGTCGAATTCGGAAGGAGGAACTCGGCTGGCATCTTGACTTCAGGAACTGCGTGACCTGCCGGAATGGGAGTGACGATCTCCGGTGTTACCACCACCAGGAGTTCTGTATTGCTTTTCGTAAACTGCCTAGATTGAAACAGCTTTCCAAAAAGGGGCACGTCGCCTAAACCTGGTATCTTGCTGAAGTTCTGGGTGACTCTGTTGTCCAGCAGTCCAGCGATCGCGAAACTCTGGCCATCTTCAAGCTCGACCTCCGTGTTAACGCGCCTTGTCGATAACGCCGGTATGGTGTAGCCCTGAACCGTTAGCGCATTTGCGTAGTCGAGTGAACTCACTTCGGGCGCAACGTTCAAATGGATCGTCCCGCGCGGAGTTACGTAAGGCGTGAAGTTCAGTCGGATCCCGAATTCCCGGAACTGAATCGTTACAGCTCCCAACCCTGCTCCGCCGCCTTGCAAAGTGGGGAACGGGAACTCTCCGCCCGCCAGAAATGAAGCCGGGCGTTCGTTGAGCGTCAATACGTTAGGTTCCGCAAGGATTTGCAGCAAATTCTTGGTCGCCAGCGCCTCTATCGTGGCACCCAGGTTCAGGTCGGGCCGAAACAGAAAGATATTTAGCGCGTCGGAAAGGGTGAAACCGGTAGCCGTCGAACTCTGACTTCCATTCTGAGTATTGGCCGGTTTCGGAGGCGAAAACTGCTGCGTAGTGATGGCACCGATCGTATTTGCAGCGCCATTGCTGAAGAAGTTAATACCCAAAGCCTGCGATGCAGATCGATCAACATTGGCAAATCGGATCTTCAAAAGGATCTGCGGATCGGTTTTTGGGACCTGAACTTTTAGCAAGTTCACCGGCCTTCCGAGAGTATTGGCGAGCGCGAGCGCCCGGTTAGCGCTTGTGAGATCCGAGGCGACACCGTGTACGATCGGCACATCGTTTTCGAAATCAACCGCGATTGCCTGGCCCGGCAATTCATTGTTGATCTCGCGGCGGACTGCTTCGAGTCGTGTCCCGTTTCGGAGAATGGTGAGGTTATAAACGAAGCGATCCCCGCTTTGCTGCCACACCACCATGCTCGTTTCACCAGGCGCCCTGCCGTTTACGAGGATTTCTCTCGGCGTCGCGACGATCGCTTCAGCAATTTCACTGTTGCTGACGGCTACGCGACGAATATCCACCGGGCTGTCGACCACCAATCCCTTTCCCGCGATGATGGTAACGGAGCGTTCCGTGATAGCTGCTTCCGGTCTACCCTGTTGAGGCGGGATGACGAGAGCGAGCAGTAAAAAGCTAAGAATTGGTCGCAGTTGAATCATCTCGCTAATAGTTATGAGCGTTTTAGCGATCAGCTTTCTCTGCCTGGGCGAATTTTAGTTCCGTTCTTTTCGCACCGTTGATTACTTCGACGAGGATGGGGTCGGGATGCACGAAGGTGGCGGCAGTGATGGCGGGGGCAGGCTTGGATAGACGCTCGGGCCGGTACTCGACCCGCTTCGGGACGCCCGAGAGATCGCTTCTGCCAGTGAATAAGGTTGCTATCGCCATGCCCTGCGTCTGGGCGACACCTTTGTCCAGAGGGTTCCTAAGCACGAGCTGGATCCTCATCTCATTGGAGGCGAGGCTTAGCGTCTCAGCCTGCTCGGGCGTTACGAGCAGATTTACGACTGGTACTGAGACCGGTTTCCCTTCTTCATCTCTCTGAAACTTCGGCCCGGCGGATAAAACCTGGATGTCTTGAAGGATGGTTTTACTCATGGTTCCCGTGTTCGCGGCCGTATTTCCCGGCGGATTGCCTGAAATGATCACGTCAACACGCATGCCCGGTAGCACGAAGCCTGATACGCCGACCAGATCATTCACGCGCACTGCGACTGCTCGCATGCCTGTTGGAATCGTGGCTGCTAGACCGCCCCCTGCTCCGCGCGGCGCCAGCCGGTTTTCGACTAAAGGCTCGGAGTCATATATCGGAGAGATCACTCCCCGTCCAATGGCGGCATCAACTGTTTCGATTGCACCTGTTGGGAAACTGCCCGACCAGTCGAGGAGCTTTACATCTTCTGTCCGGATGAGAGTGCCGGTCTCGAGTGTGCGAACGGCCGCGACGAGTTTTTTTTGCGCTTGAGCGGAGTGCGATGACATCTTAGCGGAAACCAGCCGGTACAGAAGAAGGCTTGCAACAGCCGCAACAACCAACGCAAAGGCGAATACGGTTACTAAACGCTTATACATCACTGTCCGCTTGCCGCCGAGGCCAAGCGGCCATTCACGACGGTCCAGATAGAACTAATACTTCGGCCTATGGCGCCAAACGTCGCCGCTCCCGCGAGCGCAATTAATGCGAGTAGGAGAGTGTATTCAATCAAGTCCTGTCCGTTCTCCTGTCGGAGGACTTCATTTATCCTTTGTTTCAATGTCTTCAAAGCCATCCCTGCACGCGAACTCAACTGCCCTGATACATCTGATAGAGAACGCGAGATGGTCACGCGACCTTCGCATTCAGGAACGACGAATTCCCAAAGCCGCCAGGGTGCTCCGAAGATTGACACCGGGAGTAACCTGGCAGCTTTCCAGTCTCACGAACTCCTTGCAGCCTAGGAGGCCGCCGTGCTCATTTGAGTGCTGGCGGTTGTCCAAATCGTGGAGATGCTGGTGCCAACGTTCGTAAACAATGCCGCTGCTGCGAGAGCGACGAAGGCAAGTAGCAGGGTGTACTCGATCAGGTCCTGGCCCTGTTCATCGTTAAGAAACTTCTTGAAAATCTTCATTTTTTATCCTTTTAAAAACTGACTCTCCGGACGCGTGCCATCCCGGAAGGGAATGTTTCGGCGTCTGCTTTATTTCCACTGTTCGTGAAAATGCCGTTTGAGGAACGGGTGGACTCGAATAGTACGGCGATGCCGTCGTCGTACATCACTTTCCACCGCGGCGACTGTTTCACTGCGCCAGCCATGGCGCTCGTGGTGGACAACAGAACCCTGTCGACACCGTAATGGGCTAGCTGCGTCTCCCAGTCGTACTTCACTCCCAAAATGTCTAGATAGTCGCGAACAAACTGCCCGCCATAGAAATCGCTTCGTCCATCTACAAAGACCCGGCCCTCGGGGTACAGACGATAAGCAAGATAGTCACCCCACTCGTCATCACAGAAAATCCGATGATCTCCGGCGCCGGGCGCTAGCATACTCAGAGCCGAAGCGGGATAACGTCCCGGATCATATTCCGCCCTCAGTTTGAACACGTGGGCATGCTCTGAGACAATCGAGCACACCAGAACTGCCAGCAGTACGGAGGGTAGATGTATACGCCAAGGCCGATCGACGGATGTCAATTCTTCCCCGACCTCACGCAGGTCATTCAAAGCCTTCTTGATGAAGGTGGGCAAACTTGCGCGTTCCTCTCCAGCTCGCTCGCTGAGCTCATCCAGCATCGAAGCCACGGACGGAGCAGCAATCAATAAGAACAAAGGAATATTGCGGCCTGCCAGTAACGCTAAATGGGCCATTACGACCAAAAGGAGTGCAGGAGCAAATCGACGCTGCCGTACTTGGTCGAGGGCGGCAATGACGCTCAACACAAGCACAATTTCGAAATAGATTGCGGCAGGTGCATGGAAGCTGAGCGTCTGGAACTCGCTTATGGAACTGAGCTGAGTAGTATCGTTCAGATACTCGACAATGTGCTGGTGCAGATGATACGTGTACGGGTTAATGAGGCTTGCCAAAGCACATGCGGACGCAGCAAGTAGGTAATAGCGTCCGCTTCTGAACGCGTGCGAGCGCTGGCGCGGCAGAATGGCGAAGATTCCCTCCAGGAACTTTGCAGCGCTATACACTCCGGTGAATAGAATGCCAACTACGAAACCGCCATGCAGGTTTGTCCAAGCGATGGTTAGCAATGGAAGCAGCCAGAGCAGCCGCGTGCGACCCCTCTCAACGCAATCGAAAACCGCCAGCCAGATCACAACGAAGAACATTGTGAACAGGTGGGGGCGCGCGAGCCAATGAATGGAGGATCCGGCCATCGCGAGAAATGTGATGCCGATCGCGATGAGGCGGTTCTGGCAGTTTCTGATGACAACTCGAAAGAGCAGAGCAGAGATAAAGCTGATAAGAAGAAGCGACGCGATCACGACAGCGGCCATTCCGAAGTGAAGATGCAGCCACCCGAACATGACATCCCACAGCCACTCCCATGCAAACCAGGGAGCGTCCGGTTTAGTAAAAGAGAACAGATCTTTGTGCGGTATCGTGCCGTGAGCAAGAATCCACTGTCCTGTCCTGATATGCCAGCCTGTATCGCCGTCCCCGAGTAGCGTTTTTACGCCGTCCAGACGCGAGAAGATCATCAAAATGGGCAGCACGAATGCGACGTCTGTGAGCGACGGCAGCAGGCGGACGAACGGATTGACTTTCGGCTTCATATTCATTCCACCAGCGCCGCCGCGAGCCTCGTTATCGGATTCGCGACGCCTTGCAACAGTACTGATCCCGACCCCTGCACGCTCATTGCGCCTGTCACGATTTGAACCGGGACATTACTCGTTCCCGAACCTTGAAGAACGGTCCACGCCCCGCGAGGCTGATAGACAGCCCCATACAACTGAATGTTTGGGCTAGCCGATATGTTGAGCTGCGGCGAAGTCGCTGTCGCGGGCACCTTAGGATTACTGCAGGGACTGTCGATCGTGCCTCCCGCGCAACTTGTGTCGATATGTCCGGTGTCCGTGTATTTGATGTGGCTGTTTCCCTGGTCCTGCCACATCATTAAGGGAGCGAACGTCTGAAGGTCCGACGGCAAACTCGGACTGCTTGGATTGAGTCCGTGTAGGTTGATACTCGAATTGGAATTACTCCCGGTTTTAATTCCTGCACTTCCGTAGCTGAATAAACTTGCGTGCGCTTGAACGGCGGCGGGTATTTGGGTCGATAGACCGGGATAGCTGAGGTCCGTAAAGATAAAGACCTCACCTGCATCCGACGCAGGCACGCCTCCGGCCGCCGTATTGTCTTTTAAACTTGTCCCATTACTAATGGACAGTGAGGAGTTACTTCCATTCGTACCTGCGAAAACGTAACGTCCCGGCGCGAAGGTGACTGTGGTGTTGCCCGAACCTGTGGATACACCTCCGTAGAAGATGTAATCTCCAAAGCCTGAACCGCCATTGTCAAATTTGAAATACCCGCTCCCCAGCGTGATCGCTGCACCGCTCGCTTGCACGCATCCCGTGCCACAGGTGCTCGTAGCGTAGTAATTGCCCGGATGCAGGAGGGTCGGAGCCGTAGTTGTCCCGCCGGCAATGGTTCCGCCCGCGACCGCGACGGCTGGTTGAACCTGTGTCGTGAGGGGCGGCTGACCCTTGCCGCTCATTGGATCCATAAATTGTGCCCCATCCGCATATCCATTCGTTGGTGCGTTTTGCCACACGGAACCTGCTCCCCCCAAGCTGTAGCCGCCGCTGCCGAAGATACGTGTGAAGGCGGTATTTGTCACTCTCGAGCTACCGCCCAGCTTTCCGGAGTTCACGGCATTGGAAGCCATCAAAATGCCAGCCGTTGCGGTCACGGTGCCCCCGCCGCCGACGACGAGATTCGTTCCACTTCCAACCGTTGGAGAAGCATCGCCGCTGCGGTTCAGTAGTACGAGAGAGCCGCGCACAGTGATGTTCGTCACCGCTCCCGTTGCGCGCGCCGCTACCGTGGCGAGAGGATGTCCTAAAACTGCGGAGAAGAGCTGAGGAACAGTCTCGGTCACGCGCATCGTTACCCAGTAAGTGGCGGTTACTCCGTTTGCAGTAACCGGATTTCCTGTATTCGCCTGGATCGTGACAGTCTGATGGCCGCTGTGGCCGCCCGGACTGAATCCGTTCCGCTGTGCGTAGGAGCAGCCTACCGTGAGAGTGGGCGCACTGGCTTGAGTACATGAAATGGGCGTTGGCGCACAGCCCATTGAGATACAGTCAATGCTCAGATTCGACTGGATTCCGGCCCGCGTTGTGCTCAAGGCGGCGACGTCGGCAGCGGCTTGCGCCGATCGCCGGACGTAGAAAGCCCACCCGAGGTCCACCGCCAATCCCATCAGCCCGAACATAGCTAGCAGTGATAGGGTCAGCATTATGGTCGCCTGTCCTCTTTCTCCTCGCCGCCTGTGTACGTGAACATCCATGTGCGCCGGTTTTAAAACTGGATGTAGTCGGTCGACGAGGCTGGAAGATTTACAGCGGCGAACGAAACCGGCCGCCCCGCACGTGGCCAGAACATCGAAATCGCGCTGGTGAATCGATATTTTGCGGAAACCGTGATCGGATTGCCAACGCCGTTTCCACCTGAAGATGGGAAGACGGTATTGTTGGTAAAACAGGCAGAGACCGGATTGCAATTGATGTTGTCCGTTAAAGATTGCAAGGTCACGTCCAGGTGATCGGACGGCAATCCTACGCCTGCATTACTCAACCGCGACATAACCATTGCGACCGTCACCTCGCAGGAGTTAGGAGACACCGAGCAGTTCTGCCCGTGCACGATTGCGTAGCGAGTAGCTTCACGCACAGAGTAGGCGAGAGTGTCGTAAATCCACATGCCACGGGCGATCTCGAAGGTTGAAATAAGGACAAAGATCATTGGAAGACCCACTAGGGTCATTTCAATCGTGGCGTTCCCGTCTTCGCGTGAAAAAAGTCGCATCATGTTAGAGTCCGGTGTCAGCTTGCGATTCTCGCCTCGGCAGAACGCGTTACAACCATCTGTTTCGGCAGTAGGCCTGGAATCGGAATCAACGTGAGGCTTTGATACATGACGGTCACGCGTGTAGCTACATCTCCACCGCCATGGTCTACGGAGCTTGCGACAACACTAACCGGCATGGTGGCGGTCACCGCTCCAGATCCGCAGGAAGTAACGCCGGCGGTGTTCGGCAGGCTGTTCATCTCGTTCAAAACAACCAGGCACGCGGTCAGGGAATTTGTTGATGCCGCCGAACTGATCGAAGCTTGCAGTGCCCCGACTCGAGCCGCGTTCTCCGTAGCAATGATGCCGTATGAGTAGAAGCCTGCATCCAGGATTCCGACAAAGAGAAAGAGCATCCAGGGCATCAGGAGGCTGAATTCAACGATGGCGTTGCCCCGGGAGCTTTGAGCTATGTTCTCGGTCGAAGTGATTCTACGGCAGGCCTGCACGGTCGGAAATGTCCGGCTGGTTACTACCAGTGGAGTGCTCTTTGTTTTCGCCACACGCGGCATGATCCTTACTTATCGCCCAGTACCGACCCATGTAATAGGCCTTCTACGCTAGAGTTGGCCTCGTTGAATGTTCGTTGAGGGCTCCACAAAGATTAGTCCGCGCTTTTCTGAAATGTCTCACTTGTTGCCGCAAAAAGGGCGTTTGGCACTCAATGTTTCTAAATAGTTGTGGAACGAGTCAAACATGTCGCTGCGCGTTACCACTTGGTGGTGTCTTACCGCGGGCGCATGTCTAGCAATGAGTTCAGCGCCGCAAAGCACTTCTACATCGCGGCCTTGCTCGCGAACCCAGACCCCTTTGCCGGCGTACAGCCAGGGAACCGAATAGCGGCTGCCTTGCCAGGAAACATAAGCATCCCGCGCTACCTTCCGTTGCTCGTCATCGGCATACGGGTAAGGCGGACGGCCGTTCACCGGCCGCATACTGAACTGATCTTCGTCCCAGCGAATCAGCACTTGTTCGCGAGTTGTTCCGTGCACGCGCTGGTTGGCGACTTCCGCTACCCAACGCCGCAATTCCGCATTCAGATCGGCCAGACTGCACGGCTCGCTACCCTGCAACCCGCATAGAAAGTTTCGCCGTACATATTTCACGCCCGATTCCACTTTGCCTTTCGTCTGCGCCCGGTAAGGACGGCACAGCCGTGGCGAGAATCCCCAATAACGGGCGAAGTTCAGGAAAACATCAGATTCAGTGCCTGGGCATGCTGCTCTTTGGGCACTTCGTCGATGACGTTCCGCATCTTGTGATTCCGGCAACGCTGCAGGGGCTGGTCCGTGCCGAAGACCTTGTCGATGGCCGCACGCAATGCCTTTGCTCCGTCGATCACAAACAGATACTTACGATCGGTCGGCAGCCCCTGGTCGCGTAAGTTCGTTAACAACTGCTTCACGGCCGCCGCGTTCTCGGTCGCACCCACCTGAAATGCCGAGCACATGTTTGCTCCCGTTCCGATCCACACCACCGGCGCTAATAACGTGATGCGATCCGAAGCGCTGCCCGTCGATGTACAGCACCAGCAGATCGGCTTCGTTCGGAATTATAGACGAAAACGGGACTTCAGGGTACGTATCTGGCGTACATTTCTCAGCGACCATCCGTCAAAATGATGTTCGAATTTAAGGGGTCGGTCATAATGCGAGGTGGCACAGCCCTGACTTGCAAGAAAGCACTATCATGGACACCTCTCAAAGCTATCCATACGAAACTCGGCTCGACATCGCGTTTCAACCCCTTGAACTGATCGATGAAAAGGCTCTGTCGGATGCCTGCACCTACCAGTGATACAACCAAACGCTATGCCAAGTGAATGGTTCCGTGGTTCGTCTAGGTGTTGTGAAGGGCGAATACCACTGGCACAAGCACGATTACGACGACGAGTTCTTTTACGTTATAGAAGGCGCGCTCCTCATCGATCTGGAAGAGCGGACCGTTGAACTCGGCCGTCGTTGCGGCTTCGTTGTCCCCAAAGGAGTGCTCCACCGCACCCGTGCCCTCGATCGCACCGTGATGCTGATGGTCGAGAACGTTGGCATTACTCCTACCGGCAGCTAAGCCTCGGTACCCCGTTGATCTTAACCTCGCACGCTTAGCTATCGAAAGTGCAAGCCGGGAACGCGATCACAAGGGGACTCCCAAGGAACGATTACGCGTTCACGGCCCGGAACGATTTGGAATCCGAGTTGGGCCGCGTGTTTCCTGAGCCGCAGTTCCGCCCGTTTCAGAGTCTCCTCTTCACACTTGTGGAACACGCCTTCGCTGTAGGGTTCTCTCGTGCTAAGCAGGTGGTAAATGATGCGCGCTAGTT
>JBJMGK010000021.1:0-7386 GCA_045807925.1 Bryobacteraceae bacterium | reverse complement strand
CACGCAGACGCCAGCTACCACTGATTTCAAACGCTTGACCTCTTCGTCTTCCGCGTCGTTTTCGCGGCTCTTCAGCATGGCTTCGCCACCGGCTAAGAAACGCTCACGTCATTCACTCAGCGTGGCCGCCGTCACGCGATGTTTGCGCGAAGTCGATTCCAGATCGGCCCCTCGAAGCAACTCCAGAACAACCGATGTCTTGCGCTTCGCCGACCACCGTCCTGCGCCAGGCAGCGGTGCCGATTCCGGAGACTGCTCAGTCGCCCTCCGGGCTCCTTCCGCAGCCCCGGAATCGGCTCTCTTTGTGTTGGACATGCTTTCCCTCCTTCAGAACATTTTCTCTACAAATATTCCCAACGAGCTGTCCAACGAAATTCCGGGCCGGGAGACCTGCGGTGTGTGCGGGCAGCGCTGCCTTTGTTATCCTCCTTTCAAAGGTTTCATCGATTGGCGTACGTACCTCATCACGTTGCTGACGTCTTCATCAGCTATTGTCATGAAGACGACAGCGTCTGGATCGAGCGCTTCCAGCAGGATCTCTACGCGGTCCTGACCCGAAAACTTCGAGCTCGTACCAAACCCGTGGTCTTTTTCGATACTAAAGACCTCCGGGCCGGCCGGGTATTCGATACCGAGATCAAAGACAAGCTCGACAAAACCGGTTTCTTCCTGGCGATGGTGTCTCCGAAGTACAACGCATCTACATATTGCCGTCACAAGGAATTGGCGGAGTTTCTCAGGCAGCGTCCTCCGGACTGCGGCCGCCTCATTCAGGTGCATCTTGACTACTTCGGCACCCCTTCCGGTCGAGAAATCGCTTGCGGTGCCGTTTATCAACGCCCGGGGACCTCTGCGTCCGGACACCGACGAGTATCACGACGCCTTACGCCGCATTTACGAGCCCATCGCCTCCGAACTGGATCGGCCTTACGCCGCATCGAAAATGGTTTTTCTCGCTTGGCCCGGCGAAGAGACCCTCGAGGAAGAACGCAAACGGCTCGAGTTCGAAATTGAGGGCCGCGGCATGCGCGTGTTCCCGGAAGCTGTCGCGGAGTACGAAAGCGACCTTCGTCTGCGCCATGCCCTGCAGCAGTGTATGGCTAGCGTTCACCTGTTCGGGGCCGATCCCGGTTCGTTCGATTTGCGGCAATGGGAGGAAGCGGTCCGGGTGGGCAACGCTTGTGTGCTGGCTTCGCGCAATGCCGCGGAAGCGCGCCGCGGTCCGGCGGGGTCTCCCGCGCCAATTTACCTCGATCAGGGCAATCCTACAATCGCTATCGCCAAAGCCATCGAGCAGATAGGGAATATCGGCAAGCGCGATGAACTCATCGGGCAGCCATCTCTGGGCCGAACGCCTGTGCTCTTGGTTTTCGAGCCGGATTCTGACGCAATTCTCGGATTGAAACTGCGCCACCACATCGTCAAGCGCGGCCCGTTCGAAGTGATCGTGCCGCCGAACAGCGGCCCTCGGTACGAGGAGATCACACGCGTGAAAGCGGCTGTGCTTTGCCGGGCGAGAGCGGAACGGGGATGGTTCGCCAGCGAACTTCAGGCACTGACGGAAGCGATGGCGTCATCCCAGCTATATGATTTGCGCCGCGCGTTGCTCCTTCCCGGGTCAGACGATCTGGCCGGCCTAGACCTGCTGGGCGATGAGGCAGTGTTGCATTCCAATGAGGCCCTGGATGGGTTCCTGGCAAACCTGAACGGGGCAGCGGCGGCTGCGGCATGACGACCACAGCAGTCACGAACCCGTATCTGGGCCTGCGCCCGTTTGAGCCCGAAGACTCCGAACTCTTCTTCGGACGCAACCGGCAAATCGATGAGTTGCTGTCGCGATTGCACGATCGCCGGTTCGTCGCGGTGCTGGGCGTTTCAGGATCTGGCAAGTCGTCCTTAGTTCGCGCCGGCCTCATCCCCGCACTGAAAGTAGGGCATCTGATGAGTTCCGGGTCGCGCTGGCGCATCGCAATCATGCGTAGTAGAGATGTCTTTCTCCTTGCCTGCTGGTGAAGCTGGCCGCCAGCAGCGCTCCGCAGTGACCGCATCGGACCAGACCCTTGAGGGGACTCTCGACGCGACGGTGGCGGCGGATCTGGCTACGGCTGAGTTTGTGTTTGTCATTCACTTCCTGCCACAGCTGGCGAGAGACGATCGGCTCTTGCTCGCCGGGATAGACGACGCCTTTGTGCGCAATGTCCCCACAATACAAAACGTTCGTCAGCAACAGCCGCAGCGTGGACAGGCTCAACAGCTGTCCTCCGTGCGTTCTCCCGCTTCGGCTGGTCCACTGCTTCGCCCGACCACGCACGAAGCCAGACCGTCTCATCCCGGCACTTCGACCGAGACCGTGGAAGCAGTTCAGAACGTGGATACGACTGGACGTATCGGAAATTCAGGAAGACGTACCTTGTACAGCACTCGGTCTGTCAAATGTTTCGGCGGGCGCTGCTAACAGACATCCACTCTCTGAACAAGCTCCGTGACTTCCCACATATGAAGTACGATCCGGCCAACCTGCAAGGGCTTTGCGGGCGATTGTCACAAGAGGTTGCCGATGGATCAGCGATAGTTCATCTCAACAAATGATAACTTCCGTCGATGGTGCCTTCACTTCGGATGGCTTTGCTACTTCAATTTTCACTTCGCCATATGGATGGCGGCGGTAGTGGCTTTTCAGCGCATCGCGAATGTCGGTCACCGGAACTGAACAGAAAGGGCCTAAAGTGACCCGCGTCAGTTTCATCTGGTTCTCACGCCAATCATCAGAGAGGTAAAGGTTTTCAGCGGTCCGACTATCCTCATCGAGTCGAGGAAACGCTCTCCATTCGTTCTCTGGCCACCAAACGTTCCAATCCGACTTCTTGGGGCACCACGTCCGCTTGTATTTCGTCGTGTACTTTTGAATTACATATGGGTGCAGAGCGTTCGCAACCTCAACTGTGAGGGCCTCCGTCAGAAATGTTCCAAGCAACGATGACGGGAAACGGATCGTTTTCGCTTCGTCCACATAGCAAACCTGGGCCAGATGTTCAGCGTAGACGCCAAACGCAAGACAAATCCCTCGCCCGCAATCGCCATAACGTTCCCAGCAGACCTTATTGTTTTGGTCAGCGGAGAAGCACATGATGCCCGTTGTTTGTTTGAAGTTCCGAACCAGCTTATCGTTCTCTTCGTCCGAGAAGTCTGCAAAATTCGCCGCCAACAACTCCTGATCGTCATTGACCTCTCCGATAAGGGATACCTTCAGACGGCCATGAACGATGTCGTCCAATGCATAGCGGGCGTTCAGATAATGGTAGACAGTCTTCGTCATTCAAGGTGGTTTAACTTGATTGGGGCGTGAAGAAACCACTTGCGATCCAGATGATGGCCTTGCCTAACAGGATTGGACCCAAGACTCCAATCACTGGAAGGAATGCGAACGTCAGAAGATCTGTCAACCCGGCAACCTTATCCGCAGACACTTCCTCCGGCGTCTTCTCGACATACTGACCATTGCTCTTTTCAGTGACTCTTGCCCGTTGGACACGAATGGTCTGCGTTGGGGCGTGCTCAAGTTTGTATGCTCTACTTTCGCTTGGATCGCCTCGGTCGACTCGTGATTGGAATCCATGTCCTTCACGATCTTGTCCAGTCGACTACGATCAGCTTCGTTCATCGTCTTCTGAACCGTGATCTGGTATGTGGGTCCACCAGTAATCTTCTCGACAGCCGAACGGATATCGTTGTAGCCGATAACCCAGAAGCAGAGACCAATAGCCCCACCAATTATCCCGATGGCTAACGAGATCCGACGAACACCCTCTCTCCAGTTCACAGACTCTCAGTGTACTCGTGAACGACGGTCCTTCATTGGTCTCTGATCCGTTGGTCGACGCAGGCCTCGGCTAGCTAGGCCGCAAAAAGTTCCGATCGGCCAATGCGACGCAAAATGCCGGTTGTCCTGTCAATTGCGATTGTCGGAACGCACGTAACTCGCCCAGCACTCCAGTCAGTTGACATTAGCGTTGGAGGCTCCATCCTTCCGGCGCTTTCCGCAATAATGCGTGAAACCCAGAAAGGTAAAGGTCTCCGGCTTACTTTCACCACGCTGCTTCCGGTTCTGAGCGGCGATACCGCCCAAACTCGATCACTCTTGTCTTCTCGACCAACTGTTCGCCGTCGAACCGGCGAAAAAAGTCAGATCCAGAATGCGCTCGACGAGCAAGCGCATCCTGGCCCGGGCCGGCTCCCGGTGCATCCAGCCAGCCGTCAAGTTGCTGCGGATACTCGTCATCAGTTCGTGCGCGACAACCTTCAATTGGGCTCACCCATGACCTCACGCGCACTTTCATTTTCGGCCAGCGCGTCATAGAAGCGATCTCAAGCTTGTTGAGCCCCGTTTCCTCCCCGCTGCCCTGATGCTCGCGTTATGACGGAACGGCCGAGGCGCTCCCGTCATCGCTTGAAACAGTGGAAAAACCGGTTCTCTGGGCACCCGAATCCACCCAGCCCGCACTGCGCAGGTTCCGCTACCAGAGGCTGCTGCAATCGAACTGGAGCACGCAAAAGTAAGCACAGACACCGAAGCTGGTCGGCAAATCCATGCTCCCAGCCTTCGGAAGGCAGAGACAAGAACGGGACGACATAGGTCACAAGGTAGCTCATTGCTTCTGCATCGAGACGTCGTACCTATTCTGGAAGGCAGGACAAATCGGTGGGTGATATCGGCGTATGGCTGAGGGGGGCATACCCCATTCACAGAGGCGATCTGGTACGTGCGGATCGGAGCAGGCCCAAATGACATGGGCCAAAGCCTGTTTGGCGGAGTCAGTCCAGCAAGCGCAACACAAACCGGACGGTTCGGAGGTGTGGAATACCAGATTACGGTGTCCGATTTGTCGTTCAACCTAGTTCCCGGCACCTATTTCATGCAGGTAAGTCCAGTGGCCGCTCTTCCGGCGTATTACGTGGGGAGCTGGCACTTGCCGCGTGACCATGTAGATCGTTCAGTGATGAACGGTAGAGGATCTCTTTCCCACCCGAATGCAATACGACATACATGCCGGCCGCTTCGATGCACTCGGGTTCCGACGACTCCAGAAATCGCGTTGTGCCCCCTCCCTTGATCACGAGCCGCTCCACTGGAGGGCCGTTCACGAGCTCAGGAGTCAACATCTGACGTGCGCTCGCTGATCATCTCTCGCTCAAACTGCACCCCATCAGCTTTGCCTGTTATAAATTGCGGAGTACGGCTGGTTGGACAGAGTTGTCGGACCCCGTTGAGGCGCGGCCTCCTCTCGGCCTCACGCTACGAGGCGAGCACGTGCCGGGCTTTCGGCTCGCGTTTTCTCTTCGAGCAACAGATGTTTTTCGAACGCTTCGACACTGGGAAAACAATGCACGTTTCGGAACTGGCTAAGCGGTTCGAGCGGTACGCCAATCCAAATCACTTTGAGGCTGCGAGCAATCGCAAAGCCGACGGCCAGACCCAATTGGGCAGGGATCTCCTCGTGATCACGACACAAGACTACGAGAGTATCGAATGGCGTCATCTCTTCCATTCGCGCGGGGGTCCAATGTGCCTGAGGTGCAAAAGAAGCGGCCGGCGACGCGTCGTGCCATGTCGAGGCAATCTCATACATGGAGCTTCGCAGCACCCACTTCAGAGTGATTAACTCCTGACTGCGGCAGGGCGCTTCGAGA
The DNA here is from genome assembly GCA_045807925.1 of Bryobacteraceae bacterium. Classification (GTDB taxonomy): domain Bacteria; phylum Acidobacteriota; class Terriglobia; order Bryobacterales; family Bryobacteraceae; genus Bog-105. The sequence continues at coordinate 1,698 of JBJMGK010000021.1, read as the reverse complement.
AAGGCAACGGCGGGCATACGTTACGGCCCCTGGGGTTTTCTGGAGCGAACATGGACGTACTCCCGAGCCGGCTCGCTGATCTCCAGGGGGCGCGTCACATCTTCTTCGGAGACCTTGTCGTCCTGCTCGGCCGCGTTTAACCACGCAAGCCACTGCTCGTCAGCCCACCGCACAACCTGGCAGCAGGTGTAAACACTGGATGCGAACTCCTCTTCGAAGCCGAGAGCTCGTGCATCGGCTGCGGCCTGCGCTTGGTTACAGCCGCAGTGTCGGCACAATCCATTGATGATTAGCTGATTGTCTCCCATATCCTTCTCCTTCTTTCCGTTCAGAAACGACATGTCAGTCTTTCGGCGATTAATCTAGAGCAGGTTTCTTGCCAAATCGCTGGAACCTCTCCTAGTCGCTTGGACGGCACAGGGAAACCAGGGATTCAGCCGAACTGTTAAAGTTTTGGGAAAACGGCGTAAACAGGCGTTGACGTGACTGTGATTCAGGAGCGACTCGGAACCAATGCTCCGAGTCCTTGCAATCCTTAGCTACGAATTGGTTCGTGCCATTCGGTTCGTGCCATCCAGCTGGTTCGACCCGTTACTCAATCGGAACGATGACGTTCGATCCTGGACTATATGACAGAACTGGATCTTGCGTGTTATGCCCGGATCTTCCGGCGAGTCTTGGCGCAGGCCCAACCTTGGGAGCATCTGTATGAGTGCTCGTCTCCAGACCTCTATCGACGATCTGTATCCAGGTTCTGCCATTGACCGGACGTATCCGTCAGAGCAAGTACAGAGTGGATGACGCAAAGAATCAGCGGGTGGCCCAGTCCGCGGGCGTCAGTTCCGTGATGCGATGGATGGGGAATGCCGCCAGACCCGGCAAGATGCTGGCCAGGTAGTCACGAATCGGGATTTTGAGGCGGCGGCAGCTTTCAACTATGGACAGAATAGCGGCGACCTTCGGGCCAGCCTGGGGGCTGCCTAAGTGGATCCAATTCTTTCGTCCTAAGACGAGCGTGCGCATGGAGTTTTCCTCCAGATTGTTGCTCAGCTCCAGTTCCGGATAATCGAGAAAACGCGTGAGCTTTGGCCAGAGCGCGAGCGTATACTGGGCGGCTTTGCCGAGCGCACTGGCAGGTAAGGCCTCGGCCTGGGCGACTTCGATCTGCGGCTTCAAAAGATCCAGTAGAGGTCGTGCTCGTTTGAGGCGCAGGGCATGACGAGCAGCATGATCTAGATTTGCTGAACGAGCCTCGGCGTCGATAGAAAACAGCGCATCGATTCGCGCCACAAGGCGCGCCGCGACACGATCCTCCGGGTGGAGTTTCAAGGCCTCCATAAACTTTCTGCGCGCGTGCGCCCAACAGCAGGCATGCACGATCCTCGGTCCGCCCACCTGTTCATAAGCGGCGTAGCCGTCACTTTGCAGGATGCCTTCAAACTGTCCCAGAAATCGCTTCGGACCGTCGCGTCCACGCCCGAGCCGAAAATCGAACACCACGTTGCTGCCGGGCCTGCCGTATTGCCAAAGGTAGGCCTGATGGTTTTTGCCTCGTCCGTCGTGCATCTGCACCCCCACTGGCGTTTCATCTGCTTGGATATACGTGCCGCTGACCAACTCACGACCGATGGCCGCGGCAATAGGCGAGAGCAACTCACCCACTCGCATGACCCATCCATCCAGCGTGGCGCGGCTGAT
>JBJMGK010000020.1:0-8518 GCA_045807925.1 Bryobacteraceae bacterium | reverse complement strand
GTTATCCGGCCGAACGGCTCGCTTACATGCTCGAGGACAGTGCGCCGATGGCGTTGCTGACCCAAGCCGCGCTGTGCGACCGCTTACCGGCGCCCACCCTGCCGACACTCGTGCTCGATGACCAGGCGACCGCAGCCGCGCTGGCGCAATATCCCGACCGCGACATCGATGCCCGTGCGATCGGTCTGACGCCTCAGCATCTCGCCTACGTCATCTACACCTCCGGGTCCACCGGCAAACCCAAGGGCGTGGCGATCGAGCATCACAGCACAACGAACCTGCTGTCGTGGGCTCGTCGTGATTTCTCGTCATTGCAACTCTCGAACACATTGTTCTCGACATCGATCAATTTCGATCTCGCCGTTTTCGAACTGCTCGTTCCACTAACCGTGGGGGCTTCGGTCACGCTGGTGCGCAATATCCTCGCGCCGGTGGATGGTGTGTCATTGATCAACACCGTACCGTCGGCGATCGATGCACTGCTCAAGACGGATGCCGTGCCGAAAGGTGTGCAGGTCATCAATCTAGCCGGCGAGCCTCTCAAACGCGTTTTGGTTGAACGCGTGTTTGCGAACACGGATGCGCAAGCGGTCGTCAATCTTTACGCGCCGACCGAAACCACAACATACTCGACGTGGGTCAAGACCGAACGCGGTGCGAGTTTCCCGCAGCATATCGGTCGCCCGATTGCCAATACACAAGTCTACATTTTGGACTGGCGCGGCGAGCCGGTGCCGATCGGGGTGACTGGGGAGATCTACATCGGTGGCGCGGGTGTGGCGCGCGGCTACCTCAACCGCCCCGAACTCACGGCCGAGCGCTTCCTCGCCGATCCGTTTCACGGCGGCCGCATGTACAAGACCGGCGACCTCGGTCGCTGGTTGCCCGACGGTTCGGTCGAGTACTTGGGTCGCAACGACTTCCAAGTGAAGATCCGCGGCTTCCGCATCGAGCTCGGCGAGATTGAAGCGAAGGTGTGCGCCATCGCCGGCGTGCGCGAAGCGGTCGTCCTCGCCCGCGACGACGGCGCCGACAAGCGCTTGGTCGCGTATGTGGTCAGCGATGCGCCGCTCGAGGTCGCTGCGCTGCGCAGCCGCCTCGCGGCGGAACTGCCCGAGCACATGTTACCCAGCGCATTCGTCGCGCTCGCTGCATTCCCGCTGACCCCGAACGGCAAACTCGATCGGGCGGCCTTGCCGGCCCCGGGGACACCGGTGCAGGACCGGCATCGCTCGATCGCGCCGCGTAACGCAACCGAAGCCGCCATCGCAACCATATGGACCGAGCTTCTTGGCCTCGACCACGTCGGCATTCACGACAACTTCTTCGATTTCGGCGGCCATTCGCTGAAGGCGGCGACAGCCACTTTCCGCATCAACAACCGCATCGGCGGCAATCAAATCAGCCTCGTGGATTTCTATCGCACGCCGACAATCGAAGCGCTCGCCGCGCGAATCGACACGCACGAAACAGAAAGCGACATTCTGCAGCAACTGACTCGTGCACACGGCGACAACAAACTCGCATTGATCTGCTGTCCATACGCCGGCGCATCCGCCGCCGTGTTCCAACCGCTCGCCGAGCAACTCGCCCAGCGCGGAATGCCGATCGAAGTTTATGCGATCACCATACCGGGCAACGAAGTCGGCATGAAAGCTGATGCCTCGCAAAGCGTGGAGAGCATCGCGACTGCATGCGTCGAGCGCATTCTCGGAAGCATCACCGGCACCATTGCCCTTTATGGCCACTGCGTCGGCAGCTACCTCGCACTGGAAATCACGCGCCAACTGGAACTCGCGGGCCGCGAAGTTCAGTTTCTCGCTGTCGGCGGTGCATTTCCTGCGACTCGATTCGGACGACTGCTGCTGGGTCAAGACTTGTGGGGTGCCAAGGGAGACCGCGACATTCACGCATTGATCCAGTCGTGGGGCGGACCCAGCGACGCTATCGACGACGACATGTTGCGTTTCATGATGGACAACTTCCGCCGCGATTCGCGCATGGCCGCACAGTACGAACGGCGACGCAAGCGTTGGCGTATCGCGGCGCCGATTCACTGCATCGTCGGAACGAACGACAAGCTCACACCCGGCTATCACAATCACTACCGGCGCTGGGGCGACATTTCCGAAAACGTCAGTCTCGAAACAATTGCGGACGCAGAGCACTACTTTGTCGGAACCCATCCAGAGGAAGTCGCCACGATACTTTCTGCCGCGGCCGAACGAGTGTTGGTCAAGACGCTGTTCTTTTTTTCGGCGAACTAGCGATGAATTTGCTCAGATATCTATTTCGCGAATCGAAGACACTTCTGCTGATCGCCATTATCGCCGCCGTGATCAGCGGCGCCGCTGGCGCATCCATGGCCAAAATTATCAGCGATGGCGTTGTTGAGGGAGGCCAGCACAGCGGAGCTGCAGTTCTGTTCTTCGGTCTGTGTCTGATCTACTTCGGCGCCAAATCGTGTTCGGAAATCTCGTTGATGCACCTGGTGCAGACTTCGATTCTGCGCATGCGCGTTGACTTGAGCCGCAAGATTCTGGCGTTGCCGCTGAAACGCCTACAGGCAATCGGGAAAGCTGAGTTATTCGCAGTGCTCACGAATGACATCACTACATTCGTACAAGCTTTCCAAACGCTGCCTCTCGTGTTCGGCAACGGTTTGATTATCGCCAGCTGCTTCGTCTACATGGCGTGGCTGTCGTGGAAACTGTTCGCGGTACTCGCGACATTCGTCCTAGCCTCTCTCGTTGCGTACGCGCTGCTCGAGAGAATTCCGCTGCGGCGATTGACTGTGCTGCGCGAGAAGCTCGACATGTTGTACGAGCATTTCCGCAACCTGATTGAAGGCAGCAAGGAACTTCAGCTCAACGCCCAGCGCGGAGCGCATTTCGTCGATGGTGTCGTTGCACCTGATGCGATAACGTTCAAGCATATCTTCCTCGGCGCGATGTCGCGCTACACCTGGCTCACGAACGTCGGCCTGATCTTGTTCTACGTGATGATCGGCGCACTCCTGTTCGCAGTGCCCGCGTGGCTGCTGCAGCCCGCTGGCGTGATCGCGACCTACGTGCTCATTTTGATGTTCCTTATTCGACCGATCAGCGACATGATGTTGTCGCTCCCGGTTCTGCGGCAAGCCGGCGTGTCGCTGGCGAAGCTCGAACAGCTCGAGCAGGCGCAAGAAGCGACTGGCCCGGCGCCCTTGACGATCGATCCGTTTTCCACCGGCGGAACGTTGCACCTCGAACTCCGCGGTGTCTGCCATCACTACCCCGGACCGATCGAAGACAACACTTTCATGTTGGGACCACTCGACCTCAGTGTCGGTGGCGGTGAAGTCGTCTTCATCGTCGGCGGCAACGGCAGCGGCAAGACTACGCTCGCGTTGTTGTTGCTCGGTTTCTACGAACCCGAACGCGGCCTCATCCTGTTGAACGGCGTTTCGCTGACGACTGCGAACGTCGGCAACTACCGCCGCTACTTTTCAGCGGTGTTCTCCGACTTCCACCTCTTCGAGCAAATGCTCACAGCGGATTCGCCGGAGTTGTCCGAACGCGCGCAGCGCTATATCGAACGCTTGCAGATGGGACACAAGGTAAAAGTCGACGGCGGTAGGTTTTCGACGACCCGACTCTCGGCTGGACAACGCAAGCGCTTAGCGCTCGTGTCTGCATACCTCGACGATCGTCCGGTCTGCGTTTTTGACGAATGGGCTGCCGACCAAGATCCGGTATTCAAGAAGGTTTTCTACACTGAGCTGCTCCCAGAACTAAAAGCACGCGGCAAGACCGTCATCGTCATCACGCATGACGATTCATACTTCCGTTGTGCCGATCGCACGATCAAACTCGAGGACGGCAAGCTGTGCCGTATTGATCGACGCGAACCTGTCACCTCGCCTGTCGCCGTGATCGCCTAGGAGCCGTCGTGCAGGTGTCTCCATGGCTGATCCGGCAGCGCTTGTCTTCGCAAGTGTCGCGCCGGCTGTATTGCTTCCCGTGTGCCGGAGGAAATCCCGCGAGCTATCGCGCATGGCAGGCGAAAGTCGATCCTGCCATCGAGATATGTGCAGTGCAGCTTCCCGGGCGCGGCACGCGCTTGCACGAGAAGCCGCTCACCGAACTCGGTGAGTTAGTTAAGTCACTTGCCGCGGAAATTGCACGGAACGGCAGTATACCTTTTGCTTTCTTTGGCCACAGTCTCGGCGCTCTGATCGGCTTCGAAGTGGCTCGCTACTGTCGTTTGGCCTATCTGCCAACACCTGCGCACCTATTCGTCGCAGCCTGCGATCCGCCGCAATGCCGCAAACCGTCAAAAGGATTGCACGCACTCCCGGACAACACCTTGCTTTCCGAGTTGGTCGAATACAACGGCACGCCGCCGGATATCCTCGCGCACAAGGAGCTCATGGCGCTGATGCTCCCGACGATCCGAGCCGACTTCGCATTGGTCGAGAACTACTGCTATCGCCCCGCCCCCCCGCTGACGCTGCCGATCACCGTCCTCGCGAGCCACGGCGATATGCACGTTGATCACAATCGTGTCGGCGCGTGGCGCCAAGAGACCACACGCGAATGCCGCGTATGCTGGTTCGACGGCGATCACTTCTTCGTTCACACACAGAGCGATGCTGTGGTCGATCTCGTTTCCGCAAGGTTTCTAGACGAGCCTTGAATTCCTGAAAGAGATGCTGAAACTCGCAATAGGTGCGTTCCAATGTGCAGTTGAAACTCGCATGAAGTGCGAGTTCATGGCGCCTCGCGCCGCCGATTGTCCTGATCAATGAAACGCTGGATCAAGGCTTAAGACGGGGATCGCAATGGACGGCCCCGCTCTTATGGCGCCTTAATTCTTTTTCCTGGGAACTCCTCCGGCGACGCTATATCTCTTGGCCGACGAAATCACCGGATCGCAACGTCGAGACCCGCGCAGGAATGCCTGCATCGGATTCGATCGAAGCGGTCGTCGACTTCGTATCTCCAGGAAATCGCAAGTACCGAATTCTGAAAACCTCTGAACGTGACGCGTACGACAAGTTGAACGTGCCACGGAATACCGAAAAGAATCGCAAAAAATCGACGTAGTGAGCTGGCAAGCTCTGTCCAGGGCCTCCTCGGCGACCTTGCTCCATCAGCAGTCGCTCGCTGCGCACTGAATACAGCATCTGCAGCAACTGCGCACGCAACAGTTTCTCCGGAGCAATCGAGGGACGCCCCATTTCCGAGTACATCTGCTCGAATAACGGCGACATCCGCCGCAACGCTTCATCTACCATCACCCGGATCGGACGCAGCGGGTGCTCCTTTCGCACCTGCGTTTCCGGAGACAAGTAGCTGAACATCGAGCTCTGAATCTGATCACTGCCCCGCATACGAGTAAAGACGTCCAGAACATTTCAGTTGTAACTCGTTTGATTGCTTTTTCCGCACACTGCTAGAGAGCGAAGGGCTACAGCAACGTGGCGAGCTGAATAATCAGCGTTCATGCAGAAAAACGTGTTATGACCTGCTGCATGACCATGGTCAGAACATGGGACGAGGCTTCGATTTTTGCCGCAAACGGCCTGTACCCGCCCTCGATCGCCACCGCAGAGTCGTAAACGGCGATCTGGATGGTCACACGAAGCACGAATTGATCGACGCGGTTCGCGTGCGCGGGTTCTGCTCGTAGATGGAACTGTTGAAACCCCTGTGGATGCAACCAAGATCAGCAGCAAGATCCGTTCGGCTTTAACGAAAGAGTTTTCACTCAATGACCAGGAAATTCCGGTTGTAATTCGGTTTAGATCTCTGAGTGAACAGAAAGAACAGCAAAGCCCCGAATGGGACTGATCACGCGGTAGCGGTTTTGTCCGCGCTCGTATTCCGCGACAACGCTTCAGCGGTCCGTGGGGCTGTAGCTTGAACCTTTCTCTAACCGCTTTCTGAGCCGTCATCCGGCAGCTCAACTTCAACTCGCAGGGCGGAGACCATCGGCTCGACTTTAGGGTCGATTGCTGGTGCCGCGGCCTCTGTGGGCGGTCTGTTCCACTCTGAAGAGTCTTCTCGATCGAACTAAACCAGCGCAGAAATTGCTCCTGCCAGAGGTCGCAATCCCATTGCCGCCCCTTTGGTCTCCGTCGGACGAATGATTGAACAGGGAGGGAATTTTCTCGCATGAGTGCGGAGGGTACGCTCATGTCAGTCATACGCACAGCGCTGTCCTTGATTGGCGCCGACAAGGACCTGCGGCTCGACGTCTCCGAAGTGATCGGAACAACTCCTGACTTGCTGCGTGACCATGATCAGATGGCGGTCTGCGCTCGTCATCGTCAAGCCCGACAACCCGACGCAGAAGATCAGCGCTTTTGCCCGCATGCTCAGGAATCTATCGTTAACGATAAGGACTCCAGGTAACCGTTAATCATTACGAGCGGCGGTTGCCTTTTTCAGCCGCTTCAAAGCCCTCGAAGGTCCGCCAACAGAATCACGCGCAGGATCAACCAGCGGAATGGTGGCAGCCCCACTCTTGCCGAAATTGGGATTGCCGCGGGCGGGTTTGCCGTCTAGCGTCAGACGCAGGATCTTGCCTTCGGGCTGGTCTGGGTCCTGGGCAGGTGTGAAGCGCTGGCGTTCGCCAACCGCGAGAAACAGATACTTGCCGTCTGGCGAGAACGCGATTTGGGCGCCCTCCTGGCCGCCTTTGCCCTTGGGCATTTGGCGCCATAACACCTCGAAGTTCTCGAGTGTAGCCGAGTTCGGAACGCCTGTCAGTCGTGTGACGAGAGTTTTTCAATGAGCTCCTAGGACTACCTCTTGTACTTCAACTAGCAATGTGTTTTAAATAATCCTCAGGGAGGATATCAATGCTGACAAGAATGAGTTCTGTGCTCGCACTTGCGTGCCTGATCGCTGGCGGTTTGTACGCTGCGGACGATCCCTTCTGTGGCGCTTCGCTCTTTCAGCATTTGCAACTCTGGCTGTTTGCGTCGTGGCCCCGGTTAGACCTAGCCCTACTCTCCCAATGCGTCCTCGGTCAACCACTCACCGTCGAGGGGCGATCGCTTTGTTGATCTCGCAGCCAACCCACTCGGTACCCCGCAGAAATAAGACGCAGTTCAGGCAACAGAGCAAACCGGCTACTCCCGTGTTTTGCATAGATCGCCCGCACGGCTGGCAATAGAAGTCCCGCATCATTACGGATGTAACCAGCACCTGAGTCTGCAACATCGGGGCCTCTTCCTGTTTCAGTTCACAGTTTATAGCAACGAATTGACACTATATCGGTCCGCCCACTCACGTATGGATGGCTCCGGCCCATACGACCTGACCCTTAGCGTTTGAATCGGGGAGCCATAATCGACCGACGTACAGACACAAATTTGCAATCGCTCTCTTCCAGTTCTGGGCATTTTCAATTGATGAATATCTTGTTGGGTTGGCCGTGTTAGCTGACGGGTATGCCAAGAGGTGTGTTGATCGAAAAATTGTCGGGGCAAATACCTCGATTTGTCCCGCCCTGACTGAACGTTCAGGTACCCATCCTTCATAACCGGCCCAACCGCATGAAAGAAGTCTCCTTGCACATGTCGCGAGTGCGGCGATCAGAGCAGCTTCACTCGCTGAACGGTTCGCCAGTTTGCTCACAAAAATCTTCTCGAAGAAAAGGTTTTGTTGTGGTAGCCGCCTGGACCGGAGTTTAACTCTGACAGTCGTTAGCGCAGTTCTCGGTGTGCCGTTGACCAGCTTTCGTCAGAAAATCAGAAGTTTGCTTTTGACACTGACATGAACGGTCCAACTCTCCTCATCGGGAACGGATTGAAGGACGTCGCCCACAAACAGAAAGTGGGCACTTTGGACCCTAATGCTGCAGGCACCGTCGATCGTCTCCGGGCACCCGATGATCAAGTCTTTCCCGAAAGTGCTCCGAAGTGTTCCCATCATCTTGCGCACGGGAGTGCAACCCACAGATGGAACCTCTACGACGATGGTCTCAGGTGCTTGCGGTCCACTGTTCACACTGAAGAGGTCGCCGAAATCGCCGAATGTCTCATTTGTCACGCATATGTCTGGTGCATCCCAAGGGCCAATGTCGCTGAGGGGGGAATCAAGTTACTCCGGAGGAGACTGTTTTCGGGATATTTGAGGTCCGCGATCATGGAAAATTTTTCGGTAGCCGGTCCGGCCAAAGTCCAGTCGCCTCGCTCGCCAGTCAGCGTTCATGCAGAAAACGCGTCATGACTTGCTGCAGCACCATGATCGGATGGGAAGCATGATCACGTGATCATGTCAGCATCGGATGACCGTTTACTGGAGAGCTAAGTTCGCAAAACGAATTGGGTCCCCGGTCGGGATGCGAAACTACGACCCGTTTGTTAACACCGACAGAGTGCCTACCGAGCAAAGGTCAATCAATCGTTATGTTTGAGAGAACCGTTGGGGGACTTCGGAAAAGGCAGAAGTTTGCCTGGCTGTGACTTCCTGGCTGTGTGACTGAGGAACAGAGGAGGTCCGAGGTGAAAGCTAACGTTATCGGG
>JBJMGK010000019.1:0-24871 GCA_045807925.1 Bryobacteraceae bacterium | reverse complement strand
TATCAACTCACGCCAGACGGTCTGCGCATCGCGCTGTTCTTCTCCCGAACCTACGCACGGCTGCTGCGCCCCAAACTCGCCGAGATCATGCCGCAGTCGCGGCCAATCGAAGCCCCTCTCCGCCGCGCTTTCGACCGACTCAACTCCGAAATCGACGCCTGCTGCGAGGCCCAAAGACTTGCTGCGTAAACTTGACTCATTTGCAATACATCTCTTAAGGCAAGGACTCTAGCAGCTGCCGCGCTCTCCCAGGTTTTCAACGACGCGGAAGAGCGCTTCACGTGTGATTACTTGGATCTCGGCTTTGACACTCCGAAACAGCCAATGATGCAGTGGCCGAGGCCATCGAACTCGAGCGTCACACCGCTTAAGGGCGGGTACATCGAAATGGTGTCTTGGAGGAGCTGAGCGAACCGTGCCGTTTTCGTGCCGGGCAACAGCATACCGCCGGAGGTTGCAACCTCGTTGGCATGAGAGGGAATGACGGAAACGGGCTGGATCAGCTGGTTCACGACAAACGCCGCTTCTTCAGGACCCGTCGTGAATACGTCACCAATGTTCAGAACTGCCAGGTTCGCGCCATAGTATCCTTTGACGACCGTGGACATGTCGCTCGTTTGTCCGGTATCCCCCGAAAGATATACGCGCAAGCCATTCGTAAAGATAACCACGTATCCGCTCGGTCCACCGGGCGAGAAAGACACGCCGTTAGCGGTCAGCGCCGAGACGAGCGGTTCCGCAAGCAAGCTGGTTGGCAAGCCATTTCCGTGAAGCGCCTGAACGAGAGCGATCTGAACACCGCTTGCCGCCCCGGCGGCCCGAATGGTCCGCTTAGCACCGTACCCGATACTCCCCGTGCAAGCTCCGCTCAGCGGCGTGACGGTTTCGTTGCCGGGCCCGCTGGTTGCACAACCTGGCGTCGGAGCTTTCAAGATCCCTTGTACTTTCGCAGCGATAAAGGCCGAAAGATCCTGGGAACCGATAATCGCCAGTTTCTGGGCGGCCGCAATCTCGGCTGCGTTCGAGTCGGTCGTCGGAACGGTGGCAGCTGACGAACAACTGGCTCCAGCGGCATCCGGCGACTGAGTCATCTTAGAGGCACCGATGTGATCCCCGTGTGCGTGGCTAACAAGGAGAACGTCAACGCGACCGAGCTTGGCACCGGCTGTCAGCCTGGGATCGCTGCCCCCGGCTACGGTCATTCCGGGATCATAGAGGATTCTCACGCCGGTGGGATCTTCCAGAATCAAGGCTCGATCCGGCGAACAAAATTCCCCGGTTCGCGCCCCGAGTGGAGTAATCTTGACGAATTGCGCCGATAACTCGCTCCCGGTTAGCAGGAGCGCGGTGAAAAACAGGACCAGATTTTGTTTCATATATGGCTTTCCCCAACGACCTCTTAGAGGAAATTAGTCGGCCGGATGCCACTCGAAAAGTTGTATATCTTTTGTAAACCTGGCGAAGATCAGACGAGATTGGCCATAACGGAAATGACAACCCGGATGCTATCATTAGATGTTTGTGTGCCCGCGCCGCCGCGTGGCCTCCGTTAGAGAGGCTTCTTCGAAGCTCCCTCGCCCGCGTTTTCCGCTTGGATTGTTGTCGTGTTTATCAGTCTTCCTCAACTGGAAAAGAATCCAGTCCGCTTCACCGTCGACGTACCGGCCGGGGAGATCGAGTTTGTTGGAAATGTCATCCAAAACTCTGATCTGCATTGCGAGGGCCGGGCGGAGCTATTGAACCATGCGGTTGGGGACATCCGCGTGCACGGAGACTTGAAGGTAGATGTCTCCGCCTCGTGCGATCGCTGTCTGGAGACGGTCTCAATACCGGTCCAGAATCATTTCGATCTTGTCTACTTTCCGGCTGCCGAATCCGCTGGTGGCGAGAACGAAGTGGCCGAGTCGGCCATCGACGTTGGTTTTTATGAAGGGAATGGGCTGGCGCTGAACGATGTTCTTCGCGAGGTCGTTCTTCTGGCATTGCCCATGCGAATCGTTTGCGGGGAGTCCTGCAAAGGAATATGTCCTGTCTGCGGCGAAAATAAAAACCAGCGCGACTGCGACTGCCATCTTCCGGCTGTCGATGACCGCTGGAGTGGTCTGAAAGACTTCCGGACCGAGAACAGGCACTGATCAATCAGTTCGCCTCTACTGTATTCTGAACATTGAAGTAACGAAACGAGTTAGCTATGCCGAATCCAAAACGACGCCATTCGAAGCGCCGCACATCCACCCGACGTGCCCACGACCACTTAGCCATTCCGCAGCTTGCAGAGTGCCCTAACTGCCACGAGAAAATCCGTGCTCACCGCGCCTGCCCGCACTGCGGCAAATATAAGGGTCGCGAAGTCATTGAAGTTGTTGAGGCTTAGCGGCAATTGCCCGCCTCTGGTCTGAGTTGCTCGTCTGATTGATACCCCCGCATGGTGACAATCGCCCTTGACGCTATGGGAGGGGATAACTTCCCGGCGCCCGAAATCGCAGGTGCGTTGCAAGCCGTCCGGGCGTTAGATGTTCGCGTTATTCTCGTGGGGCGAGAAGACGTCCTTCAAAAGGAATTAAGCAAGCACGCCGGGTGGCAGCAACTCCCTCTCGAGATTCGCCACGCCAGCGAGCAGATCACGATGGAGGATAGTGCCGGCAAAGCTATCCGTCAAAAAAAGGATAGTTCCATCCGGATTGCGACGCGGCTGGTCAAGACCGGCGAGGCTCAAGGCGTGGTGTCCGCGGGCAATACCGGAGCCGTCATGGCGACGGCTAAGATTGTTCAAGGCATGCTTCCTGGCGTAGACAGGCCGGCGTTGGCGTCCGTATTCCCCACCTTGAGTGGTTCTCCGGCCGTCATGCTGGATGTCGGTGCGAACGTGGATTGTACGCCGAAGATGCTGTGCCAGTTCGCGATCATGGGCGACGCTTACTCCCGAGTCATCTTCCACACCACCAATCCGCGAGTGGGGCTGCTGTCCATTGGTGAAGAAGATCACAAGGGCAATGCCCTGACGCTCGAAGCGCAGCAATACCTGAAGGAAGTCAAAGACATAAACTTCATCGGAAACGTCGAAGGTCGAGACGTTTATACGGGCTCCGTCGACGTCATCGTCTGCGACGGTTTTGTCGGGAATGTGGCGCTGAAAGTCAGCGAGGGCTTAGTGGAGGTCGTCGGGAAGATGCTCAAGCAGTTGCTCAATGCGTCGCCCGGACGAAAATTAGGCGCCTATCTGGCCCGAGGCGCGTTTCAGGAGTTCAAGAAACGGGTTGATTATGCCGAATATGGCGGTGCTCCTCTGCTTGGACTGAACGGCATCTGCGTCATATGCCACGGTCGTTCTCCCGCAAAAGCAATCTACAACGCGATTCGTGTCGCTCGGGAGTTCGCTCTCGGCAAGGTAGACGAGCGAATTGCATCGGAACTAGGCACTCTTACATCAGCTTAGGAAGGTTATCTATGCTGCGTATTGCTCTTCTGGCGCTGGCTATTGTTTCCTCTCGGGCCTTTGCCAAAGAAGACCCTGTTTCCTGGACGCTCTCACCGGAAAACAACCGCAAGATAGCGGCGCCGGGCTCGAAGGCGTACCTTCAGCTGCAGGCGAAAATCGAGTCAGGTTGGCATCTCTATTCGCCGACGACTCCTCCCGGCGGTCCCATCATCACCAAGATTGCGGTAACGCCAAGCCCCGCTCTTTCGGGTGTGAAGATTTACCGTCCTGAGCCCGTCCGGAAACTTGATCCGAACTTCAACATCGATACGGAAACCTATACGGGAACGGCTCACTTTGTGATCGAAGGGGATGCGGCGCCTTCAGCAAGCGGGACGATTCCCATCGAAACGACTGTTCGATATCAGGCTTGTTCCGATACGAAGTGTTTACCCCCAGTCAAGAAGGTTGTCCAAACCTCCCTTACCTTCGGCCCGGTCGCAGCAGGGCAAAGTAAGCCGTTCGAAATCCCTGCGGGGTATCTCCTGGTCCCTGCCGGCGCAGGCACGACTGCTCCGCCTCCAGCTGCCAGTCCGTCTTCATCCTCAGTCGCTGCTTCGCCAATCCGAAATTCGAAGCTGCCCAAGGCCGGCAGCGAGGGAACATTGCCCTTCATGCTGACAGCATTCGCGTTCGGACTTGCAGCGTTGTTCACACCATGCGTATTCCCAATGATTCCGATCACCGTTTCGTTCTTCCTTGGCCAGGATACGCGCGGCGGGAAACGCGGTGCCCTCGCCCAGGCGCTGGTGTTCTGTCTTGGAATCGTCGTGCTGTTCACGGCGCTCGGGTTCCTGGTGACTGCGGTCGCCGGTCCCTTCGGTGTCGTTCAGCTTGGGTCCAGCCCTTGGGTGAATAGTTTTATTTCGCTTGTTTTTTTCGTGTTTGGCCTCAGCCTCCTCGGCGCGTTCGAGCTCACCCTGCCGTCAAGCTTTTTGACAAAACTCAACACCGCCTCCCAGGCAGGCGGTTACGTTGGCACCCTGCTGATGGGCCTGACGTTCTCGCTGACTTCGTTCGCGTGTATCGGCCCGATCGTCGGCCCCCTGCTCATCGCCTCCGTCCAAAGTAAAGGCCCGCAGCCTGTACTCGGGATGCTTGCTTTTGCCTCGGGCTTAGCAACGCCCTTCTTTCTGCTCGCCTTATTTCCCGGCTATCTCAAGCGGTTGCCCCGGAGCGGCGGCTGGATGGCGCGGGTCAAGATTGTGCTCGGGTTCGTCGTTCTCGCGGTGATGTTCAAATACCTGAGCAATATCGATCAGGTCCTGCAGACGCACTGGCTGACGCGGGAGCGTTTCCTCGCCGCGTGGATCGTTCTTTTTGCACTGCCGGGAGTGTATCTGCTCGGACTGCTGCCCATGGAGGGTATCAAGAAAGACGAGCGCCTTGGCGTCACGCGCGCCTTGATCGCTTCGGCGTTCCTGATCTTTTCCGTCAGTCTTGTCCCTGGACTGTTTAATGCGCGGCTCGGAGATCTGGATGCGTTCATTCCGGAAGTGTCGGCCTCATCCTTGCCGGGAGTTGCAGGTGCAGACACAAAGGTGACCCTGAAAAATGACCTTCCCGGGGCACTCGCCGCAGCACGTGAGCGAAATAAGCTGATCCTGGTCAACTTCACCGGATACGCGTGCACGAATTGCCACTGGATGAAGGCGAATATGTTCCCCCGCCCGGAAATTCAGGCAGCGCTGAAGGATATGGTGATCGTGGATCTATTTACGGATGGAACGGACCCCGACTCGGAGCGGAACCAGCAACTGGAAGACTCCCGCTTCGGGACAGCGTCTATTCCGTTCTACGCCATCATGGACCCCGATCAGCACGTGATCGCTACGTTCCCTGAATTGACGCGCAACCCGCAAGAATTCCTCAGCTTCCTCAAATCGAAGCCAAATCAAAGTCTCACGATGGTACGCTGAGAAAGATTTCTCGCCCAAACGCGGATGTGGCGGAATTGGCAGACGCACTGGATTTAGGTTCCAGCGCCTGTAATGGGCGTAAGAGTTCAAGTCTCTTCATCCGCACCAATCTTTTCAATGGATTACGTAACCCGAGCGAGGATTTAGTTGGTTCGGGCATTGGGCCGCTCCGTAATCGATTCCGTAGTTTGCTTCCTACTTTGCTCTTCTAGGTAGCGCTGAGTGCGTCGTCCAGCTTCCACGAGATCCCGCGTATCGACGATGTTGTAGCGCCAGAGCATGCTGGCAGTCCTGTGTCCGGAGACAGTCATGGCAATCTTCTCTGGCACGCCTGCGCGGATCATGTTGCGAACCGCTGTCCTGCGGAGATCATGGAATAGTAGTCCGGGCAGTCCCGCCGCAACACAGGCCTCCTCCCAGGCGCTGCGGAAGTCACGAATCGGCTTGCCGTCTTCCCAAATGAATAGATGCTTGCTCGTGGGCGCGACAAGTTTGCATCGAGCTAACAACATCTCGAGCCATCCAGTCATGTCGCCGTAGATTGGCGCAACCTTTGGTTTGCGATTCTTCGTGACGCGGCCGTTAACGAAGATGAGTCCTTCGTTTAAGTCGATCCAATCTCGCCTGAGCTTTAAGAGCTCGCCTGTTCGCATTCCGAGGTGATACGCGACGACAAAGATGGGCTTCACCGGTTCGCGCAAGGCGTCCAAGATGGCCCGATATTGGTCAGGTTCGAGGAAGCCCTCGCGAACATTGTCTTCTTTCAATTTCGGAATCCGAGGAGCGCGCATAACCAGCGGCGGGTCTTCGTAAGTCCCAAGGTTAAAAGCTCTGCGGAGCAACGACAATTCACGATTGATCGTTGCGTTCGATGCTCCGGCGGCTTTCCGGATGTCCATGTAGGAGCGTATGTGATGAGAGCTGAGTTTCGCTGCTTTCAGGTCCCCGAATGAGGGTCTCAGATGTTTGGCAATGCGCAATTCGGCTTGATAGAGATCGGTGCGATCGTGACGACGATAGTCCTCGAGGAGGAGATTGAAGAGTCCGTTGATTTTAATCCGTTCCCCGGCGGAGCCTGCGCCAGCAAAGACTCGTACGGATGACAACCGTTCGCGAAGTATTGCCAGAGCTTCAACGCGATCTTCCGTTCGTGCGGATTCACGGACCTGTCGCCAGCCATTCCAGTAGCTTAATTGCCAGTAAGGAGACCGCGGGTCTCTGAACAGATTTCCCTGCCCCTTTGTACGTCCGCGAGATTTCTTTCCCTTCATCGAAATCGTCCTCAACTCGCCCTCATGGCGAATGTGTTTCGCAAGCAATCTGCCCTTGTGCCGCCATCCACGCTCCAAGTTGGCCTTGTCAAACAGCCAGCATTTATGTAAGCGGAGTTTTCGGACCCGATTGTGTACGACTTTCTTCTTGAAGCTGTCCCAGCGAGAAACCGGGATATTCAACTGCTTCATCAAAATTTATGCGGTTACCTGAATCCTTAATACCCGTAGCGGCAGTCATGTTGTAGCGCCAGAGCATGCTCGCAGTCTTGTGGCCTGAGATCAGAACTGCAATTTCTTCCGGAACGCCGGCGCGAATCATGTTGCGCACGGCTGTGCGGCGTAGATCGTGAAAGAGCAAATCAGGAACGCCAGCTTTTTCACACGCGTCTTTCCAATCCGCTTTGAAATCTTTCACTGGCTTGCCATTGCGTGAGAAAAGCCAAACGCATTGCGGCGATTCGATCTGGCCGTGGCGCAAAAGCATTTCGAGCCACGGTTTCATGTCGCCATAGATCGGTGCTGTTTTCGGATTGCGGTTCTTCATCACGCGGCCATTCACGTAGATGAGACTTTCCTCAAGATCGACCCAGCTCCGCTTGATTGCAAGCAGTTCCCCAGTGCGCATCCCCAGGTGATAAGCAACAACAAAGACGGGTTTGATTTCATCCGTAAGCGCGTCGAGGATCAGTTTGTATTTATCAGCTTCGAGAAATCCCTCGCGGACGTTGTCCTCCGGAAGCGTCTTAATGACTGGAAGCCGAAAGACTAACTGGGGGTCGTGCTCATAGCCGAGCCGAAACGATCGTCGGAGCAGGGCAAGTTCGCGATTTATCGTTGAATTCTGCCTGCCTTCTTTTTGCCGGCGCGAGATATATGCGTTCAGGGCCTTCGTGGTGAATGCAGCAGCGCGGAGATGACCGAACTCTGGGTTGAGAAGTCTGTTGATGCGTTGCTCGGCTTCCTGCAGGTCCGCTCGGTCACGGCAGCGATAATCCTCGATGACCAATTGCAACAGCGCAAATATTCGGACACGTTCAGCGTCAGCCGATTTTCCGAGAGCGATCTCGCGGAATGCCCGCTTCAACGTCCTGAGTGTCTCGGCGCGTTGGGCGCTACAAGAGGACTCAAGAACTTGGCGCCATCCATTCGAGTACGAGATCTGCCAAAGCGCTGCGCGCTTGCGGAGGAAGACGTTTCCTTGCCCTTCAAATCGGCGCAACTGGTTACTCATTCGGCCGTTTCCTGAGCGATCTGTTCTTTGTGCGATTCGATCCAGGCGTCGAGATCAGCCTTATCAAACCGCCAGCACTTGTCAAGGCGGACCTTACGCAATCGGTCGCGGACAACTTTCTTTTTGAAGCTGTCCCGCGTGAGGCCGCAGTATTCGGCAGCTTCATCTAGGTTGAAAACGCGCTTTCCGGCAGCCGTGCCAGTGAGAGTTTCCTTCAAATGATCCGCGACGGCGCGCGCGAAAGCCGGCAGGTTGATGAAATCTGATGTAGTTGTCTGCATTTGACCTCAGCGAGAGCTTATTCTGCTGCTCAAAAAACCCCAAATTGCTCATTAGCCGCCTTAAATGTTTAACGCGATATCCTTTCTAGGTGGCCGGCTTGACACGGAACAGCTTGCGGCATTCTGATCCAATCCGTGCTCCATGCGGCCTCGGCAACGTAAACTGGCCTGAGAAAATCCTTTGTGGAGACCCGGCATTCATCGGATGTTTCCATTTAAACCCCATCTGCCTGATTGCAACACGAATCGGAGGTGAATCTGGAACGCAGTTTCACGCAAAATCCCGCAGCAGCGAGCGGCAATTTGGTCCTAGCTGCGGGGCAGACAGTTATTGAGCTACGGAGCCGTCGAGGGTGGACACAGGAGAAACTCGCTGACAAATCGATCCTGTCGGTTCGCACGATTCAAAACCTGGAACGCGGGAAAGCGACACATCTGGCCACAATAGCTAAGGTAGCGGAGGCACTTGGGGTTCCACCAAGAGATTGCATTGCCTCGGTAGCAGCATCGGCATCACCTGAAGCGGGTACTGGCGTGCCGGATTGCCCGTACAGAGGTTTACTTGCATTTCGGGAAGACGATGTTGAGGTTTTCTTCGGCCGTGAACTGCTGGTCGAGCTCCTAAAGGAGAAGCTCGCCCACAAAAACATAATCCAGGTCTCCGGCTGTTCCGGTAGCGGCAAGTCATCACTGGTTTCGGCCGGCCTGATCCCTGCTCTCAGGCGCGCCGGCGCGTGGAACGTGCTCTACTGTCGCCCAGGTTCAGATCCGTTCGGGGCTTTAGCGTCAGTATTAATGCCTCAGCTTGAGCCTCGATGTGACGAAATTACCCGAGCTGCTCAGTTGCCAAAGCTGCATGAAGTTCTGCGAGAAGGACAGTTGTCTTATCTGCTGACGCAAATTCTTCGGAATAGCAATGCCGATGCGTTGCTGTTATTCATTGATCAATTTGAGGAACTGTACACACAGTGCCACGGACAACAGGTTCGGGATCGGTTTTTGAATGCTCTCGCTCCACTTGCCTCCGCAGGTCCAGCTCTGA
Source organism: Bryobacteraceae bacterium (assembly GCA_045807925.1). Lineage (GTDB taxonomy): Bacteria > Acidobacteriota > Terriglobia > Bryobacterales > Bryobacteraceae > Bog-105. The sequence continues at coordinate 15,646 of JBJMGK010000019.1, read as the reverse complement.
AACTCGTGTATACGATTCGAGCGGACTTCACCAGTCGACTGCTTTCACATCGTCGCTTCATCGATCAGATTCAGGACAGCGACGTCAAGATCGGACCGATGACCCGCAACGAGCTCGAATCCGTCATACAAGAGCCCGCGTTCCGCCAAGACGTCGCATTTGAGGAAGGCTTAGCAGAACGCATCTTGAATGATGTTGGTGCCGAACCAGGAACATTGCCTTTGCTTGAGTTCGCACTCACAGAACTGTGGGGCCGTCAAAATCACCGTACGCTCACCCATTCCGCTTATGAGCGCATCGGTCAATTACCGGGCGCAATTGCACATCGCGCGGAGAAAGTTTATCGGAGCCTATCAACGCTGGAACAAGAAGCGGCCCGGCACATTCTTACACGGCTGGTACGCCTAGCAGACGAAGGTGGTGAAGACACGCGTCAGCGGATTCCGTTGTCGGCCTTATACAGCGAGGACCTCTTGAACACCGATTCTGGCCGGCGAGTCTTGGCCGTGCTGGCGGAAGCGCGATTGGTAACTGTTGGGCTCGAAAGCAGTGGCCGTCAAGAGATAGTTGAAATTGCCCATGAAGCGCTCGTCCGACGCTGGCCTCGGCTCAGCCAGTGGTTACAAGAGGATCGTGAAATCCTTATCTGGCGACAACGCCTTCGCCTGATCATTCGTGAATGGGAGCAGACGGGCCGTGATGATGGCTTCCTGCTACGCGGACCGTTGCTCGATGAAGCGAGAGTCTGGCTATCGCGGCGCGCCAACGATCTTACACCAGAGGAAAAAGATTTCATTAGCTCAAGCCTCGCTCTATGGCATCGCGAACGGTCGCGCCGAGCAATCGGCTGCCTCGAATTGCTGGTCGATAACACTGGCTGGGAGCAGGCCGCCGACGAAGGCGAATATGCGCGTGCTAAGACGCATTTACAATTTCTGCGGCGACCAGGCACACTGCGTCTTCAGATCAATGTAATGTCGGTACCAGAGGGGCATGGACAAGCGATGCGATCGCGATTGCCCAGCTTGCCGCTTACCGCATTGGGTCCGCTGTTCTCTAGTGCAGTGCCGGTCGACCTACCCGATGATGATGACCCGGATCTTCCAAGAGACCTAAAGCCCGGCCAAAAGCTTGACGATCAAACATTCGCGCTGGTGCGTGATCTGCAGTTACGAGGCGCAAGCGGTCTCGCACTTGAACTCCTGAATCCCCAGCTCGATGGCATTTCCGATCCCAATGTGCGCCTGAAGTTTGCTTCGATCGTGTTCGACATGATGCATGTGCGTGGCCGGTACGCGGACGCGGCGGAATTAATACGCCAAGAGCTTGCACTTCACCCGCCGAATGCCGACGAACACTTGCCTACGCTGCTGTCGCTTAGAATTCGGCTCGTGCATCATCAGATGTTCTATCGACCGGTTCCAGAACTCTGGCAGGAAATGCTCGATCTGCTCGGATGCGTTGATTGCGGCTGCGACCCAGAATCGTATGGTGAGATTCTCTACATGCTGGGCGGCAATCTCGGAACGCTCAAGGGAGATTATCGCGAGGCCCGGTCGTATCTTGTGCGTTGTGCGCGCCACGCACGGCAAAGAAAAGACCCTTATCTGTTCACCCGCTGTCTTCGCAAATACGGAGATTTTCTTCGCTTCCAGGGGCACTTGCAACCTGCGCAGATGGCATTGATGGAAGCACTTAGATTATCGGCACACGGGCGCGGTACGCGCCAGCGAATATACGTTCTCGGCTGCTTGGGCGATCTGGAGCGCCAAAAGAGAAATTATTCCTCCGCGACGGAATACTTTGAAAGGGCAATCGAGCTTGGACGATCCACTTTCATTCCCGGTTGGCTCGGGAATCTTTATCTCGGACTGGCAGAGATAGCAATTGATCAGAGCTCTTTCGAGCAGGCGAAGATCTTGCTTGACCATGCTGAAGCACACTATCGGAACACGCATCCTCGACACTGGTGGGGTGATATACAGGTTGCGTTGGGACGCTGCCGGATAATGCGCAACTCAGGTGATCCCGCTTGGGCCGAATCCGCCCGTGGCATCCAGGATGACGCGATAACGGCGGGCTATTCCAGAGATGCAGGCTTTGCAGCCTCAGTGCTCAGTGGTGTCGATCACCCGAAAAATGTCCTGATGTTTTTGTAAACTTGTCGGGACCGATTAACTCGTTTTGAACGTCTATGGCCAAAATCTTGAAAATAGCTGCGGGTGAAATTCATGACGCCCTGAGTGACACTACACGTCAGTATCTGGTTGGAGACTTGCAGAAACCAGAACGGCTCCGACACGTTCAGAGCTCGCTCGTGGAGATTGGGATTACTCGCTACGGTGAGAAAGGTGGAACGGAACCGACGCATACTCACAAGCAGGCGTTTGAATTTCAATACATGACTTCGGGAGTAACGGCATACCTAGACGCCAGAACGGGCGAGGAGCATACATTCCGCAAAGGTGACTTCTACGTCATCGAGCCAGGTGTTGTTTATGCGCAAAAGTCAGGCCCGAATACAGAGATTCTCTTCATAAAAGTTCCTCCTGGAAACGACAAGGTGCCCGTGGGCGTCACTCCCCAAATTGAAGCTTGGTTCGAAGAGCCAATCAAAGAATAGGATGGAAACAAGTGGCACGACGCGATTATTTCTACGATCCGGCAGCTCCGAAACCGAACTCGATACATCCCGCCGCTGCCGTCGCCCTCTTCAATTCCGAAGGCAACATTCTGCTTTTGCGCAGGAAGGACAACGATAAGTGGACGATGCCGGGCGGAACGTTGGATTTCGGTGAGTCAATGACGGATTGTGCGATCAGGGAAGTGCGCGAAGAGACCGGGCTTTACATTCGAATCACCGGCCTGATTGGCATTTACACCGATCCACACATTCTGATCGCGTATACGGATGGCGAAGTTCGCCAAGAGTTCACGCTCGTGTATGCTGCGGAGATCGAATCAGGCGAACTGAAGACCGATGATGAATCGAAAGAGTGCGCTTGGGCGCCCCTCTCGGCGGCCTTAGAACTGCCGCTGGCGGAATCGCAACGGCGCCGACTTCGAGATGTAATTCAGTATCAGCAACAGCACAAGACGTTTCTGCGATAGGCCTACGATCCGAAGCTCCCTGGTCTTGCCATACGTCTTTATTCTGTCCAAATCGCCGACCGGTTTGGAAGGGGATCAAGTACCTGCCTCGCTGAGGTGAATCGGATCGCCGGGAGCATTCCGATCGCAAGCCGATGAACCCGTGAATATTGACCTTGCTGGTTATGAATGGCCAGCTCCGAAGTTAGCTATCCTGTGTCGAGGGTCCAATATACATGACTCGTCTAAAAGTCGCTTTCGCGGTCCATCGAGTTGGTCGATTCAGAGTTCATATCAGATGCGGATAACTCTGCCAATCGTTCTTCCAGACCAGACTGTAGCAAAGAGGCTGCCTGCCGGAACGCTCTCAGGTGAGAAAGGCGGTCCTCGATCTCTTCTCGATGCTCACCGGTTGCACTGGCATCGGAGAGCACATTTGCTTCTTGGGAAAGAAAGCGGATCATCACTGATTCGATGCTATGGCCTAATCCGGCTTGATCAGCAAGATCAACCCATGCTTGATTCTTATCGAGTGCAGCCTCCGCAGCTTGGAGAAGGCAGTAACGAATCAACATCTTTGCAGCAGAGTCCAGATTTGTGGCGAGATCGAGCCATCGGGTGCTCTCAGTCTCACTGCAGTTGACCATGCTGCGGATCCGATTATCGAAGTAACGCAACGAGTTCGGAGCGAGATTAAGACTTTGGAGAGTTAGAGCAATTGCCTCAACGTCCTGAAACGGACGCAGACCTTCAGGCAGCTCGTGGCGGTGATGCCAAAGCTCCAGGATCGCTTCCCGGCACCTTGCCTGGGCATCAACCTTGGTCTGCCCTTCGGCTGACTGTGCCTCCACGACCAGCTCTGCAATGTAGTGAACCATCCACCGACCGAGTGTGTCGACGGACGACTGGATGCCCATCTCATCAACAACTTTCTTGCCGAGTTGCAGAACAGCATCAAACCGTAACGACATCGCCGTTTGTCCGCAGCAGAAATAACCTAGCGCTGTTTGGCATGAATTCATATTGATTGCTCGTTGTCCGTGAGCTCTTAGACCGGCGCTCCTCGCGCTCGAGTTCAACAGCAATGATTAGGTCCATATCCATTTCTCGTAGTAATCGTGACAAAAACTTTCGATCGGCCTGCAGTCGCCGCCCCCGCTGCGTTGGTCCGTCTTCGTGCCTGTTTGTCTTTGCCTGACCCCATGTCTGAGACCAGAACACCGCGGTCGAATCGCTAGATTGCATGAATATTCGGCGCTCAACATCTGATCGCAGTTGCATCCGCTCACAAACAAATTCAGCGGGAACGATCGGAGGGTAGTTGATCTCGCCAGCCCACGGGTCATTTTGATCCAATCGAAGCGGGTCGCTTGTTTCTGAAATCCAACCTCTCAACCGGTACTCGCCGCGATCCAGTTCAAATTCATCGTCTGCATCCGCAGGAATCCGATAATCGTGCGGGTCGGTAGTTGTCTGGAGAGCTCGAAGCAGAGCCAGCGATCGGTGCCGAGAAACCAGAGCGCTAGAAATACTCACAGATTGTTCGCGGATGTCGGTCACTTCTGTCCAACGACCCCAAACAGACAGCCGCTCAGCGTGGATTCCTAACACTTCATCAAAGTCCGCGCGCATCAACGACCATCGCCAGTATTGGTCCGGATGTAATTGGCGCCAGGATGAACGAATTGGGCACGGATCTCTTCGGTCTGAGAGCCATCGGCCGTCGGTTCGGGTTAATCCATGACGACGGAGCCACTCGTCAAAGCGGTCGTAATCATCGGGTTCGTCAGGCAAAGGCACTGTGGACAGCAGATCTCCAGCTACTATCATCATTGCGTGATAGGACAGATAGAAATGTAGGTCGTCGGCTTGGGGATATGATCCGTGTGAGTGATGCGTTTCTGTCTCGTCGAAGATATTACGTTGTGATCTTGGATCTTCCCTCCAACGCGCTTTACCCGAATGTCTCAAATCGTCCATAATGACCTTTCGAGCGGCGCATTCAACGTCAGTCTGCTTGATTTTGAAGCATCCCGCCAATCGGGAGAACCAATATGGACCCATATCGTGTCCGAAGTAGAGCCCGACGTCGTCCTCTCGAGTGGACTTTTCTTCAAACCACGCATGAGTTGTTGGGCCCCGCCGCCGCGGCAGCCAGGAATCATTAAGTTCCGCCAACTCATGAGTAAGTGCTGCATCGAGGTTAACTAGACCGGAATCAAGGAGTGTCAAAGCTGCATTCGCCGCGAAGCCGCGGATTAGTACGTGAGGTCGTTGGCGCAGCGCCATTCTCACTAGAACATCAAAATAGGAGGTTACTGAATGAGGATCGTCGATTGCAGCCCGTGCAAGAGCGATGAGAAGCCATTGTTGAGCGTGCAGCAAGTAGAAGGTAAGCCGCTCATCGATGAAGGGGGCAGTCTTACCCGTTTGCGACAGCTCGACGATCCGCGTCAGGATCTCAGTGCGTTTCCAACTACAGAGCAGTCGAACGACGTGTGCAGCTTCCCACCGCTTTGCGGCCTCGGGAGCCGCGAGTGCAGCCCAGATGTAACCGGCAAGAGCGAACTCGATGTTTTCGGGCGGAAGAAGGGCCTGAGACCAAGGTCCATCTCCATCGTGATCCTCTAATGAATTTTCGTAAAGGCTCAAGCCAAATTCAAGAGCTTCTATCGCCTCAGCCGTATGCAATGTGGTTCCAACGAGGGTGGCCAGAGAGAATAGTCGCCTGGGATCCCCAAATTTAAGAGACTCACCCAAAGCAGCGAGCACAAATCGTATAGTTTCCGACTCTGGTGTATTCGAGATCTCTTGGACAAGCTTGAAAGGAAAAGATTCATAATACCTGGTCCTTACGACATCAGAGGAGCAGCGTCGTGCAAAACGTTTGCTTGCATCCGCGACTGCGTTCTTCACCGACAATCGATTCCTGAGACCAGTCGGAATCGCCTCGAGCAGGGAGCGGAAGTGGTATAACTCGAAGTCAAGAACTTCACATGCTGCTCGTATAAAGTCCGCTTCGAAGCCGGGCCTGACTTGTCCCCATGCAGTTTCAAAGAAAGTCTTATGATCGTGGGAAACTCCTGCGCCTTTTGAACGTGTGTAAGCAACAGCAACGTCACTGGTCAGAGCCATATCTAGATCCCGAAAAATCAAATCCCAGTTGTGGTTTTCCATCGACAGCCGCATGGGATACGAAGTGGTCGATGATGGCGCCTGTACAGCCTCGCAATTATGATCGAGTGCTGCTGTGCTGATGTTATATTCTTCCGCCACCTCTTTTATTTCGTGGTATTCACTGGCATTTCGACCGGACAGAGCGAAGAATCGCATCAAGATATCTGCGATACGCTCCTTGTCTTCTCTGGAGCTGTCTGCCGAGATTGCGGAACGAAGCAGATTTGATGTTCGCCATTCGCCCCGAAACCCGATTAACGCGGCTGCCGAACGGGCGTCCAAGACTCTGTTCTGCGTTAGAACCTTAACCGCAACAGGTAATAGTCTACCGCTTCGACCAAAGCGACGGTCGCGCCAGCGGCTCAAAACAGCTAAACACGAAGAAGGACACAGCCCGGCTATTGCTTCCACCGTCGTTTCCCAATCAAAGTGCTTGTCTCGCGCGACATACGCATAGGACAGTTCTGCGCATCGAGATAGCAGATATGCTCGACGCGGAGACGGCGACTTTATGTCACCGGCGCTGACCGCAAGTTCCAGTAATGCGTTCCAACGATCTAAGTTTTCGTCACCTACCTTTTCAGTAATTCTCAACGCTTCGTCGAAGTAGGCTTTTGCTTCTGAACGACTTACATGAAGCGTCGCTCTTGCCAACTGTATAAGGGTTGTAGATTTAATTTCAGCATCAGATCTCTCCGCTGTAACACGTCGGGCTGTGTCCTCTGCGTGGGCAATTGACCAGCTCAGAAACCGGGGGGCATGCCCGCACGATCGGACCAAGTCTATCGAGGTCAGCATGGATAAGGGCTGCTCCAATCTCTCGATCCACTCTTCATACTTGCGCGCAGGGGCAATCTCAGTTGAGGAGTCAAGAAGCAACAGCTCGAGCCAAAGTCGCGCGATTTCATCGTTTAATTGGGAATTCTCACGATAGTAGCTACCTCTGGCCTTTGCGGAAGTCTCTGTAGCGATCTCTATCGCTTGAGCGAGCGATAGGTGGCCGTCCTTCTTGAGGATGCTCTCTGCCCAGAGGCACACCCACGGGAGAAGAGGCTCAATGACGGATCGAAAGTCGTTAAGTTCTTGGGGGTCGTAGTGTGAAGGCTTGTCAATGAACTTCTGACGAAGATCGAGGTCTGCAAGGTCAGGTAGTTCTAAAGCTCTACCGGCGAGAGCGGAGCGTAGGGCGTATGCGCGGACGATTAAGAGCGACCTTCCACCAAAAGTCGCGCCGATACCGGGCGGAACCGAGATAGGCAGGTAACGCTCGAGGAGGGTCAACAACTGCTTGCGATCGAGACCATAAATTATCGCCGTTCGCACAATCGCGACAATTGCCATAAGCTCAGGCTCATCGCGGGCAAAACTATTCGTTGTCCTGAGTTGAACCCGGCGGCCAAGCAGTAGCTTCACACACCTCTTGACCACGTGTTCGGAAGGCTTTTTGCCAACGCATTGAAGCTGCATGTTCCCAGCCAAAATGAGGGCGAAGTCGTTACCGGCAGCTTCGAGAATCTGCAGCACTTCATTCAATCGACCCATATCAATGAGTCGCCTGAAAAATATTGCTCCGGCCTGAAATGAGACCTCCCTCGGCATCCAGCGGCGTAACACCGCAGCGCTCGCACGCGCGCCCTCGACATTGAGGTGAGCCATTGCGAGTTCTGCGAGATCCTGATCAGTCACTCGTTCCGCCCGCCTCTCCTCTTCGGAGAGCCGATTCCAGGATCTGAGCCATTCATGCGCCATTCTGAGGCGGCTTCGTGCATCGGGACTGAGCTCCGTCTTACCCGAGAGCAGACCGGCGTTATAAAGGTGGTGCGATCCTTGCCATCCGGACACTAGGTTGTTCCGAGAGGCAAGATCTTCAATTCTGTCGCTCTCCAATAAAGATGAGGCAAGGTCCGTGTTATCCCGAAGGAGTGTCAGTTGCCGTGAATCTTTCGCAGTGGTGACGCCGGCCTTGAAGGCCAGTTTGGTTGCCGAAAGGTAGTATTTGGCTCGCAGACTGGCCTTAAGAGCAAATTGAAGACGTTGTATCTCGATATCGTGCTTCTCAATGAGGCTGCTATCGGGCAGTCCCTTGCCCGAGACGGCAAGATCGACCAAGTGTTGTAGCTGCCCGGCCTCAAGCATCAATTGGGGTAGTACTCCGGCCACATATGCACTCTTGAGTGCGAGGGGCTCCAATTCTCGGACGAACCGGTCGAATTCTGAAGATTTCGGCTTGAAGGTCTCCCTGAACCAAGTCTCAGAAGGCTCATCGAGAAACTGGATAGTTCCACCAGCCACCATCAAGGGGCGTCCCAGATCAAAAGCAAAACTTCTTGTGGCGGCTTCATCGACCCCGGAAAGTGTCGATAAAATCGAGATCGGAATCAGCGGGCGTAGAACTGCAAGACCGGCACAAATCCGATCGACTTGTTCCTTCTCTATCTGAGCGACATCATCTCTCAACCTCCTTATCGATTCAGCCAAAAGCATCGAGATCGTATCCTCAGCAGAGGTAGGCGTTGGTCCTAATCTCGATAACATCTGGTCAAGCGGTGCAGCCCACGACAGAGCCCAAGACTGAACACGGGCATTCTGTGAGCTGAGCCGGTGGAACTCGCTAATATCGAGAGCCGATGCCCCCTGGTAGAAATTCTTGAGGTGAAGGGCGCTCTCCGCTTGTGTGAACGAATCTAGCTCGATCTGATCTGCTTCCGGCGGTGGGGCCAACAGTTCCCGCCGGTGGCTTCGGCACGTTACAACTAATCTCACACCCATCGGCAATCTCTGTCGCAATAATTCGCGGACGAAAGACGAAGGATCGCCGCTCTCCCGGGCGGCAATTTCTGCATTGTCGCCCGCATCAATCACAACGCAGAGGAAGGCGCCAGGATGTTGTGAGCTGATTATCACCATCGCCTGCTCTAGTCGATACGCAAACGCTTTTAGGTATTGCGAACTGTCGAACGGACCTGGAATGAGCGGATGGCACAGCCCCATACCCGCTAACTCGTTAGAGATCTGCACTATCCCGTCCTTACAGCGATGCCTGTAATGAACTGGATTGCGATACTCGCCATTCCCGAAGCAGTCATACAAGATAGTGACGGACCCTTCAGGCATGCCAAGACCAATTCGTGTGGAAATGATCGACTTGCCAATTCCACCTGCAGCATGAATGAGAACTGGTCGTCCCTCAGCCTCGACAATTCGGCTCATGATCTCCGGTTCCTGTTCGCGCGGCACGGCTTTCGGAAGTGCTTCGATTAAGCAGGGAGCCGGGAATAAGTGATCTTCATCCGTCTGGAGTACTTTGAGAACATCGGTTCGTGTGATGCTGCTCTGTTCAGCGCTCTCGGACAGAGCTTTCCGTGTGATGAGCTCCTTCAAACGGATCGGTGCATCAACGTCGGAGTCAGGCAAGTACCCCGTGAGATCTTCGAAAAGGATATTGCGTTGCTCCCAATATCCAGGCTCTTCACCACATAGCCGAAGCAGACCGCAAAACGAAAAGAGATCATCATCTTGCATTGAGGTGATTTGCCGGAGAGTGTCAATCTGCGTCGCTTCGTTCAGATTGTGTCCAGCCACGGCAAGGACGGTATGCGTGAAACCATTTTGGATCGGTCGATTCGTGACTAGCACAAACTCGACCTTCTTACGAACCAGCTCTGCACCGTACCGTGCGCATAATGCCAGATACCGACCGCCAAATCCCTGTAATGTCTTCTTCAATCCGCTGGCGGTCCAGGGTTCGAAAGCTTGCAAGGTGGAATGCTTAAGCTGGACGTAGCGGATTCTGGTCGCGCTCTTGAAGTCTTCGCTCGCGTAGTACTCTGCGACATCGATAACGGCTTCGCCCGCGTCTACTGCAGGGCCGGGCTCGTCCTCTGATACCGATGCTCCCTCAATTACGACGGCAACCAACTCCGAGCGGGGTGGCAAGAGCTGCAGACAGCGGCGGGCGGCCCACAAGTAGTGGAACTGATCTCCATCCCGGCTTGCACGTACTTTTCTGCTTTCGGACATTTGTAACTATGTCCAATCCTACAGAGCCCACGCGATCGCAGTCCGCTGTGTCTTTTGAAATGCTCACGTCATGCTACGCCGGGAAACAAATGCTGCAGCTGACCTGCCATCCGCACGTGCAGATAATGCCGCGCGTTGCTCAAAATTGAGCTCAGGGCTAGTCTTGCGACCTCGAATCGGACCGCCAAAGCGAAGGTGCGCTCTGGCGTTTTCCCCTGAAGGTAATCCACAGGAACCAGACTTGATACTTCCGTCCACACTCCCATGCGAAACGCGAACAGGGTCCCACCTCCTCCGTGCAACCATCTGGATTACTCCCGGGGAAATCGGCTTGCCGTCTATAATCCATTTGGATTGTGTGGTCATTAGAAACCAACTTGGAATCGTCACGGCGGAATGGAAGGAGGATCGACTCGCTAGGAGGTTGCCGATGTACGGATAGCGTTCGGCTTGGCAGTTTCCAGCAGGCGCAAATATCGATGACCGAGCTGAACGCCGACATGCAAAGCGCACGCCATTACATCAAGATCACAGCTGCTGACGCTATGGTGCATACCAGCGTAGTAGAGGGCTGTGAACGGGCCCAGGGAGTTTGGCCTGCGGACGGTCCCTACACTGTGACAAGCTGTCCCATGCAACGATGACACCTAGAATCCCAGCCGTTCCAGACGATCTCGTCGATGCCGTAATTCAGCGGCGAGCTGTCCTATTTGCAGGTGCCGGCGTGTCGCGTGGTGAGGTGCAAACAGACCTCGGAATGGTTGAACAGTATCTACCGAGCTGGGGAGGGTTACTGGCCGTACTGATCGATCGATCGGTCAAGACTGCCCAATTGACCGCGGCTGAAGCGGCTAAGCTGAGGAAGGCCGTCAAGGACCGAAAATACCTTTTCGTTGCGGAGGCGGTGCGTAGGAAACTAGGCGCGCGTGATTATGACGAAGCTCTCGAGGAGATCTTTCGTGATTCCCGCCTCAAACCAACGAAGCGCCATGCGCTCCTCACACAGATACCGTGGACTGCCATTGTTACGACGAATTACGACAAGCTGATTGAGTCAGCGTACGCCGTGAAGGGTGCAATTCCTCCCACTTATACTTTCGGCGATTCTCCGGATTTGATCTCCGCAGTGTCCCACAATCGTTTTTTCGTGCTCAAGGCTCACGGTGACATTGACCGCAAGGATACCGTGGTGCTTTCCGAGCGTGATTATCGGGACTTGGTCTACCGAAGCCCCGGATACCGGGCCGCCCTCAACACGCTCTTCATTACGAGGACAGTGCTATTCGTGGGTGCTGCGTTAACGGACACTGACGTCACACTTGTGCTCGAATCGGTGAGCGAGTCGTTCGGAGGTAAGGGGCCACACCACTACGCCCTTTTGCCGACGAGAGAGGCAGGAGATGCCGAATCGGACCACTGGCGAGATTTTTTCGGAATCCGGCTTCTCCAGTACACGGCGTCAAAGGGCCATCCAGAGGTCGATGGCTTCCTGGAGCAACTCAAAGCGAGAGTCGAAGAACGGCTGGCAAGCGGCTGAGCCGGACAACCTCCGGACACGTTTGCCCATAGCGCGCTCTCTCTCGTGCCGCAAAGCAATGTGACATGAATCAGGTTAACGACTCACGGCCGACTCGTGATTTTCGCCAACTCCGATTCCACAATGAATGCGGCCACCGGAGCTGAGCGGTCGATTCCCGAGCTACACAATATCAACACCGATCTGGGAAGAATCTGGAACTGAGCAAGTGCATGTGTCCGGACGCTCAGCAGGGTTTTCCGCTTCTGTTTGATCGATGATTTCTTGTGATGAGGGTCTTCGTAAGGGCATCTCGCAACTTCGAATCCCTCCTTCGTGAGATGGTCCAGCAAATTGTTCTTCTCGAGGCGCAAGGCGCCGTAGCACGCAAGGTCCTCGCGGTGCATCAACGAGAGTATGCCTTTAACGTTCTCGAGTTTTAGGCATTCTATCCAGTCATCGACCAACTCACGAGTATCGACTGGGAGCTTCGCCCGGCTGCCGCCGTATCTGGGATGACAGCGGAGCGGCCGCACAGTACACCCAAAATCTTTCTCTCTGATCCAATAGATAAGTTCGGAATCGTCCCCATCCTCGAGCCTTCTAGCCAGGTCTCTCATCCCACGCCGGATTCTTTCGGTGGTGCCTGAGACGCGCTCCTCCAACGTTTTACCAATCACAAATTCGAGATTCTACATCACAACCCATGTTGGTCGTGGGCTCATTTCTCGTGTCAAGCGCATATGGTCGGATGAACCCACGATCCGGTGACAAAGATTTTCTCTAGCCAGGCTCCTTGGGTTGGCGTTTCTCCCCGCCGCCTTGCTCGATTCGGTCCTTCAAGGAGCGAGTGAAGTCAGTTCGGGAGCCTCCAAATCGCTCGAACGTGTCTGCGCTCACCTGGGCACCTCCGCTCGGCCGAGGAGAACTGCCAGGTCGTCGTCGCGTATGAATGGCGGGGAGAAGGGATTCTCAGCTTAAATCCGTCGATTTCCGGTCAGCTAGTACCCAGAGAGTTGATCAGGTATAAGCCAAGTCTTGCCGTGTCTCACGGACACTGAGTAGCCGGCAGCGCCCCACAACGGGATGACTCAAATTGTTACTCCAGTTCCAGGTATATCCCTCGATTCAAAGCCCCCGGTTCGACTGCTTCCGGATTTGCCGAGTTCAAACCCGCAATCAGAACGCTCCCCTCATATAAGCCATATTGCCCACCCTCCCCATCCACCAGGTGCGCGTAGGCGCGCTGATCGTTGTGTGAAAGGCATTCGAACGCCTCTATCACCAGTACTATCGGCCGATCTTGCGGGAAAATGAGCCCTCCTGTTTCCGTGACAATTTGCCCGTCTGCCAGCAAGCGCACTGTAGCAGCTTTCTTGATTTTCGAGAACGGCCGACCTTGCTCACCCAACATGGTGCCCTGAACAAGATATATCGGAGCAGGCTCTTGCTTCCCGAGCAGGCGCGAAATTCTGATGGCCAGCGCCTTAAGGCTCCCGTACCCTTCTGTCTTTATAAAAAGGAGTGCCCCCTTTCTGGGGCCTGAAAGTGCACCGACAGATACCACTGCCAGTTCACAAGCATCGTCTAAGTGGAGTTTTGGCATTCCTCTTATCTGTGATGCGACTGCTTCTACCATACATAATCTGCCATAGTCGACCGGAGAAGCAGCGCCAAAGCTTCCCTCGACACTGCTTCCCCTGCTTTAGATTGACTTAGCCATGCGATGGCAGGTGATCTGCATAACAGTCTGCGGACCCAATCCGGATGATGCTTAAGCATTTGTGTAGTGAACTTCCGGCAACCACAGTTGCCCACGGACGGTCCGGCAGCACAGCGGGGCCCGGCCAGGCCACACACTGATCGCAGTCGGCGAACTAAATATCGACGCGATGAATAAGCCAATATGCCCGATGAGGACGCAAGTGCAGGCCCGAATACTCCGCGGGGTGCAAGAACTAACCCCGTCATTTTCGATTCCAAGCCCGCGAACACGCGAGCAGCCGTATGCTGAGCCCAAAGCTGTCGAATCAGGGATATTCGCCGACGACATTGTGTATTTGAAGATCAGCATCTTCCCAGGACTCCTCGGACTCGATGTTGCCCGCGAGATCGATCGAGCTTCTGTGAAGCTTCACGCATGTAAGGGTTTGGTGCTCAATCTGCGTGGTCACCTTGGTGGCGGACTTGGTGTGCTGCGCTTAATGAGCCACTTAAGGCCCGGTAAGATCCCGGTCAGGTATACAGTCAATCGGCGCTGTCGTGAACGCGGTTTTGATAAGGCCCATTTGAGACGGCTCCACACGTTGCCCACTCACTTGCCGAACCCGGTCGCGATCCTTAGTGTGCCTAGTCGATTCGCTGGCCGCGATCCATCGGTTTTGGTGTTCTCAGAAGGTCTCGTCCCCAAGTGCTGGCACGGGCGAGTGGCCGTACTGCTGAATGAACACACGGCGAGTGCCGGTGAGATGGTCTCGGCACTCGTGAAAGAGAATCACTTGGGCCAGATTGTCGGAACTGAAACGGCCGGCAGATTGCCACCCGGATCCGTGGTTCGAGGTCGGGTCCGGCTACATGCTGATAATGCCGAAGGCCGAATATGTGACGTGGCATGGCCAGATATTTGAGGCCGCGGAGTTACTCGTGACGCGGCCATTACCCGGACGCCGAGCTCAGATCGAGAGGACGACCCGTAGCTGAAAAAGGCACTGCTTATCTGCGGACTCCAGGAGAGCCGATGTCACACGGCTTCCTGCTGAGTCTGAGATTTGAGCAGCCAATCGACTGCTTCCTGCGCTTTGCTGGCTGCCGTGAATATGGCTCTTTTGTCATGCCTGAGGACCGCCAACCAGTTTCTAACGTACGGCGCGTGATCGGCTCGTGGCTCCGTATCCAGCTTGAGTTCGGCACTGATAAAGGCACTACCAAGTTCCGCGATCAGCTCCTCAGCCGCATACGCTTCTGAGCCGAACCGGTTTGTCAGTTGACGGTTGCTGCGGCTCGGGTGGCCCACAGCGTGAACGGCCTCGTGTCCAAGCACACTGTAGAAGTAGTCCGGCTTCTTAAAGGCCGAAAACGGCGGCATGTGGATCTCATCACAATCCAGCCTGTAGTAGGCGCGTGAACCGCCTTCGATAACGCGAACCCCGGCATTGGCGAAAAACGTCTCCGCGTGGCGGATTCTCTCAGCATCCGGCAATGCTGTTATGAGCGGAACCTCGAAGCCGTCTACCTGCGTTGCATTGAAGACGTGGTAGGCGCGGGCGCAGCACCGCCTATTGTCGCTGCTATCCGGTGTTTCGGTGTCGGTTGCAGCTTCTTCGGTTTCGCCGCAGAACTTCCAGAAAACTACGGCTGTGGACTTCTCGCCTTTCCGGACTTGCGCTCCCAGTTCGTGCCACTGTTGATACGTCGCCCACAGTGCCGAAGTGTACTCGTGCTTCATGGCTTGCGCCCAGAGTACAAGGATGTTCACACCCCTATATGCAAGCTGCGTTCGGGCATTCCTCGGGAATGGTGCTGTCGCGTTCCAGGGCATCTCGAACTCCTGGCTTCCGGTCTCCATGGCATCTATAATTGTCGCCGTGATCGCGTTGACTCGCGATATTTGTTACCAGCGGAAGGTCGTTGCCTCATGAAAATGTTACCCGTCGAAGTTCGAGATGACGGGCAGCAGAAACGGGAGGCAAATGAGCTTGGCTACCAAGCGGGAACTAATCAAGGCGATAGCGGACCGGTATCGGATAGCGTCGCGTGTCGAGAAGAAAAGAATCCTCGACGAATTCATCGAAGTAACTGGCTTTCATCGCAAGCACGCCATTCGTGCTCTGGGAAAAAGCGGTG
>JBJMGK010000018.1:0-6396 GCA_045807925.1 Bryobacteraceae bacterium | reverse complement strand
GGCGATACTGATCCGCGAACAATCACCACCTCACGGGCATGGCAAATCTGCCGAATCAGATCGCGGGCACGCTCCGCCACTTCTCCGCGCAGTATCCTGTATCGATATTTCGTGATCCACACCAAGTGATACTTGATATCGCACACCGCGTGCCCGCTATGTCGGTACTCGGCCATCCCCTCATTCTCGTAGAGAATCGCTCAAAGCTGACCGCCTGAAAGGCGGTGGGTTTAGACCTGGCGTTGGATACTAAATCTCTAACCCATCGAGCCAGCCAGATGTCGCGCACCTCTTCATGTACTTGTGCGATGCCTCCGAGTTCCAGTACAGTTTGCCGGTGCGCTTCCTCTTCCGACATCCCGGTGCTTGAAGATCGCTGTATGCGGGATTCCAGGTGGTACTTCAGTTCGCGATCTAAACCGGCCTCCAGCTTGTCCCGCCGAACCAATTGATCAGTTGACGGATCATCAACGACCCTCATTGAAAATGAGTTGAACTGCTCCCGCGAACCGCACCCAGCTCTCTTTTTCTGCCGCGAGTTGTTTCCGCCCGGCAGCGGTCAACGGGTAAAACTTGGCTTCACGGCCGGTCTCCGATTGTTTCCACTCGCTACTGAGCCAGCCCCTTTGCTCTAGCCTGTGGAGCGCCGGATAAAGCGAACCTTGATTGACTTGGACGACGGATTGCGAGATCTGCTCCAAACGCTGCGCAACTCCATAGCCATGAAGCGGCTTAAGCGAGAGGATTTGCAAGATAAGCATGGCCAGAGTGCCTTGAGGGATGGGAAAGCGGGAAGAATTCATGCCTCAACCTTCTACCATTCAACGTACGACCAGATAGGTCGAAGGTCAAGACGTATCCAAGGAAAAACTTTGCGTCCATGCAGCCAGCCTGTGACAGTTTCAACTGTGGTGTACGGCGTGTTCGACTCCATAGTGTAGCGCGATATGCGATCGTAGCCAGAGGACCCTTCGCACCGTTACCGCCCGCCGCGTAAGCGCATTTTCGGGGGAATGAATGGTTAAAAATTTGGCACCGTAAGCAACATATGGGACGGCAAGTCGGCAGCTTGCGTGTAAACAGTTGAGTCAGCTTTCTATTGTCAAGCCGGCAGTCTCAACCGCTGTGCCGACCCGAAGCGAACCTGATGTAAGGACCAAAGCGTTTTGAGCGAACATCACTCTTCGGGGCATTCGCCTGTACGCGGCGAGCGTTCTAAGCGGTTCATGCTGCAGCTTGGCGGTCGTCGGATCCACCAGCACCGTGGAGCATCGAGCACAGGGCTTCACAATCCCAAGTCGAACCGAACCGATTTGTAGATCCTTCCAGCTATCCTCGGAATGCGGAGTGGCGCCTGCAATCACAAGATTAGGCCTGAAGCGCTCCATCCCGATTCGTGAGGCCAGCTTGGAATTTAGGAAAGTGAGCGATTCCTCCGTGACGACGAGCAACGGATAGGCATCAGCCAAGCTGACTCGCCACTTTCCATCGTGAAATGGTGGTTCAACATACCGACTGACTTCGGCGGGCAGATATACAAGCCGGCAGGAGATGCCGAGAAAGGAACTGAACCAGTCGCTGTAGCGCCCATTTGGATGAGGGAGATTGAGATGGTCACGCCGGATTCGGACAGGGATCCACTCCCCTTCGCCCAACCCCGGCATGTCACCAGAGGTGACATGCCGGGAGCAGTCACCACGATATCAAATCCTTCAAAGCGTGGCTCGATGAGAACCATGGGGGGCGCTTTGCGTTGGGAGAGGAACATTCCGTGCTCGTCCACCACCATCCAACGTCTGTCCTGCAAAGGACCACTGGCATCAACTTGTGTTTCAGGCACTGCGATCGCTCCAGCGGATTTGATCGGGTAGATGAAAATCTGGCTTAACCGCATAATTTCGACGCCCGCACCGTGCGTACTGATCGCGAACTCTGCCCTCCGTTGTGATAGGACTGATTTACCGAGATGACCCACGCACGCAATCCAGATCCGTACTCCAGGTGGCGGTCCAATCATCCGACCAGGCTCGCTAACACCGTCTGCAACGTAGCCGCATCCACCACACCTTCAATGCTGACTCGGGCTCTTGCCAACTCGATGTGAATCATGCCGTGCCCATTCATCTTCGACTTCGACGGACGGCTCCTATGATCCGGTTGGGCATCCTCTGTGACACGCACCGCCAACATCGCCCGAGCCGGCGTGCTGCCCAGGGAGCCTCTTCGGTACAGGCGCCGCCACTTCCCAATCTGGCTGGGATGCACGCCGTACTCATCCGCCACTTCTCTCACGGAAATCCCAGGCTTCAGTGATGCTTCCGCTATCGCACGTCTCTCTTCCGCCGAACGCCAATGCCGTTTCTTTGCCGGATTCTCTAACTCATTGCCTTTTTGATTAGAAACGTTCATCATTCCTCGCCGGCATCTACTGCTAGGCCTCTTCGAAGAATCCCGCATGCCGCGATCATCCGCTAGACGGTTACAAGCGGATACAAGCGGACGCTTACCTCTTACATCACGGCGATAAGCGACATGTATTTCAGGCGCATCAAGGCCGAAAGGCCTCTAGCCATGAGTAAGATTCGTGGCGCTGCGACGAGGAGATTGCCGTACCTCAGCTGGGCCGAGACAATTCTTTCCTTATGCAGTTATTTGCTTCTTCAGTCCGCGCCGAGATTTGCGGGTAAGGCAGGCCCGATTTCGCGTCGCGAAGATTGCAGAATTCCGTAGAGACCTTGTCGATGCGTTTTGCCGCTCATAGCGATGCCTTCCCGAAGCGAATCCACCGGTTCGTGTTATCTGACTCGTAAAGAACAACCCGACTAAGGTCGCCTGCGTCGAAACGCCCAGCTGCTTCTGTGATGGAGTGAGCACAAATTTCGTTTGTGGCCCGGTCTCCTGACATTAGAAGTCCTCCGGGTGAATTGCTGTTCGGAATCCATCCATGACCCCAAGCCGCAGAAGCTCTTCCAACATCGGCGTCTGGAAAAGGCGAAACGCATTCTTGTCACGGAAACGGATCAGGCTCCGATACGCTACTCGACCGCGGTCATCGCGTTTAATTACGCCTCGTTCAACGCGAATCGAAGCGGGCAGTGAGATCCAAAGCTGTCCGGCAGCCTGACGAAGCAAACAGCTGCTGATCGTCATGCCTAACTCGAGAAGCGTTACGGAAAAGCTCGCTAACACGGATCCCGATCGCTCAGCGCGGAAATCGGTGATCATCACCTGCCGGTGTTCGCCATCGAGCGATGGCGACGAGCTCAATAGCGATTCTTCGCACGGGCTCGGTTCTATCGATCTGTCCCTGCACAGCTCGTTCGCTGCGTGTAAACTATTGGTGGTTAACATGTCCGATCGGCCGCGTGCTGTTCGAGCAGCACGGGGCCTGTCCTTTCTTTCCAGAAAACGATCAGGCTGTTGACTTTGCGGTGCTCGGTTCCGGAAATTGAACAATCCCGGGCCAGCCGAGCCGGGTTGCAAACTTCTCGATTTCCGACTTCGCGGCTATAAGCTCATCCAGCGCTGCGAAGAGCTCGCGCTGCTCCTCTGGTTGTGCCGGTAGATACCCATGCTCAATGCCGCAAAGGCGCGTCCTGCCTATTTTCGTTTTGGAACAGAGCATCCATACAAACAACGGGATTATTCCATCCTCCGTCACCCGGAATTATGCCACACCCGGGTTTTGGGATTTCCTGGCAAGCCATTGAATAGAAGGCGTTTAGCGGTATTGCAGTTTGACTACTTTTGACTACCGCGCTTGCATGTTGGATATGAGGAGCCGGTACTCGGTATTGCATTTTGACTACTTTCGACTACCCACGCCTGCGTGAATTATTACCTGGGTTGGTGGTCATAATGCAGGCTGAGTGAGTATCGATGCCGGCTCAGTGATTTACCAATCGCGGCTTCGAAAAAAGTATTCTCGATACAAACGGCGTGCAGCTCAGCAACGGGCCTCAGTAGAATTGTTCGTCGTTCTTGCGTCTCAGGATCCTATCAAATCCGTTGGGTTGTGCATCCAGAATTGAGGTGTAGTGCTCTCTTATGGAGCAGCGGCCTGCTCCAGTGTACTGATCGCATTGAATGCCGCTCTCGTAACCGGCGGGTCATCCAGAAGGGGCAGCAATGCCTTCATCGGGCAAAAAATGAAAGCAGATAGTTCGGATGATCTACACCCAGCTGTTCATCGCTCGGCCAACCTGCGCAACTGGATGCAAATTACTCCAAATTTTTTGCCGGTATGCCGAATGGGAAGAACTGCGGCCATGATCGCTGGAACAAAACAGAAGAACCTCTGCTATCGACCACCTCGCGACAAGGCTCTCATCGCGTTTGCGCGTGGTTCTTCGTCGGCCAATATTAGCTATCGCTCCTTGGCAAGGTTCAGAACCGCTAACCAGATCGCAGTCGCGCTCCTCGGAAAGCCTGCACTGGTGACCGAGATTAAATGCAGCAGCATGGGATTCCACGGAAGGCGGGAACCGCATCAGCTGTGTAAGCACGCTATATGGTGGGCCACCCAATCAAGCTAGCTCCTTGCAGCGCCTACTTTCAGCCGTTATGGCTTGCGAGTCCTCGGACATTTCTGCGATTAAAGCCGTGCGCTCGGTCCTTAGTTTACGGGCCGGTGAACTTGGAATCTCATTTATTGGCATCAGAATTTATTTCCGTCTTCACTCTGATGTTGAGTACGGTTCGCTCACAGCGAAACCCTGCGTCCGGAACATAAGGGGCGGATAATGTTTGATTCTGGACGCACTGTCATCTACACTGCGTAGAGGGCATTTCGTCATCCACGGGCAGCTGTTGGCAACTCTGCCGCCGCGTTGGACACTGTTTGACCCCGCAATTCTTTTGTGGCGCGTCGAGCGCATTACCCGCTCTTAGCCGAGCCATACAGGTTCGGCTAAGACATTCCAAACTTGAGGATAACTGGGTAAATGCGTCATTCTGCGCCCGAGCGCAGTAATTGCTCACCAACATCAAGACACGATCGTGATACCTCGAGCTCCCTTGTTGAGCGAAATGCTGGCGATCTGTTCATCGAAGCGTTGGCGGATGCTGTCGCTCGTAGGCCTGAAGCAATGGCTGGGTTGCAGCAACGCTTGCTGGACGTGCACGGTGCGGCTAAATATCTCGGGATGACCGAAGACAGTACGCCACAAAGCGGGAGCAGACATTCCTTGCGTTCGTGTTGACAGCAAGCTGAGGTTTGACCGGCGTGATCTGGACCGCTGGATAGATCGCGCTCCAACGCAAGGCGTTTGACCTCCGTACTGGCAACTCTGGAACCCGAAGAACACGGCAAATACAAGTAAAATCACGCCATGCCAAAAGGTGAGCGAGAGGGACATCGCGCCCATATTTACGAGGAAAAATCTGGTGGATCCGTTACAGCGTTCCTGGGGAGGACAAGGAGAGGTTCGAATCCTCTCAATCTACGAGCAAGAGTGATGCCTTAGGGCTCTTAAATCAGCGTCGGAAGCAAATCGATGACCGGCAGGTGACGCGGACAACGGCCGCCGTCCGCGATTTGCTGCAGTTGTACCTTGCCGATCAAAAACGACAGGGACGCCATAGCTACAAACAGGCGGAAGGATATGTTCGGCTTCACCGCGCTCCGGGCAGAGCTTCCAGGTCACTTGAAGTTGGTGCTCGTCATTGGCTACCACTTCGGGATGCGGCGCGGCGAGATTCTCTCCTTGCGGTGGGATCAAGTGGATTGGGAAGAGAATCTGATCCGGCTAGAAAAACGCCAGACCAAGGGTAAGCAATCGAGAGTGGCGCCCCTTTACGGGGAGGTTCGCGCGTGGCTCGAGTTGGTTTATTCGGAACGCAACCCGGAGTCCCCGCAGATCATTACTTGGCGCGGCGATGCCGTTGGGGATGTAAAAACAGCTTGGAACAAAGCGAGGATTAGAGCTGAGTTGCCGAATGCATTGGTGCACGATTTGCGCCGGACTGCGGTGCGAAATATGACACGCGCAGGCATTCCTGCTAAACAGGCCCGCCTCATTAGCGGCCACAAGACAGATAGCGTTTTCGATCGCTACGACATCGTGGATGAGAGGGATATTCATCTAGTGGTCTTGAAGTGAAGAACTTGTGGTAAATGAGTCAAGTTTTTTCAAGCGGCCAGTTTTGCTTCTGCAACCCAAGAGTTCACTTCCT
Organism: Bryobacteraceae bacterium; assembly: GCA_045807925.1. Taxonomy (GTDB): domain Bacteria; phylum Acidobacteriota; class Terriglobia; order Bryobacterales; family Bryobacteraceae; genus Bog-105. The sequence goes on along the minus strand of JBJMGK010000018.1, from coordinate 222 downwards.
GATCGAGTTTATCGAAGCAGCGGCGGAGTGAGCCGTTGGGGGCGGTAAGCTCGGGTAATATTCTGCCGTGCCCTGGCCGAAGGATGCGAGAGTAGGTGCGCGTGAAAAAGCATGCCGTACGCAATCCGAAGTCGGTCAAGCGGTAGCGGTGACTGTTGGGAATACGTTGGATGATGCCGTGAAGCCGCAGGCGGCGGTAGGTGGTAAGTCATCCGGCCTTGC
>JBJMGK010000017.1:0-27300 GCA_045807925.1 Bryobacteraceae bacterium | reverse complement strand
GGACGGGCAGGATCCAAATAGTTTTTTTGTCCAGGGCGGCGATGCGCAACGGTTTCAGCTTCTGCTGGAGGCTGCCCGGCCATAATGTTTCGTGTTCTTCACCAGCCCTCCAACAACCATATGCGGTGCCCGTATCGCATTGTCGATCAGGCCACCGGCCGTGAGATTGACTGGATCAACCAATACCTCGACTACGAAATGCTCCGCCGCCTGGCCGACACCACCCTGCGAACATACGCGCACGAGCTGTTGCACTTTCTCCGGTGGTGGGAGGGTGTTCACCACACTGACGTGATCACCAAAGATGCCCTGACCCAAACAACACTCCTGGAGTATGTACGATTCCAGTCCGGTCAGGAACGCGAGTTAACCGGTGCCACCATCAATCAGCGCGTTGCCATTGTCGATCGTGCCTTGCGTATCACCTTTCCTGACGCGCCCCACCAGACCGCTCCGGTGTTACAGACGACCTACTGGCAGCGAGCACCCATGGGCATCGGCAAACCACGGCCCGCCTTGAGCCGCTTGCGAGTAAAGACTCCCAAACGAACCATCGTGCCCTTATCGGTGGATGAGGTAGCGCGATTTTGGTCCAGTTTCCGGAACTCACGGGACTTGGCCATCGTGGGATTGATGCTGCTGCAGGGACTCCGGTCGCAAGAAGTCCTGGATCTGAATCGCGACGATCTTCTGTTGTCCGAAGCGCAGATCCGCGTTCGCGGCAAAGGCAGCAAGACCCGTTTCCTGCCGCTGGCCCCGGAAGCGAACCGACTCCTGGACCACTATTTGCGGCTGGAGCGGCCACAGACTTCGACCAACGCTCTCTTTGTTTCTCTCAAGGGACCCGCCCGCGGTGCGCGAATGACTCCCGCGGGGTTGCGCTCATTGTTTCGACACCATCGTCGGACGACCGGCGTAAAGATGGCCAACCCGCATCGCTTCCGTCACACCTTCGCCTCCGATATGGTGCGCGCCGGAGTCAGCCTCCCGGCCCTGATGCAGTTGATGGGACACGCGCAAATCCAAACGACGATGGTCTATGTGCAAGTCACTCCTCTGGAGGTCTATCAGCAGTATGCGCGAGCTGTGTCGCAGCACATCAGGCCCGTGCCCGAAAAGCTGTCGTGAAACTCTCCCGCTATGCTCCGCTGGAACATCCGTTGGCACACCAGTTCCAGCGAGCCATCGACTCCCTCACGGCCGCCCTCGCTCCAGACTCAGCCCGTCAGTATCGTGGCGCGGCGCGCCACTTCCTGATTTATCTCGGCGACGACTATCCTGCCGTTTGTTCGTTAAATCAGTTGCGCCGTGACCCGCACATCCTCGGCTGGTTTGCCCATCTGCGTTCACATAACCCGCCCTTGGCACCAGCCGTCTACGTCTGCCGCCTACTGTTTCTGCGGTCCATTCTGGAGGAGCTTGCCTGGACTGCGCAGCTTCCCGATCTGGCTCATCTGATCCGGCGCGAAGACATTCCGCGCATTCCACAGCGTCTGCCCCGCCCGTTGACGGCCGAGCAGGATCGATTAATCCAGCAGGAGCTGATGCGTCGCAATGATCTGCCGGCCAATGTCTTCCTGTTGCTCCGCCATACCGGCATGCGCATCGGTGAATGTGCGGACCTCTCCTATGAGTGCCTCCACAATGTTGGTCCGGATCGTTGGGCGATTCATGTGCCTCTCGGCAAGCTGAAGACGGAACGAATGGTCCCGGTCGATTCGTTTGTTTGTGAACTAGTCCAACGCTTACGTTTCTTCCGCTCTTTCGACCCTCTCCCTGACGGCCGTCTGCTCGCACGCCACAGCGGCAAGCAGACCCTGATCAAACGACTGCGCCCTTACCTATCCGATGTCGCGGCTGCCGTCGGCATTTCTACCCGCATCGTTCCGCACCAACTTAGACACACATACGCCAGTGAAATGGTTCGCGCAGGCGTAAGCTTGCCTGCGCTGATGACGCTACTCGGCCATGTCAAGGCGGAGATGACGATGAAGTACGTCCTGGTCGCTGGCGAAGACCTGCAGCGTGAGTTCCATCTGGCCCGCCGTCAACCCCGGCATCTAGCGCCCCAGCCAAAGGCACTAACCTTTGCCCCTCGTGCCGGTTCGGGAGGTGTTGTCGATTCTCTCCTCTTCGCTCAACACGCTATTGAGATGTTCCGTCGCTCGCTGCCGGACGGTCCTCGCAGACATCGCTTCGACCAGCTCTCCAATCGGCTGAGCAAGATCCTCTCCGAAACCCGTAAACTCAACTCCGCAGGATAACGGGCAGAGATTGGCCGGATAAGCGCGGTATACGTCAAAGTGCAGCGTAAAGGGTAGGTCTATGCTTAACGACGACGGTGCCTAGGCCGCAATAATTCCTCGCAGATTGCCGGGTCTGCAGTATGCTTTTAGACGAGGAGTCCATCCATGTCGTCAACGCAAATGGTGAAGTGCGGATTGAGCATCTGGGGCTGTACCAAACAACATGACGGCACTAGCTTAGAGGCGAATTGCGCGTCACCAACTGCTTGATCTGAGCGTCTTTACTCGGGTCAGGATGCTGCCGACCCTTGACCTTGACCCATTTATACGTGTGATAACTCGAAAAGTCAGTGCCCGGCAGATAGCTGCTTTTTCACACTTTGAGCGAGCGAGACAGAGCACAGCAGGGACCCCAAGGCGAGCGCGAGACATTTCCGCAGTTTCCGAAGAGCACAAGACAGCGCTGTGCGCCGCCTCCTTACTGCAGCGAAAGAGAGATTCTATCCGCCATGTGTGGATTCATTAAATCCAGAAGGAAGTGGGAAGCCCCGTTCACAACCCACCCCAAAGCAAATCTCCCCGTCCCATCAAGCACTTACGCGCCAGCCCCGCAGTAACACGAACACCGGCCCGCTACCCTCCCCGTGAAAACGAAACCCTGTGTCACGATGCGAACCAACACCCAAACCGCTCTTCACGAAAACCAGTCCAACGCTCGCCCATTTCTCCGAGCGCAAGCTCGAAGCGAACCGCGAAAACGCCCAGCGTTCCACCGGTCCTACCACCGAAGCCGGCAAAGCGATCGCCGCCCAGAACAACTTTCGCCACGGCCTGACCGGCGCGTTCTGCCTCCTCCCAGAGGAAAGCCGCGACGAATTCAACAAGCTCCATGCCGACCTGAGTGAAGAGCACCGGCCGGTCACCCCAACCGAATCGATGCTCGTGAACGACATGGCTCGCCACTACTGGCTCTATCAGCGCGCCCTGCGGTTCCAGGAAAGTTGCTTTGCGTCCGATATCACTGCCGGAGCCACCCAAAACCAATTGAGTCTCTTCCTCCGCTATGGCGCCACCCATGAGCGGGCCTTCCGCCGCTCCGTGGCCGATCTCAAAAAGCTAAGAAAGGAAAGACTCCGGCTGGAGCGTGGGTTCGAATCGCAGGCACGCGACCGTGCCTCGGAACTTCGTCGCGAAGCCCGCGAAGGACGCCTCGCCGCCCAGGAACAACGCGCCGCCAAGGCCTATGAAAACGAGAAGAACAGGCCTGAAAGCGAGTACGACATAATTAACGACTACTTCCGCGAGATGAACACGCGAGACTTGCGTGATGCTTTAGGAACAAAACCCAAACGGAAAGGCGGAGAGCGCGTTGCCGCCTGACAGGAAGAAACGGCCATCGTGAAAAGCTCGTAAATTTAAGCCACCTACGCCTGAGCCGCCCCGTCTAAGCAAATATATAATTAAGGACGGTCCCCCTATGAAAACCTACGTTAAATTTGGCGTTCTCATGGCGCTGATTGTCGGATCGCTGATTTGGCTGGCGGCCGGGGGAGTCTCCGACACCAAGACCTATTACAAGACCATCGCCGAACTCGCGCAAATGGGTAACTCGGCCCATAATCAACGCATTCGTGTCGGTGGCGATGTCCAGCCCGGCTCTATCATGAAGAAGGGGTCGGTCGTCACGTTTACTCTTCATCAGGATGCGAAGGTCTTAAACGTCGTCTATACCGGAACCGATCCTCTGCCCGACACCTTCAAAGACAATGCGCAGGCGCTGGCTGACGGGCGTTTGGGTCCGGATGGAACGTTTGAAGCCAGCAAAATCCAGGCGAAGTGCGCCTCTAAGTACGAAGCGAAGCCGGTCCAGCGTGGCCTTTCACACGAGGCTAACCCGACGAAAGTCAGCAGCCTCCAGCCCGTCCGCGTCGGCTCTTGAGCGTCCGGTCTGAAACTCTAACCTAATTTATGGAAAACATCGGAGCCATCTCGGTTCTCCTTGCCTTCTGCATGGCCGCTTTTGCGGTCGCGGCTGCCATCACCGGCAAATATGCCTCCCGGCCCTTCCTCGCCGTGAGTGCCGAGCGCGCCGTGTACGCCGTTTGGGGCTTGCTGACGCTTGCCGCCGGTGTTCTTGTCACCCTCCTTCTCAGCGGAGATTTCCGGATAGCCTACGTCGCCGCACACACGAACCATGCCATGTCCGGGCTGTATAAGTTCACGGCCTGGTGGGGCGGGCAGGAAGGTTCGCTACTGCTCTGGAGCTGGCTCCTTTCCACGTACGCCGCCGTCGTTGTCTACACCAACCGCCGCAAATTCCGCGACATGATGCCTATCGTGGTTGCCATCATGATGACCACCGTCGCGTTCTTCGTGGGCATGATCACCTTCGTCGCCAGCCCCTTCAAAGTGCTGATGGTCGGCAAGGGAATCATCGACGTCGGTGACGGCAACGGCTTAAGTCCTCTGCTCCAGTGGTGGACCATGGCCATCCATCCGCCGTTCCTCTATCTCGGCTACGTCGGCTTTACCATCCCATTTGCATTCGCCATGGCCTCGTTGCTCACGCGGCAGCCGGGCGAAGCCTGGATCCATACCACTCGCCGCTGGGCCATCGTTACGTGGCTCTTCCAGAGCACCGGCATTCTGCTCGGCATGGGCTGGGCTTACACCGTTCTCGGTTGGGGCGGCTACTGGGGTTGGGATCCCGTCGAGAATGCCTCGCTGATGCCTTGGATCACGGCCACGGCTTTCCTTCATTCCGTCATGATGCAGGAAAAGAAGGGCATGATGAAAGTCTGGAATATGGTCCTTGTCTCGGCCACGTTCCTCTTGAGTATCCTCGGCACGACGCTCACGCGCACCGGTCTCGTCGCCTCTGTCCACGCCTTCGCGCAGTCGCCGGTGAAACCCTACTTCACGACATTCCTGATCAGCGCGATCGTACTGACCGTGGCCGCCATCCTCCTGAACCTTCCGTATCTCAGGAGTGAAGTCAAGCTCGAAAGCGTTGTCTCGCGTGAGTCAAGCTTCCTCTTCAATAACCTGATCCTCCTCGCCAGCTGCTTCGCCGTCCTCTGGGGCACGCTCTTCCCGGTTGTCATGGAAGCGGTGACGGGCGAAAAAGAAACCATCGACGCTCCCTATTACAACCGCGTCAACGTACCCATCGCGCTCTTCCTGATTTTCCTGACCGGTGTCGGACCTCTGATCGCCTGGCGGAAAAGCTCGGTCAGCAGTCTTAAGCGCGCCTTCCAGATGCCCGCGCTGATCGGCGTCTTGACCGGCCTTGCTCTCTTCGTCTCGGGCGTTCGCGAGTTGGGCGCTCTCATCTCGTTCAGCTTGTGCGCCTTTGTGCTCGCCACCATCCTGATCGAGTTCTGGAAAGGGTCGCGCGCCATCCAAGCCAAAGAAAAGCTGGCCTTCCCGAAAGCTGTTTTCGAACTGACCTGGCGTAACACCCGTCGGTACGGCGGGTATCTGGTCCACATGGGCATCGTCATCATGTTCATCGGCTTCACCGGCCATGCCTTCGATAAGCACGAAACTCGTAATCTTGGACTCGGCGAAACCCTGCACTTCGGTCACTACGATCTAAAGCTGCTGTCCGTGAACGACAACGAGACCAGCGATTACCAATACAGCCGTGCGACCCTTCAGGTTGCTCGCAACGGACAGGTCATCGACGAGATCGATCCCGAGGTTCGTCTCTATAAGTCAAGCCAGCAACAGAGCTCGCTGGTCGGCATCCGCCGCCGCTTGAACGAAGATCTGTACGTCAATTTCTCGGGAGTATCCCAGGACAACAGCAAAGCCATCCTCCAGCTCTACACGTTCCCCCTTGTGTCGTGGATCTGGATCGGCTACGCCGTTCTCCTGTTCGGGACCCTCGTCTGTCTCATTCCTGGAAAGGTGCGCCTGCAGTACGCGCGCACGGAGGTTATCGGTTTTGCCAGCACGCCTGCAACGGTTCCGGCGCAACAGTAACATCAAGCTGGTCGTTGCCTTCTGTCTCTGCTTCGCGGCGCTCTTCGCTCAAGATCCAACGTCGTACCTGACTCCCGATGTCGCCCGGGTGGGCGACCGTCTCGCCTGCCGCTGTGGCGGATGCCGCAACACAGTTGGCAACTGCCCCATGCTGCATTGCCACTCGGCCGATCCCAAGCGCCAGCGCATTCACGAGCTGCAATCGAAGGGGATGAGCGATGACGCGATCGTTAACACCTTCGTCCGCGAAGAAGGCGTCGTGGCGCTCTCGTCGCCGCCGTCCGGAAGTCTTGGTGGCTTGATTACGTGGATCATGCCCGGCGTCGTGCTGCTCCTGGGCTTTTGGATTTATATGCGGTACGTGCGCGGCAACCGCCAAACCCCGGCCCCCATCTCGCCCGAAGACCAGGCGCTTCTCGATCGCTATCGTTCCCAACTCGGGGAAGACGAGTAGATGGTTGCCACAATCGCCGCGGCCCTGGTTGCAATCTCCGCATTCATTTACATCCTGTTCGTCCGCGATAAGGACATCCCGGAGCCCATTCCTGTTTCGCCCATCCAGCACTTGGAAGATCGCAAGCAGGCGATCTACGAGAACCTGCGCGACCTTCAATTTGAGTTCCGTCTCGGCAAACTGTCGGACGAAGACTATAAGCAAACGAAACAAGCCTTGCAGCGGGAACTCGCAACCGTTCTCGCCGAAACAGAATCCACGCTGAACCGTCTCAACCTCACCTCCAAACCACAGGCGAAACCGGCGGCAAAACCGAGCGGAACAGTCTGCCCCCACTGCAAGGCCTCTTTTCCCCAGCCGCTGAAGTTCTGCGGCGAGTGCGGAAGGGCTATCGCATGACTCGCCTGGTTCTGCCCTTACTTGTTGCAACCAATCTGTTCGCCGCGATCGACGGCACGGTGGTCAATCATACGACGGGAAAGCCGCAAGCTGGCGTCAACATCACGCTCGTAAAACCGGGACAGGGCGGCATGCAAACGCTCGGCAATACGAAGAGCGACGCTTCGGGCAAGTTCGTCTTCGAACACGATCAGCCGGGCGGCGGTCCGCAGTTGCTCCAGGCCAACTACAACGGCGTGAATTACAACAAGCTCCTCACGCCCAACATCCCGACTTCGGGCGTTGAACTCGCGGTCTACGAAGCGACTAAATCCCCTGCGGTGGCTCGCATAGCCCAACACATGCTCGTGCTCGAACCATCCACGAGCGAGTTCGCCGTCAACGAAACCGTTCTGATTCAGAACGACTCGAAGACCACCTATAACGATGAGCAACTCGGAGGTTTCCGCTTCTATCTGCCTCCCGCCGCGAATGGCCAGGTGAAAATCAGCGCGCAAGGTCCCGGCGGAATGCCTCTGCCGCGCCCGGCGGAGAAGACGGAAGAAAAAGACGTCTTCAAGATCAATTACCCGATAAAGCCCGGTGAAACACAGTTCGAGATCAGCTATGTCCTCGTGGCCGGTTCGCCCATCATCTTTCACGGCGCCGTTGTGAACGTAAAGGGAATGCCGCCCGCTCCCTTGCGGCTCGTGGTCCCGTCGGGCGTAACCGTCGAAGGCAAAGATCTCCAACAGCTCGGAACCGAGCCCAAAACGCAGGCAACCATTTACGACGTCACCGCGCACAAATTCTTCGACGTCAACGTGACGGGCACGGGTTCCCTCCACAACACGAACGAAACCAACGCCGGTGACGAGACGGACGCACCGAAGGTCACCGAAGGTCTGCCTCCGGTCTATGCCCATCTGCCGTGGCTCTTGGCGCTTGCGCTCGGCATTTTGGCCGTCGGACTCTTCTCGCTTTTCGTCTCGTCTCCGGTCCGCTCTCGATGAAGCCGTCGACGGCTATCGAGATCGACCACGTCTGGAAATTCTACGGCGATTACCCGGCATTGCGCGATTACACGCTCGCGATTGGGCAGGGTTCCTGCTGTGCTCTTCTCGGTCGCAATGGGGCAGGGAAGACAACCATCCTGCGAATTCTCGCCGGGCTCTCGTCACACCAGCGCGGAACCGTTCGGATCCTCGATGCGTCGCCCCGAACCAGCGAAATACGCCGCCGGGTCGGATTCCTGGGGCATGGAATTGGCGTCTATGAAGACCTTTCCGCGCGTGAAAATCTGCTCTTCTTTGCTCGCGTCGTTGCCCTCGAAAATAGATCCCGCACGGTCGACGACTGGCTTGAACGCGTCGGATTAGCGCGTGTTGCTTCGATGCCCGTTCGCCAGTTTTCGCGCGGCATGCGCCAGCGTCTTGCTTTGGCACGCACCTTTCTGCATAAGCCCGACCTGCTGTTTCTCGATGAGCCCTTCACGTCCCTCGACGACCGCGCGATCGCCATGCTTAGCCACTTGCTGGTGGAAGCTCGCGAGCGCGGCGCGACCATCGTTCTGTCCACCCATCAGCTGCGCGAAGCTCTTGCCATTGCCTCCGATGTTGCTCTGATTGAAAACGGCCGCTTGCGGTTCGCTGGTGAGCGGAGTCCCGAAATGCTCGAAGATCCTGCCTTGCTCTATCGGCTTCACACGGAGCTTGGCGCCGATTGAGAGTCCTGCGTCAGGCGCTTTCGGTTGCGTACAAAGACCTTGCCATCGAACTCCGTACGAAGGAGTCGCTGAACGCCGCTGGTGCCTTTGCGATCGCGATTCTTCTCCTGCTGAGTTTCGTCTTCGATCCGTTTTCGGACGTTGTGCGCGAAATGTCGGGTGGCCTGCTCTGGCTCGTCTTTGCCTTTTCGGGCGCGCTGGTGTTTAACCGTGGCTTCTCCCGCGAACTGCCGAACGAATGCCTCGACGCTCTTCTCGCGTCTCCGCTTTCGCCTGCAAGCCTGCTGATCGGAAAGGCGGGCGGCATCTTCGTCACGCTGCTGCCCGTCGAACTGGTATCGCTTTTCGTCTTCGGCATCTTCTATAACGTGCGGTGGTGGCTGCACCCGGCCGAACTCGCCGCGGTCTTTGTCCTCGCGACTTGGGGCGTCGCTATCGTTGGCGCCGTCTTCGGTGCCCTCACCGTGAATCTGCGGCTGCGGGAGCTGATGTTGCCCGTGATCATCTACCCGCTATTGATCCCGCTTCTGATCGGCGCGATTGAAGTTAGCAATACTCTGATTGCGAATCACCCGATCACGAGCTACGAATGGCTGTGGGCGCGTGTCCTTCTGGTCTTCGACGTCGTCATGACGGCGCTTGCCTCCGTTCTGGCGGAAACAATTTTGGTCAACTAGTATTTATAGAAAGAAATTACGAATGAGAGAACGACTGTCGATCGTGCTGGCAGCCATTGCGGCGCTGCTCCTGGCGAATAATCTTCACCAGATGTTTTTGGTCCTGCCGGATGAGGCCATGCAAGGCGCCATTTACCGCATCCTGTTCTTCCACGCTCCTGCTGCCATGGTCGGGATGATCGGCTACTTCGTCGCGCTCACGTTGAGCATCATGTATCTCAGCTTTGGTAGTTTCAAATACGATTCGCTGGCCGCATCCGTCATCGAAGTCTCCCTCGTCTTTTCGCTGGTGAATATTGTGACGGGTAGCATCTGGGCGCGCATCATCTGGGGCATCTGGTGGACCTGGGATTATCGCCTGACCTCCGCGCTCGTTTGCATCCTGATCTTCAGCGGTTATTTGCTCTTGCGCCGCGCCATCGACGAACCGACCCAGCGCGCACGACTGTCATCGGCGCTGTGTATCTTCGGCTGCGTCGACGTGGTGATCGTTTGGAAATCGATCGAGTGGTTCCGCAACCAGCACCCCGGACCGGTTCTCGATTTCCGCACCGGGGGCGGTCGAATGGACCCGGCCATGTCGCACGTCTTCTATATGAATTTCTTGGCTCTGCTGCTGGTCGCGACAGCGTTGGTCCTCATTCGCACCCGGCAGGAATCCACCGCTCGTGAAATCGATTCGCTGCGCCGGCTCGCGCACGCAGCATAAAGGGGGAATTACTGTGGACGCTCGAAACTTCACCTACATGTTCTACGGCTTTACGGCCGCCTGGTTGATTGTTCTGCTTTACGTCGTAAGCCTGGCTCGTCGTGGAGCACGGCTCAAAAAAGAGCTTGAGGACGTTAAGCAGCTCGTACGCGGCGAACGATCCAACCAGGAAGACTTGTTCCCGAATCGGGTTCGCTGATCCGATGCCGATCGTTCTTGATCGCCGGTCCTTCCTGAAGCATGCAGCCGGGAGTGTGACGCTGGCGGCTGCGGCCGCGAGACTTCGCGCGGATGTTTCTATCGCCCGCCTTGCGTTGCTCTCGGACACGCACATCGCCGCCGACAAGAATGACACGTATCGAGGCTTCTCCCCCTACGCAAATCTCACAACCGTTGTCGATCAAGTCGGACGGGAGCGATTCGACCTGGCGGTCGTCAACGGGGATCTCGCGCGTCTCACGGGTGAAACTGCCGATTACACGCAGTTTGCGTCCCTGATGAAGCCGATCGTCGACAAAACGCCGACTCTGTTGACCATGGGCAACCACGACGGTCGCGAACACGCGCAAGCCGCCTTGGTCTCACACCGCGGTACGCTTCAGCCCGTCGCAAAGAAGTGGGTCACGACGATAGACGCTGGTCCCGTAAGCCTCGTGTTTCTCGATTCGCTGCTGGCTACGAATGTCACTCCCGGGCAACTCGGGAAAGCGCAGCGGAACTGGCTCGCGAGCTATCTGGACGCCAATGCTTCGAAAACCCTGGTCGTCTTCGTTCACCACCAGCCTGATCCCGAAAATGACGGCGCTCTGGTCGATGCCGAGGCACTCCTGGCGATTCTTCGCCCACGTCGCGCGGTAAAGGCTCTCTTTTTCGGCCACACTCATGAGTACCGGCGGGAGCAGCAGGATGGCTTACATTTGGTCAATCTTCCGGCGGTGGGGTATAACTTCTCGGATCCGTATCCTGTGGGGTGGGTTGACGCCACGTTTTCCCCTCGCATTGTCACCCTGAAACTCCACGCGATTGCCGGTGAGCGGCGCGAAGACGGGAAGGTGGCCGAACTCTCCTGGCGTTGATTGGAGTATAGTCCTAGTTTTGTTTTCATTGTGTTAAGATGCAAAGGTATAAATCGAGATTAGGATAAAGGCGAGGAGTATCGTTTTCTAGCATGGCCCTGGCGGTTGAACGGAAGTCAGAAATAATCGGCAAATACAAGATTCATAAGTCCGATTCAGGATCGTCAGAGGTACAGGTTGCCCTTCTGAGCCAGCGTATTCTGCAGCTGACCGAACACTTCAAAACACACCAAAAAGATCATCACTCTCGGCGCGGTTTGCTGACGATGGTCTCGCGGCGTCGTAAGCTGTTGAAATACCTGAAAGATCGCAATCCTGAGCGCTACCGGACTCTCATCCAGAGTCTCGGAATTCGCCGCTAGAACGGTTCTCGAAGCAAAACGGGCGTGGCCCGTCCAGGCAGGGCCACGTGGGTTCTTGCCCTCGAGCGCTGATGTTGCTGTTGGTTGGTTGTTGCTCTCCGTCTAGTACGGCGAACAGGCAGCCGCGCCTGCTCTGAGTCCCCACTCTTAATCCCGAAAGTCGGTCCGCACGCCGGTACACATCTGCTTACGAGCGTGCATTGGAGTTGATGCGGATCACGCATCGGGAAATTTTAAATGTCGCATATAGTTGAAATCGACCTTTTCGGGTCAAAAGTCTCGCTGGAGACTGGCAAGATTGCCAAACAGGCCAACGGGTCTGTTGTCGTTCGTTCGGGTGATTCGGTGGTGTTAGTCACCGCAACTTCATCCGGAAAGCCGAAGCCGGGGGCAAGTTTCTTCCCGCTTACGGTCGACTACCGTGAATACACCTACGCTGCCGGAAAGTTCCCGGGCGGCTTCATAAAGCGCGAAGGAAGGCTCTCCGAGAAAGAAACGCTCACGAGCCGCCTCATCGACCGCCCCATCCGTCCGCTGTTTCCGGAAGGCTTTAGCTGGGATACGCAGATCATCGCGATGGTGTTGTCTGCTGACCCGCAGTACGATCCCGGGCCACTGGCCATTATCGGCGCCGGTGCAGCGCTGGCCATTTCTGATATTCCGTTCCTCCACGTTCTTGGGGGCGTCCGCGTTGGCCTGATCAAGGGTGCTTACCAGCCGAACCCCAGTTATGACGATGTCAAGAACGCAAAGCTGAGCATCGTTGTTGCTGGAACCGAGCAGGGAATCGTGATGGTCGAAGCGGCCGCCACCGAAGCCTCCGAAGCCGAGGTCGTGGAAGCCATCGAATATGGTCACGACTGCTGCCGCAAGATCGCTGCCGGAATCCGCCAGTTAGTCGAACTCGCCGGCAAGCCGAAGAGAGAGTTCGTTTCTCCCGCTACCAACCAGGAAATCCTCGCCAAGGTCTCGGACGCTGTTCGGACCGAATTGAGCGACGCGCTCAACACCCAGAAATACGGAAAGCTCGAAAGCTACAGCCGCGTTGACCAGGCAAAGCAGAAAGCGATCGGCCTCTTTGAAGATGAAGGGGGAAAGGCTGAAGCCGGCAAGGTATTTGACGCTCTGAAGGAGCGTATCTTCCGCGACGAGATGCTGAAGGATCGCCGCCGTCCTGACGGTCGCGCTTTTGACGAAATCCGTCCGATTACGTGCGAAGTCTCCGTGTTGCCTCGTACGCACGGCTCCGCCATCTTCACTCGCGGTGAAACGCAAGCCCTGGTAACGACTACACTCGGCACGAAAGACGACGAACAGCGCATTGAGATGTTCGACGCCGCCGAGACTTCGAAGCGGTTCATGCTCCATTACAACTTCCCGCCGTTCAGCGTCGGAGAAGTCGGGTTTATGCGCGGGCCTGGGCGTCGTGAGATCGGTCACGGTGCGCTCGCTGAGCGTTCACTTGCGCCGATGATCCCGGACGAGAAGGCGTTCCCGTATACACTGCGCGTCGTGAGCGACATTCTCGAGTCGAATGGATCCAGCTCGATGGCCAGCGTTTGCGGTGGAACTCTTTCGTTGATGGACGCCGGCGTGCCGCTTCTCTCTCCTGTCGCCGGCATCGCCATGGGTCTGGTGCTCGAAGACAATTCGTATGCCGTGCTGACGGACATTGCTGGCGCGGAAGACCACTACGGTGACATGGACTTCAAGGTTGCCGGAACCAAGAAGGGCATCACCGCTCTGCAGATGGATATCAAGGTTCCGAATGTTACGACCGCGATTATGTCTGAAGCGCTCGAGCAAGCTCGAAAGGGTCGACTCGAGATCTTAGATAAGATGCTCGCAACTATTCCGGAACATCGGACGCAACTGTCACAGTACGCTCCGCGTATCTACACCACCAAGATTCCGACCGACAAGATCCGAGAGCTGATCGGACCGGGCGGCAAGGTAATCAAGGGAATCATCGATCAAACCGGCGTCAAGATCGATGTATCGGATGACGGAACGGTCAACATCTTTGCTTCTGACGGCACATCTGCAGCGCGCGCGCTCCAGATGGTGGGCGATATCGCGGCTGTAGCAGAGGTTGGCAAGACGTATCTCGGTAAAGTCGTCAGGATCGCTGATTTCGGTGCCTTCGTTGAAATCTTCCCTGGAACCGACGGACTTCTCCACATCAGCGAGATCTCCGAAAGCCGTATCAAGAATGTTCGCGACGAGCTGAACGAAGGAGACCAGATCCTGGTGAAGGTTCTGGCCCTCGAAGGCAACAAAATCAAGCTCAGCCGAAAAGCAATTCTCAAGGAACAACGGGAAAAGCTCAAGGTCGGGGCTGAAAAGTCTGAATAAATAATCTGGTGAGGTGCTTCGTGCACCTCACCATTCTTCTCCTAAGCTGGAGCTGCGGTAAACGTTCTCGGTTCGAATGGCAACGCATATCTTCACCAGCGCCGCAGCGAACTACCTTCCGAAAGCTCGTGTGCTCGCGCGTAGCGTGCGGCAAATCCATCCCGACTGGAAAATCCACCTAGTCCTTTGCGACGAACCAACTCCCCGCCTTTCTGATCTAAGTCATTTCGATTCGATCTGGAATCTGCAAGATCTCGACATTCCAAATCTCAAGTCCTGGCTGTTTCAACACACACTCGTTGAGGCCAGCACAGCGGTAAAGGGATTCGCGTTGCGCAAGCTCCTGGGTCTTCCGGATTGCGATCACGTACTCTACTTCGATCCCGACATTGTTGTTCTTTCCGCTCTTGATGGACTGATTCTTGAATTCGACAGAAGCTCCATTCTGCTCACGCCTCACATCTCTGAACCCGAGACGACGGAGCAGGCGATTGTAGATAACGAACTCTCGGTACTACGGCACGGCATCTACAATCTTGGATTCCTCGGCGTTAAGAATAGCGCGGAAGGGCATCGGTTTGCGGATTGGTGGTCCGATCGTCTGGAGTCGTTCTGTTTCGACGACATTCCGCGAGGGCTGTTTACTGACCAGCGCTGGGCCGATCTCGTTCCCGCTTATTTCTCCGAATACCAGGTCCTTCGCGATCCCGTCTATAACGTCTGCACCTGGAATCTGACACACCGAGCCGTTACCGGTTCCCTCGCGGAAGGATTGCTTGTGAATGGCCGTCCGGTGGCGTTCTATCACTTTTCGGGTTTCGATAGCGGAGCGCAGCAAAGGATGTTGGATCGATATGGCTCCAATATGCCGTCGCTTTATGAGTTGCGCGAGTGGTACTTAGAGTCTTGCGCTCAGATGGACAAAGAAGAGTTGTCAAGCCTGCCGTGGGCATACGATTTCTTCGAAAATAGAGAGCGCATTTTGCAGACTCATCGAAAGCGCTACCGTGAATCCCCAGCACTTCAGAGCCTCTTCCCCGATCCCTTCCTAGCTGCCCCGGAATCCCAGAGTTACCTCACCTGGTTCAATCGCCACGATGAACGCCGATTCCAACTCGGCCCGAGTAAGGGCCCGGTTCAGGCTGACGAGAACCGTGTCCCTGCGTACCGCATTGTTGTCATCGCGCAACCCTCAGACGCGCTTCACCTGTCCGACACCTGCAACCGTATTCTCGAAAACAGCTTCAACCAATCTGATTTGGTCCTTGTAATCAGCCCGAGCGCTGCTCCGGCCCGCTCGCTTCCCACTGCGTTCCGAGTGCTGACGGTGGAAGGTCCACGATACTCAAACCTGTTCCTCCGTGCTCTCGATACGTTCGCGGATAAAGATCTATTGCTGATCAGGGCTGGTGCCGCACCTCCGGCATTTTGGGATCTTCGTCTTGCGTGGAGCGCTGCGCGCCAGCCGGGCGCTTTCAGCATCGCTCCGCTTGACCGTCGAGTTCTCGATGCGTCAGGCGTGTTCGGAGATCTGGATGATGAGACGCTCGATTGCTACTGCTACTGGTATCGCCGCTCAACGGATGAAGAAGTTGGGACGCTGGAAACCGATTGCGTCTACATCAAGTCTTCAGCGCTGGCAGATATCGCTGGGGGTCGGAAACCCGGTAGCGTTTCGGATCTGATGAACCAGGCAGCCCGACTTCGCTACACGAACCTGCTTGCGAGCCATGTGTGTCTCGGGTGGAAGGTGCCACGGCAGACTTCCGAAGTTCTTGAGATCGCGCGATCCGATCGCTTTGGGAACGCAGGGTCAACCCGCTGGTCGATGAACCAGATTCGCGACACTCTGAGAACGTACACAGTCGATCGACGCTCTTGCCCCATTCCGGCCGTGACACCCGGAACTGCCCCGACGCTTCACATTTCCCATAGTTGGGGCGGTGGTGTTGAGCGATGGCTCTCTGACTTCATTGACGCCGATAAATTGAACGACAACTTTGTCTTGAAGTCGCAGGGGCCCCAAGGTGCTTACGGAACCGAACTCGGGCTCTACCGCTATCGGTTCGACCAAGCCCCCGAGCTGCTTGAGACATGGGAGGTCAAGCCGAGAATCAAAGCGACCGATGTCGCGAACGAGAGTTACAGGGCAGTGCTGCAAGACCTGTTTCGGCAGTATCGCTTTGGGAAGGTCTTGGTCTCATCGCTCATCGGCCATTCTTTGGACTGCCTTCAGACGGCATTGCCGACCGCCGTCGTTTGTCACGATTACTACCCGTTCTGTTCGGCGATTAATCTCACTTTCGGCGAAGTGTGTCCGTCATGTGAGCCTCCACGCCTGCGAGCCTGCCTGGAAGAGAATCCGTTCAACCATTCCTTCCCGAACGTTCCTGTACCTGAGTGGCTCGCGATTCGGTCGGAGTTTGTGCGGCTGGTGAGAGAGCGCGCCATCCCGCTGGTCGCTCCGTCGCCATCGGTTGCGGAGAATTACTTGCGTGCTCTACCCGCGGTTGCCGATCGGTTCCAGGTCATACCCCATGGCACTCGACGCCCGCCATGCAAGGCGATCGATGTCTCCGTCGAGAGTGAAAGCCCGCTCCGGATCCTCATTCTGGGGAGCATGGCAATTCACAAAGGACGGCTCCTGCTGGAGGCGATGGTTCCGGAGTTGCTGAAGTTCGCTGACCTTACGATTGCCGGGTGCCGAGATTTTCCCGATCAGTTTCTCTCGAATCCGCGCATTCGGGTAATTCCGTCATACGACCGTGAAAGCCTGTGCCAACTTGTCGCGGACGTCCGACCCGATATCGGCTTGCTGTTGTCCGTCGTTCCCGAAGCGTTCAGCTACACCTTGCACGAGCTGCAGAGTATGGGTGTACCGCCGCTTGCCACACGCCTTGGGAGTTTCGTCGACTGGATCAAGCATGGAGAGAATGGCTTTCTGTCCGATCCTCAACCAGGAGCGTTATTGGATCTGATGCGTTCTCTGCACGACGACAAGCGACAACTGGTGAAAGTCCGCGACAGGCTCAAAGACTTCGTTCTTCGGTCTTCGGAAGAAATGGTTCGCGACTACCGCGCCTTGAGCGACACCGAGTATTCTGCAGAGCGGTACTTCAATGGCCCGACCGCACCTCCGCCGTTGACCGGTCGAGGTCTTCAGCTTTACTGGCGAACTGAAGAGACCGGCTTCTCGGAGCGGAATAGCGTAACGATGTTGCCTCTTGGCGCGGGCCGACAAACGGTTCGGCTCGGCTATGTGACGCCCGGGAGTTTTCCGACACAGTTGCGCTTGGACTTCTCAAACGAGCCCGGCTTTCTCGTTCTGCACGATCTTTCGTTGAAAGGTCGCAAAGACGAGGTCCTTTGGTCTCTCAGCGGCAATCCGGAGGCTATCCGCGATGAACTCCTTGTGCAAAGTTCTGTCGTGAATAAAAATGTTCCTGGGGGCGGCATGTTGCTTTGCCTTTCGGGAACCGACCCTTACGTTCTCCTGCCAATCCCTACGTCAATACTGGCTCAGTCTGAAGGCGCTGGTTCTCTTGCCGTGGAGTTCACGCCAACGCCGGAAGCCGAGATCTCGTCAGACGCAGAATCCGGGCGGAAAGACGACACAGTGCTCGCATTGCAATTCCGCATTCATGAATCACTGCAAGGTCTCGAACACGTCCGCGGCGAACTTGCCAGAGTAAATGACGAGCATGCGCGGGAGCTGCACGACAAGGAACAGAGATTACAGCAAGCGAATGCCGAGCTTGCCCAGAAAGAGCGCTTGATTGAAGCGCTGCAGGATTCAGTGTCTTGGAAAATCACGAGGCCGTTACGCATTGTCGCTCGCGCGGGACGGGAGGCGAGGGACAAAGAGGACGTTCGAGAGTAGCGGCCTACAGAAATCGTCGCACGAGCCGACGGATAAAAGAGCCCTCGACCGGCGCAACATGTTCGGTACGATCCGCGATCATTCGCTGAGCGGATCGCAAAGCTTCCTCCAGCCTCTGTTCGGTTTTCCGGTGCCGGCTCTCGCTTGCGTTGTATGATGCCGCTAATCTGTGCGTGAATTCGCCGGTATCGAGACCTCTCATCCGGATCAAGAAAGTGCCTCCGCCCTTTAAGATTTCCCGCGAAGACTCTGGCATCGAATGGCACACTTGCGACCCCTGCGGCGTATCTAGTATCAGCACGCCTCGTTCATCATCTGTGAGAACAGCATGAAGCCCGCCAGACTGCAAAGCGCCCAGATCGCCCGGCATGTTCCACCCAGCTATCTGGTTGCCGTTTTTGTCCAGAACGCGAATAGCGTGTAGCTCGAGCAGAGCGAATACCAGAGTTAAATCGAGCCGAAACTCAACGTATGGAGTAGCAGAAGCCTCTAACTCAAGTTTCGCTTCGGTAATTTGTGCGCCGACGATGTGTGCGACTCGGATACTCGACTCTTCACTGAATCCCGCGTTAGCGTCGCGCCAAAAGAGCTGGCTTGTGACGTTCCATTCAGCGGGCCGACGCCGCCTCGCAGCTTCGTACTCGTACTCCAGGTTCCCGGCGCACACTTCGTAATAGCGGCGCAGCGTCTTGAGCGTACTTTCGTCCGCGCGCACCATCTCATTCGCAACGTCTTCCGCGGTCTCGCCCCCAGGCTTCACTACGATGCCTAATCCATGGCTATGAAGGAACTCACTGACGGAGAAGCGGGTTCTGAGTTCCTCTAACAGTCTCCAAACTCCGAATCCGTCATGCCGGTCAAAGGAGTCATGCATCACGATGACTCCGCCGGGCCTTACCTTCGGCCACCATGTATCGAAGTCATGCGTAACGGCCTGGTACGTATGCATGCCATCGATGTGAAGCAAGTCGATCTGGCCGTCGTCGAACCTTGACTGGGCGTCGTCGAAAGTCATCCGCAGCAGCGTCGTGAACGATGGGTACTGCTCTCGCGCGTACGCATCCACTTCCCGGAATACCTCATCTCCATACGCTCCGGTATGCGCATCACCCCGCCAGGTGTCGACGGCAAAAGCACGGCAATCCACCTGTGATTCAACCGCAGCCTGGCAAAACGCAAAGAAAGACTCGCCGGTGTGTGTTCCCAATTCGACGAAAATCGAGGGGCGAAAAGTCGCAATCAGGTCGCACGCAAACGGAATGTGACCGGACCAGTAACCGATTCCGTGCGGCTTATATCGATATGGTCTGAAATGCAAGGAAGGTCGGACGAGCAACGGAGAAGCCTTCAATCCCGAGTCGAGTCTAGCACGCGCTTGTTCGCTCTGCCTCTCAGCCAAATGCCCAGAAAGATGATCAAGTTTGCCAGCAGAATGGGGTAGACCGGGTGAGCGTATGAGCGTCCCGCGACCAGGCCGAGAGCGCCAGAGAGCAGATAGGCCACAGGAATCGCTGTTAGAGAGAGGGGCAGCCCGCTTCCCGACTGCGCGGACACAAACAACCACCAAAGCGTCACGGAGGATGCAATGAGAAGAACTGGAGTGAGGAGCGCGGGTAAGGTATCCATGCTCTCGCCTGTAGTCAGGAATTGAAAGAACAACCGGGTAACCGCGAGGAAGTAGCGGACTGGATCCGCCATTGCGGAGTTAACGGCCGAGTGAAGACGCGTGGCGCTAGAGAGCAACAAGGGAAAGAGCGACAGCAGCCCTGCAACCGTGATGGCTAGAAGTTCCCACCTCGCGCCCGAGCGGTTTCGTAGGGACTTCAATAGCGTGCGATACGGCCGAATTGAGTCAGGCGGAACGTAGCACAAAAGCAGGTAAGCAAAACCGATCGCGGCCGAAAGAGGCAGGAGGCAAAGCTTCATGTACCATCCAAGCGCGACGGGCACAACGAGTGCTAAACACAGCGTGACATTGTCCCTTGGGTGCCCGGCGCAATTGCGGGTTGCAATGAGAGACATCAAAGCGGAGAGGCAAAAGAGAGCCAGCGCTCGATCGGATGAATAAGAAAACCCAGGATACAACGAGATCAGGATAAGACTGATTGCGCCGGCGTTGTTGCCGGCGAAAACACGGACCAGAAAGGCTAAGAGAAATGTCGCAGCCAAAGTCAGAGCAAAGGGGAAGAGGGCCGGCGCGTCCGGCGGCATCGGAGTGAGTAGGAAACTAAGGGCGATGATGAGAGCCGCTATGCCTTGGCAGACGCGATAAACAATTTTTCCACCTGAGCTCAGATTCCAGTCCACCGAATGAACAGAGCTGCTGCGATCGCACCGCATACGGGTCCCATGATCGGAACCCATGAGTAAGCCCAATCAGAGCTGCCCTTGCCGCTGATCGGAACAAGCGAGTGCACCAGGCGCGGCCCCAGATCGCGAGCCGGGTTGATGGCGTAACCCGTTGTCGCGCCTAATGAGAGGCCGATACTCCAGACGAGAGCGCCGACAAGGATGGGACCTAGTCCGGGCGCCACACCGCCTGGCGCGAGCCTGCGTGAGACGAGCGCCGAAGCCACCAGGACGAGCACGAACGTTCCTATGACTTCACTTAGGAAATTGCTGCCGTAACTGCGAATGGCTGGGCCGGTAGAGAAGCAGGCGAGCTTCTTATCTGCTTCCCGCGTTGCGCTCCAATGAGGGAGGTAGAAAAGCCAAACGAGGAAGGCGCCCAGCATCGCGCCGAGAATTTGCGCCGGTATGTACGAGAGTATCCGCTCCGCATGCCCGGTCATCAGAACCGAAGCGACTGTGAATGCCGGGTTCAAATGAGCATCGGTATCCCCGATCGAGATAGCGACCGCCACACCCGAGAACACGGCGAGCCCCCAGCCGGCGGTAATCGCAACCCATCCAGCGTTCTCCGCTTTCGATTTCGCGAGGAGAACACCACCCACGACCCCATTCCCTAGCAGGATTAAGATGGCGGTCCCAACAAATTCACCAATTACAGCTGCGTTCAGCGTCATAGATTCCGGTTCACCAGATGTACTGCGATGCCAGCTTACTGTATCGGGCTAGCTGTTCGTCCTGCCACCGTTCATCCCTTCCGAGTTCTTCGGCGAGCAGTTTGGCCACCGTGGGCGCCACTTCTACACTCGCTTTCGCATGTAGAAAAAGCGCCCTGGTCCTGCGCGCCAAAACGTCCTCCACCGAACGAGCCATTTCCTCGCGCGCAGCCCAGATCACCTCAACTTTGCGGAAGGGTAGATCGCGGTGCAGCGCTTGTAGCAGCTCTGGCTTGTCTCGGGCAAGGGCGTGCACTTTGGCGAGATCGGTTCCATACACGCGTTCCCATTCGTTTTGCCCTGTCAGGTCTGCCGTCCATCCGTGTAACTTCATGTCGGCCGTCCGGGAACGCGAGCCGGGCAAATTGGCTAGCTTTGCCGCTTGATCGACGGCGTCTTCGCCCATTTTGCGGTAGGTCGTCCACTTTCCGCCTGTGACGGTAATCAGCTTCGTGGGAGAAATGAGAATCGTATGATCTCGAGCCAGTGCCGCAGTGCTCTTTGCGCCTGCCTTCCTCACCAGCGGCCGCTGTCCGGACCAGACGCTTTGGATTGCGTCGCTTGTTAGCTTCGGGGTGAGATAGCGCTCGATGTGTTCGAACAGGTACTCGCGTTCACCCTTTTGCGCTTTGGGTTCGATGGCGCTTTGTGCTACCGGATCATCTGTCGTGCCGACAACAACGTGCTCGTGCCAAGGGATCGCGAAAAGTACGCGTCCGTCCGCAGTGCGGGGAATCATCAAAGCAGAATTGCTCGGCAGATAGCGACGGGGAAGGACAACGTGAGTGCCTTGACTCACGGTTAAAATCGGTTGCGCCTTCGGTTCGTCGAGCGTTCTGAGTTGATCGACAAAGACGCCGGTCGCGTTGACGACCACTTTGCCCTGTATTTCCAAGCTCGCTCCCGATTCGCCGTCCTCCGCGCGCACGCCCGCCACCGCTCCATTCCGTTCGATCAGGCCGGTCGCTCGCATATAGTTCAGAGCAGTACCGCCGAGATCGACAAGTGTTCGGAACAACGTCACCGCGAAACGTGCGTCGTCGAACTGTCCATCGTAGTAGAGCACGCCGCCTTTCAGGCGTTTCGGTTGGATCGTTGGCAGTGCTTCTTGCACCTGTCTGCGTGTGAGCAGGCGCGATCTTCCAATTCCTTCGCGCCGCGCCAGCAGGTCGTAAAGCGTTAAGCCGATCCCGTAAAAAGGCAGACCGAAGTACGAGTAAGTGGGCAATACGAACGCCCGGCGGTGAGCGAGATGGGGAGCGTTGCGAAGCATGCGCCCGCGCTCCTTCAGTGCCTCGAGCACAAGCTTTACATTGCCCTGCTGGAGATAACGCACACCGCCGTGTACCAGTTTTGTGCTGCGACTCGAGGTTCCTTTCCCGAAATCGTAGGCTTCGAGCAGCAGCGTTTTGTAACCACGCGAGGCAGCCTCAACCGCGGTTCCGAGCCCCGTAGCACCGCCACCCACGACGATGACATCCCAGCATTTCTCCGTCCCAACAGTTCGAAGAGCGTCTTGGCGGGTCAGGGAGTGAGCCATCCCTCAGTGTGTCTCCCAACCCTTTGCACGTTCGAGCGCCTTTGCCCATCCAGCGCGGCGGCTATTGCGCTCGTCATTCTGGATGTTCGGAGCGAATCGCTGGTCAGCTTGCCATTGCTTCGCGATCGAATTGCCGTCGGGCCAATACCCGACGGCCAAGCCCGCGAGGTACGCGGAACCCAACACCGTAGTTTCCGGATTCGCTGGTCTCGTGACGGGAACGCCCAACAGATCGGCTTGAATCTGCATCAGGAGATTGTTTCGGGCGGCGCCGCCATCCACTCTCAATTCGCAGAGCGGAACACCAGAGTCGCTTTCCATTGCGCTGATAATGTCGGCAATCTGGAACGCAATGCCTTCTAGTGCGGCACGCGCGATGTGAGCACGCGAACTGCCCCTTGTCAGACCGAGTATGGTCCCTCGCGCATACTGATCCCAGTGGGGTGCACCTAACCCCGAGAACGCAGGTACCAGATACACGCCGGCGGTGTCGGGTACGCTTCGGGCAAGCTCTTCAATTTCAGGTGCACTGCGAATTATTTGCAGCTCGTCGCGCAGCCACTGCACAATGGCTCCTGCGATGAAGACGCTGCCCTCAAGCGCGTATTCGGTCCGATTGCCGATTTTCCAAGCGATGGTCGTGAGAAGACGATTGCGGGATGGTACCGGCTTTTCTCCCGTGTTCAGGAGCATGAAACTGCCAGTGCCGTACGTGCATTTCACCATTCCCGGAGACGTACACATCTGGCCGAATAGTGCGGATTGCTGATCCCCGGCAATGCCCGCAATGGGTATGCCGTCGAGGATTCCTTTCGACTGGGCGCATATTCCGCTCGAGGGAACGACTTCCGGCAACATGGAACGCGGCACGCCCAGAACCGATAGCAGTTCGTCGTCCCAAGCACCAGTCTCGAGATTCAGGAGCATGGTTCGCGAAGCATTGGTCACGTCTGTGACGTGCCGAGCACCTTCGGTTAGCTTCCAGATGAGCCAGCTATCGACAGTTCCGAAGGCTAACTCTCCTCGATCTGCTCGCTCCCTCGCCCCGGCGACGTTGTCGAGAATCCAACGGATCTTGCTGCCTGAGAAGTAGGCATCGATCACCAGACCTGTCTTGCGCTGAATCATCTCCTCGTGTCCGCCTGTTCGAAGCCCGTCGCAAAAACCGGCCGTGCGGCGATCCTGCCACACGATGGCGTTGTAAACGGGGTCGCCCGTCTGCCTGTCCCAGACGAGAGTCGTTTCACGCTGATTCGTGATTCCGATCGCGAGTATGTCTTCGGAGTGGATACCGCTTTGCGCCAAGGCTTCCATGGCAGCCCCGAACTGTGATGACCAGATCTCGCCGGGATCGTGTTCCACCCACCCCGGCTTGGGAAAGATTTGGGGGAATGGTGTTTGCGCCGACCCTAGCACTTCGCCATTTTGTCCGACGATCACAGCGCGCGAGCTGGTGGTTCCCTGGTCGAGTGCCAATATGTATTTCATTCAGGCTGACGTCGACCGTGATTATATTCCGATGTGCCGATCGCTCCCGCTTGCGAGTGGGATAGACATCGCCGTCGCTGCCGACCGTTGTTCTGGAGATGTGAGGCGGGAACCCGGCTTCTACAAGGCGTTTCGGCTTATTTGCAGGCGCTCAATGCTGCGCGCTTTACCAGTGGTTTCGTCAGCATTGATGATGACGCCGTGTAACTCGGCACCTTGCTTGGCCGCTTCCATTCTGCCATTCACGCCGGTCAGAAAACGGCGCACGATCATGTCCTTGTCCACGCCAATGACTGAGTTGTAGGGACCGGTCATTCCGGAATCGGTCTGATAAGCAAGCCCGCCCGGTAGAACACGCTCGTCCGCAGTCGGAATATGTGTGTGAGTGCCGATCATTGCGGTTGCCCGGCCATCCAGATACCAACCCATGGCCATCTTTTCGCTCGTCAACTCGGCGTGAAAATCGACAAATCGGATCTTGATCTCTGGGTCGAGCGCCGCTAGGATTTGATCCGCTTTTCGAAACGGGCAGTCGATATTCGACATGAGCGCTCGTCCCTGCAGGTTGATGACGGCGTATTTTACTCCGTTCCTTGCCTTAGACGTCCAGACACCGACCCCTGGCAAACCGCTGGGATAATTCGCCGGGCGAAGGAGCCGCGGCTGATGCTCGTAGTAGTCGTGGATTTCGCGTTTATCGAAGCTATGGTTGCCGCCCGTAATTACATCGAGCCCCAGCGAGAGCAAATCCTCTGCAATGGCCGGTGTAATTCCGAAACCACCGGCACTGTTTTCGCCGTTAGCGATTGCCAGATCGATCTTTCGCTCGGAAACGATCCGGCTTAAGTGGTCGACTACCATTCCCCGACCGGCGGCAGCGAAAATGTCGCCGATGAAGAGGATATTCATTGTTGATTCAGAAGTGCGTCCCGGGCGGAAACGACCGCTCGACCCCCGTCATTGACCCCTAAAGAGCAAGGGGGGAATCCTCCGAGTACCTTCAGACTTCTCCTGACGGAATGCCGGAGCTTGCACACCGGTACTTAATTCGAGTCGGACTCCATGACATTGACTATCGGATCAATTTTTAGGAGGCCAAGGGAAATTTACCAGGGACGCCTAATCAGCTTAACAGGTTGACGACGTTTCCGGTCGAGATCTGATCGCGAATAGAAGGCCTGCGTTCAGGACGCCACGTAGCTGGAGTCACATGGCTCGTGGCGTTTAGAATGCTGTATGTACGCAACAATCCAAGCAGGGTAGGAGCACTAGAGAATATCGGCATAAGAGGCCTGTTTTTTCTGTTTGCGAGACATTCGAACCACACAAGAGCGGGAGGCCAGCTCGTGTTTCCCGGAACGATTTCCAAAGTTGAGATGTGAGCCAGTGCACCTTTTTTCATTTCCTTATCTGCTGATGCGACACGGCTATCTCCTTGTGTTCTTCTACCTTTTTGCCGTAGCGCTCGGGATGCCGCTCCCCGCTGACCCGCTGATGCTGGTCATGGGCGCCAGGGTGGGGAATCGTGAGTATCACTTGGTGCTACTGCTGCTCTCGGCCGTGGTTGCCGCACTCATTGGCGACACGGTATGGTACGAACTCGGACGTTTCAAAGGCCGCTCCGTACTCGCATTCCTTTGTAAGTTGTCGCTCGAACCCGATACATGCGTGAGGAAGACGGAATCAATTTTTGCCAAGCGGGGTACTGGCGCCCTGGTGTTGGCAAAGTTCGTCCCAGGCATGAGTCTTGTGTCAGTTGCCCTAGCCGGCGTAAGCAGGGTTACCTACTGGCGCTTTTTGCTCGCCGATGCAGCCGGTTGTACCCTCTGGGCTACAGCCTACCTGCTGCTGGGCCGCATTTTTTATCACCAAATAGATTCGTTGGTCTCGGCCCTGGGACTGTTCGGCCGTCGAGCTGGCCTGATCGTTGTTGCGCTCCTTGCTTGCTACATCTCGATGAAGTACCTGCAACGCTGGCGATTTATCCACAAGCTGCGTATCAACCGTGTGACGCCCGAGGAAGCTCGTGCCTTGCTTGAAAGCGGTGATCCGGTCACAATTGTTGATCTGCGGCACCCGTCCGAAATAGAACGCGAGGGGATGAAGATCGCGGGTGCGCGGATTCTCCGGCCAGATGAACTACGGTCGCGCTCTCATGAAATCCCGGAGGATCAGCAGATTATTCTCTATTGCACTTGACCGAACGAGGCCAGTAGCGCCCGTGCGGCGCTCCAAATGAAAAGAGCAGGGCTGCGGCGCGTTCGGCCTTTGGCGGGCGGTTTTGAAGCGTGGCGGAACCTCGGTTATCCGATAGAGCCCGTGGGGGAGAGTATCGCTCCTAAGGGGCTCGAAATTGCCCCGCGCAGCTGAACTTGCTCCCCGGCCGTCTCGATCTGCACGATGTAAAGTGCCATGAATGCTCGACGGGAGCAGAACTTCAGTAGTCTTGTAGCAAAGTAGAGAAATTCATCGAACTGACTTTGGACGTGGAGAATGGAAATAACCCGAAGAGCCTTTGTAAAAACAGCTTTAGCTGCGGTCGCCGTGAGCGACCTTGTTGGCCAACCCGAGTCTCTGTGGGGCGGTCCAGTGTTGGATACACATCTGCATCTGCGGCCCGATCCCGACGCCTGTTTTACCCATATCAAAGGATGCGGCGTGACGAATGCTGTTTTGCTCACAAGGGCTTCCGACGAGGACAAAGCCAAGGGGGAGATGGCTAAGCGTCCTGGCGTTTTTGCTCGTTCTGTTTTTACGGATCCCGCTCAGCCCGGTGCCGACGAAGTGATCCGCAAGGCGATTCGAGACGGGGCGGCCAGCGTTGGCGAAATGAAGTACCATGTCGCGCTCGATTCTCCCGAAATGCGGCGCGTCTACGCTGTTTGTGCGGACTTGCAGGTGCCGGTGATGATGCATATCCAGAACTTTCCTCATTTCCCGGGAGAACTCCCCTACAACACCGGATATCCGGAGTTCGAGAAAGTGCTCCGCGCGAATCTGAAGACGAACTTCATCGGTCATGGCGACCTGTTCTGGGCTCACATCAGCGCCGATGTTCCTGCCGATCGAGGCTACCCATCCGGACCAATCAAGCCGGGAGGACTAACCCGGAATTCTCACACAGGGTCTGGCAAAAAGCCGTCTTCTCTGGCATAAACATATTTGCCACAAGATGTTTCAGCCCAGGAGGAGACGGCTTTCGCTATGACAGAGTGTACCCAATCCCGATTGCCCTTCGCTCACCACGGCAGGCGTGAAGTGGTGGCGGAGTTTAGCGGTGGAACGATGACTTCCGATAGCGGCGCGCTGCTGCTACGGGAAACCGACCGGAGAATGAAACTGCTGGCGCGGTTCAGC
>JBJMGK010000016.1:0-21371 GCA_045807925.1 Bryobacteraceae bacterium | reverse complement strand
GCCAAACGTGTCCGGGGTGATAATCCACCTCGAAGTTCTCCTCGATCAAGTGCGCAACCCGTGGACACGTCCACAAGGGAGTTTCGTAACCCAGGCGCTCGGGACCTTGCAGGAGCAACTCGACCAAACGGGCTTTGTCGACTTCATCCAAACAGGGTTGCCGTCCCGCTCGCCCCGCCCGCCGCATAGCAACCTTGCCGTTTTCCTGATATTCTTTCCGCCATCGGCTGACGGTCTGGTTGCTCGCCTTCAGCCGATCTCGCTGTTGTTCAAGCCTTTTTCAAACAACTTAACCGCTTCGAAGCGGCGCTTCTCAAGAGCCACAAAGTCGCGCCTAACGCCTCGCGCATTGCCCATGCAGGATTAGACATCGCAGAGTCAAATTAGTTCCGCTATATTACGCGAGATTCAGTAACAGGATGCTGAAAAAGGGGTTTTCGACCCAGGTTAGTCGGTTACACCAAAAACAACTTCTTGCAGAAACGTTGTATACGCGATCGTTTGAGCTTGGGTATACATTGGAGATCCCCTGATCTGACTTTATGGAAGCCTCTCAGAACCCTTTTTCAGCATCCTGCTAACCTAAGGGGCGTGTGTACGTCGGATGGCACAGCCTCGCGCGTGCGTCTCTGGTACGGCAACGCTAAGGCCATCCAGTGTTGCTTGTATTGCAATCCGCAAAGCAGGGTCCTTCGAACGCTGCGGGTTAAGCCCGTCCTCTATATAGCCGTGATAGACCACGACTCCGTGACGATCGATGACAAAACTATCTGGGGTCGATTTCGCTCCCAGCAAATCTGCCAACGAATTATCGACATCCTGAAGGACAGGAAAGTCATATTCCATCTCTTTAGCGTGGGCACTGATCTCTTCATTAGATTCGTTCACATTCGAATCCACTATGGCGAACTGCACTCGATCCGAGAACTGCGTGTACAGCGTATTCAGCCGGAAGTTAAATGCATTTGAAATGGGGCATCGCGTTGAGACGAAGACCACCACAGTGACTTTCTCTCCTTGTGTCTTGTAAGTCTTCAGATGCCCATCCATGCCGTGCACTGAGAAGCTCTGAACAGGTGGTGGAGGGATACTTGCCAGTAAGGCGATGGAGAGTTGGAGGAGGCTCGACATCAGCAGAGGATGGTTCCTCACGTAGCACTTCATCAACCAAGCCGCTAGCTAAACGTCAAGCAGCCGTAACATCCAAAACTGTCGCACTTAGTGCTATTTTTCGGGACAAGATGACGGATGTGATCCTGCTAGATTGCGGAACGTGCGGTTAGGCCCACGGAATGCATGCGGTCAACCATTCGCCGGTCCGTAGGCGCGAGGACCAGCTGGAGGAAGACCGTTGAAGTGCTTAGGAAAAAATCTCGCCGTACTATCTTTAGTCGCTAGTTGCTGCTGGGGCGCGATCGCGATTGACACCACCGTTTCGAAGGACCAATCGCCGGCATCTGCAACTATCGTTGCGCCGCCACTCTCGACGAAGTCCGGCTCGGAGCTACTGCTCGCCTTTATCTCGACAGATTACATCAGCGGTGCTAATACAACGGTGACGAGCGTGTCAGGGGCGGGCCTTACCTGGACGCTGGTGGGCCGAACAAACGTGCAGCGCGGATCCTCTGAGATCTGGCGCGCACTTGCACCGAGTACTCTAGCCAACAGCACAGTCACCGCGACGCTCTCGCAATCGGTTGTCACTTCCATGACGGTGGTCGCCCTTAGCGGCGTCGATACGTCCGGATCCAATGGATCAGGCGCAATTGGAGCAGTGGCCAACGCGAGCGCTGCTCGCGGCGCTCCGACGGTTTCCTTACTAACCACACGCAACAATTCCTTCGTTTTCGCAGTCGGCAATGACTTCGACAAGGCGGTTGCTCGAACACCCGCAGCGTCACAAACCTTAGTACATCAGTACCTGACGCCTACTGGGGATACTTACTGGACGCAAATGCAAAATGGCCCAGTGCCAGTCAGTGGCACTACGGTGAGCATCAACGATACCGCACCAACGTCAGACGCATACAATCTAGTTGCCTGCGAAATTCTGGCCAGCATTTCGTCCACGCCTACTTGGACTGTTTCAGGCAACATAGCCCCAGCGGCCGCGGCAAGCGGCGCAACGGTCAAGCTCAGCGGAACTGCCACAGCTACAGTAACGGCCGACGGTTCCGGACAATATAGCTTCAGTGGTCTTGCGAACGGCAGCTACACCGTGTCCGTCAGTAATCCGGGTTATGTATTTACGCCTACGAGTCAGTCACTTACTCTTAACGGTGCAAATCAAACAGTTGCCGCCTTCAACGGCCAACCTGCTCCAACCTGGAGTATCTCTGGTAGCGTTACCCCGGCGGCAAACGGGAGCGGGACGATCCTCAGCCTTACAGGACCATCAAACGCGGTCGCCACGGCTAACAGCTCTGGAAACTTTTCCTTCAGCAACTTAGCAGATGGAAGCTACACCGTAACGCCCAGCAAAAGCGGCTACACGTTCAATCCGACAAACACCCAAGTACCGGTGAGCGGCGCCAGTGTAAGCAATCTGTCTTTTACGGCGTCTGTAGCTGCTTCGCCCACCTTGGCAGTGGATGTTAACATTTCTCGAGACCAGGACACAGCAAGCACAAGCGTGACCACGCCGGCTTTCACGACGTCCTCAGCGCAGCAATTATTACTGGCGCTCATTTCGACGGACTATTTGGGCGGCAGTAACACGACCGTGAAAAGTGTCTCCGGAGGTGGCCTCACCTGGGAGTTAGTGGGGAGGGCGAATGGACAGAGTGGAACATCCGAAATCTGGCGCTCGTTCGCGCCGACTGCGCTGAGCAATGTGACTGTTGCGGCGACGCTATCGCAGTCGGTTGCTTCGACGATCACCGTTGTGACGTTTGTGGGCGCCGACTCGTCGGGCCTCAACGGGTCTGGCGCGATCGGCGCTGTCGCTGCTGCCAGTGCGGCGACCGGAGCGCCGAGCGCAACTCTCGTTACTACACGTGCTAATTCGTTCGTTATTGGTGTCGGAAACGATTTCGATAACGCTATTTCCAGGACGCCCGCTACGAGCCAGCAATTGTTTCATCAACGCCTTTCGAGCGCGGGCGACACCTACTGGTCGCAGCGGACCAACGCTGTCGTTCCCGCGAGCGGGACAACGGTAACCATAAACGACACTGCACCCACAACGGATCGATACAATCTCGCAATCTGCGAAATCCTGGCCGGTTCGGGCACGCCTGTCATAGCCGTGCCTCCAACAGTCACAATGAATTCGCCCGCACCAGGTACGCTTGCCGGATTATCAACCTTGTCGGCCTCTGCATCCGACAACGTAGGCGTAACCGGTGTGCAGTTTCTGATTGATGGCTCACCGATAGGGCCGCAACTCACCAGTTCACCGTACGAATTTACCTGGAACAGCGCCGGCGCTAGCAATGGTACCCACTCAGTAAGCGCAATGGCAAAAAACTCTGCCAACCAAACGACCACTTCGGCGGCGGTGAACGTGACAGTCGATAACACCGGAAGCACTGCCGTGGTCGGGAGCTGGTCGTCACCGACAGCACTGCCTGCTGTAGCCGTGAACCTGATTCTCTTGGCTAACAATAAGGTGCTTTTTTATCAGGACGGCGCGACGGCTACGGTATGGGATTATCTGAACAACACGTTCAAAGCGGTTCCCTTCTCCGCCAACCTCTTCTGCTCCGCCGCTTCAATGCTCGCTGACGGCCGAGTCTTTGTAGCAGGAGGATACGGCGGCAGCACGTTCGGCATCGCCAATGCAGAAATCTTCGATCCGGCAACGAATTCGTGGACTGTTATGCCGAACATGGCTTATAAGCGGTGGTATCCGACAACGACAACCTTATCCGATGGACGGGTATTGGTGACGGCAGGTTGGCAAACCACGGCCCACACGAACGCCGGCATTTCTGAAATCTACGATCCAGCTACCAACAAATGGACGCAGCTGGTCAATGCCAACAACCCATTCGAGACATATCCGTTCTTATACCAACTACCTGACGGTCGTGTAATCCATATCGGAGGGTCCGAGTATGCGACCGACACCGATGTTCTCGATATTGGAGCGCAGGCTTGGTCCGTCATCGATTCGCGCGTTCTAGATGGCGGCAGCGCGACGATGTATTCGCCAGGACAGTTTATGAAGGCCGGTTCCGCTGCAGACAGCCAGAATACGGGACCATCCTCCAACACCACCTTCGTACTTGACATGACGCAGCCAAGCCCGACATGGCAGCAGACAGCCTCTATGGCTTATTCGCGAACTTTTGGGAATCTCACAATGCTTCCTGATGGGAGCGTTTTAGCGACGGGCGGCGAGTCAGACAAAAACGGAGGTGATATCTCCAAAGCAATATATGCAGCCGAGCTTTGGTGGCCGCAAACGAGGACCTGGACCACGATGGCATCCATGCAAACGCCCCGCGAGTATCATGGCACGGCTATCCTCCTGCCCGATGGGCGGGTTTTAGAATCCGGCATGGGCGCTGACTTCGGGAACGTGCCCGATCAAAAAACTGCGGAGTTTTTCTCGCCGCCGTATCTTTTCAAAGGGACTCGGCCGACGATAACGAATGCCCCTTCGGAATTGCATTACTCTGCCAGCTTTGCTGTGACCACTCCGGACGCCGCGAATATCACGAAGGTCTCTCTTATCCGGACCGGTGCAGTCACCCACTTCTTTGACCAAAACGAGCGTTACATCCCGCTGAACTTCCAACTAGGCAGCGGGAACCTGACGGTCACGGCGCCTGCGAACGCGAACATCGCACCTCCCGGTTACTACATGCTCTTCATCGTGAATAGCGCTGGAGTACCGTCGATCGCGCCTTTCGTTCACTTTGCCGGAAACTAGAGACGATCTGCAGTCCAAGACGGAACGAGTAAGTCGGGTTCATGCGCCCGCGATCGTGCTGCTCCGTGTCACTTCTTACCGAGACATCGCGCATCGTCACGATATGCTGAACTCTCGATGAGAACTAGAAGTGCCTGGTTGGTATGCGTCGCGACGCTCGCCTCGTCCGGTTTCGCCGCCGATCGCTCCTCCGGAGTGAATCAGGCCATTCTGGCACAGATCCCTGAGCGCGTAAAGAGCTTCATTGCCGAACACACCGTCGCCGGAGCAGTAACACTGGTGGCTCATGGCAGCGAAATCGTGGAGTTGGATGCCTCAGGTATGGCTGACGTCGAAGCTGGTCACAAGATGCAGAAGGACACGATCTTTCAGATCATGTCAATGACGAAGCCCGTGACCGCGATCGGGATCATGGTGCTGGCGGACGAGGGCAAACTAGCGTTGCGCGATCCCGTTGAGCAGTACCTCCCGGAGTTCAAGGACCAGCGAGTCGCCACGACCGTAGGCCCTGATGCATCACGGCTCGCATCACCCAACCGACCTATCACGATCCGCGATTTATTGACCCACACGGCGGGCATTGTGGATGCGGCGCCCGCATCGATTCATGACTATCCCCAGGCGATGAACGTATCGTTGGCAGAGGTGGTCCGCGCTTTGGCAAAGCAATCGCTGTTGTTCCAGCCAGGAACAAAATGGAGCTACAGTAGCCCCGGGATCGAGATCTTAGGCCGCATCATTGAGGTGTGCTCGGGCCAAAAATATGAAGAGTTTATTGCCGAACGCATCTTAAAGCCACTCGGTATGAAAGATTCATTCTTCTTCCCTCCGGCGGACAAGGTGGAGCGGATCGCGATGGTTTACGCGGGGAAAGACGGTCGACTGGTACCTTCCCAAGCGACGATTCTCGGCGGCGATCCGTCCAAGCACCGGAAGGGCGCTATCTTTCCCGCGCCGGGCTGGGGGTTGTATTCGACCGCTGGGGACCTCCTCCGTTTGTATCGCATGATGCTGAATGGCGGCGTTGCCGAGGGTCGTCAATTTCTTTCACCGTTCTCGGTCCATCTCATGACGGAGGTACACACGACTGGTATCGATCCGGTGGGCTGGATGCGTGGCGCCGGTTACGGCTTGGCGTGGGAAGTCGTCAACGACCCAATGGGTGAGTTGGATGGACATTCAATCGGCAGCTACGGCCATGGCGGTGCATTCGGAACCCAGGGATGGATCGATCCGAGAAACGATTTGATCTCGATTTTATTGATTCAGCGTTCGGACGGTGGAACAGACAGCTTACATCGGGTGTTTCAGAACATGGCCGAAGCAAGTGTTACGGGCAATTAGTTGGAGCGTTGCTCAATCGACGTACGGCTCGGTTTCGGGCAGCGTACGATGGTGGCTAAGACCCAGTGGAACCGAATCAACAGGAGCCGTCCCAGCTCAAAACAACCGCTGCGATCGTGGAAGAATTCCGAGCCGCCGGTTATAAGCATGTTGACTGGATTGCCGATTACCTGAACAATCCTCGGAAGTTTCCGGTCACGGCGAGTGTCCGGCCAGGGGAGTTGGCGGCGAACCTTCCTCGATCAGGCCCTGAGACGGGCGAGTCTTTGGACACGATCTTCACCGATTTCCAATCGTCGGTGTTCCCGGCCCTGACACTCTGGAATCACCCGCGCTTCTTTGCCTATTTCTCCATTTCCTCCACTCCGCCCGGGATCCTCGCTGAGTTGCTTGCCGCCACGGTAAACGTAAACGCGATGCTCTGGAAATCGTCTCCCGGCGCAACCGAACTCGAGCAGGTGACGCTCGGCTGGCTGCGAGAGTGGGTGGGGCTGAGCGACAGGTTCTTCGGCGTCATCTACGACACGGCTTCGGTAGGCGTCATGCAAGCGCTAGGCGCGGCACGAGAGTACGTCGATCCGACGTGCCGGACGGACGGAATGCGTCCGGGTTTGACCGTCTATATTTCGGAACACACGCACTCGTCGGCCGAGAAAGCTGCCATCACCCTGGGATTCGGCCAAGCGAACGTTCGCAAGATCCCTGTGGATGACCATTTCCGAATTCGTCCCGAAAAGTTGATTGAGGCGATCGAGGCTGATATCGGAACAGGCAAACGGCCGTGCTTCATCGTTGTCTCGGTAGGTTCCACCTCAACCAGCGCCATCGAACCCGTTGCCGACATTGCCGCCATCGCAGAGAAATACGATGTTTGGCTGCATGTAGACGCAGCGTACGGTGGTCCGGCGGCCGTTGTTCCGGAGATGCAACACATTCTCCACGGTGCCGAACGCGCGCATTCTCTTATCCTGAACCCGCACAAGTGGCTCTACGTACCGATCGATTGCAGCGTTTTGTATACGCGGTACCCGGAGATACTGAAGCGTGCCTCTTCGCTGTCAGCGGAGTACCTTCGAACACCGGAAGACGATACGGCTGTGAACTTCATGGACTATGGCGTTCAGCTTGGCCGCCGCTTCCGGGCGCTCAAACTCTGGTATGTCTTCCGTTATTACGGTCGCGAGGGCATCGTGGCCTTGTTGCGCGAGTCTCTGCGGCTTGCTCAGTTGCTGAAGAGTTTGATCGAAAGTTCTCCGGACTTTGAACTCGCTGCGCCGGTCCCGCTATCACTCGTCTGCTTCCGCCATGGAGGCAGCAACGAGCTGAACCAAAACCTATTGGCAGCCGTCAACAGTACGGGCTCGGTATTTCTCTCACACACAGTGCTTGCTGGAAGATTCGTCCTGCGATTTGCCATCGGCAATTTCATGACGACAGAAGATGACGTCCGTGCCTCTTGGAACTTGATCGTCACCCTCGCCCAGGGCTTAGTTGATGCCCAACCGGCTTTCACCGGGACGGCTCGATAATCAGCCGGATGCAGAACCGGCTGGAGACGACGCTTTGCGGAATCAAGCTTCGCAACCCGATAATTGCGGCGTCCGGAACCTTCGGCTATGGTCTGGAGTTTGCCAGCCTCGTTGACTTGAACAAGCTGGGCGGCATCGTCACGAAGGGCCTTTCGATAGAATCGATCGTCGGCAACCCCGCGCCCCGCCTGTGGCATACGGAGGCGGGCATGATCAATTCAGTAGGACTTCAGAACGTTGGAGTCGACATCTTCGTACGGGACAAACTTCCGAAGCTGCTTCCGTACTCCGTCCCGATATTTACCAATGTCTTCGGCTATCGCGTCGAAGACTATCTCGGCGTTCTTGAGCGGCTCGAAGATGCGGAAGGCATCGCTGCCTACGAACTCAACATATCCTGTCCGAACACAAAGGAAGGCGGGATCTTCTTCTCTAGCGATCCCCAGGCAACCTACGATCTTGTGTCTCGGGCCAGGCGAGTGGCAAGGCGGCCAGTTCTGGTCAAATTGTCTCCAAACGTCGCCAGTATTCAACCGTTCGTCAAGGCGGTCGAGGATGCGGGGGCAGATTGCATTTCGCTCGTGAACACGTTCGTTTCACTTGCGCTGGACAATAAGACACGCTCGGCCCGGATCGGCGCCGGCTTCGGGGGGTTATCAGGACCCGCTATCAAACCGATCGCCGTTCGCCTGGTCTATGAGGCTGCGCAGATAGCGAGAATTCCTATCGTCGGGCTCGGCGGAATCTGCAAAGGAGCCGACGCAGCAGAGTTCCTGATCGCGGGTGCGAGCGCGGTACAGGTGGGAACAGCGACCTTCATCGATCCGCGCGCTCCGATTCTGATCGCCGAACAGCTAAGTGCAGAGATGGATACGCTGGGAGCACCGGACGTTCCGAACCTGGTCGGAAGCGTACGTAGCCTGCGTCCCGGTCAAAGTAGGAAGGTAAGTGCAAAATAGAACGATGAGAGAAGTCATCACAGCCAGCAAAGCGCCCAGAGCGGTTGGTCCCTACTCCACTGCTGTTCGCCAGAACGGGTTCGTCTTTCTCAGCGGTCAGATTCCGCTGGATCCGGAGAACGGTCAACTGGTCGCGGGATCTATTGAAGAACAAACCGCCCGGGTTCTCGACAATGTCAGCCTTGTCTTGGATGGAGCAGGGTTGACGATGGCCGATGTGATCAAGACAACAGTGTTCCTGAAGAACATGGGTGATTTCCCGCGCATGAACGAAGTGTACGCGAAATACTTCGCCAAAGACCCACCCGCAAGGTCCACTGTCGAAGTGGCGCGACTTCCTCGCGACGTTCAAGTCGAGATTGAAGCGATCGCTGTCGACTCTCGTGCGACTCGAATGTAGGTAGCAGCTAGGGCCGCTTATCCGGATCCGCGGGCTTCAGCGGAGGATGAGCGCTGTACTGGCCCTGAGGTGGATTCAGCTTGATATCGAGCTTCTTTTCCTCCGAATCCACCTCGAACTTGTCACCGAACGTCTGGTATTTCTTTGTAATTACCTGCACCTGAACAGTGCCGTAAGGTACCGGCGGAAAGGTCGCAATCCCTTGCTGATTGGTATGCACTTCCCAGTGCGTCGCTTTCCGTTTTCCGAGCTTCGTGATCTGGTGAGAGCCTAGAAAGTCAAGGATGATGGATGCGTTCTCCACCGGCTTGTCGAATTGATTCTTCACTTCGACCTTGATTGTGCTTTTTTGAGCGTCCGCAACGAGCACGGCGCCCGAAAGGACACCAATGGTAAGGAGCCGCGAAATGAACTGCATAGTTTCAGGTTGTTACCGTCGATTCTAGCTTCAATCCGGCGAGGCTGGCAGAAACTGCGCCCGACACCAGATGCAAACCTTGCCTAGAAGCGCAGAGATTTCAGGTACTCCCGGAACGAAGCGCCCAAATCGGGACGTGCAAGCGCGAACTCAACCGTGGCTTTCAGGAAACCCAGCTTGTCCCCGGCATCGAAGCGCTTCCCGTCGAACTTCAAACCGAATACGGGACGCTTCCGGAGCATGTACCTCAAGGCGTCAGTCAACTGCAGTTCGCCGCCGCTTCCAGGCTCGATGTTTTCGATGCACTCGAAGATATCCGGGGTGAGAAGATACCGGCCGATTACCGCCAGGTTCGAAGGAGCATCTTCCTTCTTGGGCTTTTCCACCATGTCGCGAATGCGATATAGTTTGTTGCCCATTTTTCCATCCGAGACAAGTTCCGCATCGACCACGCCGTAGGCCGAGATCTGATCCGCAGGCACTTCCATCAGTGCGATGACAGAGGCTTCGTATTGCTCATGGACGTCCAGCAACTGGCGAATGCAGGGGACCTCGGCGTCAATGATGTCGTCGGACAGAACGACGGCAAAAGGCTCGTTACCAACGAGTGCCTTTGAGCGGAGCACGGCGTGCCCCAAGCCCAAAGCCTCTTTCTGCCGCACGTAAGAGACGTCGATCATGTCGGAGATCGCTCTTACCTGGGCCAGCATGTCATTTTTCTTTTTCGATTCGAGCAGATACTCAAGCTCGAAGCTCACATCGAAGTGATCCTCGATGGACGACTTACCGCGTCCCGTGACAATGACGATGTGCTGGAGGCCCGACTGCACCGCTTCTTCGACGCCGTATTGAATTAACGGCTTGTCAACAAGCGGTAACATCTCTTTAGGCGAAGCTTTGGTCGCGGGAAGGAATCTGGTTCCTAATCCGGCGGCGGGGAAGACAGCCTTACGCACTTTTGCGCTCATCTCACGTCATTGTACGCGTTGAGGCCCGATTAAAAACCACTCGCCGCCATCAGATTTTGCCGATTCAGAGCTTTGTGTTAATTCTAAGATTTACTTGTTCTTGAGAAATCGAACCTAAAGATGGCATACGTAATAGCGGAACCCTGCATCGGAACAAAAGACACCGCGTGTGTCGATGCTTGCCCAGTTGATTGCATCCACCCCAAGAAGGATGAAGAGAAATACGAAGGGGTCGATATGTTGTACATCGACCCGGTTGAATGCATCGATTGCGGCGCCTGTGTTCCTGTTTGCCCCGTGTCCGCTATCTTTGCGGCTGACGATCTTCCCGAGAAGTGGGCCGACTTTACAGCTAAAAACGCGGAATTCTTCGGCCGCTAACTCCTAGGTAGTTTTTCGTGGCCGGTATGTCGCAAACGACGTATCTGTCTCCCAAACACGTACGTAAGAAATCAGCGCGGAAGCGAGCGTCTTTTGAATTTCTTCGCAGAAGAACCTCGCAATGTTCTCTGCCGAAGGATTGAGTTCGACGAAGGGCGCCAGGTCATTGATGAACTGGTGATCCAGATACTCGCTAGTCGCGCGGAGCTGTTTTTTCAATTCCGCGAAATCGTAGAGCAGACCATTTTCATCGAGTTCGGGCCCTTCCACCGATACCTGCACGCGATAATTGTGCCCGTGAACGTTTTCGCACTTGCCGTGATAATTCCGAAGTGCGTGTCCAGCCGCAAAAGTATGTTCCACGCAGATTTCAAACATGGAAGAACTCTTGCACTTCTCTCAATTTCGAGGTGAAGCGATAGGCCGGCAGGCTTTGAAAAAACACTCTTCCGTAACGCTGTTTCACGATCCTATTATCCAGCAGCGCAAGCACTCCTCGATCGGACGCGCTTCGTATCAGGCGGCCGAATCCCTGCTTCAGTGTTAACGCTGCCTGAGGAACCTGGTATTCGTAAAAGGCATCGCCGCCTGCTTTCCGAATATCCTCAGACCGCGCCGCGATCACGGGGTCAGAGGGAACGGCAAACGGCAGCCGGTCGATGATCACACAGCTGAGCTGCTCGCCTTGCACATCAACCCCTTGCCAAAAGCTCGAGGTTCCGAACAGAATGGCACCGGGCGTAGACCGGTATGTCTCGATCAGCGTGTTCCGTGGGGCTTCGCCCTGCAGAAAAACAGGATAGTCCAGCAACGGTTTCAGCAGGTCGCAGATTTGCCGCATCTGGGCATAGCTCGTAAATAGAACAAAAGCGCGCCCGCGAGATGCCTTCACCAGTTCTCCAATTTCTTTGGCGGCGTGTTCCGCGAAACCTCCGCTGCGAGGATCGGGCATCTGGGACGGTACGTATAGAAGCACCTGCTTAGCGTAGTCGTATTGACTCTCTACCGTTAGGGTTTTTGCGAAAGGTAGCCCCAGACGCGCTTGCGCATATTCGAATGTGCCCGCCACGGTGAGAGTGGCCGAGGTCAACACAACGGAAGGAACCACATCGAACAGCCGCGCCGCCAAAGCACGGGAAACGTCGATGGGGATGGCTTGGAGAGAGATGCTGCGCAGCCGCCTGTCCGTCCAATACACGTACGCCGAGTCGTGAGTTTCCACCCAGAACTGAAGAGCCTGTCCCAGAAGTTTCGCCCTCCGCACAAGCGGCAATGTAGCTTCCACACTCCCCTGCGCCATTTCGAGGTGCCCACACACGAGGTCGAGCGCAAAAATCAACTCACGGTATGTGTCGTTGTGTTCTTCGAGCAGCGCTTCGTGCTTCGCAAACGCGTTGCGTCCCTCGCGAGGGAACAGGTGAAAGAAAACTTCGACCCGCTCCCCCAACTGGATGAGGCTGCGGTCTAGCTCAGGGGTAGAGAACATCTTTTGGCGCGAGACATCCGCAGTATCCCGGACCAGATGTTGGAACTGCACGTTGCTGACGCTGATTCCGAAGTACTGCCCGGCGATGTCTTCGATCTCATGCGCCTCGTCGAAGATCACGGCCGAATATTCGGGTATGAGAGCACCGAATCCTTGGTTTCGCACGGCAAGATCTGCAAAAAACAGGTGGTGATTAACGATGATGATGTTGCTTTGAGCCGCTTGCCGGTGCATCTCCGTAATGAAGCAGCGCTCATATTGCTTGCACTTCGATCCAGCGCACATGTCGCTGCGTGCGTCTAGTTTCGGCCAGAGAGTGCTGTTCTCCGGCAATTCGCGCAATTCGCTGCGATCCCCGGTAGCGGTGGTCGCTTCCCAATCCCGAATGAGCTTGAATTCTCGAACTTCTTCCAGCCCGTGAAGTATCGGTTCCCGCTCGGCGTCGTACACCTTCTGGCGGCAGACGTAGTTTGAGCGGCCCTTCATGTAACAGACCGGCAAGGGAGAGCTGAAAAGCGTTTGAAGAAATGCTACGTCCTTGAAGAACAGCTGCTCCTGGAGGTTCTTCGTGCCCGTGGAGATCACCACTCGCTTTCCGGAGAGCAAAGACGGGATCAGGTACGCCAAGGTTTTTCCGGTCCCCGTGCCTGCCTCAACGACCAGATGTTCACGGTTCTTGAGCGCGGATTCCACCGCGCGCGCCATCTCGAATTGGCCCGGCCGGTACTCATAATTAGGATGGGAACGGGAGAGAATGCCGCCCTTTCCAAAGAAGTCGTACAGGCTGAGCGAGTCCTTCGAAGCCGTGCCGTTGTTCGAATCGCTCATAAGCGAAGATTCAGGTTAAGATGGGGCAGCATTAAGATCTGGTGCTCGTTTTCGGGAAGAATGGTGGACGAATTTCTCTACTTATCGGAGCTGCTCGGCGTAAGAGTATTTGACCTGAAGGGCCGCTTGATCGGCACTCTTCGGGACGCCGCTCTTGTCCCGTTAATCGATCCCGTTCGCCTCGACCGTTATCTTGTCGGTGCGGGTCCCGGATGGCTGAGCATTCGCTACGACCAGATCCGGGAGATCACTACCGAAGGTATACATCTCAATAACGAGAGTCTCACGCCTTACCACTCGGACGAATACATGCTCCGAATGGTTCGAGATTTATTAGACCAACAAATCATCGACGCGCACGGACGCAAGGTCGTCCGCGTAAACGATGTCACGTTTTTGCGGGAAAGGGAAAACGATCACGACGTACTCCATATTCTCGAAATCGATATCGGCCTGCGCTCGATTCTCCGGCGAGTTCTCCAGGGCGTGG
Source organism: Bryobacteraceae bacterium (assembly GCA_045807925.1). Classification (GTDB taxonomy): domain Bacteria; phylum Acidobacteriota; class Terriglobia; order Bryobacterales; family Bryobacteraceae; genus Bog-105. The sequence goes on along the minus strand of JBJMGK010000016.1, from coordinate 7,689 downwards.
TTCCTCCTCAACTGATTCGAAAGATGCAAAGCCGGATTCCCACGAACTCCATCCGTTGGGAGTTCTGCAATATTCTCGAGTCCGATCCGCAAAGGCGTGTCCGTTTGAACATATCGAACAAGCTGCTCGAGAACATGCACCCCGCGGATCTGGCAGACATCGTCGAGGAACTAGGTCACGAGGACCGCCAGGCGCTTTTTAACACGATGGACAATGAAGCCGCAGCCGAACTGCTGACGGAAGTTGAGCCGGAGGTACAGATGCGCATCATCGAGTCGCTGAAAGCGGAGAAAGCCGCCGACATCCTCGAAGAAATGGAGCCGTCCGAAGCCGCCGATCTGCTGAACGAGATGGAAGAAGAGCGCTCGGAGGAGATCCTTCACGAGATGAGGCCCGAAGAGAAGGAGGACGTGGAAGAACTCCTCGAGTTCTCCGACGACACGGCTGGCGGACTCATGAATACGAGTTTTCTGACGCTCCCGGAGAATGCTACCGTCGCTGACGCGCTGGCCGAGCTTAAGAAAGATGCGGAGACGGTAGAGTATCTCCACAACATTTTCCTTGTGGATGACCAAGGCCGGCTGAAATGCACTGTGCCCATTGCCAGGCTGTTTTTTGCTCCTGGATCGGCCCCGTTGCAGGACTACGCCTCTGATCCTTTGCTCTGCGTTCCCTTGGAAGAGAAACAGGATCGAGTCGCGGAGATGTTCGACCGTTACAATCTATTAGCTCTTCCAGTGATCGACAGAGACCAACACGTAATCGGTGTTATTACCGTGGACGACGTTGTGGCTCTCCTTCGTCAGTAACTGAGCCTAATTTGAGAAGCATCTCCCATCGGGACAGGCGCGCCATGTCCCTCAATCCAACTGCGCTGCCGAGGTTTCGGTGAACCATTCGCCTTTCATGTTCTTCATCTTGTTAGCGGCGGCTTTTCTGGGCGGCGCCAGCAATGCGCTCGCTGGGGGTGGCACTTTCCTCACCTTCCCGGCCTTGCTCCTGGCGGGGGTTGCGCCGGTGCAGGCTAACGCGACGGCGTCACTGGTGCTCTTGCCCGGATCGCTCGCGTCAGCATGGGTTTACCGCGACACAGTGCACGCCACGAACCGGCGCTTTCTGTTGCTGATGTCGCTCGCCAGTCTCATCGGCTCGGTTATCGGGAGCGTCCTGCTGCTCAGTACCTCGAACTCCACGTTCTCCGAGCTCGTCCCTTGGCTCCTCTTCACCGCGGCGTTCGTCTTCACCATCGCGCCATGGATCCGTCGCTTCGCGGTCAAGCACCACGGCGCAGAGTCGATAGGGGCTCTCCTGATCGGACAAACGATCATTTCGATCTACGGGGGATATTTCGGGGCCGGAATGGGAGTGTTGATGATCGCCCTTTATCTCGTGGCTAGCAGCCTCAACGTCCACTCGGCAAGTGGATTGCGAATGGTTTGCAGTTGCGTAATCAACATCCTGGCGGTCATTCTGTTTGCGTGGCGAGGTGCGCTGGTTTATACGTCGGGTCTGCCGATGCTGGTGGCTGCCATTCTGGGCGGCTACATCGGGGCGGTAGGGGTGAAGCGCATGAACGCAGACCATGCCCGGATCGCAATTCTCGTGTATGCATGGGCGCTGACGGCCTGGTTCTTTTTCCGTACGTTCGCTCGTTAACAACTTCCGGCAACCGATGACCGCAGTTGCAGAGCTCGCCAGGGTCCGCGTCAGCTGTTTAATTCGTTACAATAAAATTCACGGATCGAATAAAACTGGAGTGGTGCGTCTGGCGGACCCGCTCCTGACCTTCCAACGAACCTGGATCTCACCAAATCACAATGGCGCAAGTACAAGACCCCGCGTCGGGCATAAACAGCTGGCTAGAAGAAGAACTTTACCACCAGTATCAGTTTGATAGACAGAGCGTTGACCGAGGCTGGGCCGATTTATTCAGCCAGGGCCCGGTGTCATCGCCTTCGAACGGGACCACGGCGGGAGTTGAAGATCTGCCCGCCTCGCCCGAGACGGCAACCAATCTGAACGGAACAGCTGTTGCCTCGGAGCCGGATGTGCCAAGTGGACCTCCGGTGTCGCAGCAGGACCCGCCCGTGGAAGTGCCGCCCGCCAAGGAGCCTCCATCCCCTGTTACCCCGGAGCGAGAACCAGCAACCGGCGAGCCGCCACGCGTCGATCCGCCGCAATCAACTCCCGCCCCGCAGGAATCCGCGACTCGATCGGTCGAAACGCCGGGACCCGCAGCCGCACCCGGAGTCGCCGAAATCACGAAGACTGCGCATACGCCAGCCAAGCAGGAATCGAACGCAGTAGGCGTAAGCGATCAGTTGATCCCGCTCCGGGGTGTCGCCGCCCGGATTGTGGAAAACATGACGGCGAGCCTTGCAATTCCGACGGCCACTTCGCAGCGCCAGGTACCCGTTCGCGTCGTCGAAGAGAATCGCAACCTGATCAATAAGCAGAGAGCGCTTCAGGGCAAGGGCAAGCTCAGTTTCACGCATCTGATCGCATGGGCGATCGTGAAGGCACTGAAATCGAATCCGTCTCTGAATCACGCTTTTGCCGAGAACGAAGGTCAACCCTTTCGCGTGCTGCGAACCCAGGTAAACATCGGCTTGGCGGTCGATGTCGCGGGCAAAGACGGCGGTCGCTCGCTGATGGTTCCCAACATCAAGAACGCGAATGGAATGAACTTCGGGCAGTTTGCGGCGGCGTACGACGACATCGTTGCGCGCGCTCGTACGAACAAGCTGCAGATCCCTGACTTCCAGGCCACCACCATTTCGCTCACGAATCCTGGAACGGTGGGAACGCTGGGCTCCGTCCCGCGTCTGGTTCCCGGACAGGGCGCGATCATAGCCACCGGCGCTATCGACTTTCCTGCGGAATTCGCCGGAGCAAGCGAAGAAACGCGAGCTTTGCTCGGCCTGAGCAAGGTGCTGATGATTACGTGTACTTACGACCATCGCATCATTCAGGGCGCCGAGTCCGGAGCATTCCTGGCGAAGCTTCAGCAGCTCCTGCAGGGTGAAGACGGCTTCTATGAGGAAGTATTCCGCGACCTGAAGATCCCGTACATGCCCATCCGGTGGCAGTCGGACCAGCAGATCTCGCCAGCGCGCTATGCGCAGGTGAACGCCGACGTTGCCAAAGAGGCAGCCGTGATCCAGCTGATCAACTCATACCGTATTCGGGGCCATCTTCTCGCTGCTACGAACCCGCTCGGCAATGATCCGGCTTACCATCCGGAACTCGATCCGGCATCTTATGGGCTTACCATCTGGGATCTCGACCGTCCGTTCCTAGCGGGCGCCGTTAAGGCCCCCAGCGGTGGCATTGCCTCTTACATGCAAGCCTTTGAGACGCTTCGCGAGATTCTGGACCGCCTTCGCGGTACCTACTGCGGATCTATCGGTGTTGAGTACATGCACATCCAGGATCCCGCCCAGAAGCAGTGGCTCCAGGAGTATATGGAAGCTTCAACGAATTCCTGGAAGCTGGATGAACCGGTCCGCCGCCGCATTCTCAACCGGCTGATTCAGGCTGAGGAGTTCGAGCAATTCCTTCAGACCCGCTTTGTAGGACAGAAGCGTTTTGGACTCGAAGGGCTTGAAAGCACAGTCGTTGTTTTGGACGAAGTCCTCGAGCGCGCCGCGAACGACGATTCTCTTGAAGTCGTGATCGGAATGGCGCACCGCGGCCGTCTCAATGTTCTGGCGAATGTCATCGGCAAGTCGATGGCTCAGGTGTTTTCGGAATTCGAGGGTGAGCCCGATCCGGAGAGCGTGCAAGGCTCCGGGGATGTCAAGTATCACCTGGGCGCCAGCGGAATTCATCGTTCAACGAAGGGCAAAGAGATCCTTGTTTCGGTTGCCTTCAACCCCAGCCATTTAGAAGCCGTTGACCCGGTTGTAGAAGGACTGGTCCGACCGAAGCAGGATCGAGCTGGAGACATCAGGCGCGAGCGCGTCATTCCGTTATTGATCCACGGCGATGCCGCGCTCATCGGGCAGGGCATTGTGGCTGAGGTTCTGCAGCTATCTCAGCTCGAAGGTTACACGACGGGCGGAACCATCCATGTCGTGACCAACAACCAGATTGGCTTCACCACCAATCCGCTGGATAGCCGGAGCAGCGTCTACAGCACCGATGTTGCTCTTGCGGTGCAGGCGCCTATCTTCCACGTCAACGCCGACGATCCTGAAGCGTGCCTTCGTGTGGCAGAGATTGCCTACGATTACCGCAGGCGTTTTCACCGCGACGTAGTTGTCGATGTGATTGGCTACCGCCGCCAGGGTCACAACGAAGCCGACGATCCAAGCTATACGCAGCCGGTCATGTACCGGAAAATCAAGGCAACGCCAACGGTCGCCACGCAGTATGCCGACCGGCTCACTCGCGAGAAGCTTCTGGACAAGGACGCCGTTGCGAACCTACGAAGCGCGTCCCGAACGAAGCTGAACGAAACCTACGAGCAGGCAAAGAAGCGGCGTGAGGAGTTCGTCATTGAAGAATTCGCCGACGCTCCTTACGAGCAGGTACATCAGCCGATTCCATCGACCGCTGTGGAGGAATCGACGCTCGTTAACATTGTCGAGCGATGTACCGGTCTTCCCGAAGGTTTCACTCTCCACCCGAAACTGAAAGGTCTTGTCGAGAAGCGGAGAGACGTCTTGAAAGGCGCTCCTATCGATTGGGGGTTTGCCGAGACCTTAGCGTTCGGAAGTCTTGTACTCGAAGGCACACCTGTCCGCCTCACTGGCGAGGACGTTTCGCGGGGAACGTTCACCCAGCGTCACCTGCAGTTCTCTGATTATGAGACCGGTGAAGGCTATGTGGCGCTGAAGCATCTCAGTCCCAACCAGGCGAAATTCGAGCTCGTCGATAGCCTTCTGAGCGAATACGCCACGATGGGCTTTGAATTTGGCTACAGCGTGGCCGACCCTTTGACCCTCGTTCTTTGGGAAGCGCAGTTCGGCGATTTTGCGAACGGCGCTCAAATTATCATCGATCAGTTCCTTGTTTCCGCCGAATCGAAGTGGAATCAGCCCAGCGGACTTGTGCTCCTGTTGCCGCACGGTCACGAAGGGCAGGGCCCGGAGCATTCAAGCGCCCGCATCGAGCGCTTCCTCCAACTCTGCGCCGAGAACAATATCCAGGTCTGCAATTGCACTACGGCAGCACAGTACTTCCATCTGTTGCGGCGCCAGATGTATGGCGGCAATGACCGGCGCGGCATTCGTAAGCCGCTCGTGATCTTTACGCCGAAGTTCCTCCTGCGCTTCCCGAAGGCGGCATCACGGCTCGAGGAATTGACGACCGGTACCTTCCAGGAGATCCTGGGTGATTCTCAGTTTCTGGGCAATGGGGTTCGCCGGATTCTTCTTTGTTCCGGCAAAGTCTATTACGATCTGGTCAATAAGCGTGAAGAACTCGGGAGAACCGATATCGCAATTCTCCGTGTCGAACAACTCTACCCGTTCCCGCTGCAACGTCTGACAGATGTAATGCGCCGCTACTCCGATGCCGCTGAGTTGTTCTGGGTTCAGGAAGAACCTGAGAACATGGGGGCGTGGTACTTCGTCGAGGAGCAGATCCAATCGCTCATCGGCCGAGGGGCAACAAAGCGCCAGTTGCGGTACGTCGGGCGGCCGGCAGCGGCCAGCCCTGCCACCGGTGCACACAAAGAGCACAACGATCAGCAGGCAGCACTGGTCGAACAGGCCTTTTCGAATACGCCTAGCGTGATTAAGAAGGGCCGCCGGCTTGTGAGAAAGAAGCGCTGACGACCTACTAGGATCTGACCTTGCGTTTGCCCAAAGCGCATTGCCAAAAACAAAATTGGTCAAGCGGATGGTTCGGAGGATTCCTCCGGACCACCGCTGCGACCGTCTTGTATGGGGTTGTGCATAGCCTGTTTGCCAGCGGTAGTGCCAAACAGATCGCCAGCACAGCACTGGGTGTCCGGCGCCGAAACGCGCTGTACCGGCCGTTCTATTTACTGCAGTCAGCGGCGACCATGGCCGTCCTCGTCTGCTACGTCCGACGCCAGCCGGAGAAGTTCATCGTCAATGCGCGTGGGCTTGCGTCCGTCCCGTTCCGCGCATGCCAAGTGGCTGGCGTCTGCTGGGCAATAGCAGCGGCCTACGAGGTTGGTTTCTCGGAGATCTTAGGCGTGAGGCCGCTCGTATCCCTGTTGCGGGGCGCCGATGCGATCCTACCCGAACCTGAAGCGCAGCCGTTGGCTCCTTAACTGTTAGGGCCAACAGTGGCAATCCCTACGCATGCCCCTTCTACAACGGAAGCAACTGGGTCTACAAGCCGCTTGGTCCCTACGCGACGACCGTCGTGTGGTCTCAGGGCAACGGCACGGAAACAGTACTCTACGATATCCAATTGAACGGGCAGCAGCAGGGCGCAAATATAACGGACTGCTCCCAGTTTGACTCGTATCAGCAGGCAGATCGAGGCCGCGTATTCCGTTCCGCCGACGCGCGTGCTCATTACCCGTGACGGGACAAAGTACCGGTTTGATTCTTCCGGCGGTTCTGGTGCAAACTCGGGCAATTCGGCTGGATTGCGATAATGGCGTGGAATGATGGCAGCTGACTCAGACCTGTTCAAAGGCCGCCATTTCGATGCCACCCGACACCGCGCGTCATCACCCTGGACGCTTACGCGGCTTCGCATCGGGCTATCACCGAATTGAAATCAGCGGGGGCGATGCCGCATCGCGTTCGAATACGGTCCAGCAAGTACTTGAATAATGTGGTGGAGCAGGATCATCGCCGCATCAAACACCGGATTCGACCGATGCTCGGATTCAAACGGTTCGACACGGCAGCAATCACGATCAGCGGCATCGAGCTTGCAGAGAAGATTCGAAAACATCAGTTCAAAACAGGAAAACTAGCAGGCAGACCCAAAACGGCCCCCAGAGATTTGGGCGGCTATCCTGGCTGCCTGACTTATTCGCTAGTTCTGCCATACCCGAGTGCGCTGCTTCGGCAGAGTTTGCACCAGAGCCGTTGAAAGAGGCTGCGGAGAAAAGGGGATTAAAAATCATAGCAGCTGATTACGATTTGGATAACTGGAAGGTCAGACTCCTCGACCCGGCGCTGCCATAATTTATCGGCACGCTGCCGCATCTGTTTCTGTTGGCAACCCAGGGTCACACGGAAGTGACAGAATGAGAGACGCATGACAAGGCCGGTGAAGCGCATGGCGGCACCGCTGCTCGTTGCCCGCCTTATTTTCCTCGGAGCAGCATCTACGGCCAGCTTGCCGTTCGCGGTCAATGGGCTCGGATCCGAGCTTCAAAGCGGCGGAGATACTCCGAATCCAGGTCTGAGTCCCGCTAAGCCGAAGATGTGGAAGGTAACCGTACACTCATTCGGGCCGACCGAGCTGGCGCCCCCAGTCATCGGTCTGGCGAACTGCCCGGGCAAGCCGCTGACGCTGCATGCGAATATTGCGCCCGCTCCGGGACGCAAACTTCAGTATGCCTGGACTGTCAACGCTCAGCCGCAGGGCGGCAACACGCCCGAATTTACGTTCACACCGAACAGCTTCGGCGTGTTTAATGTGCAGGTGACGATTTCGGATGTGACTCCGCCGCCCCCGCCCATGCAGCGTCCGAAACATTTTCCGGTACGCTGCTGGAACCCGCCACCCCCGCCGCCTCCGCCCAGTCCT
>JBJMGK010000015.1:0-9316 GCA_045807925.1 Bryobacteraceae bacterium | reverse complement strand
CTCCGACTCCCATGAACGCTCTCTTCGCTCCCGGAAGCAAGTCTCTGTTTTTCCCTCGGATGCGCAGCGGCACCCCTTCCGCTCCGCTCATCCCCGCCGGGCCCGACCCGGTCCGTCTTCACAGCGACCCACCACTCCGGCCCACGGAAGGACAGAAGGAAGACGTGTCCAAGGCGCTGGCGCGGATGTCACTCTCAGCCTCCGCTCTCTCGCCCCCGCCAGCGTCAATAGCCTCAAAAAGAACGTTTCTTTTTCAGCGACAAACTGTCCCTCCTCGGCACTGTCCCGGTGTGAACCTCACCGGCATCGCGCCGTTCCTCTGGCTTCGCTTCGCCACCCTCCTCGCGCTCGTCTGGCCCCTTCGAGACGCTTCGCTGTGTCGGCAAGAACAGGATCTCGACCAAACCGCTTCTTCCCTCCCGCCAAGTCGAATCCCCTCCACAGCTACGCTTCCGCTCGGACTTCTCAGCAGCCGCTCTCGGCCCACATCCTTTTTGCTGCCCTGCGCCCGTTCTGCCAAGGCGAACGACTGCCTCCCACGAGATCGGATGCGGGAGAGCAAGAGTAGCTCGCCCTTTCACTGGCTTCTTTTATAGCGACCCAACAAATTTAACCCAATCTTAAATAGAATCAATGACTTACGTCTGCTGACCCGCGGTGTTCGCAATTCCACGGAGCAATTCCGCTGCCCTGATCCCTCGCAAACTATTGAAACAAAATACAATCGGCTCGGCGCAGGCGCAAAAATAGCCAATCTTGTGTCTGCACCTCTTCCTTTTTTGTCGAAAAATGCGGAAAAAACCCTCCCCCTTTCGGCCATTTGCATGTTGTTTCCGACGCCCGGCCCGCTCCGCAGCCCGTTTTAGATCATTTTTGACTCTTTTTGGCCCAAAAACCCATTCAAAACTCTCTCTAAACGGAGACTCAGATTTCAACCACGGAGCCAATTCGTTTTCGAACTTCCGCTCTCCAGTGAACAGTCATCCGATGCTGACATGATCACGTGATCATCTGAATCAGGGTCATGCAGCAAGTTATGACACGTGGTGCATGAACGGCGCATTTCATTCATCGGCGGCTTCAAAACGAGCGTTCAGATGTTGTCTGGCGGCATTTCCAGGGCAGTCAGATTATGGGAATCTCCCGCAAGACGGCTATGTCGATCTGCCACTGGAACAGCTAGGCAGCACATGGCACAAATTTTCTGCTCTACCCTCAGCTGCGGAGCTGCACAAATATTCTTCCAGCATCCGTTATAATTCCGCGCGATGAAACCGGTGGGGGCTGCGGAACGGGTCGGCTCTCTTGACACTCTGCGGGGCTTGGCGCTCGGTGGGGTGCTGCTGGTCAATTTGCTTTCGAGTTTTCGGGGGCCGCTCTCTCGTCACATCCTCGGAATAGACGAGCCGGTGGGATGGGGCGGCGCTGTCCTTTTAACTCTCGTTGGGGCCGCGGTTGAGTTTAAGGCTTTCACCTTGTTCTCTTTCTTGTTCGGCGTCGGCGTCGCTGTCCAGAGTCAGCGGGGCGCCAAAAGCCCGCGCACTCCGTTTCTACTCCGCCGGTTCGGCGCTCTGCTGATCGTCGGCCTGTTTCACCTGCTTTTTGTTTGGAACGGAGACATCCTTACTCTCTACGGCATCTGCGGATTGCTGCTCCTTCCAATGCTCAAGCTTTCCCCGGCTGGTATGGGATTGCTTGGCCTGTTCTTGATTGTGGCGCCGCACGTAATAGAGATTCCCGTCGGTTTCCCGGATAACGCTACGTTACGCGGGCTCACGGCCGGAGCTTTGCATGCTTATCGCACAACCGGATGGCCGGAGTTGGTTGCGTTTCGCTGGCGCGAGACGAAGCTGCTGATTTTTCCGCTGCTGGCGCTCTCGCTGCCGAGGACCCTCGGATTGATGTTGTGGGGCGTCGCTGCGTGGCGCCGCGGTTTGCTCGAAGATCACGGACGCCTTTGGCGATGGATCCTTAGCGCGGGTGCTGCGATTGGCGTCGTCGGGCTGCGGCTACGTTATGAGGAGGCCGCCGCAATCTCGCTCGCTTTCGCTTATGCGGCGGCGCTCCTGCTGTGGAACCCACACGCTCCCTCCATCGCGGCGGTTGGGCAGATGGCGCTTAGCAATTATTTGCTGCAGTCGATCGTCTGTGGGTTCGCCTTCTATGGATATGGCCTTGGGTTGTTCGGCCGTGTGGGGATAGGGCTCACGTTGGCGGGAGGCATTGCGTTGTACTGCACTCAATGCGCCGCGAGCCGGTGGTGGCTGCGGCGTTTCTACTTCGGGCCGTTCGAGTGGCTTTGGCGATCCATTTCGTACCGACGATGGCAGCCGTTCCTACGCGAAGAGGCGCGCACCATCTCTCGCGAGAAGGCCAGTCCGGAGCTTTGACCGCGATCGGGCAGCCAAACGGAAATCTCAGGCTAGCTAAGAAGCTTCGCGCTGACGGGATCGACGCTTTCATAGACCAGTATGAGCCGTTTCCAGAAGAAGGTTTCCCAACCTGGATGGAAAACCAAATTGAAATGGCCCTGTTCGTTCTCCTTGTACGCACGGAAACATATCTGCGGCGAATACGTGGCAAGGAAGTCGTTGCAGATTCCGGTTATGGAGCCAAATGGGAGGGCCACTTAATCTACCAGAATATATATGATGCCAAGGTCAAAACTCGAAAGTTCATCCCAGTGTTGTTGGGGGACGGCAATCCTTTCAATATTCCAAAGCCACTACGTGCTTTTCCATACTACAGAGCTGATACTGACGAAGGATATGAAGCGTTATATCGTCTTTCTTCTCAGTCTCAATGGCTAGCGCCAGCGCTTGGAAGACTTCGGACTCTTCCGCCAGAAACTGATGCCCATACTGACGGCGAGGGTATAGAGCAGAGACTCTCCAGGCTGGTCCATGCTTTGCTTTCTTCCCATTCGATTGCGGACCTCGAACGCTGCGCCGCACGAGCTGATGCGCTTTTTCTTGATTACCCGAGCAATGTCGATTTAAGACTTTTGCGTCGATGTCGACCCTCACCCTACATGAACAACATCATTGAGCAGGACCACCGCTTTATCAAGAAGCGTATCGTGGCCAGTCAGTGGTTCCGCTCCGTGCAAGGTGCGGTCAACACAATCCAGGGATACGAAGCAATGCACATGATTCGCAAGGGACAAGTCCGGTGGTTACCGAAGGGCGACATCGCAGGCCAAGTCCGCTTTGTGAATCGTGCCTTCGGGTTGGCTGCCTAATTATCCTCCACCACTTGCTCGTACTCACGCATAACTGTTTGCGACACTGCCAACGGGAGTATGCTCCTGCATTGTGATAGAGAAGGAGAATAGGACCACATACTTGGCGCCATTGCACCTCAGCTTCGGATCGCTATGACAGTGAACTCGCTGCAAAAATCTTGTCAACCAAGAGTTTTCGTTTCTTACGTCCGAGAAGACCAGAACACGGTTGACCGTCTGGCCAAAGAACTTTCGGCTTATGGGATCAAGGTGTGGCTAGATAAGACGGAACTCAAACCTGGATATCGATGGAAAGACGCGATTCGCGAAGCAATATCTAAAGGGGATTTCTTCATTGCGTGTTTCTCCGAGGCGTACCAGAGACGGTCGAAATCCTACATGAATGAGGAACTCACCCTGGCAATCGAGGAGCTAAGGCAACGACCCTCGGACAGAGCCTGGTTTATTCCAGTCCTGCTATCCGAGTGTGAGGTCCCGGCCAGGGGTATCGGCGCGGGGGAGACGCTGCGGGACATACAGTGGGTGGAGCTTTATCGCGATTGGGAGCCGGGAATAATCAGGATCGCCGCCGCTATCGACCCTGACGCGCAGATTGCGAAGCCACCCCGAGTATGGCAGCTGGAAGACCGTGAGTGGCTTAGGCTCATGTACGGATTCAGCGAAGGCCGCCCTTCTTGCGTTCCTATATTGGGGCCGGGAATCAACTATGGCTTGGTTCCGGATTACGAAGCCCTAGCACGCAAATGGGCCCGGGAGCTAGGGAACCCAGAGCTGATGGACCTAACGTTTTCGCAGGTGGTCGAGCATCTGCTTCAGACTCGTAGCCGTTGGGAGGTCGTTGAAGCGCTACTGAACGAGCACGGGCGTGCTCGACTTTCCGAGTTGAGCGCACCGGGAGAGCTGCACGCCATATTATCGCGATTGCCATGCAAAGTCTTCATAACCGTATGTACCGACGGTTTCCTAGAGGATGCTCTAAACAGTCAAGGCAAGAAGCCACAATCGGTAATCGTAGGCAATAGACACTTTCCAGGAGAAAGGTGGCTTTCGAACGAGGTTTTTCGGCCTGACGTCACTGAGCCCTTGGTGGTTCACGTTTATGGCCGGCTCGATGTGCCAGAGTCACTAGTGATCACGGTAGATGATCAGATGCAGCTCTTAAAAACCAGTACGGAAAAGCTACCCATAGCAGCTCGCGCGACTATCAATCGCAGCGATTGCCTGTGGCTCGGCTTCTCCTCGGGGAGTATCGAACAGAGAACCTTATTCAGTCTAATTGACGATGTGCTTCATGCCCGTAGGGGAAGGTTCTTGCAATTCTTCGACAAAGAGTTCGAAAGCTTGGCTAGGCAAAAAGGTCGACGGCAAATCCTGCTTTCTGAGTTCATGGCAGAGCTGCAGTCCCGGTTGGAAGTCAAGAATAGCAGCGATAGCAGTTCATGACACGGGGAGAAAGCATGGTGCAACATCGGCTTAACCGTCTTCGCTTTGAGGCGGACTTCTTTCAGCCGTTCTTTGATTTCTTCGACCCCGAAGCCCCATTTAGCAGCAAGCCAGCAGAACCGCCAATCCGCGATGCTGCCCTTGCCCCACGCCCCCATCCCGGCTAAAAACAATCCATCTCTTGACTCATGTGAATAATCTCGGGCATCATTGCAAATGCCAGCGTCGCTACGCTCCGATTTATTCACATCGCGTCGGAACGGTCCATTCACATCATCGGAATCCGCATCGAGACGTCGCCGGGTTGTGTTCGTAGCAGCGGAACGCCTGCACTTGCTTACCCTGACACGCCACGTCGGAGCACACAAGTTGGCGCGAACACTGCAAACGCCAAAAAGAAGTGGGCAAAGTTGACGCATTCGAATCTCCGCGGCTTAGTTTAATACAGCCAAGGTTTATTGTCACTGCAAGGCCCGAGTCACTTCTGCATAACGCGCTAGCAAGCATCTGGTATGCACGCCAAATGCTCAGCTTTGTGCCCGAGTGGCTCGCCCGGTCCCCTCGGTCCTTTCAGTGCAAAGTTGATGCACGACGCCGATGGGCTTGTCGGGCTCTGGGTTTGCAATCGCCCCGGCGGCATAGAAGCGAACCGCACGACCTGGCGTGCTTTCGGCGATGGCTACCTCAGAGCAAAAGATCTTCAAGGACCTCAGACAAACCTCATCAAGTCTACGGGCACGGGAAGCAATATTGTGATCACGGGAAATATGGGCAAAGTGGATACCAACCCCGACGCCAACTTCGAACAGGCCGCCGCCGCAGTGGGGTCGGCGTTCAAGCAACTGCATTACCAGGCCCACGCCGCCGCTTATCCCGATCCCACCAAGCAGACGTGCCGGCCGTCGCCCCTGCAGCCAGTCGGACTACCGTTTGACACCTCATCGGGCAGGCGATCAACGCCAACACCGCCCGTGTCAACGCCCATCGAAACCAGCGAACCGGCTGACGCCACCCTCCCGGCGCCGTATATAAAAGCCATCCTAGACTTCAACGGGCCTGTCGGCTCCGATCCCTCCAAAGCCACCCAACTAAAGAACGAGGACTTGGCTCCGGGCATGGCGGGCGGCGGAACCCTCTGGCCAAATGTTCACCTGTCAACTTCAGAGCGCATAGCATTCATGAAAACATTGCTGCCGATCCCCTATGAACCTAGGGAGACGGGGACGTTTAGCGAATTCGCAAACATTCCGCCGCTATTCTCCAAGGACCTGAAGCTCAATCTTTCCAGGACTTATACCGTTGAGAAGGGTGCCGACACCTGGTGGCCCAAAAGCTCTTATCGCCGCCACTCGCACTACCGTGGCTTCACCCTCAACATGCATTGGGGAGGTACTTCCGACCCGCTTCCGTTCAACTATGACAAATACTTCTACATGATGAGATTCTTCTCCGATGTAGAAGGTCTTGATGGATACGTAGACAAATCGCTTCTAGACGTGTACGAAAAGCTTCCCGAGGAGTGAGCTTCGCAGAAGGCTAAAGCACATTCGGCGGGTCAGGATCGAGGCTAGCATTGACATCCTGACCCGCCTGATGAGCATGATCTCGATGACCTTGACGCCAAAACGCTACCAGGTGGGAGTAGAGTTTTTGAACGTTCGAAGTGATCCGGCGTAGCCCAAACGAACAGACCACCAAGGCTCTCTCCAGGTTGAGGGCTCTCTCCAGGCCGGTGCCGGTCCGCTCACCATTTGCACCGAGAGCGTGTCAGGCTGTTTCTCTCCCAAACATTCTCAGGCACAACGTTCAACTATGGCACGCCCCCGCCAGACGAATACATACCTGTCCATCACGGAGGTAAAACAGACAGGCTCCACGGTGGCGCTGCGCCCGCTGATCCCGAATCAACTCTGTTTCGCGATCCACTGATCGTTCCTATGTAACTCTTGACCGGGAGCCCAGGCGTGCTACCCGACAATCGACGCCCTGCCAGAGTAGAGCCCAAGCGTTCTCGCGCCGGGCGTCAGCCAAGTAATCGGCGGCTTTGTCCTCTCTGCCTAAAGAGTCGGCTAGCACTGCGAGCTGGAGAGGCGACACATAGCCATATGGGGGATCAGCGCATAGACGGTGCAGAATGAGCTCGGCTTCCACCCGACGCCCCGCTCGCGCCAGCACATAGGCTGCGGAACTCAGACTTGCGCTGGTCTCCGAGAGTTGGACAGCTTGCAAGGCGGCGTCAACCGCTTCATCATGCAAGCCAAGCTCTGTACGAGCCAGCGAAGTCCACACGAATGCTACGGCTAGGCCCGGGTCTTCGCACCTCACGTCGTTGAGGACTTTTAACGCGTCGCGGTATCTCCCGGCATAGGAGAGTGCCCGGCCGCGATAAGCCCGCAACAGGGCGCATGCCGGTGCACTTCGGATTGCTTGTTCGAAGTGCTCGAGGCTGCTCTCATGCGCGCCGTTGGCGCTTTGAAGAGCACATGCCCAGAAATGTGCGACCGGACTCTTGGGATTGAGGTGCATCGCACGCACCAGCTCGTCATTCGCGTTCTTTCCGGGTCCTTCGTTGGTTGCGAACCAGATAGACGCCAGTACGTGAGCCTCGCTTAGATCCTCGCCGAGACGCAGGCCGTGCGAAACAGATGCTTCGAGATTGGCTCCGACGTCCCGCGGTGACACCGTTTCAATGTCCAGAGAAGCGGAATAGCTGGTGGCAAGGCCCAAGTATCCACGTGCGTCCAAAGGATTCAGGCAACGAGCTTGAAGGAAGCAATCAGTGGCCACTGCGATAGACGCCGGTGTTCTTCGGAATAAGGCGAGCGAGCCGATGTCGTGCAGTTCCGCCAGCTGATACATGCCCGCGGACCCGCTTACAAGAGGTAATCCACGGTTTTGAAAATCCGGCGCATAGCCGCCTTTCGGGACGCCGATCAGCAGATCATCCGCCGAACCTGCTTCGGCGTAATAAGCCTTCAGGCGCACGCGCAACTTTATAGCTTCGACGCGAACGATAGCATCGGCCTTCGGATCGAATGATGAGCACCGGTTGTAAACCATCGTCGCGATCGTATATTCCTTCAGATGGTGGGCCCGACCCTCGACCGTCTCCGTGACAATGAACTGCAGGAAATTGCGGATCCGGCCGGCTCCACAAAACTGTGGGCTGTTGCATATTCGTGCAAGCTGAGAGGTGATGCGTGAGGGATCGATCGGCACAGCCGGCATGGGTTCCCATCTTACATCCGAAAACTAACCCCGACTAACTCCCGTCTTGCCGATTTTTCTCCTACGCTATTCGAGTCAGGAAGATTGCTGAAAAGATTCCGCCGGAGCACGCCGCGCATGTAGCCGCCCCGTTGCCTGATGTGCGCAGTTCTGCATCCGCATGCATTCACGGCCGATGTCCCGGTGTGGGGCCAGATGCTTAGCAGTTTTTTCAGACGAGACTCTGGTCGGCAAGCTTTACGCCGTCCCACTCCTGGGTGAACGCCCCGCTTCACCGTTGCTAGTGGGCGTCGATGGGGCTGTTTCGCCGTCCCCCGACGGCAGCAAGCTTGCATTTGTTAACCGGCCCGTTGAAACGAAAGAAAGTCGACTTGAGATTGCGAATACAGATGGCTCAGGGCGTCATTCGTTGTTGACCGTCAAAACTGCAAATGCGCAAGACTACACCATACTGCGCCACGTCGCCTGGTCACCCAATGGCACGCAAGTTGCCGCATTCCTATTCAGCAACGACTCGGGCTCCTAGACTTGGTGAAACTGAACGGGCAGGAAGCACGAATACCCGTTCGGGATTGGCGGCTCGTCGGTCGGCCGTGTTGGACGAACGACGGGCGCGTTCTCGTCGTCTCCGTCGCTACCCAAACGGAAGGGAGTAATCAGGCTCAAATCAGGCAGATCGCTGTTTCTGGTGGGGAGTGGCGTGACGTTACCAAGGACCTTGCCAGTTTTCGAAGTGCAACCATTACACGCGACGGACGGCGGAAGCGATTGGTAGCTGAGCATTCGCGTGCACTTATAGAACTCCATGAGCCTGCCAGAACTTATCTGGAGCCGACGATAACAGGTTGTTCAACAAGCTCCTAGTACTACTGTGTTACCAACGAAGCCCACAACAGAATGGGCAATGAGAAAGTTGGCCCAGGAGGAAGCGCGCGACCTGGATACGAAGAGTCGCAATGGAAGTGGGATTATGCCGCTCTGCCCGGGCGCGGCGAACCGCGCGGTTTGAAGTGGAGCGGAAGCTTCGGGGCGCATAGCTGTAATTGGCCGGCACGTGCTGAGGGGGAAAAACGGCTCCGCTCTGCCACCAGGAAGCCATAAGCGGCAATGCAGAGAGTGGCATGATGATGAAAGCCACGCCAGCCGCGCCCCTCAAAATGTCCTAAGCCGAGTTCTTGTTTTAGCTCCTGGTAGTCCCGCTCGATGATCCAAAGCTGTTTGGCTAATCGGACCAGGTTATTCAGTGTCGTGTCTGCCGGAAGCGTAGAAAGCCAGTATTTGATTGGTTCGGCCTCCCCGCGGGGCCATTCCATCAACAACCACTCTTCCGGACGCGGCTCGCTTTGCCAATAGTCGCGATGCGCGGGCCGAACGCGTACGGCAGCGAAGCGCGAACGAAGG
>JBJMGK010000014.1:0-3623 GCA_045807925.1 Bryobacteraceae bacterium | reverse complement strand
CGATATTCTTCATGGCCGCGTTGGCTTCGAGCGTAGTGGCATCGATGGAAACCGTCCGGCCGCTGATCAGTCCTTCCCCGGTCAGAATCCTGACCACCCACCGGAATATGGCTTTGTGTGTTTCCACCCAGTACAGCCGCTGCGTGCGGGAAATGGTCGAATGGTCCGGCGTTACTTCGTCGAGGGCGTAACCCAGAAAGCCGCGCAACGACAGGGAATCAGCCGCGCGCCAGGCCATGCCACGCTCCGAGTCAAGGCCTTCGAAGTAGCCGATGAGGAGTGCCCGAAAATACACGCCCGGGGCAAGGCTCGGCCGGCCATACGGGCTCTTCTTGTAAAACTTCCGGCACAGTGCTTCCACCCTGGCATCGAACTTATGCTCACTCAGGATCTTATTCAGCCGGTCGTAAAACGCATTCCCGGGACTCTCGACTATGGCGCTCGTTGCGATCCACAGATCGCTCTGCCGCTCGCGCCCCTTCCGCGTTCCCATCGCCATGCAGAAAAGACGCTCACAACATTTCCAAGGTCACATGTTTTGAGCAAAACAATCACTACTACCACGTGCTGCTAGCCCAGGCGACCCAGGCTGCTCAGGGTTTACAAGGACAGTTGCCACCGATGATGCCCTGTACGGCGGCGCTGGCCGGAACACATGGTACGGGTCCGCACGGTGCACCGCTCGTTTGTGGTCCAGATGGTCAGTGGCATGCAGCGTCGGAAGCCTCGGGCCTTCCTGCGATGACATCGGCATAGCGCCGCGCTCTGTACGGTCGTGATGCGACCCAGAGTCCACGCGCGAAGATTCAGGTGCAATCGGCAAAGCAACGCCGTCTTGCTGCTCTCAATTCCAGCAGTGTCGCTATTGACTTCAGTGGAGTTTCGGCCGGCTCCAAAACAGCAGCGGATCTCGGTCCGCAGCAAGTCACGGGCAAAAATTCAGTTCTCCCATCCCGGTAAGAACACACTCCAACCGGCAGCGATTTGTCCAGACGACCCAGCATTGACGACGGACTTTATGCCGACGACGTTACTGACAAAACGGAGTCTAAAAAGCCCAAGTATTCATGGGACCAACATTCCGGGAAAACATATCGAATCTTTGAAGGAACGGTTCTCGAGACCGTTCTGACCAATCGGATCAATGCAGCCTTCTCCGGTCCTATCAACACGATGTTGACCACCGACATCTGGTCACATGATAACCAACGTCTTCTTATTCCCCAAGGTACCCGCGGCCTTGGAACCGTCAGCGCCGTCACCAATGGTAATCAACAACGCCTGCTTGTGGCCTTCCACCGTTGCATTATGCCCGATGGTTACTCCCTCGACCTTGACAAGTTTGCCGGCCTCAATCAGATTGGCGAGACCGGGTTGCGCGATCTGGTGAACCATCATTACTTCCAGATCTTCGGCGCCAGCCTGGCCATTGGTGCCGTGGGCGGCTTGGCGCAGATTGGCAACAGCACAAGCTCGTTCCGATATGACCCCTCCATAGCCATTCGCAACGGCATTTCGCAGGAGATGGGGCAAGAATCCATGCAGATCCTCGACCGGTTCTTGAACCAGCTTCCTACATTTATTGTTCGAGAACGGTCGCGGGTTCGCATTTACATTTCGGGCGATCTGGAAGTGCCCGCGTACGGTGCGCACCAGATGGACCCGATCTTGTGGAGGAGGCCGCTATGCTCTGCTCACACCGTGGCCACCTGTTCTGTTTCGGTTGCGGCATACCGATTCGACGCCGGCCTCCTGGGCGACTTGCCAGTTCTGTTCTGACCGAACTCCTAGGCTAGGATCCCACCCTGCAGCCGTGCTCGCAGGACGTGGAGTTCGGCTTCACTCATTGTGCCTTTCAAGCCGAGTAGCAGGCGGTCATTAAAATGAGCCGGGTCGTAGATGCCGTCCTCGTCCAGGATGAGCGTATCGGCCAGCGCGCAGATCTCAAGCAGTTGGTGCCAGTCCATCGAGTTTGCGCCAGCCTGGACACCTCGAGTCCAAGCACGATGCGCGCGCGTCCCAGGCGGACCTCCGTCACCAGGCGCTGAAAGCCTTCTCGGTCAGCGGCTGAAGCGCCTGATTGGCCTAGTCGGAATCGATAACGATGATCTGCTCCTGCGACCAGCCGAGAGCGGGGGCATGCTGGCGAAGTGCGTACTGTCGCTTTGTGTTTTCGACGTTCTCGAATACCTGCCGTAGCGTGGACTGCCGGATATAGAGATAAGCATTCCGCTTCAGGTGGGTTGGTGTGACCTTTTGATGTGCATCCGCTCTCATGCGATCCCCTTAGAAACTCTTCGCAGCACCATGCTGGAGAGGACAACAATGAACTCGCTGCGAACGCCGGAAGGCATGAAGTGGCAGGCGACTCCGGCCCTTGCGATCGACTGCCTTCGTTAACAAGCAACTGGCTGCCGCTTCCATCCAGCCGCGCAAACCGCGGGTGATCATGAGCGCGAGGCCTGGTCCCTGCCGCCATCCTTGTACTACTTGAGACCGCAGTTCTTCGTAAGCAGCAACCAGCCGGTGATCTGTGAAAGGAATCGCAACGGGTGGAACACTCATTGAAGTTTTTTTTGATGCCGTAACTGACGGTCGATGCTGCGCGGGTGAACCGAGACGCCGAAACGCTGTGTGATTCGTTCCGCCAGTTGAGGACTGGACACTCCCGGTTCGAGCACCTGAAGTTGCGCCACAAACTGCATCAACTCGTTCATCAGCTTGTGCCCGGATCGTGGCCCGCGTTTGTGCGGCAACAGTCCGGCAAGGCCAGTTTGCTGAAATGCGGCTTGTGCCTGATAAAACGATGGCCGTGAGAGGCCAAACGTCTTTGCCGTCCGGCTGACTGGCTGCTTGTCGACCCCCACTTGTCGGAGCATCTCGTACTTTACCTGCACCAGGTCTTGCGGATCGAAGAACTCGTTGTCCCGAAAAGTGTCGTGGCGCACGGCTTCGGGATGAGGATTCAACGTGCCCTGCTGACGCAGGAACGATCGTTTGATTTTCTGCGAGTCGGGCATAGCTTGTAAACATAATTATGTAGCTATTTAACGTAGTGTCAAGTTCTTTTTGCGCGCATGTCACTGCACCTGCAGTAGGTATGCAGCAAATAGAGCGCCTCCTCCAGGCAACAGCTCAGTCCGCTCAATAGACAACATTCCACTTACAGAATGGACAGAGTTTACTTTACACATCCCTGCCGTCTTTCGCCGATAGATGCCGAAGTAGTCCGGCCAACTCAAGCAGGTCGTCAGCTCGGAACAGAGCCCGCCCTCCTGCCACCGAGATAAACGGATCCCCTGGAATGACGTCCGTCCAACTCGCCGGCAATGCGATTAGCTGCTGCTGTTCGTTGTAGAAATAGACTCGGTCTTCACCCCAGGCACTCTTATATGCGACCAACTCGAACGGGCGGCCATGCCATGGATGAAAGGGATGAGTGACTTGGAGCGTTCGGGTCGCAATGTCGCATTGCGGTGCAGTTCTCGATGCAAACCAACGGATGTATCGAGCGCTTCTTTCGCACGCTCAAAGAACAGTTACTCTGGATCCGACATTTTCGCGATCTCGAGGAGCTTCGCGCGGCGCTCATCGAGTTCCGGACCCGGTACAACCACCATTGG
>JBJMGK010000013.1:0-8081 GCA_045807925.1 Bryobacteraceae bacterium | reverse complement strand
CAAGGGCGTATTGATGTGCGATCGCCGCCGTTTTCCATTGGCCGCTTCCCGCGTCGGCTTCAACAGGCGATCCATTGTGGCGGCACTAGCTTTCAAAAGCCGGCTTCTGACGCCATCGTCCAAATTTAAATGCCCGTGTCGCTCCATAGCATCGACGAGTGTGGGAATGATGGCCTTCAGCCGCTTGCCACAAATGCGATCCGCAGCCTCCCACAGAATCCTCAATGCTTGCAAAAACGGCTTCGTCATAAATCCGTGCCCTTTCGGGCGCCTGCTCGACTCTGCTTTCACCGCTTTTTCCCAGAGCACGAATGGCGTGCTTGCGATGAAAGCCAGTTACTTCGATGAATTCGTCGAGGATTCTTTTCTTCTCGACACGCGACGCTATCCGATACCGGTCCGCTATCGCCTTGATTAGTTCCCGCTTGGTAGCCAAGCTCATTTGCCTCCCGTTTCTGCTGCCCGTCATGTCGAACTTCGACGGGTAACATTTTCATGAGGCAACGACCTTCCGCTGGTAACAAATATCGCGAGTCAACGCGGGTAGAAAATGAAACCAACTCGATGACTGCCGCTAACCGGAACAGTGCTCTGGACCAAAGGTACCCCTGAACCCTCTCACAAATCATTTGATGCTGGCGGCTCATTTCGTTCGGGCAGGTGCCAGAAAGGCCGACGACCTTCATCCCCGAAGGAATCCATGACCTGCCCGGCGTAGAAAGGCTGCCGCAAGCTTTCATTGTTTCGTCAGGCGTGCGCTGAAGAGATATCCTCCGAGAATCTCGATGTTAACGCACTGGGCTATACATCCAAATATCTCGCTCCGACTCGCGAGGCTAGTCGCCCAACCAAAGCACGATGACTGAGTAACAAGCCTCGTCGTTTAGCGCGCCGATTTTCCGCCGACCTCTTCGGCTGAGGCATCCACGCCTCCTCTTTCGCTTTGGAGGACAGGCTGGCTGAGGGATGCATAGATCGGGGCAGATCTAAAGAATGTAGGAATCACCATCGCTCCGAAGCACGCCCACAACATCGGCAGAAGCTGAGTGAAACTCGCCGTCAGCTCGATAACGAGAACAATCCCCGTGACAGGGGCCCGCACAACAGCCGTGAAAAAAGCCGCCATCGCCACCACCGCGAAGGCCTGAGGAACGAGTTGCACATGCGGGAAAAGCAATCCGGAAACGAAGGCAAACAAGACCCCAATTTGCGCTCCCACCACGAGCATCGGAGCGAAGAGTCCACCCGGAGTACCGGCCGCGTAGGAAATCGGGCCCATAACGAAGCGAACTGCAAACACAAGCGCGATCTGCGAAATGGCCTGATGCCCGATGAGCATCCGTTGCGTGATAGCGTCTCCACCGCCGACCCATGCGGGAGCGAACCAGGCGACCAGCCCCACTAATCCGCCGATCAGGGCCGCGCGCAGCTCGATAGGCCAACCAAGACGGTCGACAAGCTCAATGCTTCCGACCAGGGCTCGGTTGTAAGCCATGCCTATGAATCCGGCCGCGATACCGAGGGCAAGGAACAGAACACCGCTTCCGATATCGGAGTACGCCAGCGTTTCCACTTTGAAATCCGGAGCCCGTCCCAGCAAAAGCCGTGCGACCGCAATGGCGCAACACGACGATCCGAGCGCCGCAATCGCGATCCGTGTATCGAAACGCCGGATGAGTTCTTCCAAAACAAACACCGCGCCCGCAATGGGTGCATTGAACGCGGTAGCAATGCCTGCTCCCCCGCACGCGGCTAAGAGCGCAATACAATCTGACTCACTCAGACCCAGCTTTTGCCCCACGAACGCGCCAATGCTTGCCCCCATCTGCACGCTCGGGCCTTCGCGTCCGAGCGCAAGGCCACCACCGATAGCCAGCAGCCCGCCTATGAACTTTACGGGCAGCAGGATCATCGGCGCCGGCGGGAGTTTGCCTTCTGCGACCGCCTCCACGTGAGGTATGCCGCTTCCAGCCGCGAACGGTGAGAATCGGCTCACCATCCAAGCGGCCAATGCGGATGCCGATGACACAAGCGCAACTGTGAGCGGTAAACCTGCTATGGACCAGCCATGCGCGTGGACGATGAAGACATCTCGCCAGTGATCAGCGTACTGAAGCATCAGGCGGAATACAGCTACCAGCAAGCCCGTAATCGTCCCGGTGACACAGGACAAGAGTGCGAGCAGCATCACGGAACCGCG
This sequence comes from Bryobacteraceae bacterium, assembly GCA_045807925.1. Classification (GTDB taxonomy): domain Bacteria; phylum Acidobacteriota; class Terriglobia; order Bryobacterales; family Bryobacteraceae; genus Bog-105. Next base: position 5,881 of record JBJMGK010000013.1, on the reverse strand, counting down.
ATTCTCCCTGAACAGGGCCATCTTACGAACCTACACTGCCCTGGTAAACGATTGCGCGTCCGCACGTTCGTTTCCGTGGTTTGAGACAAGAGGGATAATCCCCCCATGACTCGGCGTCTTTTCCTGGCGGCTGCCACAACTCTGTGTTCGGCCGCGCCTTCGAAATCGACAATGTCAGTCGAAGGCTACATATTCCAGCAGTATGCGCAGTCATTGAAGCAACCTCTCGAAGCGGTGATTCCCAAAGCATTGGACATGGTTCGAGCTGCGGGATTCCGCAATATCGAACTCAACGCATTTTTCCTGCCGTCGGGACGTGCGCAAACTCTTTCGCTCATTCGGTCCCACGGCTTGCGGATGACTTCTTTGTATGTCGGCGGCAGCATGCATGAAGCGGACAAAGCGGATCAAACCATCTCTAGAGCGCTCGAATTTGGCGATGTTTGTCGGCCGTTCGGATGTGAGGCAATCGTCACGAATCCAGACCCTAAACCGAACGATGTGCCAAAGACAGATACCGAGCTGGCGGTACAAGCTGAGTCACTCAACCGCATGGGTCGCAGACTGGCCGGGAATGGCTTCCAGCTCCGAGCACACCATCACACGCCTCAGCTTGCAAATAACGCGCGCGAGTGGCGCCACATTCTGCAGAACACAGACGCTGAATATGTTCACATCTGCGTAGACAGCGATTGGGCGTACGAAGGCGGATTTGAGCCGATTTCTTTCCTGCGAGAGGTAGGTAACCGGCTGGAAGAAATTCACGTGCGCAGTGCACGGAACAAGTTGTGGCTCGAGGATCTCGAAGACAGCGACATTGATTACCGCAGGGTTGCCGAATATTTGCGAGAACAGGCTCTCAATCCGTTGATTGTCGTAGAACTGGCTTACCGCTCCAATACGGTCGTCACGCGGTCTCTGGAAGAGGATCTTCGGTTGAGCCGCTTGTATGCTGAGAAGGTTTTCCGGGTCAGAGCAGACGAGTGATCGCGGCCGCAGTCCCGCTCGGATAGAATGTTCCGAGCAAACGCTATGTTTACCGCAACGGCCGACTTGATCTTGCCAAGCACAACAACGGGGTCATTTCCGCGACCACGCTGGTTCGATGTCAGCATGTGGGGGCGGCCTATTGACACATGCATGCTGGACGTTCGCTTTCGCGAGAAATTTCAGGATGCGCTTTCAGTAGTGATCGACGATCAGGAACGCGCCGGTCTCGACATTCTGACTCATGGTGATTTCCATTTGGATGAAGACCTCGCTGGACGGGCGTGGCATCACTATCCGCTACAGCGGTGGGCCGGATTCGAGGGTGATTATCTGCAGCCCGAAGAGACCACCGCTCCCTGGCTGCACTATCCTCCCGGCACGCTGCTGAACGAAATCTATACTGGCTGGCGTTGGCCTCGCGTCGTGGACAAAATTGAGCACCGCTCGCTAGGTTACGCAAAGATCTGGCGGCTCGCACAAGCGCGGACCCGTAAGCCGGTAAAGTTTGGGACCTGCTGTTCCCAGGTGATGGCGTTGTTTCTCGACATTCATACGCCGAAGTATAAGGACAAACGCGAAGTTATCTGGGACATGGCGGTGGCTATGAACCACGAGCTGCTGGAACTTCGCGACGCAGGCTGCCGTTGCATCCAAATTGAAGAGCCAACGTTCCATTTCATGGCCAATACGTACGGCAAGGATCATGCGGAGGTGCAGTTCATGGTGGACGCGTTCAACCGCGAGGTGCAGGGGCTGGATGACGTCGAGCTCTGGATTCATACCTGTTGGGGAAATCCGAACATGCAGCGTGTGATGGAGGACACCAGCTATGCAAACTCGATCGAAATCTATCTGGAGCGTTGCCGTGGAGATGTGTGGACGCTCGAGATGAAGGATCGAAGCCAGAAAGACCTGGAATTGTTTGCTCCATTCCGCAACGGACTGAAGAAGAAGATCTGCATCGGAGCTGTGAGCCATCGGACGCTGCAGGCGGACCGGCCCGAGGAGGTAGCCGTTGAGATCCGGAAAGCGCTGCAGTATATCCCCGTCGAGAAACTGATCGTTTCGAGCGATTGCGGCTTCGGACGGCAAGGTTGTAACCGCGAGATTGCTTTTTATAAGGCCAGCGCCATAGCGCAAGGATGCAATCTCGTGCGACGCGAGTTAGGATTCCCGGTCACCGATGTGCCGGCTACCTCAGCGAGGCTGCAAATCGATGTGGTTCCGGGACGAATTCGCGAGTAGGATCAACCTACGCGGATTATCGGCTGAGGCCATTACGCCGGGCGCCGTACAGGTATAGTCATCGTCGATGTTTCCGTCGTGCTCGCGCCGGCTGCGCCGGTTCACCAACCGGAGCACTCGGAGCCGACGCTCGTTCCGCCGGCGAGCCGATCTTACTCAGGATGCGATCGTGAATCCAGTGCTCGTCCCACCACTCCTTGGGATCCACCTGTACCCCCGCGATCATCATGCTGAAGTGAACGTGATCGCCGAAAGCCATACCGGTGGAGCCGCTGATTCCGATCTGCTGTTCTTTTGCGACCGTATCGCCGACTTTCACGAGCAGCTTGCTCATGTGTCCGTACAGGCTCTCGAGCGAGTAGCCGTGATCGATAATCACGCAGTTGCCGTACAGCCCGAGGCGGTCCGCATAGATAACCCGGCCCGAGTTCGCAGCCTTCACCGGTGAGTTCTGAGTCTGCGCCAAATCATAGCCGAGGTGAACCTGCTCGTCTACTTTGCGGCCATTGTAAATGTAGCTCCTCTTGTCGGCAAAGAATGATTCGCGCGTCCCCTTTACGGGAACGAACGGCCCGGACCATAGGATCTTCTTTTCTGTATTTGTCCTCAGATTGTAGACCAGTTGCGAATTCTCTCGCCGAACCTGACGATTCAGCCTGACGAAGCGATCCACCAGGCTCCCGCTTCCTTGCGGATCGAGTTCGCCGACCACCTTGCCCATGTTCTTGTCATTCAGCGGAATGACGCTTTCGCGAAACCGCTTTGGAAATACCTTCACCCAAAAGGTGCCCGTTACTTCTGTGCCGGCATCATTCCGCGCATACGCAACCGGAATCGTGTTGGGCGAAAGATCCCAGGGGAAGGGAAACAGGGAAAATCGATGACTGCTCGAGTCTGGTTCGCCCGGCATCGGAAACGAGCTCGCAGAGTACGGTCCGGATTTCACTCCGGCTTCCGTCCAGTTGCCGCCTAGTTCCAGCGTCACAAGTTCCGCACCTCCCTGGTTGATGTAGTGCTGCCGTCCGTCGGGCACAATCGTCGGAGGGCGCAGGACAACCTGAACATCTTGTTCCAGGGTGGATGTGCGGCCGCGAGGGTCATTCGACTTGGCCTCGACAATAAGCTTCGCCGGGCCTTCTTTCAGGAAATCCGCCTGTTTTCGGCCGGCAGCAAACGTGAAGATTCGAGTCGCCAGGCTTGACTTGGATTTATCTTCGAAGACGCGGCGGGTTTGGCCGTTCTGGGAGATCGATGCGACCAGGGATTTCACCCCGTGCGCTCCATTCGCTTGAACGCTAAGGCTAGTGTTCTCGCCGATTGCCTTAACAGGCTGGGTCAGTTTCAGATCCACTCTCTTGCCGCTAAATAAAAAGGCGGCAAACAGGAGAATGATCACGGCCACGAGGGCAGCAACTAGGCGGTTTAACATTGCAATTTGTTTTTAGGTTTTGAGGACGCGCCGTCCATCTACTCGATAGTTTCCTTCGAGAACCCAGGCGATTGCCTGCGAGTAAATGCGGTGTTCTTCGGTCAGGATGCGTAGCGAAAGCGTTTCGACGGTATCGCTGTCGAGAATGGGAACGGCCGCTTGCAGCAGGATAGGCCCGTTGTCCAGGCTCTCATCGACGAAATGAACCGTACAGCCCGTGATCTTGGCACCATGTGATAGCGCCTGGTGCTGCGCATCCAATCCCGGGAACGCCGGGAGCAGTGACGGGTGGATGTTCAAGATGCGTCCCGCAAACTGCGACACGAACCCGCCGCTGAGCAGTCGCATGTAGCCCGCCAGGCAAAGGAGATCAACGCCGCTGTTCTTCAAGATTGCCGCAACCTGAAGGTCGTATTGAACGCGATCCACGCCCGCCGAACTGAGAAACGCGGTGGGCAGCCCCAGTTCCTTTGCGAGTGCTAAGCCGGGAGCTGCCGGCTTGTTAGAAAACACAATCGCAATCTCGGCATTGAGGTTATTCGCGAGAACGTTGCGCGCGATAGCTTCGAAATTGGAACCTCGACCCGAAAGAAGAATTCCCAGGCGAGGCTTAGCCTGGCCGCTCACAGATAGCGGACCCTGGGCTCTCGTTTAGACTTCGGGGCGGGCACCACGGAGCCGATCTCAAACAAAGGCTCGCGAAGCTTCTTCAGGTGCTGCTTGACGGCCCCGAGTTTCGCAGCGCCGACGATCAGCACCATGCCGACGCCAAGGTTGAACGTCCGTCGGAGATCCTCGTCGGGCGTTTTGCCTAGCTGTCGGAGCACTTCGAATATGGGTTGCTTGGGCCACGAATCAAGACGAATCTCGGCCGCGCAGTCCGGCGGAAGCACGCGCGGCACGTTATCGGTGAGACCGCCGCCCGTAATGTGTGCAGCAGCCTTCAGCAGCTTGGCCTGTTGGAGTGTTTGGAGAGGCTTCAGGTAAGAACGATGGACTTTCAATAATTCGTCAGCCAATTCTCCCGAGAGCTCGGGAACCTTCGAACCCGGTTTATAGCCTGCTTGCTCAAACAACAGCTTTCGGGCTAACGAGTAGCCGTTCGTATGAAGACCGTTCGAGGGAAGCCCGAGGAGCACGTCGCCCGGCTTCACCCTCGATCCGGTTATCAGCTGTTTCCGTTCGACTGCGCCGACAATGAAACCGGCAAGATCATATTCTCCAGGCGCGTACATGCCGGGCATCTCGGCCGTTTCGCCGCCGATCAATGCGCACCCATTCTTTTTGCAGCCTCGCGCGATGCCCGAGATCACGTTTGAAACGACGTCCGCGTCCAACTTACCCACGGCGAAGTAGTCCAGGAAAAACAGCGGTTTTGCTCCCTGGACCGCGATGTCATTGACGCAATGATTGACCAGATCTTCGCCGATGGTGTCGTGTCTGCCCGTCGCAAACGCGATTTTGAGCTTCGTCCCGACCCCATCGGCCGAACTGATCAGAACCGGCTTCCGCCAGCCTTCCAGTGCATAGCCGGCACCGAAGCTTCCGATGGACGTTAATACGTTGGATGTGAAAGTGCCAGGCGCTCGCCGCTTGATGAAGGAAACGGCCCGATCCGCTTCTTCGATGTTTACGCCGGCATCGCGATACGTTGTTTGTGCGCTCACTGCTGAAGGATCAGTTTAGCGAACAGTACAAGCCGGCCAAGTGGGACTCGAATTGACAAATGCTGCGGGTCACTTCGGAACGCCAGCGGAGTTTTGGATGAAGCTGCGACCGACTCTGGGCCGCCGGGTGCACCCATTTCGGCAGAGAACCAAGTTGTCGATATCAGTGGTGAGCGCGGTAGGAATCGAACCTACAACCTAGCAGTGTGCGGAAAAAGTAATCGAACAAGTTACGAGCGAAATGTTGTGAGCGTCTAAGTAGTGTGCGGGGCGGCGACCAGAACCAGAGCGGAATGTTTAGCTATTTGTCGCCCGACGAACGGGTGAGGAAAGAGCACCCGTTGCGGGCGATCCGGAAGATGGTGGATAGAGCGCTGCGGGAGATGTCGCCGTTGTTCGATGAGATGTATTCGGAAATCGGGCGTCCCTCGATTGCTCCCGAGAAGTTACTGCGCGCACAATTGCTCCAGATGCTGTATTCGGTACGCAGCGAGCGCTTGTTGCTGGAAGAGATCGATTACAGTGTGCTGTTCCGCTGGTTCGTGGGAAT
>JBJMGK010000012.1:0-19971 GCA_045807925.1 Bryobacteraceae bacterium | reverse complement strand
TCTACGATCCAGGCCTCGACCGACTCTTTCTGCCGCATGGCCGTCAACGCGTAGCTTCGCACTTGCCCTAGCACTGCCTCATCACTCCAGGGCGCGTCAGCCACCACGTGGTGCAGCGACTGATGCATCCGCCGCACGTTGTCCGGCGCCAGACGTGCCGCCATCGGCTCCACGCTTTTGCGTTCTCCCGGCAGCAGCAATCCCGCGCAATACATCCTCAACGGCGTTGCCCGATCAGCGTGCCCCGCGGCTTGCGCCAGGCCATCCATATATGCCGCAAAGCGTTTCTCCTGTGGGCCTGGCGCGGAGTGTTTGCCCACAAAACAATCTTACACAAATTTGCTCTGTTTATAACACAGTAGTACTAAGTCCTTGACTAACTCAAAACCGCGTTTCTTCGCCACACCGGTGATAACAGTTCCGGGCGTAGTCTGAAGGATCAGAATCTCGCGTCCACCATCGACTATCGCGGCGCGGAACATCACGCCATTGCTCGCTTGCGACGTGTACGAACAATCTTCGTTGACGCTGTAAGTTCCCGTAATGGTTGCCGGTCCCTGCACAACGCCATTGAAGCTGCTGCTAGCCGTCAGTGTGAAATGTCCGGACCCGTCAAACTCACCGGATCCCCCGCTCGCAAAGGCTCCCGTCAGTCCTGCGGGAAGGCCAAGTGCAGCAAGCGTCATTCCTTGTGTGGTGAAAGCAAACTCGCCCCGCAAGCTCGTGTTATCACAGGCCCGGCGATTACCATCCTTAGCTTGAAGAGTAAGTCCACAACCCAGTGCCAAAACAAAGGTACAAACACGCGAAAAACTAAGTATCATTTTCTCTCCTCGTGTAATATCTACGTCACGCAATTCAATTTGGATTGGTTCGCGCGAAGGGGAAAGGAGAGTGCGAATAAGTGCGGAAAAGAGTTGGTTAGGCGGTGTACGCGATCAGAAACGTGCAGCCGGTATCAGAATGTATCTCCTGGTGCGTACTTCCTGAAGGCATACAAACGAAATCGCCGGCGAAAGCGGTAGTGCCGGAGCTATCGACAATACTTCCTTCGAGCACGAAGCACTGTTCCACAAGACGATGTTCATGCGAAGGATACACGGCCCCGGGCTGCATTCGGACGAGTAAAGTCTTCGTGCCTAACAAGGGCCGCACCTCTACGCCTGGAGACGGCAACGATCGCCAGGGCGTGTCGCCGCTGCGGACCAGTTTCATGCCCTCGTGAGATTGTTCTATGGGTGCGGGCGGCTTAATGCAGTCCAGTAATCGCTCTCGGATCCTCGGATCGGGCTCCGCGGGCGGAGCGCTGAGTGCAATCTCGTCCGTGACGGATGCGTACTCCTGGAATTGAGCCGTGCAGAACGGACACCCGCCGGATAGGCGCTGCTCGAATTCCTTCTTTTCGCGTTCGGGCAAAGCTCCCAGCGAAAACAGGGCCGCCGTTGTTCGACACTCTTCGATTGGATCTTGCATCGTCATTGGCTGGATAACTCGCCGGCTGGACTCTGAAGGGCGGCTCGGAGCTTGTCCATGGCAGAACGAATCCTCGTCTTGATGGTACCCAATGGCAGTCCCAGCCTGACCGCAATTTCGTTGTGTGTCAGGCCAGTAAAGAAGGCCAATTCCAAAGCCTCGCGCTGCTCGGGCGGAAGCGTGCGGATGGCTTCCCTGACAGTTGTCTGTTCCTGCGCGAGCATACTGGTTTGCTCCGGCAGGGGATCGGAACTTGCGACCGGGGATTGCTCCGGCAATGCCGGGAGTTCGTGTTGCCGTGTGCTTGCGGTTTTTCGCAATCGGTCCAGCGCTCTGCTGCGGGTTAGAAGTACAAGCCAGTTCCACACGCTTCCTCGTGCGGGATTGAAGCTCTTTGCCGAGCGCCAGATCTGCTGATACACGTCAAGGAGAACTTCTTCAGCGTCGGCTGCATTTCCGAGTACGCGTAACGCCAATGAATAAAGGGGCCTGGATGTAGCGTCATAGAGCTTCGCCAGCGCCTCCGCATTCCCCTTCTGGACTTCCCAAAAGTATTCGTTCCAGGAGTCGTCGCCAGCCTTCTTGCGAACTGGAGTGGTCGGCTGCGGCTGCGACGCTGGTTCCACCCCGGAGAACATATCACGGAATGCGGGAAAGCTGAAAGCGGAATCCGCAGTTCTCGGCCAGGGGCTTAGCTGCAACAGCGAAGGATCGCAGCGAATGCCGCACATCGAAGAGCCTTTGACGTCTCCAACTAAAGCGCGCGCAGCTAAATCCCCTGGTGCAGCGTTGATTCCTGAGCGTTGCGCGCAAGCGATGGTTTTCCATGCTCGCCGAACCCTCCCCAGAGCACACGCCAGGCGATAGCAGGGCGCATGATGTGCGCGGGCGGCTTTACAAGGTTTCCGACCTGGTGAAAAGCGATCGCTACGGCCGGGTCCCGATGCGCAGCCCGATGTAACCGCGCGATGTAGGAATTCACGAACCTGACACCGAGAGAGCGGCGTCCTACCGTCTCCGGTATACGCAAATCGTTCCCAACCGCGATGCTCCAAGGCGTATCGACGACTTTCGAGGCGCGCTGGTAGAAATGTCGCGCCAAATCTCTCGGATTGTTGGAAAGCACGGAATCGAGTGCAAGCGCTTCGAGCGCCGCAACCGTCATTCCTTGCCCATAAATCGGATTGAAACTCGAGAGCGCATCGCCCATGGCGACATACCCCAGCGGCAACCGGCTAAGTTTCTCGTAATGGCGGCGCACGCTCGCTCGAAAGCGGAAGGGCGCAGCCGCACCAATCGGTTCCGCGCTGGAAATCACTTCGTGGATGTCAGGCGCGGGCAGGGCCTTGGCAAATTCGATGAAACCGTCGAGCTCGCCCGGAGCAGGCGGTCCGAATTCGGAAATAAGCGTCACGGTCCAGAGATCGTCTTCTTGCGCGAGCATGACCCCGCCGCACTTCCCCTGCGGAGTGGGGGGAATGATGACGGCCAGATCGCCATTCAAATCTTTGCGACTTCGCCGGAACAACCGCGTCGTATAGCTCAAGTCAACTTGGACGCGCTCTTCCTGAGGTTTCGGGAAGCCCATCGCCTCGAGCCAGCGAACTGATCGCGAGCCGCGTCCTGTCGTATCGACGACGAGATCGGAATCCAACCGTTCCGATCCGGCCTCAACGCCCGTGATTTGGCTACCTGACCCGGAGACGATCAGCCCGCGCACTTCGAGGCCGTCGCGGATCTGTACATTCGGAACTCGGCTCACATGTTCGCGAACGGCGGATTCCAGGAACGGCCGGCTCATCAGAAGGCCCTTCAGTCCGCTGACAGGACGACAATACCGGCCGCCTTCCAGAAACCATCGGCTCTCGCGGACGATGTCGCCCGTCAGGGCGCCGGCGGCAATTAGTTCTTCAGAGATTCCGGGAAACAGCCGTTCCAGCGCTTCACGCCCTCCAGCGAGAAGGCCGTGCGTGTGTCGGGCCTGCGGTACGCCACGGCGGATTTCCCGTGAGGCAGGCAACGGATCGCGCTCGATGATAATGACCCGGTCGTAATGATTTGCAAGCACCCGTGCGGCCAGAAGGCCCGCCATACTACCGCCAATCACGACGGCCGTTCTGTGCTGGTAAGAAGCTTTGGAGTCCATCCGTCCCTCACTCTCTCTTTACGCGTACGCCACGCATCTGGATTGCTGATGGTTCAGAGTGATGGTGAAAACGGATCCATTGCCGTTACCATCCAATTTTCTTTTCCCGTACGATCATTCACTGATTTACGCGCGATTCTCCGACGAATCCGATCACAGGTCTCTACCTTTCCCTGAAAAAAACCAGGATGAGTTCAATAACCTCGACGCGGCCCCCAGCGAGGAGCATCAACCCACCACCGGAACAGAGTTCATGCTCGCGAACGAGATACGGAATTCGGGACAGATACTTGCGACGCCTGATTATCCGCCGGAGAGCGATAAGCTACCGGAACGCCTCGATGAAGTGCCAGAAAGAGAACCAGCGTATGAAGGAGATTGATAGCGAGAAGCACGGGAAGCAAGCAGAAGTGCATAGGCCTACGGGAGAACGATCGGCGTCGACTTGGGGACAAGCATAGTTGCTAGTGCATCCTCAACGGGGAAGGTGATGTGACCCTGATTTGAAGCTTCTTAACCCCTTCAGCTACCGCGGCGGTGGTGTGACGTGAATGATTAACGGCGGTATCGGGAGAAAAGCAGCGTTTACCGCTCGATCAATGTTAGATAGTCTTGCTTGAATCGTCTACTGATTGCTCTTGTCCGTCTTCCGGACTTCATCCATATACTCGCGCACGTAGCGCTGAAACATGGGAGGAACCTCGTTGCGGTTGATCTCGCCTCCGGAATCGGAGTGGTCCCCCATCTTCTGCGAGTACTGGGCTCTCAGTTGTTGCTTTCCCGATGACGTTTCGACCGTCATTTCACCGGTGAGTTGGGCAGACCGCTTCCCGATAAGATCGGCGAGCTTGCCCATGGCCTTCAGTTGCTCGGCGTCCTTGATCCCTTTATCGCCATCCTGCCTGCCCACTCCCGAGTGCGCGTCCGCGCCTTTCTGCGGGGACTGGTCGCTCGACTGACCCTGTGCTGACTCAGCCTTTTCGGCTGTCTGTCCCTGGCCTTGACCTTCGGCCGTCTGGTTCTGATCGGACTGCTGGCCTTTCCCGTCCTGCTGCTGACTTCCTTGCTGATTCTTATTGTTGCTGGATGCCTGCTGCTGGCCGGCAGCCTTCTCCTGCGCCGACTTGTCGTTGTTCGCCTGTCCCTGTTGCCTCTGCTGATTCTGATTGGGCTGCATCTTGGCAGCAAGGCTCGAGAGGGCGTCCTTCATCCGATTGATCAGACCTTCGGAGCTCTTGCCGTCCTTGCCTGGCTGTTCTTTCGTTTGATTACCCGGTTGCGGCTTTGATGAGGAGCTGTTCTCGCCCGGAGCTTTATCTCCGGCCTGACCCTTGGGCGACAGAGAATCTCGCCCCCCTGCGTCCATCCGTCCGTCTTCCTTCGTTTTCTCGCCCTGGTTCAAGGATGACGACGGATCTCCGTTCGTTGCTTTCGCACCTTCGTTCTCAAGGCCCGGGCCTTGAGGTGGCAGACTCGCCTGGTCGGGCTGCTGGGAACCGGAAGAATCGGCCCTGGTTGTGACGTCATGATCATGCGCGAGCTGAGTCGGGGATTCTTCCGTTTTCCTTCCGAGAGCCCTCTCCACTCGCTCGACCACCGGAGTGAAATGGAAAGACACCAGCGGCGGATGCAGGTTCAGGCTGTTCGTCACCATGTAACGCACAGCGACAAGCCCAAAACTGACGGCCGCCAACGCGCCGGCGATCGCCCAGACCCGATGCGCTTGAAACGGAAACGCCATTTCGACTCGCACAGACTTCGCCAGTTCCTCGGCCTGAAGCAACTGAAAGCGCATCGCTTCCTCATTTTCGGTCAGGGGATGTTCCGACAGATATTGGGCGGTGGAAAGAGAGTCGCTGAGCGCAAGTTTGCGATCGATAACCTGCGCGATCCGGTACTGGCTCAGAACACGTTGCCGAAGCCGGTACACGCCCACTGAGAGACTGGCAACCAGCAGCAATGCTGGCCAATACCACTCAAAGATATTGGTTCCCAATACAAGCAGGACAATAAGTCCCGCGGTCGCAATCGAAATGGCAAGCCCAACCTGAGCGGCGCCCTCGACCCACAAATAGCGCCGGGAAGCCAGCCGAATCGTGCGCTGCACTTGGTCCATTGTCGAAATTATCCCAGATGGGTCGCTACCATGGATAGTTTCGATGTTGCGCTTTGAGACAGCAGGAGAATCACATGGAGAGTTCCTTGTCGCCACGTTAACGGGTCTTCCGGCCGGCGTGCCGGTGGATCTCGGTTACATCGACCGCCAGCTCTGGCGGCGGCAGCAAGGTTTTGGGCGGGGCGGCAGGATGAAAATCGAAACGGATCAGGCTCGTATTGTTTCCGGAGTCCGCCACTCCCAAACGATCGGCTCACCCATCGCGATCCTGATCGAAAACAAAGATTGGAAAAACTGGACCGGAACTTTGCCCGTCGCATCGAGCGAAGCCGTTGCGGGCTCAGAAAAACCTGTCAAACGTCCTCGTCCCGGACACGCAGACCTTGCGGGAGCCATCAAATACGACTTCCCGGAGGCCCGGTACATTTTGGAGCGGGCGAGCGCGCGCGAAACAGCGGCTCGCGTTGCTGCCGGGGCCCTCGTCAAATCGTTTCTCCGTGAGTTCGGGATCGAAATCCTCAGCCACGTCGTCGCAGTCGGACCGGTACGGCTCGAGCGTCCCGCCACTTGGGAGGAGGTCCGGAGCCTCAGCGAACGGGATGAGGTGATGCTTGGCTGCGTCGATTCCGAGACGGAGGCACGGATGAAAGAGGCCGTGGACGTCGCTTACCGGACCGGAGACACCATCGGTGGCGTGTTCGAAGTGGTTGCCCATGGATTGCCGGTCGGCTTGGGATCCCACATCGCCTGGGACACGCGGCTCGACGGGCGTCTGGCCCTGGCGATCGTCTCTATTCAGGCCGTCAAGGGTGCCGAAATCGGGTCGGCTGAGGAGGGCGCGCGATCGTACGGCTCCAAAGTGCAGGACACCATTCATTACGAACGGGAAGCGCAATCCTTCCGCCGGGGATCTAACCGAGCGGGTGGCCTGGAAGGTGGCATTACAAACGGAGAGGACGTGACCGTGCGAGGTTTTCTCAAACCGATATCAACTTTGAGGCGCCCTCTTGAATCTGTAGACTTGGAGTCCCGCGAGCCGGCGCTTGCGGCATACGAACGCAGCGATGTGGCCGTGGTTCCGGCTGCGGGCGTGATCGGGGAGGCCATGGCGGCCATTGTCTTAGGGCATGCTTTCCTCGAAAAGTTCGGCGGCGACTCCCTTCGCGAAACAAAACGCAATTACGAAAGTTATCTTGCCCAGGTCAAGGCATACTAGCCTGCGGGCAATTCAGGAGACATGGTCCGAAAGATAGTAAAATACGGTGACCCGGTGCTGGAACAAGCGGCGGAAAACGTCGTTGACTTTGGCACGGAGGAACTGAATGAACTCATTGCCGACATGTGGGAGACCATGTATGCAGCCAAAGGCGTTGGACTAGCAGCGCCTCAAGTCGGAGTAAGTAAGCAGATCTCCGTGATTGACGTTAGCGTCGGCGAGGACGAGGCGCAGAAGATCGTCATCATCAATCCCGAAGTGATTTCCAAACAAGGTAAGCAAACCGGTGAGGAGGGTTGCCTCAGCATCCCCGGTTTCCGCGAACTGGTGACCCGGGCAAATCAGGTAACCGTCAAAGCCCAGAATGCAAACGGCGAGCCGATCGAGATTGGCGGCGAAGAGTTGCTCGCTCGTGCCTTGCTGCATGAGATCGATCACCTGCACGGCATTCTCTTCTTAAACCACCTGAGTGCGCTGAAGCGGGACATCATTAAGCGCAAAATCAAGAAGCTCCAAAAGACCGGCGAGTGGGACTAGGCCCGCGAAGCCTTTCTCCATGCGTGTCGTCTTTTTAGGAACTCCCGACTTCGCTGTTCCCTCGCTCGATGCCTTGGTCGCTGCCCAGCATTCCGTCTTAGGGGTTTTCACACAGCCGGATCGACCCAAGGGTCGCGGGCAACAAATGGCAGAATCGCCTGTCAAACAGGCAGCCTCGCGCCTCGGAATTCCGGTGTTCCAGCCGGAACGGATTCGCCGGCCGGACAGCTTCGAGCAACTCCGCTCGTTACAGGCGGAGTTAATGGTCGTCGTTGGATACGGTCAGATCATCCCGCAGAGCATCATCGAGCTTCCGCCGTTGGGAATCTTGAACGTTCACGCCTCACTGCTGCCGAAATACCGGGGTGCCGCGCCGATTCAGTGGGCGATTGCGAATGGTGAGAGGACGACCGGCGTTACCATCATGCAGATCGATGCGGGTCTCGACACGGGCGACATGTTGGCCAAAGCAACTACTATTATTGGTGCGGAGGAAACGGCACCGGAGTTGAGCGTGCGGCTTGCGGAAATGGGTGCTCGGCTTCTCGTCGAAACGGTTGAGGAGATCAGGAGCGGTAAGGCAAAAAGAGAGAAGCAGGACGACAGCGAAGCAACTCTCGCGCCTATCCTCAAGAAGGAGGACGGACGGATCGATTGGACCACGTCCGCTCGTCAGATCAATGATCGACGCCGGGGATTTACGCCCTGGCCTGGTGCTTACACGACGTTCAGAGGGCAACCGTTGTCGTTCATCCGGACGGAACCCACCGAAGAAACACCGCTAGCTCCCGGTTTGATCAGAATCGAGTCGAAGAAGTTGCTGGTCGGGACCGGTGATCGGCCGTTAGCTGTCACGGAGGTCCAGCCAGGAGGCAAGAAACGAATGAGTGCTGAAGCATTTATCAACGGTTACAAGCCGCAATCCGGTGAACGCATGGGAGATGAGGGGTAATGCTTCCTCTGGGTTACCGATATGCGGCAACTTATGCCGGAATCCGAAAAGATTCGCGGGACGATCTTGGTCTGATTTGTTCCGATACGCCCGCCGCTGCTGCGGCAGTATTTACGAAAAATGTTGTTCAGGCTGCACCGGTAACGCTGGCGCGGAAGCACTTGCGAGCGTCGGGCGGCAAGGTCGCCGCCGTTCTAGTGAACGCCGGGAACGCAAATTGCGCCACGCGCACAGGGGATGCGGTGGCTCTTGCATCCGCGAAGGCCGTTGCTAAAGCTCTCAAGAGCAAAACGAAATACGTTCTGACTGCCTCCACCGGCGTCATAGGCGTTGAACTGGATCGAAAACTACTCACGAACGCGGTCCCGAAGCTCCTGGCTGCCTTATCACCAAACAACTTCGAGCCTGTTGCCAGGGCAATGATGACCACCGATCTGCGGATGAAGACGGCGTTTGAGCAAGTCAGCTTTCGGGGCGGTTCGGTTCGCATCGCGGGGATGACGAAGGGATCGGGCATGATCCATCCCAATATGGCGACCACCTTGGGATTCGTGCTGACGGATGCGGCGATCCCGTCGCGAGTGCTGCAACGGATCCTTATGGCTGCAACGGACCGCAGCTACAACTCGCTAAGTGTGGACGGGGACATGTCGACCAATGACGTCGTGGCGCTTCTTGCGAACGGCGCGTCGAAGGTCAAGATCGGGAGAAGGGAACTCACGCCCTTCGCGGAGGCCGTCACGCGCGTGATGGAAAGCCTTGCCGAACAGATAGCGGCGGATGGTGAGGGCGCCCGGAAGCTGATCATTATCCGAACGGCGGGATTTAAAAACGACGGGGAAGCGCGCCAGGTCGCGCGAAGTATCGCGAACTCGCCTCTGGTCAAGACCGCCATAGCCGGAAGTGATCCGAACTGGGGCCGTATTTTGGGTGCGGCCGGCTATTCCGGAGTGCAGTTCGATCCTCGTAAGGTGACTGTGCTGCTTCAAGATGTCCCGGTATGCCGGAGAGGCCTCGCGGTGGATATGGATGAAGCGGCCCTGAAAACGAAACTCGACCGAGATCGCGTCATCATCGACCTTCGCATCGAGAAAGGCGGTTCCGGCCACGCCCGCTTCTTTACGTGCGATCTGACGGAAGGCTATATCGAGATCAACGGAAGCTACAGAACTTGACGGCGATCCTCGCAAGGCGAACACTGACTGTAGTAGCTGGGCTTTTGCTCGGCTTTTCCGTCGCCTTGCGTGCGGACCGTCCCGAGGATATCCGGTCACAGGTCGTGTACGTTGCGTCGGCTCTTTCCGGCGGCAATCCTTCTGATGCGGTCGGTCCTATCGACAAATCGTTCAAAGACTTCGAAAAATTGCGGAACTACTTCGCTGCCCTAACCCGGGCGTATCAGATCACAAGCGAGGTCGACATTAAGGACGAAGATGACCGCGAAGCCGATACGAAGCTGACGCTTACCTGGCGGCTGACCCTGACGGATCCCACCACGAACCTGAGCAGTCAGCGGAATGGGGACATCGATCTGACGCTTGTCCAAAAAGAAGGCAAGTGGAAGATCGTTGAACTATCTCCGGTCGAGTTCTTCAATCCGCAACGAGTAAAGCCATAACATCCCGCGGCTGGAGAGCGGCCTTAATCTCATCGAAATGCCGCCGGCTCACCAGGCGGAATTCAATTGGCAGCTGAGTGAATTTTCTTAGCTCGTCCAGAACCTCCGGCGAAGGAACGCGAGAACCGGCCACCAGCAACTGCCCTTTTTCAATTCGGTACGGGATAACGTTGAAGTCCTTCTGTGCTCGCGCGGGAAGACTCTGAACAACACGATGATTGAGCGCTCGGAGGTCAACCCTGGTCACGGGTAGTCCGGATTGAACGCTCAACGCCTGGCACAACTCATCCTCCGAAACGATTTGGTGAGCAAGAAGAAAATCCTCGAGTTCGTGTTGAGCCGAAACTTGGGAATGAACGGCCGCGAGTTGTTCTTCGGCGACGAGCCCTGAACTGACGATCACATCCGGAAGCTCACGCCGTTGTGTCGGCAATGAGCTTCGGGTTGGATAAGCGTGGTCCGTTTTCAGCCAGGCGAGATGCCGGCGGTTCCGCTTAGCGTTTACGTAGGTGTATACGGCCCGGAATGAGGCGAAGCAGTTGATAAGGTTGCCGTGAAGCGAACGCAGCGGCACTCCCAGCGCGAAAGGCACTCCATAGATCCGTCCCACGCAGGCCATGCGAAGCGCCAGCCGAAAACACTGCAAAATGAAGGTAAGGAAGCAAAGCCGGACGATGGCGGGATTCGACGTGGCAAATGCCCAAGCCCGGTGCGCAGCCGCGCTTTGCGCCAGGTCCACGATTCCGTAGAGAAAAATGATATTGGTCAGCAGCCCCAGCGGATTCGCGACTATTCCCTTGCGGTCCCGCCAAAACCAGTACTTCACCGGTAAACTGCCCCGCCATCCATCGCGTTCCCAGCCCTGAAGGACGATACCGGTCACCCAACGCGACCGCTGCCGAATGGCCGATCCCATTCGCCGTGGAAAGTATTCCCGTGTGGCTACAGTATCCCGGCCCGTATGCCGTAACGGAACGAAAATCTGGGGATATCCGATGCGGTGAATGTAGACGCCAATCTCGTAATCTTCGGTAAGACTGACGGGATCAAAAATGATGCCCCGTTCCTCTCCGAGCCGTTCCAGAATGCATCGGGCAAAGCCGGTCCCAACGCCGTTCGAAGGGATGAAGGACCGGCTGAAACCCCGAGCCCGCATGTCGATCGTTTGGAATTCCGCGAATTCGTCGCAATAGATTGCATGCGTAAACGCCGTAAACGGAGTTGGGAGCGGCAGGACGGGAATCTGCACCATGGCATGACGCTTGCGTTCGTGGTTGATGGTGGCGAGTGCATCAGGGTGCACGAGATCTTCCGCGTCGTGCAACACCACAGTGTCGAAGTGGCAACCGCGCTCCCCTTCGAATTCCACCATCTTGCGGAAGATGTTGTTCAGGCAGTCCGCTTTCGACGTAGGGCCGGGCCGGGCGCAGACGGCAAGGTGCACGTTTCTGTACGATCGGGTCAGATCCTCGGCAACTGCGAACGTCTTGTCGTCATTCGGGTAAACGCCAAGAAAAATATCGTAATTGCGGTACTTGATTACCGACAAGTTGTGGCGGACCATGTTGGCGATGACGCCGTACTCCATCCAGCACGGAACGAAAATGGCGATGCGGCGTTCGGATGGGTCCGCGTCCTCGTTTCCGGCTGCTTGCCCGCTTTTGGCCCCGGACAGGCGATGCGCCAGGCAAAAGAGAACCGGGATGCAGTCGTCAATGCCGGTCACAAGCAGCAGTGCGGCGAGCAGCCCGAGCAGAGCGGGGAGGATCGACGTAGCTCCGCCACCAGCTGTTGGGCTGATGAGCCCCGGAAGCAGATGGGAGAAGTAAGCCACGATCTCACAAAGAGAGTGGCGGCTCCGGAAAGCAAATCGCAGAAAAGTCTAAGAGATTCCTCGGGATTTGCCCACTCTTTGACTGTGACCGATCCGCGTTTCACCTTTGTTTCGTTTAGCCAACTCGTCCAAGAGCTAATTAGTGGCACCGTCCGGCGTCACACGTTCACTCAGCCTGAACTCGAATTGCTGCTCGATCTGCAAACCAGCCGCATTCGTAAATCGTCGAAACCCGACGTTCTACGTCGCTATCTGCGGGCTGCTCAAGTGCAATTTGCCCAGGAAGCCTCGATTCTTCGCTTCTCGGAATTCATGGAACGTGAGAGCGCGCCCAGAATCAGTCCTGCCGCGGCGTTCCAGGTTTCCGCCGTTCCGGCTTCGCTCGGTTAAGGGTCGCATCCGGCCATTCCCTCCTGGGCTATCCTCAAGAAGAGAAAGCACAAGGAGAGTTCAATGGCGAGCACTACCGGACCCGTTTCGAAGGCCGAGCGCAAGGTGTTTTGTGTCAAGCTGCAGAAAGAATTGCCCGGTCTCGACGAGGTTCCGTTTGACGGCCACCCCCTCGGGCAGAGAATTTACGAAAACGTCTCGAAAGACGCCTGGAAGATGTGGGTCGAGCAGATGAAAATGATCATGAACGAATATCGGCTCAATCTGGGCACACCGGAGGCGCAGGAGTTTCTCCTTCGCCAGATGGAAGAGTACTTCTTTGGCGAGGGCGCGGCCCATCCGCCCGGATACGTCGCTCCGGGACACTAACCCATTGCCGTTCACCTCTGCACGTTTCTTTTCTCCACACGTCAATTCCTTTTGATGCTGCGGTTTTTTGCATCGTTGCTTTTCGCAGCTGCTCTCGTGTGGGGAGCAGATCCGGTTGCATCCCGTCTTGCGCATGCGGCCGAACAAGCTCGTGATTCGGGGCACATTGTTCGTGCTTACCTGCTTTATTCCGAAGCGGCGGCGCGAGATCCGCAAAACTCAACGTACGTTTTCAACCGCGACGCTCTGGCTTCCGCGGCCCGATTGCTGATGAAAGCAGAAGTGCAGAATGCAAGCGTTTCGGATGAGGTGAAACAGCTCGAAGCCGAGGCGGAGAAAGAGCATCCTGAGCCTCCGCTCGAACCGGCGGCAGTCGGTTCCTGGACTCAATCGCCCGAATTGGCTCCCATCCCTCATCTGGACCCGCAGAACAAGACTGCAAGCTTTGATATCCGAGGAGACGAACGGAGTCTGGTGGAGCAAGTGGTGCAGGCATACGGAATCAAGGTGACGTTCGACCCCCAATTGCAGCCGAAGTCTAACCTCCGCTTTGCCATGGACGGAGTCGATTTCCGCGCTGCCATGGAGGGTCTGACAGCGGCCACCGATACGTTCATGTTCCCGATCGCACGGGACCACGTCTTTGTCGCTCGCGACACAGAAGACAAGCGAAATCAGTTCGAGCCGCAGGTGCTTCTCACGTTCCCCCTACCTAACGCCCTGGATCAGAAGGATCTGATTGAAGCGGTGAATGCCGTCCGCACCGTTATGACCACAAGAACGGTTGGATGGGACAGCACCAATCGCATCGTCATGGTGCGGGATCGTGCAACGCGCGCGAGAATCGTTTATTCGGTGCTCGAGGCCACTCTTCTGCCAAAGGCCCAGGTCTCTTTTGAAGTGCAGTTCATGACACTCGACTCGGAGAAGATGTACCACTACGGCTTCGCGCTCCCGACATCGTATCCCTATACACTGTTTGGCGACATTGGTGTACACACGATTTTGCCGTCGTTCGTTGCCGGGATGAAGTTCGTGCTTTTCGGAGGCGGAGCGTCGCTCATCGGTGTTGGGTTGGCTGACGCAACACTCTTCGCCACCTACTCAAACTCGTCCAGCCATAACATTTTTGATGCGACGGTTGTTGTTTCAGACGGACAGACTGCAAATTTCCATGTGGGCGATGCATATCCGATCCCGCAGGCCATTTCAACGGCCCCGACTCGGGGGGCATCCCTGTACAATCCGATCGGCCAGGTGAACTTCGTGGATTTAGGCATCGTTCTGAAATTGACGCCTAAGGTCGGCGGAGATGAGAGCGTCGAGATCAGTGTGGAAGCAGAGTTTAAAGCGCTCGGAAGCCAGACGTTCAACACAGTTCCCTCTGTCCTGCAGCGTCAGTATAAAGGGAATGTGACGGTTCGCGAAGGTGAATGGGCTGTTCTCGCCGGCCTGGACTCGAATTTTCAGAATGTCACTCGCAACGGAATCGCGGGCCTTTCTCAAATTCCGGGGCTGAATCAGATCCTCAGCGAGAACACGCGGGACACTCAGGTTAGCAACACACTGGTCGTGATTAAGCCTACAATCACGAGACTTCCTGTGTCACAGGGTATCAGCCCGCAATATCTACTCGGCCCGGCTCACGGCGTGCGGGTTCTTCTCTAGGATGCCGGCCCTACAAGCCGGGAGCAACCTGCCGGCTTAGAACCGGACACCCGGTCAGCGGCCGCATAACCTCTACCTGGATGGTGTGCGTGGGGTTGCTGCTCTGGCTGTCCTCCGGATTACGGTCATTCTGCTGAACACCCGGGCCGCTCCAAATCGTGCGACCGCGTTCTACGCGCACCGTATCCTTCCCATTTTCCCCGTGCGTAGCATTGCGGCTGGTGCTTAGCACCCTCCGTTGTTTCTGGCGTTCCGGCCGCATGCGGCACAGTGATAAGTATGGATCAGTATGAGTGCTGTCCCCGCGTGGTTTGAAAGAACCTTCGAGTTTAGCTTTCCCGTAGAGATGTATCCGAACGTATGTGTTCGCCTGCTTGGGACTCCAGCTCGTTTGGAAGAATTGGTATCGGGCGTTTCGCGAGATATCTTAACGGCGAAGCCGGATAGTAAGTGGTCCATGCAGGAACATGTGGGTCATCTGGCCGATATGGAACCGCTATGGTTACGGCGCTTGCAGGACTTCATCGCGGGCCGCGACACCCTCACCGTCGCTGATCTAAGCAACCGTCGTACTCACGAAGCGAACCACAACGTTCACGAACTGAAGAACATCCTGGACGGTTTCCGGTCGTCGCGCTTCGAGTTGCTCGAGCACTTGAAACGCCTTGAGCCTGCACAATTCGCGCAAACTCTGGTCCATCCACGCCTCCAGCAACCGATGCGGCTTGTGGATCATTTGTATTTTGTAGCTGAGCATGACGATCATCATCTGGCGACAATGTGGAAGCTCATTGAGTTCAGCCGAAAGTCATCAGCTCATAACAGCGTCAGTTCGATGTAGCTGTGGAGGTCATTCGAGCGTTGGGCGTGAGCCACCACCTCGAGGGCACTACCGAAGGCAGATAGCGTTTTCTGGAGCGTATCTTCGTTATGAGCGTAGCTCGGAAGCATCATGCCGGTGACCGTGACGATTCTCTGCTTTAACAGTTCTTGCATCAACAGTGTCCGTTTCAATTGCCGGCGTTCCGGATCAGCTTCTTGAAAAACGTAAGCCATCCGGAACGGCGGCCCGGTACATCCGCCAGCTATCCCAATATCCGCGGAGAGCTGATGAATCCCTTGCCGCAACCGTTCACCGTATTCCCAGATGTGTTTTGCGACCGGCTCCGATCGGTAGATATCGATAGCGGCTTTTGCCGCCGCAAGCGAATATACTTCGCTCTTGAAAGTTGGACAAAAGTGAGTCTTGTGGAAATGCTCCAGGAAGATACGATACGGGCCAATGAGCGCGGCGAGTGGCATGCCTGATGCCAGGGCTTTACCAAGGCAAGTGAGGTCGGGAATCACGCCAGTATCTTTCTGAACGCTTCCATTTCGGTAGCGAAAACCAGTGATAATCTCGTCGAAAATAAGCAATGCGTTCGCTTGGCGTGCAGCGTCGGCGACGGTTTGCAGGAACTCTGGATCAGGCTCCCCTCCTAAACCCGCAACGTCGTTTATCAAAGGGCCTGCAGGCTCGATCATGACCGCCGCCAGGTCGCCTCGGTAGCGATGGTACAGTTCCAGGAAACCCGCCCGGTCGTTGAAGGTGAACTTATGCAAGCACCTGTCGGGGCGATCTGGTATTCCGCAGTCCTCGAACGAGAAGTAATCGAGCGCAAAGTCCTGCCATCCGTGAAACCCGCAGGAGAGGATGACTCGCTTTTTGGTTACGATGCGCGCGAGTCTCGCGGCAATCGTGCACACGTCGGAACCGTTTTTGCCGAAGACGACCATGTCATTGGAAGGAAACTCCTCGATCAGAGCGCGTGAGACCTCCATCTCAATTGGGTGCGGAAACGGCAGCACTCCTCCGCTCTCCAGCGCTGATCTGATTGCCCTTTGGATGCGATCGTCGGCGTGTCCGAGTATCGTGCTGCCCCAGCCCATGGTGTAATCCAGAAACTCGTTGCCCTCGGCGTCCCAGACGAAGCATCCTCGCGCTCTTGAAATGAAGAGCGGCAACGGATGTCCCTCGCGGCTTTCCGGTATTCCATTTAGCGGGTTGTAGTGCCAGGGATTGTGCTTCCGGAAGATCTCAAACAGCCGGACTGATTCGGTCTGTGGCGCTGAAACGACATACAAGTCAATCTCCCAAGGTGCGATCCCCTCGTTAGTGAACGTCGCCGAACCTTCACGTCCTAATTCAATCCGCACGCAGTGCGAACCTTCGACGTCGTGTGCGCGAAACGGAAAGTGGATCGTGACCTGCTCGCCGGCATGTACCTGTGATTTAGGCAACGGCAAGACGGCTAGTAAATCGGCATCGACTGAGACTCGCACCTGCATCGGTGGTTTACTCGCCGGATGCACCACCCACGGTGCCGTTCCGCTGTTTTTCAGAGAGAGCCGTACGCCATAAGTAACGCCCGCCTTGGGACGATTCGGAAACGAGTGAGTCAGGTACTCAACGTCGTACTCGTGGGCCTCGGTCCGAGGGCAATCGGCTACAAACCGAGGTTCGCGCACCCTCCGGTTGCGGCGCAAAAGCCGGCTGATCTGCCGCCTCAACCCAAAAGATCGGTCGTGGCGTTCTGTTGTAAGGGCGGTCGAATGAAAGATTGTTGTTCCCCCTCGCGTTTTCGATTTCAACGACATCAAACAAAACTGGAGTGCATGATCGCCTCTTCTCCAAGGAGACCGAAATTCGAATGACAGAGGTGATAGCGCGCCCGGGCAGACGGTATCGCGAAGGGGGACCGTCTGCGCCAGCCTGCCATTGAATATCACACCGATGCCAATCGCGATCGCCGGATCGGCATTATGTTGCTTCGCCATCCATCTTTCCTCGCCAACGTTTCGCACCAGGAAACGCGCAACTCCAACTGACTTCGCCGCCATTCGACTGGGCGTTTCAGCCGTAAGTACAAGCATGCGATAAGGGCCCTGCGCCGTCTTACCCGCAAACTCGGAGCTCGATCCTGGGTGCTGGCGGGCTTCCTCCAACTTCTTCATGCGTGTGTGAATTCGGCTGAGTCCGGCAGGGATGTCGATGCCCTGGGGACACGAA
This sequence comes from Bryobacteraceae bacterium, assembly GCA_045807925.1. Taxonomy (GTDB): domain Bacteria; phylum Acidobacteriota; class Terriglobia; order Bryobacterales; family Bryobacteraceae; genus Bog-105. Next base: position 2,603 of record JBJMGK010000012.1, on the reverse strand, counting down.
CAGGTACGCTCGACGCAGGTGGCGCACGTGAGTGTGTCCCGCGGGTGCAAGTCGAAATAGTTCTCGGTCGCGTTCGCCATGCTCGTTTCGTTGCGTGAGGTCCAGATATACGCGTCGCGAAACATCGCCGGGATGTTGATTGATTGACTGCAGGTCGGCTCACACGCTCCGCACCTGCTGCATAGCGTTGTTCGCATCGAAGTAACGGCACGTCTGATACGAGCACGTCCGGCCTCAGAGACAAACAGCGGTGCGTGTCCGGCGCGTGCGTTTTCTTCTGCTTCTTCGGCCGAGGCGCTTCCTGGGACCACCGCGCACACGGCCTGCTGTTCCAGAATCAACCGAAGTATGTCTCCAGCAGGCAACGGTTCAGCCCCGTCCGCATACCAGTCGTGCGGGGGAAGTGCTTTGCTTCTGCAGAGCAGTCCTCCAGCGAACGGCTTCATGATGAGCAAACTCACCCCGCGCTCGGACGCAAGCGGAAACACACGATCCCGGTATTCAGGGAGGTCCTCGTAATCTCGACCGATTTTTCGACGTGCCCATAGCTGGGACTGCTGATGAAACCCGAGCGGGTTCCAGGCAAGCATGATGGCATCGAACAGGCGTGACTCGATGAGGCGAAGGACGTAATCGGCAGAACCATGTGTCGAGCAGTAAATACCTCCCAAACGCCCCTTGGCTTTCTGGGTCTGCAGATACTCGACCATTCCTCCGCGGCCCCAAACGTTCTCGCCGCGCCATTCGAGATCTTCGATGCCGGCGAGTCCATACAGAGCCAGACGCGGTGTCTGGTAGACGTGGCAGGTGTTCTCAAAGAACGGTTCAAGGTCTTCGTTTCGCTCCGGTCCGGAAGAAAGCACGTGCACTGCACGTCCCGATTGCTTCACCGCCTTTTGTATCCACGGGTCGATCCCGCCGTAATCCGGAGCCGTATGGACCCAGTTGATACCAAGTTCGAAGCCGCGAACCAATGTTTCTACCGTTTGGCGTTCAGGCACCATCTGAAGCTGTGCGGTTCCTAGGCCAACTACGCTCAGCTCAATGGATGTGTGGCCCACTCTTCTGCGTTGCATCGGCATCTTAGGACCACAAGTTAGTCAGCCGCTGACGCATTTTCTTTGCGGTATTTATAATTCGCCAGGTTACGCTGCTGCGCACTGCAGCCAGTTCCTGCTGCAGCAATGACAGCTCAACCTGAAGCCGGGCCGAATCTGCCTGCACAGACTTCTCCACAAGAAGCAGTCGGTTAACAAGTCGGTCAATCCGGTTTTCTTTGGCGTACAGTTGGTAGATCCATTTAAAGGACGGGTTAGCTTCTGAAAGGGGATCGTCGGCTTGTTTGTACAGGTCATAGATCCAGTCCCGAAAGATTCCGCCGGCGCCGCTGTCGAGAACCGGCGAATCGCCGATTCTCATCACGTCGTTACACTCGCGGCAGATCTTGAACGTGAGACCCTGCTGCAATAACCGTTCCCGACGCTCTAGCACGGCTTCCAACGGTTCTGTCACCAGATCGCCCAATCCGTATTCACCGTGAATGTCGTGATCGCAAATGAAAGCTTTACCCCGCCAATCGACAAACAGAGTGTTCTTCATGACATCACAGGACCCGGTGTCTACGGGCATCGGAGGAGTGTCACACACCGATTTGTCGAGCAAGTTGCCGCCGCGACTGTGACAAAGCGAGTACGTCACTGGGTCGATGCCCTCCGCTTTGAGCAATTTCCCTATCTCGGAGATGCGATCCTGATTTGCTTTCGTAATACTGACGTTCGCCTGAATCTTCAAGCGGGATCCTTGAGCCAATCGGACCGCGCCTTTCAATTTCGTCAGAACGCTTTCGTATGACAGTCCGCCCATCATGGTCGAAAAAACATTCGGCTCATCGCCGTTAAAGCTGAAGTAGATTAAGTCCAAACCGGCGTCAATCAGCTTCTGGACGTTGGCTTCAGTAAGAGGAGAGCCGTTCGAGGCAAACGAGGTAAACGCATAGGGCGAAACATACTCGATGAAACGATAGATTTGGGGATTGAGCATCGGTTCGCCCATTCCCGAGAAAGAAACTGCGAACCGTTCGCCGTGAGTGTAATCGCGTATCTTATCGATAACGACTTCGTAGGTTTCCCATTGAAGGTGTCCTCTCGGTCGGCTGATCGCTTCGTGAGGGCAATGGAGGCACCGGACATTGCAGTGATTCGTTGCTTCCATCTCAACGCGGAACATGCGATGTCAATCCTTTCCCCGAGGTGCAATGACGCGGCGTTCTGAAACAGCTCGAGTATATGTTGTCGCTCGTTCGCCTGCCTTGATCGAACACCCTGAACGAGTGCGCGCCTGTGAAGTTTCACTGCTGTCCAAAACAGAACAGGGTTGTAATGCAGTTCTGTTGAAACCAAGTAGTTTTGAGGATTGGAAATGAGGATGTCAGATCGAGGTTTCCTTGTCAACGCACAATGTGCTGTCCAAATCAGGTCAGGGCGAGAGCAAGTTGCTGGGAGTCGGGCCGTATTGGTGGCGTTCCAAACGGGTCGTCGAGCCATGTCTGTAAATCACGATAGGTGAACAGGTTGAGCCGCAGCATCGAAGCCAGGTTCGACAAC
>JBJMGK010000011.1:0-48873 GCA_045807925.1 Bryobacteraceae bacterium | reverse complement strand
GCGCCGATAGCCCAGTTCTGAATATTCGGTCCGAGACCGCTTCCTGTACCCCCCGTGCGTCCGTCTCCTCCGATGCCGCTTCCGCGAGCAAAGCTCGCCGCCTGCAGATTGAACTTCGGGAAATAAGATCGGCTCAAAGCCGTTTCACGCGCCTTAATTTGGGCGGCTTCTGCAGTTCTGGCTATCGCGAGTGGATGTTGCACGATCCCGACGACAGGTGGTTCTACCTCGACGGGTGGATTCAATAGTTTTGCTGATTCAATGGCCAATGTTTTTAGATCCCCCCCGGTTAGTTGTGCAAGTGCCGCGCGCGCGACGTCCCGTGCCTGCTCCGCTTGAATCTCGTGCGTCTGCGCCAGCGCTAATTCGGCCCGTGTACGCGAGGCATCTGCCCCGGGGCGCAATTCATTCTTCACCAAGGTTTCGAGGACCTGGCTGAGGACTCGAGAGCGTTCTACGCCAGCTTGAGCGGCAAGCACTGTTTGCTGGGCAGCTACGAGAGTGAGAAATGCATCGGCCGCCGCAGTCGATACCTGCAGCTTTGTCACGTTTACCTCTGCCGCCCGCGCGTCCCGCTCGGCCCGTGCGGCCGTTACATTCGCTCGGCGTAATCCGAAGTCGAAAGGCTCCCAAGAAACCAGCGCACCCACTGTAGAACCCCAGACGCTGTTTCCGGAATTCGTGCCGAGCACGGGACCGGTCATAGACGGAATGACAGCTTGCGGCAAGATTTGGCCGAAGACATTGTTATGTGTTCCTCTATTCACCTCACCAAGGAAATCCGCTCTGGGGAGATACGTGGTTCGGGCCAGGTTGACTGCCGCCTCCGCAGCAGCAACTTGCTCCAGCGAGCTCCGGACCACCGGGTATCTTTCCAAAGCCTGTTGAGTCGCTTCCTGGAGCGTGAGCAGGGGTTGCTGGGCAGTGGTGATGGTCTGCGCGCAACAAAACACCAAAAATAGTTGAATTCGAGAGTGCACAGCGATCCTTGATCCTGTAATTCCGTCGACTGTACCTAAAGGTGCAAAGGGGTCAGCGTCACTGTTTTGATTTGCTGGCCAGTTCAGTCACAAGCGAAGCAACTCTTGCTGCAATTGCCTCGCTCGCATCTCTGAAGTTGTCTTTAGGGGACGGCACATCGTTCCAGTTCTGCAACCGGGTTAGTCCAGTCGACATGGACTTTGGCAAAACGCACCCGAGTGTGACAATGCGTTCTGCTTTTACTGCATCCTGTTTGGCGAAGGGTTTTGGTTGCCAATCTTTGATATCGAGCTTCTCCCGGCTTAGGCCGGTCCGTACGTAGGGCGGTATCTCTTTGTCGGGATTGATACCGCGAGCAGTTGCGAGGTACGGGATTCCGTTCTTCTGGGCAAGGTCATTGAAGTGAGCCGCGGCTATAACGCTCTTCGCGCTGCCATGTTCGCAAACGAAGACGATGGTCTTCTTGTCAGTTGCATCAGCAGATTGTTGTCCGGCAAGAACAGGATAGGACGGGATCACGGCAAGACTACAGATCGCTACGAGAACCGCAGCGAAATGGCGAATGGACATATCTAGGCCTCGGCTCGCTTAAACTTAGTGCGCCATCGCGGCTTTCCCATCCGCATGCTTGCCGAGTTGGTCCAGAGTCGCCTTGAAAGCATTGGCAAGCTTCTCGGTCGGACCGGTACCCCAGTAGTGGAGGAAGTAAATCATTGGCTCGCCCGATGTCATGTGGTTGTGTATCGCTACGACGTTGAGACCATTTGAACGAAGAGTCTTTAAGACAGGATTGATTTCGTTCGCCAGCATGGCAATATCGCCAGCCACCTCCGCGTTCACGTCGCTACCAAAGAAGGCGGCCCAAGTGTTGAGCCCCATTCGGGCATTGATCTTGGCTCCCATTTCTCGCAGGTTCAAGTCGTCCCGCCCGACGGTAATCTTGTACACCTGCCCGCTTTGTTCGCCTTGGTGACCAACCACACTCGCAATCTTGGCCGTGTCCATCTGCCCGGCTGAAATCTCCGTTGTTCCACCGGTCACGGAGCTCTTGTGCTGATTTGAGCCACGCCCTATCAGATCTACCGCGGGTTTTGCCATTCGCGCGAGTTCGGAAGCCTGCCCGTGACCGTGAACGTGCATATAAAACACGCGCGGACTTTCGAAGAAGAAATGGTTATGCAATGCGGTCACTTCCAGGCCGTTGTCGAGCAGCGCCGACATGACCGGATTGACTTCGTCTTCGAGAAGGACGAGATCGCCCATCATCACATCCATTCCGCCGTCGCCCTTGGTCATAGCTAGCCAACCGCCGAAGCCGAACGGTGTGGGTGTCGCGACCCCATCAATGCTGACCTTCAGGTCGTTTCGGGGGATGTTGATTTTAAGGACGTCTGCCTTATAGTCGCCTTGTTTGCCTAGCGTTTTTAAAACACTGGAGTAGTCGGACGGCATCTCCTGTCCAGAGACGACAGTTGCCGCCAGCATGAGCATTCCAGCCATGGTGCTCGTTTTCATCATTGCTATTCCTTTATTTACTTGCATGAGTTCTCGGTCCGGAAATCGTAAAGTCATCGAAATATGTAACACTGTCGGCCTTCGTCCAGAGACCCACCTTGCCTGGCTTGTCAAATGTCGAATCTTCGACATCGAACAGGCGCTCCTGGTTCAGAAAGACCGTGAATACGGCGTCGTGGAAAGCAACCATGAGCGTGTTCCATTGTCCGCTTGGAATTTGATGTTTCACTCCGTATGCTCGGGACGGCAGTCCTTTCGGAGCGATCGAGGTTCGAATGCCCTTTTCGACCTTGTAAAGCACCACATTGTTTTCCAGAGCATTCGCGCGGCCAATGTAGTAGTTTTCAGAATCTTGGTAGCGCCAGACAATTCCAGCGGCTCGATCAATTGAACCGTCAACCGCTTTGAAAGCCACGCTGATCTCGCCGTCGCGAATCGAAACTCCGTTCCAGATGGCTAAGGGAAACCTGCCGGCCGCCTTGTCTTGTGACAACTGAGCAAAGACAGTCGGGGGACTGGGTGCTGATTCGTCCCGCACACTCTCCCAACGCGCAGGTGCCCCGGGATGGGTTGTCGCAATCGTCCAACCGGCCGGAACAGTGCCGAGAATCTCTCGGTCGAAGCGAATGACCTGTGGCCGCCCGTCGCTCGCCTGTACCGCGAACAGGAAAAGGACAAGAAAGAGCATCCGTGTATTTCCTGTCCTACTATGCACAGCGATTCTGAGGATTTGGTGAGGGTCGAGGGCAAAATCATAACTTTTCTGAAGGCCAGCGAAAAAATTTACAAAAGGATCTGCTCCTCACCAATTCCTCAGAAATGCCGTGTAGAGTTCAAGAGTGTGAGCTGGTTAGCCTCGTTATTCGCATTGGTCTCGGGTGCGCTGATCACCTGTCAGGTCGGTAGCAACACTCAACTCAAGAAAAGTCTAGGACAGCCGCTGCCGGCATTGCTCGTCAATTACCTGCTGGGAATAAGCGCTATCTTCTTGTACACGGTATTCCGTCGAGTGCCGGTCCCGACGATAGAGAGGGCTCTCGGAACGCCGTGGTGGGGTTGGCTGGGTGGACTTTTCGGGGCTGCGTACGGGTTGGTGGCGATTGTTCTTGGGAGCCAGCTTGGGGCAGCAACTCTGACCGCTCTGGTCGTCACTGGCCAACTAGTTTGTTCAGTGATCCTCGATCATTTCGGCTGGCTCAGCTTTGATGTACATCCGGCGAGCTGGGCACGAATCGCTGGATGCGCTCTGATGGTACTTGGCTTGACCTTGATTGCCAAGTTCTAGCCGTGCTGACCTCGTGCGCTGGGCAGATCGGGGAACGCAGAAAGTCCTTACCAATCAATCAGAGCTACAAAGGTACTCATGCGGATCCTGATTGTAGAGGATGACGAGAAGCTGGCACGCCAACTCGAGAAAGGCTTAAGCGAGCAGGAGCATTCCGTCAAGCTGGCCTTCGATGGACACGAGGGCCTACATTCGGCGGAGGCGGAGACATTTGATCTGTTCGTTCTTGACGTGATGCTTCCTGGCATAGACGGTTTTTCGCTCGTCCGGCGCTTCCGCGCAGTTGGATTCCCAACTCCTATTCTTCTCTTGACCGCTAGGGACACTGCGGAGGATATTGTGACGGGATTAGATGCGGGGGCAGATGATTACCTCACGAAGCCCTTCTCATTCAAGGTGCTCACGGCGCGACTGCGTGCACTCTCGCGGCGCAAACAAGTCGAGACAAGTCCCAGACTGCAGCTTTCGGATCTTGTTCTAGACCCAATCTCACATGAAGTGAGACGGGCGGGAGCATCGATTTCGCTTACTCCCAGAGAATTCGAGTTGTTGGAATTCCTGCTCCGAAATTCTAGCCGGGTAATCACGCGCGACCGACTCATTGAGGCGGTCTGGGGAAACGAGCGGGACGTCGAAAGCAATACAGTGGACGTCTTCATTCGGCAATTGCGGGCCAAAGTTGAACCGCCGGGCAGCTCTAAGCTGATCCACACGATTCGGGGAATTGGCTATACCTTACGCGAGGAAGAAACCACTTGAAGAAACGGTCTATCGGATTTCGCCTCGCGGCTTGGTATTCGCTTGTATTCGCAAGCGGTCTTGCCGTGTTTAGCGTCTTAGCTTGGTTCGCCATGCGCGCGACCGTTTATCACGCCATCGATGACGAACTCCGGGATCGAGTGCGCGGAGTGCAAAAATTCATGGATCGCCAGATTTCCTCGTTATCGATCCCGGAAATCCGCGACGAATTCCGCGAACACTCCGTTCTCGGCCCCGGCGGCGACCTCTTCCAGGTTTGCGATCCCGAGGGGCAATGGCTTTATCGATCTGTTCCGCTGGAAGGTAACAACGTTCCGATCGTGAAACCAGCCGATCTAGTCAAACCGCAATTCGCAACCAGCCACGTTGCTGACCGTCCGCTGCGCTTCTACTCCGAGCGAATCCTAGTGAATGGGAAGGCATACACGGTACAAGTAGCAGCTCCGATGCACGAGGCCTTTGAAGCAATCGAGGCATTTGGCACAATACTCATCCTTGTCGTACCGGGGTTGCTACTCGTTGCGAGCGCAGGTGGTTACTGGATCAGTAAGCGCGCGCTCGACCCAGTGGACGAGATCTCGCGCGCTGCTCAAAGGATTAGCATCGAAAGTTTGTCCGACCGATTGCCGGTGCCAAAGACGGGAGATCAACTGGAACGGCTCACCGACACCCTCAATCAGATGTTCTCGCGGCTTGAGGCGTCCGTGCGCGGTATGAAGCAGTTTACGGCAGACGCTTCCCATGAGTTGAGAGCTCCAATGGCCCTCATTCGAACGACGGCTGAAGTGGCGGTCCAGAGAAGAGACAGGCCGACCGCCGAATACCTCGAAGCCTTGGACGACATATTAGAGGAGTCGGAAAGGACATCGCAGGTCATAAATAGTCTCATGATTTTGGCACGTGCCGACGCCGGAAAAGAAGTCGTCGAGCGAGCACCTGCGGATATGTCTTCGGTGTGCCGAGCTGCTATCGAACAAGGAGAAAGACTGGTACGCCATCGGCATCTGCAGTGTTCAGTATGCGTTCCAGATCAACCCGTGCCGGTTCTCGCAGATGCGGACGCGCTTCGGCGAGCAATTCTCATACTGATTGACAACGCCGCAAAATACACGCCTGAGGGTGGTGTTGTGCGGGTCGATCTCAGCACACGGGATAGCGTAGCAACGGTAAAAGTGAGCGACACCGGAATCGGGATCGATCCCGCCGATCTTCCTCACATCTTTGATCGGTTTTGGCGAGCGGATAAAGCTCGTTCACGAGCCTATGGCGGCGCCGGTCTGGGACTTTCAATTGCGAAGTGGATTGCGGAAACACATGCCGGATCCATCACTGTCGCAAGCGAACTCGGCAAAGGGTCGACCTTCTCCTTCAATGTGCCCTTGGACCAAAAATGCTAAAGCTCTCGCGTTTTGCAGATGGATTCAGAGATCACGCGCTCATCAAGCTTGCCTTGCAATTCGCGATCTTCGCCTTTTGCTGTGCAAGTGCCTTCGGCCAAACAGCGCAGTTGCGAGGTCAAGTCTTCGATCAGAGTGGTGCTGTTGTGCCTAGGGCTACCGTGACCCTATCTGACTCGTCAGGGCAGGTACAGAGTGCAGAGAGCTCTAACAACGGGTCCTATTCTTTCTCAGCGATCCCACCGGGTAAGTATCGGGTTCAATCGGCTGCTCCTGGTTTGGAGCAACAGCCGGTCGAAATCACCTTAAAGGCAGGCACGCAAACGCTTCGGTTGGAGCTGAAAGTCGCTGTGCATCTGCAGGAGACCACTGTCCAGGGCGAGGCGGGATCGAATGTCAGCACGGAGGCGGCTAACAACGCTTCGTCGCTCGTCCTACGCGGAAAGGATTTGCAATCTCTAGCGGACGATCCCGAGGACCTTGCGACCGATCTGCAGGCTCTTGCGGGTCCATCCGCAGGACCGGGCGGAAGTGAAGTCTACATAGATGGCTTCAGCGGCGGCCAGTTGCCCTCCAAAGATGCGATCCGTGAGATCCGGATCAACCAGAATCCGTTTGCACCGGAATACGACAAGCTTGGTTATGGTCGCGTGGAGATCCTGACCAAACCCGGAGCAAATAAGTTTCACGGCACCGGCTACTACAACTTCGCCGACAGCGTTTGGAACTCGCGCAACCCGTATGCAGCTCAGAAAGCACCGTTCGAGTTGAAAGAGTATGGCGGCAGCCTAGAGGGCCCACTTAGTAAGCTTGCGTCTTTTTTTCTCGTTGTCGATCGGGCTGCTATCGACAATGGCGCCATCATAAATGGGACCATTCTGGATTCGGCTACGCTTAGTGTTGTCAATCCTTTCACACAGGTGTTTCGCATTCCGCAGCGCAGGATTCGGATCAGTCCACGAATCGATTACCAGATCACTCCAACCGACACGCTTTCCGTTCGCTATTCTCTTTCCCGAGCTGATATCCAACATTCGGGAGTAGGTGGCTTCAATCTTGTCTCGACGGGAGTCCATAACGAAGGCAACGACCAGACCGTGCAGATCGCGAATACGAAGGTGTTGGGCGCTAGCGTCATCAACGAGACGAGGTTTCAGTTTTACCGGGCGAATATTTCGAGCATCTCCGATGATCCTGGACCCAAGATCAACGTATTAAACGCTTTTGTAGGGGGTGGAGCGCAGGTCGGAAACTCTGTGAATACTCTGGACACGTACGAGCTTCAAAACTACACGACCATTTCCCATAAGAGCCACACAGTTCGGTTTGGAATTCGCTCACGAGCGGCAACACTGGACAACTATTCTCCAATCAACTTCGGAGGCACGTTCACCTTTGGAGGTCTCACCGCACCTCAATTGAATGCAGCCAACCAGCCCGTTCTCGATGCTTCCGGCCAGTCAGTCTTAATCAAGATCGATTCGATCGAAAATTACCGCCGGACGTTGCTGTTCTCTCAATTAGGGCTTTCCCCCGCCCAGTCGCGAGCCCTTGGTGGCGGTGCATCCCAATTCACGATCAATGCGGGCAGCGCGGCTCTGGGTGTGCACCAAGAAGACTTCGGTGTGTTTATCGGCGACGACTGGCGTGCGAGATCCAACCTGACTGTTAATGTTGGGCTTCGATATGAGTGGCAGACGAATCTTCAGGATTGGCGCAATCTGGCGCCGCGGATCGGCCTGGCATGGGCTCCGATGTTTCGAAGGAATGGCGGTACTGCCAAAACCGTCGTTCGCGCCGGATTCGGGATTTTTTATCAGCGCTTCGACTTGACCGATCTGGTGACAGCCCAGCGGTATAACGGCTCGGTCCAGCGCCAGTACGTAGTAGTAACCAATCCGGATTTCTTTCCCGCGATTCCACCCATCTCAAGCCTCAACCAGACGCAACAGGTGACGGAACAGCTCAGCAAGAATCTAAGAGCACCCTATCTGATGGAGTCGGCTCTGTCGGTAGAAAGACAGCTGCCTGGGCGTACAACCGTCGCGCTGACGTACGTAAACTCTCACGGCCTTCATCAATTCTTCACGAGCGGAATCAATACGCCATTGCTCGGCACCTACAATCCGCAAGTACCTGGAAGTGGAGCGTATCCGCTGGGGAGTCCAAATCAATTGTTCCTTGTAGAATCGTCAGGTCTCTACAACCAGAATCAATTGATCACTAACGTCAATTCGAAGCTGAATGACTCTCTGTCTCTTTTCGGCTCTTATCTGTATAATCGGGCTCTCAGCAACACCGACTATTCACCGCCTCCGCAGAATACCGACTTCAATCCGGCCATCACTAACCAAGGCTTTGGGGTCGGGACATTCCCTGCTGATCCGTACAGCAGGGCCGGGGAGTATGGTTCGGCGTCGTCTGATATCAGGAATCAAGCGACATTCGGCGGCACCATTGTAACGAAATGGGGCATACAGTTCAGCCCACTTCTCGTTGCTGACTCCGGCGCTCCCTTCAACATCACGGTTGGGCAGGATCTTTATGGAAACACACTTTTCAACGGAAGGCCTGGAATTGCAACAGACCCGAACAGGCCCGGATTGGTCTCCACTAGATACGGGCTGCTCGACCCGAATCCAATCCCTGGCGAAAGGATACTGCCCAGAAACTTTGGTCGCGGACCCGCAATCGTCTTATTGAATCTGCGCGTTTCGAGAGTGTTTGCCTTTGGTCCTCGTGGAGAAGGCTCAATCTCAACAGGCAACCGCCGACCCCAGACCGGACCGTTCGGTACTGGGTCTGGAAGTTCTTCCACTGCCACCGGCCACCGATTTAACGTTGCGATTTCGGCATCGATCCGCAATCTTCTTAACCACAACAACCCGGGCCCAATCATCGGAAACATCACATCGCCCCTCTTCGGCCTGGCGAATCAACCTTACGGCGTTGGCGGTCTGGGCGGTACGGGGTTTTCGGAATCAGCAAACAATAGGAGATTGGAGCTTCAGGCGCGGTTCACTTTCTGAACCCGCTCGTGGATGGTGTCCCTTTGTTTGTTGAACCAGAAACCTAGCGTCAATAGAGACAACTCCGAGAAGATGGTCGATTCGCCAGGCGAGGCAACCGCCAAGAGCAGAATATGCAGCCACCCTCCCGCCCGCCCGTTGATCTCTAAAGAGCCATGATCTGGATTCGGCGAAATGCGGTTCTCCCGGTATGTGTTTGCAGGCCGATGAAGCGCGGAGATGCAATCGTGCTCGGGAACCCGCGATCTGGGTGGGCTGCATCCGATCCTGCCGTAAACGTGAAATCTGTGACGTCACTGCCGTTGAGCTTCACCCTGTAGCGCTGTCCCTCAACCCTGATCTCATAGGCGTTCCACTGGCCAAGGGGGCTAGTGGGAATGCTGGTTGGGGCTTGGAAGTTATACACCGCGCCCGTCTTGTGGATTGCAGCACCGTCCGGTTGTCCGAGTGCATCGATCTGCACTTCGAAGCCGTAGTCTACCCCGACGAATGCAGTGTTGTTATACGCTCTGCCCTCAGGGTCCGGAAAGCGAACGAACACGCCCGAATTGTCATCGGCTCTCCAGGTTCGCCATTCGAGTCTGAGAACAAAATTCGGCGGAGTAGGGAGCGTATGCCAGAGCAGCCCCAGATCGGTTCCAGTGACCCCTTCGAGAGCGCCATCCACGATCATGAAGCGTCCCGGATCGTCCCGCCCGGGCTGATTCCGGATAGCTGACATCCGCCAGCCGTTGAGAGACATGCCGTTAAAGAGCATCGTAAAACCGGGATCGGGCGCTGCCGGCGCGAATTGGGAAAGTTTGTCGGCCAATCTCCGTGCGAGGGCGGTGCCGGTGAGCATGGGGTTGGGCGATCCGACACTTGCGAAAACTGCGGGGCCAGCAGCGTAGCAATTCGTAACTTCGTGGAACCTCAGATCGGCGTTGGTTACGGAGGACGCAGGAAGATCACCACAGACGAGAGTTCCCGCCTCGTGGTGGGTTGTGCCCAACCCGTCTCTGCGTGGTGGCGTAACCGGCAGCACGGCTTGCGCGCGCTGACCCGCGGCAACGGTGACGAAAGAATTGCCTTTCAGAACCTCATAAGGCTGTCCATTTGCAAAGATAAGCGCCACATCATCGGACGCCTTGTCCATGGCGTTCCAGAGATCGTTATCGTCCGATGTCGGCTGGATGCTTACAAAAGCCCTCGGCAGGTGAAATTCATCCAACTCGCCCGTGAGGGTCACACGCGTGTTCGGATTATTCGGGCGTAGTTCGCCGATGCCGCGGATCGTGATAACGATTTGATCGTCGGTGATGTGCTTGAACCGTTCGTAGGTGTCAACGTCGGGTATCTTCTTGAACAGTTCCGCTTCTGAATCGGCACTGAGAACATCGAGACCTGCGGCCGTAATCTGTAGGTGAAAGTGCCCGAACTTGTGATCTGGGTGGTCATGGCGCCCTTTGACAAACAGAGCGGATGCCTGCAGTTCCTGAACTCCAGGCGGCAGACCCGAGAGCGACGACCGGGGAATGCGTATCGTCAGGTTGGATCGAAGGTGGGCCATGAGGTTGGCACCCATCCGTGCGCTGCTCGGCAAGCCTGGAAAGGAGATGAGTGCGAGCCGTGCACTCTCTATTGTCCCAAGTGCCAGCACGACCACGCCGCCGGACGGCACAGGCACCACTCCCTGATTCGTTTCGACGGCAACAATGCTTCGCGGATTGCCGCCCCCGTCCGTGATCAAGCGTCTGACGTGGCAATTGGGAACTACCATCAAACGCTTCTTAATATCATCTCCGGCCACTTCGCTTTGCGCCAGACGTGCTGTCTCGATGAGGAGTGGAATGCTGCTGAACTTGTTAAAAGGGAAGAAACCAGCCCGCGGCGGCCGCGCCTGAACCGCCAATGGTGCCTCCAGCTTCAATGCATCGTCGGGTACAACTCCATTTAGATTAAGATGCAATGGAAGCTGAGCGAGCGGTATTGCATCGGAAACATCGCCGTTATCGACGCCAGTGCGAAGCTCTGCCCTCAGTGCCTCGTGCATGGGTCCGAAGATGAAGTCGTTTGTTTCGCTAGTTCCGATCTGATCGGCTGCCTGATCGAAGTATTCGCCGACTGCGGTCAGGTCTGCGATGACTGTGGCGGGCCAAAGTGCAGCCGGCATCTCGGAATCCAGAAGACGCGGCGACCAGCCACCGAAAAAGAGTGACCTTCCCCCAAGGCAATACGCCAGTCCAGGAAAACCCTGGGCAACATCGGTTCGCCAGGGAAGGCCCCAGACTTCTGCACGTGGAACTCCCGGATCTTGAAGAACGGGGCCTGGAGCGCTAAGGCCCAAAACTGGAAGGTTTTGCACGTGCTCGGCAAGCGCCAATGGCCCACCTTCCAACACGAGGATGCGGTGCTGATGGGCTACATCTTTAGAGAACAGGTGCTGGGCGACGATTCCGCCGAATGAGCCTCCCCCAATGATCACTACATCGAACGGACGGGCGTCTGGCCTGTTCGTGGTGTCAGTACTCTTAAATGCCTCATCGAGGCCGTTACAGGTGTATCGGCCCAGAATGTCACGGGAGAAGTCGGTGGTCTGTGCAGAAATGGTAGTCATAGTTTGCCTCCTATGAGGGTCCCTATTGTATTCCGATTCCGACTTACGTGAAAGCACATTCAGGCGTTCCGGGTTCCCATTGTCATGCTCCGAGTCGACGTACCCCAAAATCCTGCGGCGCTTGTACTAAGGAAGCCCGCGGTAGCCTTCTCGCCGAGACATGTCGGATAGCTGTGTAGGCACGAAGTGCCACGGCGGTTTGGTGGACGACGCTGCGTGTCATTACATAGCGGGAGTAAATCTTCCAGGATCACAAGAACCTGAAAATAGGGATCTACAAAACAAGCCGGCTGTCGCCGGTGTCTTACGAGCTTTCCGTCCCTGCGGCAGGGTGGTAAAGCAGAATCTCTATACAATTGTGGAAGTACGAAAAACTGATATACGACCGTACACGCCAACTCCCGGCGATTTGTGTGGGCGTTGTGCTGGCGATCGATTGACCATTGTGGCCAGGCGCCATCATCCAAATGGATGGATCATCAACGTTTGTGATTGGTGTTTAACGGCCGAAGAGAAGCAAATTCTCAACGAAACTCTCGATGAGGCGTTGTACCTAGCGGGGTTGAGGTAAGCGCTGACTGGACAGAAGCAGAGCGATGCATTTCTGCGTTTCTGGCCCGGCGCTGTTTCGAAAGACCCATATAATATGTCGGCTGGCAGCCGTCGTGCTCCGTCAATAAGCCATTTTCATTCGGCACCAGTAGGACATCGCTATCATTGGCAGCGACAACACGTCAAATTGCCTTGTACTTGCTGAGCCGACCGGTTTATACTGAGTACCCGATGTCTGATCGGAGGTAATGCTGACCTCTTCTGGGCCACGTGGGACCTGGAAGAATCGGATTTGTCTCACGTTGGCGCACAGTCACTGTAAACCCGAGGGGACCGTGGTCCAGTTCATAAACTAGCTAACGAACCGGGTGCATGAGTCCATTGTCTTCAGTTGCCGGACGGACGAGAACTTATGACGCAGCTTAGATTGAAAGCAGGAAGGACCTTCCCGAAGGCGGAACGCCGATCAGAATTGATCAGCCTGGCTCCCCGACACATCCTGCGTGCGAGCCAAGTTCTTCGAAGGGCTTGTTATGGGAGCACTGAATGCCAATCTCAGTACTAGCTGTACATCCGAACACGAACATTCCTCCGAGCTTGGCAATCGGAGGTCTCTCGATCCTCAGCGGAGTAGTTGAAGTCGTCTTCAGGGGAACCTCGAACACTGACTTGACAAGGGATGTTCTTTCATTCACCGTGGGCCGAGTCAACCTTGGATCATTAGGGCCGACTGCAGCTTGTGTCATGTCGCTCGCCAGCATCGCTTTTGATGGACCTGTTACAAACGCGCTTTGGGCAGTCGATAGTGCTTTGGTTACCGGATACGCGAACGTAGATAGGGGTAGCGGGACGGCAGACATTAACGTGGTCGGCAATCTCGCCGTTCGAGGCATGAACGGAATCATCTTGCGAGTAAGTTACACAATCTTCTACTTCCCGTCGTAGATCGAAGTCTCGTTCTCGGGAACTCGATCTGCGAGCGAATTAAGAGAAAAACGCGAGTTCGCTTTCGATGTGCTGACGACCTGAGCTTGATGCGTACAGGCGACTAATGCCCACCTATTTGACAGAACTTTATCGCATGAGTGCAAATACCATCTTTGCCCACGTCCACACATACGTTTTAACTTGGGGATCTCAGAGCTTAGACATTTACATCTCCTGAAGAGTTGCTGTAGCGGTTTCCAACTGATTGTCCCGCTCAGTTGTGGCAGCGTCTGCCGACCACGGAACCGTCACATCTGGGCAAACCCCGCGTCCTTCAAATCTTCGATCTTGCCAGGTAATGTATGCAGCTCTGGGAATGATGAGCATGTAACCGTGACCTACACTGAATCCCGAACCGGGGATCAGTCTGCCGGCCGTCTCGGTACCAACAAGCTTCGCCAGTCGATTTTCAGCGGCAAAGGCGGCGACCATCTCTCCTGCGCTTACAGTGTGCTCGTTTACCAAAATAGCTATGCGACCGTGCCATTTTTGCCGTCCTAGGCCTTCAGATAACAGCCGGAGTGATAGATCTCGGCGAGCGAAGCGCGCGGCTATCGTCGCTACCGCCAAACCATTCGAAAGGTGAGTAGGCAGCTTATCCAGGACTGGCAGCTTCGTTTTATCGAAGCCAAGCTCGACACGTTTGCGCGTCAACGTGTAGCCAATAGGTAATTTGCCCGGTGTGAGATGGCTCATCAACCGAAGCACCGCAAGTCCGCCACCCAAGTGCCCTCTTAAGTCAATAACGAGCCGATCGCAGTTACAGAGATTACTTATTGCGCGGTCAATCTCGCGCGCAACATCCAGACCGAGTAAACCAGGCAGAATTGAGACTCTTAGATATCCGATACTGCCTGGCAAAAGGCGCCAACTCACAGCCTGAGGTTCTGAGTATGGCTGCTTGTGCGATCGAGGCGCCGGAATCGACACCATCGCCTCTACCTGGTCCGATTGTCGCCGGATACTAAGCGGCACCGACGTTCCCATCGGAAACATTGGCTGGATATCCAAGGGGAGCGGTTTATTGGCGATTGCGACGATCACGTCCAATTTCTTCAGTCCCGCCAGATCCGCCGGGCCGCCGGGATGCACGTCTTGAATGATCCATTCCCTTCCAGCGTCTGTCTCCAGTCGTGTGAAGGTCGCACCGATTGCGAGCCGTCCTGGAACTCGCTTCACAGATCGATGGAAAAAACCGGTGTGACTCGTACCTAATTTCCTGACGAGATCGTGCATCGCCAATTCAAACTGCTCGGGGTCTTCACAAGCGATGATATTGCCTCGAACCTGTTCTGCAAGGGAGGGCCATTCTGTACCGTTAAACTTCGGATCGAAGTACTCCTTTTTCACCTTGTTTACGGTGGAGTCAAATATTTTTGCTCGCTGCTTATGAGGCAGCTTCTCTGGGGGTTGGGCTTTGTTCTTGAACATCTATTCATTCCGCTAAACGTGATCAGCACTCGATAGAGGCGTTCCCGTCGGGTTGCCTACGAGCTCAAATGTTGCCCAGTAATAGGGCGCAACATGGGAACGGAGGAGATCGAGTTTAGCAGCACGGAGCGCGGCCGCTTTGTGCTCCTTAAGTAGGTGCATATAGAAGCTCTTCATAAACCTGTCTGTGTACGTATCTTGCAGTTCCCAAAGTGTCGAGATAACGGCATCGGCCCCGGCTTCAATGAATGCCGTGTGAAGGCTCTCGATACCGGCAGCGCTGATCGGCCCCACGCCTGTGTCGCATGCGCTCAGCGTCACCAATTCCGCGTTAAGCCGGAGTCGCCTTATGTCCCTCGCTTCGAGACGCCCGTCGTTAAATGAACTCGGAGCAAAAACGAGCGCAGATCGATCAGGAAACACAGAATCAACGACTCCATGCAGCGCTAAATGAAGGATTCGATACTCGCGTAACGGCAAGCTCTGGAATTTCTCTTTCGTGGCTTGCGAGCCGATTAAAACCGTGGACGGCTGCGGCATCATTGCCGCTATGCTCTCAACCTCATCTTTCGATTCTGGAAGTGCCGGTAGACGGACGCTGCTAGGTCCGGCTCCACGACTCTTCAAAACCCATTGTTCTGTATTAGCGCGGTCTGTCCAAGGTGCGACACCAAGATATGGACGGTTCCTCTCGGCTTCTGATTTTCGACTCCTAAGTAGGTGCAGGACAGTTCCACTCGGAACCAAACTAATTGTTTTGGCCTCCAGCACGTACCGTCCAGACTCGTCCAACAGGGCGCTAAACGGCAATAGATGCAGCCCTTCGTCCGCCACGATAATCAGCGAATCGGAATTTTCGAAATTGCGCGTAAAGCCAAGTACATCCTTGAAAATGGTTTTCGCCAAGTCGGGTTTATCTACTTGCTTCTGAATGGACTTGCGGTACTCTTCAACCTCGCCCTCAATCTTACGTTTGCCTGGTAATGTGTATCTCGAGATCCGCTCTCGAGTGATCGCAAGCGCGTAGGAGGATGGCTCGCCTAGTACGTACTCCACCAGCAGTTCACTTCCGCTAAGGCGATCTTGTAGGTTTCGAAGTGATGCTGTTGGATGTAAGGATTGTTCAGCCGAATTAAATCTCGATGAAACCGGCACCTGCAGTAGAGTAGCTCGGCTACCGTTTCGGCCCTCTCCCTTTAGCAGCGCTAGCTCGAGCTGTTGGAGCCGCACTTCGTCCGGATCGCGTTCCTGCGGCACTGAAATCCGATCGAATTTAAGTCGCTGAGCCTCTACACGCCCATGTGCGCGCTCTATTATTTCAAAAGCCTCAGCGAGGCGACCCTGGTCAGAGACCAAACGGAAGTATCCAGAGTACAGACTTCCTAACTGAGCGAGGAGGAGACGCTCAACTTCTGGTGTGGGTACATGGGATAGGAGAACGTCCATAACGTCAGTTGCTCTCGCGTAAACCCGCTCCGCATCGGCCCGCTTGCCCATCTCAGCCAGGATCTTGGCCTTTAGCGCCAGATTGCCCGGCACGAGAAACATTTCACGTGGTGTTTGCGTATTCGCATTGATTGCATCATCAATGCTGGCAAGCGCAGACGAAAGATCGTGCTTCTTCTCATATGCAGACGCCAAGTTGCCGTCGATATTGTTGATGGCGCGCCATGATGAGAGGCGCCGAGCGTAACCGAGCGCCTCGTCATAGCCCGCAATTGCACTATCCTGATCTCCAGACCGCATCAGGACGTCGGAACGGCTTGTCAGAATCGATTGCAATTGGCCGAAATACCTTTTGTTCTTGAGCCGGGAAATGTTCTGATCAGCGAGCTCAAGGGCTTCGTACGGACGGCCCAGATCGGATAAACAATCAACCTTTGCACTGATCGCGACGTAAGGTAATGCCACCGCAGGGTGGTTCTTCTGCCCGTCTATAGCTTCATTAAGGAAGACCAGCGCCTGCTTTGGCCTGCCCATGTGTTGTAACCCGAGCCCAATCATCCCAGCAAACCGGATATGAGCTGCAGGATCTCCAAGGAACTTGGCAACCGCATAGGCGCGTTGCACGCGTGTAGAAGCATCCTGAAAGTCTCCCAATGTAAAAGCGAGAATGCCGCGTTCTCCGCTGGCTCGCGAGGCGAGATATGGCTTGTATTGCTTCAAAGCGAGTTCTTCGACTTGAGCAAACGTCTGGATGGACAGGCTAGCATCGTACTCTTCTTCGCATCGCGCCTTCATCTCAAGAATGCGGAGCCGAATAGAAGGATTCTTTGCCGCCGGGAGATCGAGGTCTTTGTTCAACTCTGCGATTAGGGGGACCAAATCACGGCTTTCCATCATCACGGGAATTTGACTGACCTTCGCGTAGAGAGCATGCTCCAAATCCCGCTTGCGTTCGAACAGGGCTTGAGCTCTAACAAAAAGCGGGAATGCTCCGCCCCAATCATTGTTCCAACCTAGTTCGTCCGCTTGCGAAAGCAGGGCCTCTGCCGAATAGGGCGCTGGCCTGCTAAGCCAGCGCACAACGTAGGCGACTGAAGAGATGAAAAGAAGGAGGAAGACAGCAGTAGCGATGGTTTTTAAGAGAACGTTAAGAACTCGGTACAACATAAGCGATCCGGGATCCGAGAACAGAATTCTAAGAAGGTGCGCTCGAAGGGTGACGCGCCAATCTGCGCTGTCCGTTTCGTGCTTAATCGTCAATCCGAAATTAATACAGGATAGTAGCTCGGCGCTTCTTGGTGCCCGTTCGTATCTCTCCGCGTGCCGAGTAAGTATTGACCGGGCCTGACCTGGGAGAGATCGAGTGTTACGACCAGAACTATCTGCTCACCGACGGCTCGGGCCGGCGCGGAGCCGAGAGCAATAGCCGTGTTTTCCATCCTGGATTCTAGGATAGCTACTACATATCCTCCAGCAGGGCTGAATCGAGGCAGCGTCAAATGGAGCTCATCCAGTTGTCGCGGCAGTCGGGCTACGAGGGGCTGTTGGTGGTCACCTCCTCTGGTAACGCCGGCGGCCGTCAAGTCGACCACGACTGCCACGGCCTGTCGCGATCTTGCCCGAAACTCAATAGCAGCAACATATGCAGCTCCTGAAGACGCAAGAACTAACGCCGCGGTCGTCAAGAACTGACGCCTGCTCCGTTTGCGCTCAAACTCGCGTTCGACCCTCGCGACACGGGCGTCACGATGCACCTTAAAGTCCCGGAAGCATGGCGAGCACCTCCAAATATGGCTCCAGGCGGGATTGTCGCGCGCCACCTCCTGGTTGGCCATTGCCTTCAGCACGTCAGCCGGCGGGCAACCGACCCGCTCGGGATTCGGAAACGCTGTCAGCAGAATCGCTTCGATCGGATTGTTTTCACCTATGGGTTCGGCAGGCACGTTGCTTTACGGATTGAGCTTTTTTCTGACGGCTCTCCGTAGAGCATTCTTGCAAATCGTTGAGCGTGTATCCGACGTACGAGGCTTGAGATTCATCGCGTCGTCAATCTCAGGACAAGTCTCGCCATTCATCCGTCGTGTGAAAATCTCACGGTCAGTTCGATCTAATCTTGCGAGCAATTCCTGGATGAGTATCTGCGCCTCAATCTGTTCAATGTCGGAAGTATCAGCCAACGCCACACTGTGCTGAATCTCCTGCAGTTGCACGGTATCGATCTGTGGCTTCCGCTTAACTCTGAAGAGGGCGCGAGAGGCGTAGGCTCGGAGATTGTCGACCAAATGAGCTCGGAGGCTGACGTTTTTCGCTACCTGCAGAACTTCGTCGGGGTCTCGCTCGCCGCTCTCAAGGGCACGGCTCGCGATTTCGAGGATGATGCGCTGATGCTCCTCGGTTTGAGACTCGCCCTTAACGGGTTGACCCTCAGACGTTGCTCGACCTGAAACATCTTCCGACAAGCGACAGCCTCCCGACTCACTCCAATTTACGCCGGAATCCGACGAAATCCAATTGTATATTGCACCCTGTTCGAAGCACCCAAAGCGAGATTAAAAAAATTTTGTGCCTCGGTTGGTTTTGGCTCAAAAAATCCCCTCTTTATAGATAGAGGCCGCAAAAAAGGATTTTGGCACAAAGGATACGGCGGGCCGGACCGAGAAAGCGATAGGAGCTTGGGACGCAGTCGGGTCTACCGGCGGAGTCAATGCATACAAACACGTCTGATTTCATCAATCTGCCCGCCTTCGCAAAGGCCGTTGCCGATCACTTGCGTGACTCTATTTTGTCACGGGGCGCAAGTCGACGCGTACTGAGTCTGGACGAAGCGGCCGAATACTGTGGATTGACACGGGACAGCTTCAAGAAGAAGGTAGTGCGAGATCGCGTCCGAAAAGTTCGGTTCGATAAATGTTGGCGATTCGATATTGCCGACCTTGATCAGTGGATCGATAGCAGCAAAGAAGAGATAGCTCGCGAAGCATCCGTATGAGAAAAAAGGGCGGTCGCTTCCGCATCAAGGGTCAGGGGAACGTTTTCGAACGCAACGGTTCACCTTTCCTGCAAATCTCTTACTGGAACGGATGGCGTCAGGTTCGCGAATCTGCCGAAACAGCAGATCACTCCGAGGCAGTAAAGGTACTGCAACGCAAACTCGGAGAGATTGCGTCGGGCAAACCGGCGAGTGCAGAACGTATCAAGATCTCAGCTCTCCTCCAATTGCTTATAGAAGATTACCGTCGTCACGACCGCGCAGATCTATGCGAGGCGCAACAGAGAGTAAACCGACTTCTGAAGCCGCACTTTGGAGAGCAACGGGCGTCGGCATTCACGACGAAGATGCTGAACGCCTACATTGCGCAGCGTCAAGGCCAAGGGAGGAAGAACGCCACGATTAACCGCGAATTGTCGCTGTTGAGGCGTGCGTTTCGTTTGGGTTTCGAGCACGATCCCCAACTGGTCTTTAGAGTGCCTGTAATCAAGGCTCTGAAAGAGGACAACGTACGGGAAGGATTCCTTGAGCCTGAGAATTACGAACGTCTACTAGACGCTCTTAGCGTCGAGATCAAGCCGATTTTCGTTGTTGCTTACCACCTTGGTATGCGGACTGGCGAACTGCTCGCCTTGAAGCGCAAGTGGGTCGACTTGAATGAAGGACTCATATATGTGAACGGGCGCGTGACTAAGAACGGAGAACCCAAGACAGCACCGATCTATGGCGAGATGCAACCGTGGCTCGAGAACCTTCTGCGAACTGGTGAGTTGGAGTCACCAAGGTGCATTTGGCTGTTTTCAAGGCAGGGAAGACCCATTAAGAGCTTTAAAAGCGAATGGCGGCGGGCCTGCGAAGTTGCTGGCGTACCTGAGTTGTTGTTTCACGATCTTCGGCGTACTGCGGTTCGCAACATGATTCGCGCCGGCGTGCCAGAAAAGGTGGCCATGCAGATTTCCGGACACAAGACGGCCAGCATGCTCTGGCGGTACAACATCACCGACGCGCGGGATATAAAAGAGGCCGGAAGGCGAACCGAACGTTATTTGAAGAAGCAGAAAGGTGATAAAAGTGCGCAATGACCTACGCACAGATTTGGGCCGTAGTCCGTAAGTGGTGCCCGGGGCGGGACTTGAACCCGCACTCCGCTTGCGCGAAAAAGGATTTTAAGTCCTTTGCGTCTGCCGATTTCGCCACCCGGGCTTCGAGGCTCTGGCCCAGCGCTTACGTCGCGCATGGGCCTATGAGAAACATGATAGTAAACGCTACGGGCTCCCACTTTCTCGCGGTGCTTCCGGCCTTTTCAGCCACGTGGGAACTCTGCGAAGCCTGTTTTTCCTTTGAAAAACGCTGCTCCTGACAAACACTCGATGAAAATGCCCTATTTCTTGCGGTTTTCGCTTTACAAGAGAATCTCACTTCCGTATCATCGAGTTGACCAAAGAAGAGCTCAAAACATTTTGTAGACTTTTTGTTTGGATGAGCTACAGCATGTTGCGGAGGAGAAAAACTTCTCCGGCACTTCATTTTCAGGAGGTTTTTAGTTGGCTGAAGCAAAACGCATGACGCAAACCGCGATCGTGAGAGAACTCGCGGAGACAACGGGCATCAACAACCGAGTTGCAAAGCAGTTCGTCGAGACTCTCGCCGAACTCGCGGTGCGCGAGACAAAGAAGAATGGCGTATTTATCCTGCCTGGCATCGGCAGATTAGTTCGCGCTGACCGTAAGGCAAGAACGGGCCGCAATCCGGCGACTGGTGAAGCAATCAAGATTCCGGCTAAGAAGGTCGTGAAGTTCCGGGTAGCGAAATCGGTCAAAGACGCGATCGTTCCGCCTAAGAAAACCAAGTAATTCGAAGTAGATCTTGTTTGCGAATGGCCGCCGCCTGCGGAGTGGCGGCCACCGCGACTAAACCTGCTTCTTTCCTTTGTCTGCCGCCTCTTCTTCCTCGCTCTTGATGGCGCCTTTGAAGTGGCGAATCCCCTCACCCAGGCCCTTGGCCAGCTCCGGTATCTTTTTTCCACCAAACAGTAGAACGATCACGATAATAATGACGAGCAGTTCAGTTGGGCCAATGGATCTCAGCATCGAGTTTCCTTTTAGGGGACGATCTCATTGTAGAACGCTTTTCCCTGGCTTGTAGTTTCTTTCCAAAGCACTAGCGGCTTGTTCCACCAGCGAAACGTTACCTTTGAAGAGGTATGGTGCGTCAATTCGTCCTTCTGATCCTGATTCTTACGGCTACTCTGGGCTGCCGATCCAACTCCGAGCCGAAAGGCGCCGCGCGCCATTATCCTGTGACGGGCCGCGTTATGGGCTTGGATGCAAAAAACCAGACAGTTTCTTTGGACGCCTCCGCCATTCCCGGCTATATGGAAGCTATGCGAATGGACTACCCTGTTCCTTCGCGGAAAGATTTCGATGCGCTCCATGTGGGTGACAAAATCCGGGCCACAGTGAACGTCTACGATTCCGGCGATTACGACCTTTCGGCTGTTCAGAAACAAACTGCGGGCAAATGAGTTGTGACATCGGGAGGGCCGCCCCCGGGCGTGCCTGAACAACAATCAGGCCGTAACGAGGCCGTTGCGCCCGTTAACATTCGATTTCGCTCGGCGGCTCTTCGGTTGGAACGAGCGCTCTGGCCTTCGATTCGCTTTCTTTTCCAAACGGAAGTTCACGTCTATGCGTTCGCCGTAGCGGCCAACATGCTGATGTCGTTCTTCCCGTTTCTGGTCGCCATCATTTCCCTCTGTCGCTCCGTTTTGCACTCGCGAGCGGCCGTCGACGTTATCTTCAGAACTTTAAACGACTATTTCCCAGAGAACTTTGGAGTTCCTTTTCGGAGCTATCTCAATGCTGCCGCCGCTCATCCGTTCAGCTGGATTCTGTGCTGCTCCTGCTATTCACGGCAAACGGCATTTTCGTTCCGCTGGAGGTTGCGCTAAACCATATCTGGCGAGTAAAGGAAAACCGGAATTTCCTCCGTAGCCAGATCATCAGCCTGGCCCTCATCTTCGGGTGCGGCGTCCTGGTGCTGGCAAATGTCAGCTTCACGACCGTAAATGCGCAATTCCTCACTGCTCGTTTCGGATCGAGTCCGTTGGGAGCGCAGCTCGAATCGTTGACACTGCGCTTAACGGCACTTCCGCTGACCGTGGTTATGATCTTTTTCGTTTACTGGATTCTGCCCAATGCGGCAATTCCAATCCGACGCATCATTCCTGCATCGATGGTCGTGTCCTTGTGCCTGGAAGTTGCGAAGTACCTCAACGTGCTGACGTGGCCCTGGATGCGCGATAAGCTTCGAACGGAAGTTCCTCCTTTCGTGCAATCCATCAGCATCATCCTGTGGTCGTTCTTTGCGACCTTGATTGTGCTGGCAGGGGCCGAGTGGTCTGCCCGAGTCACACCTAAGCAGATCGAAGAAGTCCGCGTCTGACGCGGTCGAGCGAGGTGGGCCGGATCATCTGGCGCTCTTCTCGCCTCCCTCCGCAAGCGCGCTAAGCGCATCGCGACTGAGACGACAGATTCGCCAGTCCTTGAGTATTTTGGCCCCCAAATGCTCGTAGAAATCGATGGCGGGCTGATTCCAGTCGAGAACGTGCCAGTTGAGCCGCGTGCACCCTTCATCTGCTGCAACCCGCGCAACCGCTTTCAGCAGGGCTTTTCCGATTCCGCGAGCTCTAACGTGTTCCCGAACGAACAGATCTTCGAGGTGGATGCCCGGTCTTCCATGCCAGGTGGAGTAGCTTTTAAAGAAGAATGCAAACCCGGCGGGCTCCCCGTCCCACTCGGCTATCAGGCACTGGAACAGGGGCACAGGCGCGTCGAAGCCGTCTCGCAGAAGATCCTCCTCGGTAGCTACTGCGGATTTGGGTTCGCGCTCGTACTCTGCCAGTTCGCGAATAAGCTGCACCATCAGTCCAACGTCTTCGCGGTTCGCAGACCGAATGGTCAAAGGCTCGGCGGAAGGACGGTTCACTTCGCCAGCCTACCGTAAGCCAAACATTTCTTGAGCTAAAACGCCACCGTTTTCCGCATATCTCAGTGAAGGCGGAAGAAGACAATGGCAACCCTGGTAGGAATTATTTCAGTTGTGGTCAACGTCGGTGTATCGTTCATGACCGATGGAAACTGGAAAACGGCCGGAACGGGGTTGGCCCAGTTCTACTGGGATCGCGCAAACCAGAGAAGCTATTCAGGCGCGCAAGCCAGAGGACCGCTTCGTGCAAGGTCGTTCTGTGTCACCTGGAGTCTCGCAAGATCGGGAGTTCGGACGCAGGACGGATCTTCAGTGTTCGCGTGAGCCGAACGGATGTGTCGCTGCACGGCCACTCTGCCAATGACGCGATACGCTAAAGATCCATATGGATCTGTCGCGCAGAGAGCTTCATTTTCTCCTTCCGCTGCTGGCCGGGCAGGCTCGGGCCGAGGAGCACCCGGTCAGTTTGAATTCCAAAATTTATCATCCCGATCAAAGTACTGATCTTCACGGTCAACCGAAAAAGGGCGGTCGCATCTTCTTCGGAACGGATCATTCGGGTTTCGCCCTGGAAATGCATCAAACGGTACTCGGCCCCGGCGTCGAGTCGCACCCGCCCCACAAACACGTCCACGAGGAAATTATGATTGTCCTCGACGGAAGCCTGGAGACGTACGTTGAAGGCAAAACCGAGACGGCAGAAAAAGGCGCAATCATCTACTACGGCTCGAACCAACTCCATCAGGTCCGCAATGCAGGACAAGTGCCAGCGCGTTACTACGTTCTGGAACTCCGAGGACATAGTGCGTAAAAAGCCGCATTGAATTGCCCCGGAAAAACTACCGACCATCAACTTCCGCGAATCCCGCGTCTCACGGAAGGGACAGAAAAATGGCAACATCTTCCGATTCGAGCAGGCAATTTGCGGTTGTTACGGGCGCTTCTGCAGGCATTGGCTATGAGCTTGCGAAGCAGTTCGGCACCAATGGGTTCGACCTTCTAATTGTGGCAGCCGGGGATCGTATCAATGCCACAGCACAGGAACTTCAAAGCGAACTAGGCGTTCAAGTACAGCTAGTTCAGGCAGATCTGGCCAAGCACGAAGGCGTTCATCAACTTATTTCCGCGATTCAGAGTGCCGGTCGCCCACTGGACGCGGCGGCGCTCAACGCCGGCGTTGGAGTAAGTGGTCGGTTTGTGGAAACAGACTTGGCCGAGGAGCTCAACATGGTGGCCTTGAACGTCACCGGTACTCTTCACCTTGCCAAATACATCGTAAAAGACATGGTCGCTCGAGGAAGCGGCCGCATTCTTTTTACCTCCTCGATTGCAGGGACAATGCCGACGCCCTATGAGGCTGTCTATGGCGCAACGAAAGCGTTTGTTCGCTCGCTATCGCAAAGCCTGCGCGAAGAACTGAAGGAAACGGGCGTTTCTGTGACGGCCCTGATGCCCGGTGCAACAGAGACGGAGTTCTTTCATCGCGCGGGAGCTGAAGATACCAAGTTGGGTGCCAGCGAGAAGGATGATCCCGCGGAGGTGGCGAAAGAAGGGTTCGAGGCTCTGATGGCCGGAAAAGACCACGTCGTGGCTGGAGCTTTCAAGAACAAGCTGCAGGCGGCTGCGGGCTACGCGCTGCCGGATCCTCTCGTGGCGAAAGCGCACGCCAGCCAATCGGCTCCCGGCTCCGCCAACAAGAAGTAAAAGCATCTCGCTGAACGAACGACCTGACCTTTGGACATGCTCAGGAGCCGGGCTCATACGTCAGCAGAAAATTGATCAATGCGCGCTGCTGATCGTCGCTAAAGCCCGACTCTGAGTCCACCCAGTAGTTGTGACCAACGCCCTGAATGTTCATGCGCTGAAGAGCCGCGGATCCCTCATTCGCGGCGACCACTCTCGCCCGCAGATTGCGATCAACCAGCGCTCGCAGGCTGTTGAACGGGTCGGGCATTTGGTTGATCTCTACGGTGCCTGGGAGACCCAAATTCTTGTTCTCGTCCTGCCCAACGGCTACGCCGCCATCGTGTAGATACGGCGCGCTCCAAAAAAAGGCCGACGAGGGAAGGCACTTTGTACCCGCCGCCTTATCCGTTGTGTGCCCATGCAAGATCTACCTGCTTTGGATCAAGACTGCTCGTGGGAACCGGCAATGTCTGGGGATGAGGGGGAAGCGGCACAGGCGTATCAAAGGTGTAAATGACCGGCGCGGTGAAGTTCAACTCCGTTTTGGCCAGTGCAAGTGAACGAGCCGGATTGGAGCCTATGTCACCGGACGGAACGACTGAATTGTTGCTGAGAAATGGGCCAGCGTGACAACCGGAGCAGCCGGCTTGATCGAATATTTGTCTGCCCGAATCTTTAACCGCAGCGTCGATACTTACGCGGGAAGGTGGCGGTACAATCGTGTCCTGCCACGCAGCGATGGCATTGTTTTGCTCCCAGAAACGATAGCCGGGTGCGCTTGTCAGGGTGCCGTCAGGTGAAAGGATAGTTCCTTTTGGATAGGTGGGCGGCAATACGACTTCGTTCAATCCCGGACTTCCCTCTTGCCCATTCATGGCAGCGAGGAATTCGGAGGGGCGTTGTGGGCGTGACGGGTCAAAGCGATACCGGCTATTCGCGGCATTCTGCAGAAGGATCGCCAGGTACATCTCTTTATCGATGTCAAATAGCGTGGGGCTAGAATCTGCAAGCAGAAGCGAGTCTGAGTTGAGAGCGTGGACGTTGTTGTTTTGAGACGTGAGGCCGCGAAACGGGCCCGCCATGAAATTGCCGCTCCAGCCGTAAGGGTGATTACCCCACGTGAACGAGACCGGATTCTGCGTGGGATCAGCCTTCGTATCAGTTAAGGAATCGAAGTTGCCGCGAGGCCACATCAGAAGCGCTTTGTCGACCGCGGTTTCGAGAGCAGCGATGGCCGGTAATTTTTCTCGCTCGCCGCTCGGGCCGATGACAGTGCGGGATGCGTCGGGTGGCGCGTCTTGAAGCGGGGCGACATCGGTATGCATGAAATAAGCAGCGGAATTCGTCGCCAAAGCCAGCAGTAATCCTGCGGCGAAGTCCTGATTGGGCGCGCCTTCGATCACCTTCCCCGATTGGCCGTCCACGGTGGCATGACACAGCGCACAAGTGATGCCAACCCGAACCCGCCACTGTGAAACAGCTACCGTCATTCCAAGCGGCAGCAGAGCGCCGCGCGGAACGTCGAGCCCGGTATCGAAATAGGAACCCTTCTGAAACGTGCGGTCTCCAATGCGAACGGTTTCCGGTACTTCCACCCGCAAATTAGTCGTCCATCCTCCTCGCAGGGCAAGAATGGCCTTCGTAACATTATTCAAACGGAGCGGCCCATCCAGAATGCCGACGACGTCGGTCAAGAAAACCTCGTTGCCGAACGTTTCTTTGTAGAACGAACTTCGTCCGAGCTTGAGGAGTGCGTCATCAACCTTCACCGCACCATCGGCGGGGGAGAGTTGCGCCTTGCCTTGCGGCGTCTGCAGCAGTTCACGAGCCTGTTCTCGAGTGAATGTCCGGCCCCATAAATCGTAAGCTTCCGGGCTGGGGCGCGTGCGGCTTAGAACGTTTTCGGTTCCGGGTTCAAAGGCGTATCGGAAACCGGTGAACGTGAGCACGCAAGCGAGCAGAGCGGTCAGTACCAGGCCTGGCAAGATCCAACCGAGAGGGCGGCGCATTGGTATCTAAGCAGATGGATGTTCGGAGGGCCAAAAACTTTCCTGGTGGATACACTTGTTGCGATGGATTTGGCCCGTACTTACCGCTCCACTTTTGCGCGTCTTCACGCGGATGGCTGCTTTGTCATTCCAAATCCGTGGGACATAGGGTCGGCCAAGTATCTTCGCGGCCTGGGGTTCAAAGCTCTTGCGACCACGAGCGCCGGGTTTGCATTCTCGCGAGGACTCCCGGATGGAGTAGATGGCGTCGGTCGCGATCAGATGCTGGCGCACATCGCCGATATCGTGCAATCTGCCGAGCTTCCGGTGAATGCCGATTTCCAGTCGGGGTACGCGGATGGTCCCGAACGGTTGGGCGAAAACGTCAAGCTGTGTGTCGATACTGGAGTCGCCGGTCTATCCATTGAAGATGCAACCGGAAAGGTCGGAATGCCTCTCTATGACCTCCGGGTTGCGGCAGATCGGATCCGCGCTGGCAGGCGAGCCTTAGACGAAACCGGCTCAGGTGTTTTGCTGACCGCCCGAGCCGAATGTTACTTGGTGAATCACCCCGACGCGTTCAACGAGTCACTGCGACGACTCACTGCCTATGCCGAAGCGGGTGCGGACGTGCTTTATGCACCGGGCGTGACGAACCCGAACGAGATTCAGCAGATCGTTGCTGCCGTCGCGCCCACTCCCGTGAACGTGCTGGTTAGCTCAAATACTGGCTTGCGGGTCGCGGATTTGGCGAATATGGGCGTCCGGCGCGTGAGCGTCGGCTCTTCGCTTGCTCGAAGCGCCTGGACCGGTTTCATCCGGGCGGCGAAAGAGATCGCCGGCCAAGGCACGTTCGGAGGGTTCGACGGAAGCGTGCCTTTCGATGAACTGAATTCCTTCTTTCGCAACGGTAAACGAACCGCCTGACACTCAAGGCGGCGCTATCTTCACGGTTAAATCCAAAGTACCTGTTACGTCCTATTTGTTATTCCTCGTTAGGATTTTTACGCGGATAGCGTCCAACAGAGTAGACGGGGATGGTGCAATGGCGATTTTCCGCGACAGATTGGTCTTGACGCAGTTGATACTGGCGGCCGTAGTAGCGGGCCCGGCGTTTGCGCAGGCGCAGCGTCCCGGTGCGGAAAAGATTATCGCGAACTCGGTGGTCGCGAATCAGAAAGACTTCAAAGCCGCGCCCTTCTATAACTGGAAAGAGCGTGAGCGTACTGCCGACGGTACAAAAACCTCGCAGGTAACCATGATCGGCGGTACGCCCTATTACCGTCTGATCGCGGTGAACGGCAAGCCACTCTCGTCAGCTGAACAGGCAAAAGAGCAAAAAAAGCAGGAAGACGCCGTTTCTCAACGAGCTGCCGAAACGCCGGGCCAAAGACGTAAGCGGATTGACGAATTCGAGAAGGATCGCCGCCGGGATGCGGAGATGATGGCGCAGTTGAGCAAAGCCTTTACCTTTACCGTGATTGGTCAAGGGAAGTTGCGGGGATTCAATGTTTGGGCTCTAAAAGCGACACCTTGCAAGGATTACCAGCCGCCGAATATGGAAGCCGAGGTTCTTACCGGCATGCGCGGCCAGCTTTGGATCGACCAAAAAACGTTCCAGTGGGTGAAGGTAGTTGCCGAAGTTGTGCATCCGGTATCGATCGGGGGCTTTCTCGCCCAAGTTCAGCCCGGAACACGCTTCGAACTCGAGAAAGCTCCGGTCGGGGATGGTGTTTGGCTGGTATCTCACTTTGCCATGAAATCGGACGCCAAAGTTTTGCATGTCTTCAACCACTCCTCTGAAGAAGAAGAGACCTTTTTCGATTATCAGAAAGTGAAAGGAAAGTGATCCCCGCTCGGAATACATGGCCGCGCAGATTCGCATCGGCACCTCCGGGTGGCATTACAAGCATTGGGTAGGCACGTTCTATCCGCAGCGCTGGCCCCCATCAAAAATGCTCCCGTATTACTGGGAGCGCTTCGACACGGTCGAGATCAACAATAGCTTCTATCGGCTTCCGCCGGAAAGTGCGGTCACGGATTGGTACGCCTCCACACCAGCGGACTTCTGCTTTGCCGTCAAGGGCAGCAGGTTCCTGACGCATATGAAAAAGCTGGCCGATCCGGCTGCCGGCCTGGAGAAATTCTTTTCCCGCGCCGATCTATTGGGAGACAAATTGGGCCCTATTCTATTTCAGCTGCCACCGAATTGGGAAATTAACCTCGATCGACTCGAGGCATTTATCCATGCCCTTCCGGATTGGCACCGGTACGCCTTCGAGTTCCGCAATGCAACATGGGACACGCCCGAGTTACTCCGGCTGCTCCGCAAATACAACGTGGCATACTGCCCGTTTCACCTGGCCGGTTACCAGTCCCCAATCGAAATCACGGCGGATATCACCTACGTCCGATTGCACGGCCCCGGAGGTAAGTATCAAGGCAGCTATGACGATGCGGCACTGGGCGAGTGGGCGAAACGAATCACGTCTTGGCGAGAGCAACTCAAGGTTATTTACCTTTACTTCGACAACGATGATTCGGGATATGCTGCCCACGACGCATTGCGACTGCGTGAAATGATTCACCCGCTGTCAAGTAAGTAGGTCCTTTCTCATGCGCGGCCGTTCGTCGGCTGTAGTTCTCTGTCAGATTTCTCTTGGCTTCTCATCTCGTGAGTTCGTCGTAAGAAACTTCTTATCACTGATTACCGGCCGACCCAAGCACCTCCTTGGAGTAGTTCACCAATTTCGAACCTCCGAGGTGTCCCATCAACCGCATTTTCTTGTCCTTAGCTCTCTTGTTCTGTTCGTCAGAATTTCTGACGGCAAGCGGGCAGGGACTCAGCGCTGAGTATTTCGTTGATACTGACGGAGCCCACTTCCAGGGGCAGCCAGTTGCCACCCGTTTGGATCCGGCGCTGAACTTCGATTTCGTTCAGACTCCCCCGGACAATATCCCAAGCGCCATTAGCTTTTCCGCCAGATGGAAGGGAAAAGTCAGGCCTCGCTTTTCGGAAACGTACCTGTTCATGACGCTTTCCGACGATGGCGTTCGCGTGGTGATCAATGGCCAAAGCGTGATTGACAACATGTCTTACCACTCGCCGAGTTGGAATTGGAATTGGATCTACCTGGAAGCAAACAAAGACTACGACATTCAAGTCGAGTATTTCCAGGGCATCGGCGATGCACAACTCCAACTCTGGTGGCAGAGCCAGAGCCAGGAGAAGGAAGTGATTCCTGCTTCGCAACTTTTCCCTGCCATCACTACCTCGCCGGTTATCACGAGCACCGGCCCGTTCACGTACTATGTCAGTCCGAATGGCTCGGATTCAAATTCCGGCCTCTCGCCGGAGGGTGCGTGGGCCACCATTGCGCGAGTGAACGCACAGGCGCTGAATCCTGGTGATCGGGTTCTCTTCGCCAAGGGTGGACGCTATCGCGGTGGTCTTCGGCCGATCGGCTCGGGAAGCGCCGAGGCCCCCATCACCATTGGCGCGTATGGTTCCGGATCGCTTCCAGCTATAGATGGGACGGGGCAGGAGGAAGCGCTTCGACTCTTCAATCAAGAGCATTGGGTAATCGATTCCCTGGACATCACCGGTGGCCAACAGTACGGAGTCGTTGTCAGCGGTGATGCGACCTTCAAGGTTCTCCACGGCATCCACCTGAGCAACTTACAGGTTCACGACATTTACTCAAGCCCACGTTGGGACAGTGGCTTAGTGATGGTTTCGCCGATTGGTGACCATCTCACGTTCGATGATGTGCTTCTCGACGGTATCACTGCTTACAACACTAATCTCTGGTACGGAATTCATGTCGGGTTTAACCTCTGGTACGGATATCCGACGAATCCACCACTCACGACGAATGTGGTGATCCGAAACTCACTAGTACACCATGTTTACGGCGACGGCATTACGGCGGCTCAATCTCAGAACGTGATGATCGAGAAAAACGTTGTGTACGAAACGGGGCTCGCTCCCGCTGGAGTGAGTTACACGCCTAACGGAATCTGGACCTGGCAGTGCGACCAAACTACGATTCAGTACAACGAAGGCTACGCGACGCACTCGTACGCATGGGACGGCGGTGTGTTCGATATAGACTGGGGTTCGACCAACACTGTAATCCAGTACAACTACGCTCACGATGCGGACGGCTACTGCGTAGCCGTTATGGGCGCCCACCACGTCACGACTTCGAATAGCATCGTCCGATTCAACATCTGTTCAAACAACGGCCGGAAGGCGTCTCAAGTCGCTCAGCAGGGTGATATCTACATAACGACTTTCGATGGAGGAGATCTCGATGGTGTTCAGATCTACAACAACACCGGGTACTGGAATCCAGCGGCCGATGGTGGATGGATTAAGGGACGTAATGTCACTGTGACGGGATCTCAACCGCGATTCATCATGAACAATATCCTGTACTCAACCACGCCTACCATGCTGGATCTGGACAATTTCATAGGAATGGACCGCAACCTTTACTGGTTAGCTACTCCTGGTACGGCAATCTGGCGCTACGGCTCGGTTGTGGCGTCGAACATGGATGAGTTCAGAACGCGCACTGGCCAGGACTGGAACGGCTTGTTTGCCGATCCCATGCTGCAGTCCCCGACTTACAGCAGTACGGGACGACCCACGAACGCTTTCAGGTTGAACATCCCTTCGCCGGCGATCGGGCTGGGAGTGGCTTGGGACATGGGCGGTCGTGACTTCTTCGGGAACTTCGTGCCGGGCAGTGGACCCATCAACATGGGTGCTAGTAACAGTACTCTTCCGTAAGCATTAGGTAGCCGCTGTGACCAAAATGCGTGCGAGGACGATCTGCACGCATTTTGGTTCTAGTCGATTGAGGACGTATTACCCGGTTATAGGACGTCGTACCTCGATGGCTGCGCCCGACCGCTATAATGGCAGGGTCAAACGGACTATCGTTGTCTCTAAGCGAAAACTTATCTGAAATGGAGCGCACTAGGGAGTCCTACTGGAGCGCTTATCCAAATACGTCTCCGGTCAAGCTTCTCTGGCGAGCGCTCACTGTGCGGCACTGCTTTCACGTGCTGCCGGGAGAATCAATCCTGGAAATCGGTGCGGGGACCGGGCAATGGACAGAAAAGCTCGCTGACGTCTTCAAAGGCGAAAACCCGATCAGTGCGGCTGTCTTCAACGAGGAATTTCTCCCGGCAGGAAGAGCGAGAAACCTGACTGGTACCGAGTTCCTACTCGTTGAAGACCTCGTTCGCGATCTGACCCCTGGCACGTTCGATTATGTGATTGGCACAGCCATTCTGTGCCATACCCTGTATTCGGAAAACCTCCATGCGATTTACCGTCTTCTGAAGCCGGGAGGGCAGCTTCTCTTCTTTGAAGCCAATTACTGGAACCCACAGGTCTTCGTTAAAACCATCGTCCCAACGGTCGGCCAACTTGCGGGAAATGCACGTTGCCAGATGGGAATGCGCAAATACGACTTGATGAGAGAGGCTTCTCAGCAGGGTTTCACGCACGTCCAGGTAATACCGTACGACATCATTCACGCGCTCACCCCGCGATCCCTGATCAAGTGGCTGCGGGCAATTGCATTCGTTCTCGAGCACACGCCCTTTGTGCGTGAGTTCTGTGGAACCCTTTACATTTGGGCCAAGAAGCCGGGAGATGAAGAAGCACGCCGGCCAGCAGTGTCACTCGATTTCCACCCTGCGCTGTTCCATTCCGTTTCCGTCGTAGTGCCTTGTCATAACGAGGAAATGAATGTTCGCCCGCTGGTGGACGCTCTGCTCAAGGCGTATGACCGCTACATTTTCGAAATTCTGTTGGTCAATGACAATAGCAAAGATGGGACTGCTTCCGCGATCCGAGCGGTCACTGCTGAGGACCCGCGCGTCAGACTTATAGATCGCCAGCCGCCGAATGGCGTAGGGCGGGCCCTTCGTGACGGGTACGCAGCTGCTCGCGGACGTTACATTCTGACGATGGACTGTGACTTCGTTCAGATCATTCCTGAGTTTCGCGATCTATTTGCTGCCGTCGCCTCTGGGTATGACGGAGCAATCGGCAGCCGGTTTTCGCACGAGTCCGTTCTTATCAACTATCCACTTCCGAAGATTCTCGCGAATCGGGGATTTCATCTCCTGCTCAATCTTCTGATGGGCCTTCGCGTTCGAGACATTTCGAACAATCTCAAGTTGATGCGCGCCGATGTACTCAAGAGTATAGAAATTGAAGAGGATCACTTCGCCGCAAATGTCGAAACCGGGTTGAACCCGATCGTCGCCGGGTATGCCATCAAAGAAGTTCCGATCTCCTGGATCAATCGAACACCGGAGATGGGAACTTCCTCCTTTCATCTGTTGCGGCTTGCACCACAGTATGCAGCGGCTCTCTTCAGGATTGTGTGGAAAGCATGGCGGAGCCGCAGGGCGAAACGCAATGCACTTTCCTCGATTCAGAGGGGACGCCAGCTCCGGCTGGACAAACCGGAATCAGTAAACGGGCAACTCCTATCCCTCTAGTGGCCTACACCCCTCCTTCTCGACGCGCTAGTACGCCGGTTTTATGAAACTGTCGACGTTGAGAAACGTTCTGCGCCGCTCGGAGAGCGGGCTGTTTCTCCTTGAGCGGAAGTGGCCGTACCTGCTGGCCTTACTCAGCCTGCTATTCCTCGCCGTGACTGTCGTCCTCGATTCGAAAAGACCCTTGTGGAACGACGAGCTGTTCACGTTCTATATATCGCAGCAGCCGACGCTCCACGACGTATGGAAGACTCTGCTAACGGGAGCCGAACAACTACCGCTCTTCTTTTTTGTTGTTACCCGGATGTTCACTGCATTGTTTGGTGCAAACGCTATAGCGCTTCGCCTTCCAGAGACGATCGGGTTCCTGGTGATGAACATCTGTACCTTTCTTTTCGTTCGAAAGCGTGTACCCCCGGCATACGGTCTGGTGGCGTTCATCTTCCCCGCTCTGACAACTGCGTATTATTTTGCTTATGAAGCGAGGCCTTACGGCGTTGTAATGGGCTTCTGCGGGTTAGCGATGCTTTCCTGGCAGAATGCAGCCGAAGGGCGAAAGCGACCGTTATCAGTATTGGGAACAGCTATCTTCCTGGCTTGTGCCATCAACTCTCACTACTATGCGGTGCTGTTGCTGATTCCGTTCGGAATCGCAGAGCTTGTACGCTACTTCGAAACCAGGAGGTTTGACTGGGCGCTGTACTTCGCGAGCGCGGCCTCAGTCGTGCCTCTCGTTTTCTCACTGCCCGTGATTCGAGCAGCGTCGACCTATTCTTCTCATTTCTGGGCAAAGCCAAGCTGGACGTCGATCATCAGCTTCTACGAGAACCTCGTCCTGCCGACTGGCCTTGCATTGATTCTAGTGGCGATTGTCTCTGGCTTCGCCATCTCTCGTCGTCTAGAGGAGGACGGTTTCGAGGGAACCCGGGAAAGTTGGGCTCCAGCACGCGAGTTTGCACTTGCGTTTGGTTTTATTCTGCAACCCGTCGTAGCCGTGTGTCTTGCCAAATTCGTTACTGGCGCCTTTACGACAAGGTATGTCATCACTAGCGTGATCGGTGTCACCCTTTTGCTGACCTGGAGTTTGGCGCGCATAGGCGAAAACCGGCGAGTACTTGGCTTCGTTCTCGCCGGGGTCACGGTTGGGTGCTGGACGATACTGGCCGCTCGACAGTATCAGCAATTTGTCTGGAATGGGATGACTGAGAAGATGACGTTCAAGTTCCTTTCTGCTGCCAGCTCCGAGTTGCCGGTTGTGATTGCGTCTCCGCATCAGTTCTTTGTGCAGTCGCGTGTGGCTGCACACCAAGGCCGCGGGCATTTCACCTACCTCGCAGACGTGCCGCTTGCGTTGAAATATACGGAGACCGACACGGTGGAACGCGGATTGCTCGCGCTCAAAAACTATGCGCCGTTGGACGTCCAGGACTACCGCTCGTTTATTGCGAGCCACCCAAAGTTCCTGGTTTATGGCTTTCCAGATCCGTTTGGCTGGGTTCTCCAGGATTCAATGCAGTCCAGCCGGCAAATCTCAGTGAAGGACCGGAACGGGGATAGTCTCTTGTACCTTGTCGACTGTTCGAGCAGTCCAGCCGCGTCCGCTGGGTCGTCGCGCTAAAGCAAGGGTGACAGCTCCAGCGACACCCAGACTAACGCCCAAAATTGTGACAACCCTGGCCGGCCGATATTGAATCGCTGTTCTGGTGATTATGTTCAGGAAGCGCAGGCCATCTTTGCCGACCTTCAATTTCGATTCGCCGAGCCGCTCGTGATAAGGCATGTCGATCTCGATGAGTTTGAGATTAGCGGCACGATCGAGCAGTGCGCGCGCGCTCATCGCCGGCGTAAAGTGAAGGCCATCAGGGAGGGGACGTAGGCGATGGTAAGCTTGCCGGCGTACAATGCGCATTCCGCTCGCAGTATCACGGATGCCCTTCCCAGAAAGTAGTGTAAGAAGACCAGCAAACAGGATGTTCCCTACCTGACGGACGGCGGGCATCTCTGAATTCCGGTTTAGTCTGCAGCCAAGGGCAATGTCCGCCCGTTCAATGGAAAGAGCTTGCGCCAGGTCTCCGAAAAACCTCGGCTCACAGGTTCCGTCTGCGTCCAGGAATCCAAGCAGATCAGCATCGGATTCAAGCCAGGCCTGCTGGATCGCAGCGCCATAACCACGGTTCTGCTCGAACACGATCAGCTTGACATGGTCGGTGTATTGGCGCGCTAGACTAACGGTGCGGTCCGTAGATCCATCGCTGACGACTGTGATGTCTACTTGACTGATTGGAGACCGGGAGATGATGTCGTAGCGCGCCTGAAGGGAACGCTCGATAATACCTTCAATACTTGCTTCTTCATTCAGAGCTGGGATCGCGATCAATAGCTTCATTCGGTCGATTGGGAGAAGGGTCCTCCTCAAGAAAGCAGACGAGGAGGCAGAGGACAAGCTTCTTCGATGACAGACATGAGTGTACTAGTACAGACTGGTCGCTCTCCGCACTCCTGTGCGGGCCGATCGTAAAGAAAAGATGATTCTTCGTTCCTGGGCGTCAGCGACTTACTTCACTCAAATTGTCGAGAGCGTGCTGACGTGCGCTCTGTTATTCGTTGCACTGGCTGCTCGGCACCTGGCAAAACACTGGTTCGACCGTATTGAGGATTTGCTCACCCGATTAGCTCAGAGGCCTCGGACAACAACGCTAGGCATCGTTATCAGTGTAATTACGGTGCGTCTTCTCCTTGTGCCCTTGATTCCCGTTCCCCGGCCGGCAATTCACGATGAGTTCAGCTATCTTCTCGCCGCTAAAACATTTGCAGCGGGACGGCTTACAAATCCACCTGATCCCTTTTGGCGCCATTTCGAAAGTGTCCACATTCTTCAACAACCCACTTACACGTCCATGTACGCTCCAGGCCAGGGTGTTGCGCTTGCTGTTGGGATTTTGGCTACAGGACGGGCGTGGGCGGGGGTTGTGTTGACGGTCGGCTTGCTGTCCGGTGCTCTTTTCTGGGCGCTTTCTGCTTGGGTTCCAGGCCGCTGGGCTTTGGCGGGTACGGCCATTGCAGTAATTCGGTGGCTCCTGTTCAGTTATTGGATGAACAGCTATTGGGGAGGCGCGCTTCCCGCTCTGGCCGGAACCTTGATTTTTGGAACTCTACCGAGACTCGTGCACGAAGCAAAAGTGAGAGATGCCGTCGTGTGGGCGCTTGGACTCGTAATTCTCGCAAATACAAGACCGTACGAAGGCCTTGCCATCGGCTCTGTTTCGCTGGTTGTGCTTACTTTCTGGTCTCGGCGGAACGGCATCAGCGGCCGGCTGTGCAGGCCCGCTCTAACTCTCTCCGCCAACGCAATTCTCGCGGTAGCAGCGGCGGGAACATTGTTCTATAACGCCCGCGTGACGGGCAGTGCGCTCACTATGCCGTATATCGAAGATCGGCGGGAGTATGCTATCGCCCCGCTATTTCTGTGGGGACGGATTCGCCCCGAGCCGGCTTACACAACGACCTCGCTGCGCGACGTTTACAGGGCTGAAGCAGATCTGTACCGTAGCGCACGAGCGAAGTGGGGGGTTCCAGAATTCTTCCGGAAGCTAAAAAACTTCTGGATTTTCTTTCTGGGCCCGCTACTCTCTGTGCCATTTATTGCCTTCTTCTTTGGCCGACGGACAGATGAGTTTGCAGAGGGCAGGAGCAAGAGACACTACATAGGAGCAATTCTGCTGATAATGTTCGCCGCGGCCGTTCAGGTTGTTTGGTTTTATCCGCACTATTTTGCCCCAGCGTTTGCGCCCTTTGTGGCGATGCTGTTGTTCGGGTTCCGTGAGTTGAGACATTGGCGCTGGCGTGGACGGATCACGGGCGTGTTTCTTAGCCGGGCCGTCCCAATGGGCTGCGTCTTAATGACGATCATTCCCGCGTCGGCACACAGACTCGGCTGGCACCTGAGGTTTTGGCCTCTCCAGTGGGCACTCGGCACTCCTCCGGCGACTCACGGGCAAAGGGTGGAAGATTCTGTGCTGGTAGATGGGTAAAAGGCCCTTGTTTTTGTCGAGTATGGAAAGAACCACGATCCCGGATACGAATGGATCTACAACGAACCGGATATCCAGAACTCCCAAATCATTTGGGCGAGAGAGGTTGATCCGGAATCAGACGAGGCACTGATGGAGCGCTTCCGAGACCGGAATATCTGGATTTTGAAGCCCGATGAGGATCCGTTTGTTTTGACACGCATTTATCCGCGGACCGTCAAGTCGAGTGAACTGATCAAGCCTTCTAATTCGCGACTGTATTGCCGGAGAGTCGTGCCACTCCGACTCTCGCGTACAGCTTGACCGGACTACCTGGCTTCGAGTAGACCAGTTTCCAGTGATCAGGGCTCTTCTGAACCAGCTTTGGAAAATACGTATTGAAATTATCGTCCATCAAGAGCTGCTCGACGATGACAAAGCTAACCGGTACGGTGTCGATCAGGCGCTCAGCTTTCGCGGAATCCCTGGTTAAGGGCGGCATCACCGCCTTGAAGCCCGACTCGAGATACACCCACTGCGGCATAGTCACGGCGAGCACAGCATTCGAATCTGCGCGCTTACGTAGCCACGCCAGCGCGGCCTCTGTATCTGGATATTCCCCGGAGTAATGGAGGAGATGGTAGGTTCGCCGGTGGCCCTCGGAGTCTTGATAATACGCTCTGTCGACGAAATTAAGATTGGCGCTTTGGAACGCAATACAACACTCGGAAAGGATCACGACTATCGTGCTAATTCGCAGTATTCTCAGCCTGCGAGTGCTCAAAGGAATAAGTGAGCGGCTGCCACCGATCTTGTTGAAGACGCCAACTACAGACATGATTGCGAGCAGGAGCAAAGGGACAATCGGGGCGAGATAGCGGGCAAATTGGCCCGGCCACGGAGTGGTGCAAATTCCTGCGACGGTGAACAAAACAGTTAACGAAATCAGCCATTGCCGCTCGACCATCAGTTGTATTGTTCCGAGGAGTACAAGTAACCCCAGCAGGTACAGC
Source organism: Bryobacteraceae bacterium (assembly GCA_045807925.1). GTDB lineage: Bacteria > Acidobacteriota > Terriglobia > Bryobacterales > Bryobacteraceae > Bog-105. The sequence continues at coordinate 10,694 of JBJMGK010000011.1, read as the reverse complement.
AGAATTTTGTATGGCCATTGGGGCACTAGAGATCTTCCGAACGCTCTATTCAGAGAATAAACGTGCGATTTGAAGAACCCCTCTCTTGCTGTGACGGATTGGCCCAACGAGCTTGGGATCCACAGCGCATTTCGGAGAAAGCGACGGGAAAGATCGCGGACCGTGACACTGCCCAGATCCGGTTTAAACGGATCCTTCAGCTTCATATTGACTGCGTAGCTGACGTTGTAAAACATCGAAGGGTCCCGCTGGTATGCGTAGTAGGGCCGCTTGTACTCTGGTGAGGATTCCACTGTGTGCACATACGACTGCCACGCAATAATCGGCGCGAGTGCCACGACGGCCCGTATAGCCGCCGCGCGGAAGCGGCCGCGCAATAACGCATCAGCGATCCACGCGAAGAGAAGCGCAATCCCCATGCTCCGGAGCAGGTAACCGGCGATTGCAAACAACGGACTGAGGTGCCGCGTCCAGCTTTTTCCGCTCTCTCTGAGGTATGTCCACGCGAAGAGGACGGTTGCTAGGGCAAACGGAAGCTCGGCAAAACAGAGCGTCCCGAGGAAATACATGTCGTAGCTCAACATGCATACGGCAGCCAGGCCGAAAGCATACCGGCGAGAGAGGAACAGCCGTGCCAGAAAAAAGGACCCACAGACATACGCTACGGAAAAGAGAATCCAGGTCCGACGCAGCCAGATCCCAACCTTCACCGGATCGCTAGAGGACCAAAGCTTCTCATGAACGGCAACAATCGCGGGTAGAAGCGGTGGATACTGGTCTGCACGTATCTCTCCGGGTTCATTCAATAGCCGATAGCCTTTTCCTTCAGCCATGGACGTGCCCAGGATGAAATACGTGCCGCCGTCCCACCGAAGGTCGATTGGGCCACTCCAACGTGGAATCCAACTCAAGAGAGTCAATACGCAGAGTGCTAGCGCACAGACGAGGTCTGCTCGGCCCAACCGAGTAAGCTTCTGCATATGGGATTCGGATGCGGCAGCGGCCGCACGTTCAGCAGCTACAGTTCGAACGGGCATAAGTGAATCATTACTTCATGATCGCCAATGCTGAGCACGCCTTGCCACTTCGTACCGGTACTCAAAGGTAATGCGTTCTCACCTTCTGGAAATTAATTGCCATTTCAGTTCAGGGTCCGTAAACTCGGAGCGGTGGGTTCGCAACATGTTCTGGTGACCGGAGGGGCCGGTTATATAGGCAGCCATACAGCAAAAGCTCTAGCAGCCGCTGGATACGTCCCTGTGGTGCTCGACGACCTGTCGACAGGCAACGAGTGGGCTGTGCAGTGGGGGCCATTCGTACGAGGCGACATCGCTAATACATCTCTGGTGCACCGCACGGTAGAGCGGTTCGAGATCAAGGCTGCGATTCACCTCGCGGCAAGCGCGTGCGTGGCCGAATCCATGAGAGATCCGAGCAAGTACTTTCGCAACAACGTCGCGCACTCCTTATCGTTTTTGAACGCGCTGGTTGCTTGTGACGTTAGTCGACTGGTCTTTTCTTCCAGCTGCGCTGTGTACGGAATACCGCAAGCTGATGTTTTGGACGAAGATCATCCGCAAGTGCCTGTTAACCCCTACGGCGAAAGCAAGCTGTTCGTCGAAAAAGCGTGTCAGTGGTATGAGGCCGCCTACAACCTGCGTTATGTTTGCCTTCGGTACTTCAACGCGGCCGGAGCTGATTCGTCTGGAGAACTCGGTGAGAGCCACGTTCCCGAAACGCACGTTATTCCCTTAATAATTGGCACATCGCTCGGGTTATATCCGGAGTTCACGGTTAACGGAACCGATCTACCAACCCCCGATGGCACAGCTGTACGAGATTACGTCCATGTCTCGGACGTGGCTGCTGCCCACGTCTCTGCATTGGAGTACTTACAGGCAGGCGGACCCAGCGAACGACTGAACCTTGGGACTGGTAACGGTGTATCCGTACGCAAGATCATCCAGACGGTCGAGCGACTCTCGGGTGAATCGATTCCGACGCGAGAAGGACATCGGCGGCCCGGAGATCCACCGGTCCTCATAGCCTCGCACAAACGTGCTGAACACGTGCTTGGGTGGAAGCCTGCCTACACCGACCTCCACTCGATCATTTCGACGGCGCGGAACTGGAGCGTCTCACAACTCGAAGGAAGATTTGAATCAGGGCTCGTCGGGCTCGCAAACAGTGTAGACGACCTGACACCTGAAGAGCCGCACGGCCACGCGGCTTTCCCCCGCTTGTTGCGCTGACTCGTTTATATTGCTGGCGGTGAGGGTGAGATTCGAACTCACGGAACCCGTAAAGGTTCAACGGTTTTCGAGACCGCCGCATTCGACCACTCTGCCACCTCACCGTCTCGAACCTCTCCCAAGATACCAGGAGACCGAATTTACCAGCCCAAAACTGTTGCGAAAATCAGCGGGGCTACGATCGAAGCGTCCGATTCGATCAGGTATTTCGGCGTATCAATGCTCAACTTCTCCCAGGTAATCTTCTCGTTGGGCACGGCGCCCGAGTAGGAGCCATAGCTCGTCGTGGAATCGCTGATCTGACAAAAGTATCCCCAGAGCGGGGTATCTTCCTTCTGCAGATCTTGCCGGAGCATCGGGACGACGCAGATCGGAAAATCACCTGCAATGCCGCCTCCGATCTGGAAGAATCCGAGCGAAGCGGATTTCGACGTTTCTGTATACCAGCTGGCAAGCGACATCATGTATTCGATCCCCGTGCGTACGGTGTGAACATTCTTCACCTCTCCCGCAATGCAATGCCCTGCGTACATGTTGCCCAGAGTCGAGTCTTCCCAACCCGGCACGAAGATCGGGAGGTTTCGTTCCATAGCCGCGAAAAGCCAGGAGTCTTTCGGGTCGATCTGAAAACTCTTCTGTAGATCGGGCGATTGCAGAATGTTGTAGAAAAACTCGTGAGGAAAGTGCCGTCGCCCGCTCGCGTCGGCCGCTGTCCATTCCTTCAGAATGACGCTCTCAATGCGACGCATCGCTTCTTCTTCCGGAATGCACGTGTCTGTCACACGGTTCATGTGCTTATCGAGCAGGCGCTGCTCGTCTTCGGGGCGAAGATCGCGCCAATGTGGCACGCGCTCGTAGAAATCGTGGGCTACCAAGTTGAAGACGTCTTCTTCAAGGTTCGCACCCGTGCAGGAAATCCCATGTATTTTGTCTTTGCGAATCATCTCCGCGAGAGACACACCGAGCTCTGCCGTGCTCATCGCCCCTGCAAGAGTAAAGAACATCTTGCCACCTCGTTCGAGATGGCGTACGTAGCCTTCGGACGCATCGATCACCGAGGCCGCATTGAAGTGGCGAAAATGATGCTTGAGAAAACTGGAAATCGGACCCTGGTTCATCTTCTACTACCGTACCTTGTCGATACTTGCTTTTTGATCAGTTGCTAAGCTTTTGACAGTGCACGCAATTTTGAGTGTTTGAGTAACAGTTCGCTGCGGATGTACCCCATCCGCCCGCATTCGCTTCGATCAAATTGCAAACCGAAATCACTTCAGCCAAGAAGCGCGTTCCTCCTCTTGGAGCCTCGGCTGTGATAGCCTTTGCCATCCTGCTTAGCCGCATCAGCGGACTGCTACGGGAAACCGTCATTGCTCATTTCTTTGGTGCGAGCTACGTGGCCGACGCATTTCGCGGAGCGTTTCGCATACCGAACATGCTGAACAACTTGTTCGGCGAGGGTGTTCTTTCGGCCTCGTTCATTACGGTTTATGCGAGGCTGCGGGCGCTCGAAAAAGACGCGGAGGCCCGGGAACTCGCAGGAATCGTATTCGGCGTTCTGGCGCTTGTCTGTTCGGTGCTGGTGACTGTCGGGATTCTGCTCGCACCGGCGTTGACGGATGTCATCGTTCCGGGTTTCACTGGCGAACAGCGTGATCTGACAATCCAGATCATCCGAATCCTTTTCCCTGGTACCGGGTTCCTCGTTCTCGGCGCGTGGTGCCTGGGCGTGTTGAATAGTCATCGGTCGTTTCTCTTACCGTACATAGCGCCGGTCGCCGCCAACCTCATCATGGTTGCCGCGCTTTTTCTCACACACAGCGGAGCATCGCAGGAGCAACTCATCGTCAAGCTCGCTTGGGCTTTTGTGGTGGGCAGCGCCATTCAGTTTTTGGTGCAAGTGCCGAAGACTCTACGTCTGCTCCCTGCGTTCCGGCCTTCGCTGCGTCTTGGCTCAGCACATGCTCGGACGGTAGTCGCGAACTTTGGGCCGATCTTCGTCAGCCGCGGTGTTGTTCAGGTGAGCGCTTACATTGACCAGATGATCGCGAGCTGGCTGCCGCTCGGTTCGGTGGCCCACTTAGGCTACGGCCAGATCATCTCGCTGCTTCCTATCAGTCTGTTCAGTATGTCGGTTTCCGCGGCCGAGTTGCCTGCCCTTTCCAGCGCAACGGGAACACCAGAGGAAGTGGCCGCCATACTTCGACAGCGACTATCGAGTGGCCTGCATCGGATCGCATTTTTCACCATCCCGTCCGCTGCTGCATTCCTGTTCGTTGGCGATGTCATCGCAAGCGCTATCTATCAGACGGGACGCTTCACTCACACAGATGCGCTTTATGTCTGGGCAGTGCTCGCCGGATCGTCGGTTGGCTTGCTGGCCAGTTCTTTGGGCCGGCTCTACTCATCCGGTTTCTATGCCTTGCTGGACTCCCGAACACCTCTTCGGTTCGCTTTGGTGCGAATTCTGCTGACGACGTGTTTAGGATTTCTGTTTGCGCTCGGAATCCCACGTTGGCTCGGCATTGATCCACGGTTGGGAGTCGCCGGTCTGACTGCCTCCGCCGGGGTCGCGGGCTGGGTGGAATTTTCACTGCTGCGGCGAGCGCTGAATCGGCGTATCGGGAAGGTCGGTATCTCGAACGAGCTTGTTCTGAAGCTCTGGCCCGCCGCATTAATCTCGGGAACCATCGCGTACTTCGCGAAGCCGTTTTGCTTTCCGGCGCATCCTCGAATGCAGGCGGTACTTGTGCTTCCGCTATTCGGTGTTCTCTACCTCGCTTTCACCCGTAGCTTTGGAATAGAAGAATCGAAGAGCGTGACGGCCGGAGTTCTAAGGCGCATCGGAATCGGACGCTAACAAGGCGTCCGTTAGTCTTGCAATCTGCAAGTCTTCTTGCGACGAAATCACGACGGTGTCAAAGCTGCCGAGAAAGCGCAATCCGTCTGCGACGTCATTTCTCAAATCCGTGTTGTTCTCGCCGATACCGCCGGCAAAGACTAACCTGTCTATGCCGCCTAAGGCGGCCGCCATGCCCGCGATCGCTTTTTTCACCTGATACGCGAACATGCGGAGGGCAAGGTCCGCACGCTTATCGTTTCCCCGTAGGTTCAAGAGCTCCCGAACATCACTTGTCGTTTCCGAGACGCCCAGCAGACCTGCGCGGTGATCAACCTGGGTCGACAAGCGGTCTCGATCAGGGAAACCATGCTGCATCAGGAAAAGCAGCGCGCCCGGATCGAGATCGCCGCACCGGGTTCCCATCATGATGCCGCCCGTTGGGGTGAGGCCCATACTTGTATCAATCGATTTGCCGCTGTTAATCGCGGTGACGCTGCAGCCGTTCCCGAGATGCGCGACGATCAGCTTCTCGGGAATCTGCGTCATCTGCGCAAGGATGGATTCAAGCGAAAGACCGTGGAATCCGAATCGTTCCACACCGAGTCTCCTTGCTTCTCCGGAGAGTGGAACTGTGCGGCTTACGTCCGGTAGAGTTCGGTGAAACGCCGTATCGAAACACGCGACTTGGGGCAAGCCGGGGAGCCGAGCTCCGACCTCCTTTAAAATCGCCAGAGCCGCAGGAAGGTGTAGCGGTGCGAACGCGACCGAATCCTCCAGCGACTGTACGACTTCCGGTCGGACGACCTGATGCTCGCGTAGCTTGGGACCGCCGTGGACAACGCGGTGTCCCACCGCATCGGGATGCGGAGCTCCGCACTCCTTCATGGCTTCGATTGCCTGGTGAAGCGCAGCCTTATGATTGGCAGTTGCGAGCGTCTGGGTGCGCTTGGTTTCGGCTTGCGTATGCCGAAACCAGAACTGCCCGTGAGCCCCGCCAATCTCTTCCGCCTCTCCTTCGCAGATTAGGGAAGCGCTCCCGGAGTTGACGGAGTACAGACCGAACTTCAGCGAGGACGAGCCGCAATTCAGGGCAAGCACGTTGCGGGAAGGAGCGGCCATTAATCCTGCCACTTCCAGTCGCGCACCTCCGGCAGATCCTGGCCATGGGCCATGACGTAATCCTTGTGCCTTTGGAGATTCTCATACAGCCATTCTTTGGTTTTTCCGACCATGTGTTGTAAGCGGGGTATACGACGAATCGCGTCGAAGGCAAGCTGGAATCGGTCCATCTGATTCAGGACTGTCATATCGAAGGGCGTCGTCGTTGTGCCTTCTTCTTTGTAGCCGCGAACGTGAACCTTGTCGTGGTTGTGGCGACGATACAAAAGACGGTGGATCATCCATGGATAGCCGTGAAACGCGAAGATGACTGGCTTATCCCTTGTAAAAAGCGCATCGAAATCTTCGTCCGCCAGCCCATGTGGATGTTCACTGGACGGTTGCAAACTCATCAGGTCAACCACATTGACCACGCGGATCTTGATGTCGGGAACAAGCTTTCTCAACTGCATAACGGCCGCGAGCGTCTCCATGGTCGGCACGTCTCCGGCGCATGCCATCACCACGTCTGGATCGCCATTGTCGTTGCTTGCCCACTCGAATACGCCGGCGCCCTTCGAGCAGTGGCGCACGGCCGCCTCGATATCCATCCATACCGGCGCGGATTGCTTGCCGGCAATAATCAGATTGACGTAATTACGGCTGCGAAGGCAGTGGTCCGCTACGGAGAGCAGTGTGTTTGCGTCCGGTGGAAGGTAGATGCGAACGATGTCTGCCTTTTTGTTCGCCACGTGATCAATGAACCCCGGGTCCTGATGGGAAAATCCGTTATGATCCTGCCGCCAGACGTGCGAAGAGAGCAAGTACGTCAGAGAAGCGATCGATTTTCGCCAGGGCAGCGTCTTCGTTGTTTTCAGCCATTTCGCGTGTTGGTTGAACATGGAGTCGACAATGTGAATAAAGGCTTCATAGCACGAGAAGAATCCATGGCGCCCCGTGAGCAGGTAACCTTCCAGCCAGCCCTGGCATATGTGTTCACTAAGAACCTCCATGACGCGGCCTTCCGTTGAGAGGTTTTCGTCCACTTTCTCTATTTCGGCCATCCACTCTTTTCCGGTGACCTCGTAGACCGCTTCCAGACGATTCGATGCTGTTTCATCCGGCCCGAACAAGCGGAAGTTGCGCGCGCGTAGATTGAGCTTGATTACATCACGCAGATATTTGCCCAACACGCGCGTGGCTTCCGCTGTTGCCCCTCCAGGTTCGGGTAACGGTACGGCGTACGTTTCGAAGTCCGGAAGAACGAGGTTGATCAGGAGAGTGCCGCCATTCGCATGAGGATTCATCCCCATGCGGCGTTCGCCCTTGGGCGCAAGATCCGCTAGATCGGGACGCAGCGTGCCCTCACCGCTGAACAGTTTCTCCGGCTCATAGCTGCGCATCCAGCTTTCGAGCATGTGGAGATGCTCCGGGTTGCTCGTTACACCCTCCAGAGGGACTTGGTGGGCACGCCATGTGCCTTCCACCTGTTTCCCGTCAACTGTCTTGGGTCCGGTCCAGCCTTTCGGCGTGCGCAGGATCAAGAGGGGCCACACGGGCCGGTCATTTGTGTTTCCTTTTCGTGCTTCTGACTGGATGGCCTGGATCTCCGCCAGCATCTCGTCGAGAACGGTTGCCATCTCGACGTGCATTTTCTGGGGATCGTCACCCGTCAATATTCGGGGAGCGTATCCATATCCTTTGAACAGATTCAAAAGCTCGTCTTCCGGGATGCGAGCCAACACCGTTGGGTTTGCAATCTTAAAGCCGTTTAGATGCAGGATTGGTAGTACAGCGCCGTCGGTGGCGGGATTCAAGAACTTGTTTGAGTGCCAGCTCGTTGCCAACGCTCCTGTTTCTGCTTCGCCATCCCCTACGATGCAGGCCACAATCAGCTCCGGATTGTCGAAGGCAGCTCCGTAAGCATGCAGTAGCGAATACCCTAGCTCTCCACCTTCATGGATCGATCCCGGTATTTCCGGCGCGACATGGCTGGGGATTCCGTACGGCCAGGAGAACTGGCGAAACAGCCGCTTGATACCGTCTTTGTTCCGTTCGACGGCAGGATAGCGATCGGTATACGACCCCTCCAGGTAAGTGTGCGCAACAATGCCAGGGCCCCCATGACCGGGTCCGATGATATACATCATGTTCAGATCATTCAACCGGATGAGCCGGTTCAGGTGGGTGTAGATGAAATTGAGTCCGGCCGTGGTTCCCCAATGCCCCAGCAGACGCGGCTTTATGTCCTCTCGTGTGAGCGGACGTTCAAGAAGCGGGTTCTCCTTCAGGTAAATCTGCCCGACTGTAAGGTAATTGGCGGCGTTCCAGTATTCGTGAAGTTTGCTGGCTTCTTCGGTACTGATTGACTCAGGCATTCTAGCTCCTACGGTCAGTATGGCCGAAGGAAGTTAGATCCCGGTTACTTCCCTTCTTCTAAGTGGCAAGTCCCGCCTGCATCAGCTGCTCTGCTTGTTTCAATGCTTCGGGTGTAATCTCTTCTCCGGACAGCATCCGCCCGATCTCTTTCGCGCGCGCCTCGCGTGACAGCTCTTTAATGTTTGTCGTGACCCGGCCTTTTTGCTCAGACTTCGAGACCGCCAGGTGATGATCGGCAAAACCGGCGATTTGCGCCGTGTGAGTAACGCAGATAACCTGGCTTGTTCGCGATAAGGCTTTGAGCCGCCTTCCGACGGCGGCCGCCGCCGCCCCTCCGACACCGGCATCCACTTCGTCGAACACCAGCGTCCGATGGGTCCTTGGCGCTTCTACATCGCCCACGGTTGTTTTCAGAGCGAGAGCAATGCGAGAGAGTTCGCCTCCGGACGCGATCTTTTCGAGTGGCTTCAGCTCTTCACCACGGTTGGGAGAAACGAGAAACGTTACCTCGTCAAACCCGGTCGCCGTCCACGAACCCTGTTCCACAGCGACGCGAAATTGCGATCCAGCCATTGCCAGAGAACCCAATTCGGCTTCGATCTGCTTGCTCAGATGTTTGGCTGCTGATTCCCTGGCCTCACGCAGAGCTGACGCGGCAGAATCATACTCGGCGGCCAGTCTGGCGTGCTCCTTCTCCAAGGACGCTCGATGTTCCGTCGCGTTCTCGACTTCATCAGCCCTGCGAGCGACATCTTCTCGGAAGGTCATCACTTCTTCCAGCGTCCCGCCATACTTGCGCTTGAGACGGTCAAGTGCAGCCAACCGGTTCTCCACGTCTTCGAGGCGAGCCGGATCACCTTCCAGTTTCCCGAGATAATCCCGCAGCTCATAAGCCGCATCTTCGAGCAATGCCGACGACTGTCTCATGCCTTCTGCAATCGAACCCAGGCTTCCGTCTATCCGTAGAAGCTCGTCCACTCGCTTCAGAGCCTGCCGAAGCTGGGTAGTCGCGCTTTCTGGCGCGTCATACAGCAGCTCGAATGCCGCATTCGCGCTCTCCTGCAGCCGAGTCACGTTGCCCAGGATCTTTCGTTCCGCTTCCAGTTCCTTGTCTTCGCCCGGTTTAGGGGCAACCGCATCGATCTCCTTACGTTGAAAAGTCCAAAGATCGAGCATGCGCAACTTTTCCTGCTCGTTCTGATTCAAGTCCTCGAGCTTATTGCCGATCGCTCGCCATTCGGAGAAAATTTCGCTCACCTTTCGGCGAAGTTCACCCGCATTGGCGTAGACATCCAAAATGTCACGCTGTGCAGACGAGGAAAACAGAGATTGCTGCTCGTTCTGGCCATGGATGTCTCCGAGAGCAGGCGCCAACTGGCGCAAAAACGCGCTTGTCACCGGACGATTGGCAACGAATGCTCTCGATTTTCCGTTTGCGGCGATTTCTCGCTCAACAATCAATTCCTCCTCGGGGTCCAATTCGATACCAGCTTCGGTGAGCAATTCGGATAGACCGTTTGCGATGGGAACTGAGAAGACGCCCGAGACCCGTGCCTTCGCCGCTCCGGTTCGAACCATTTCGCTCGAGGCCCTTGCGCCCAGCAGAAGCGAAAGAGAGTCAACGACGATTGATTTTCCGCTTCCGGTCTCGCCCGTTAGCACAATCAGGCCCTGCTGCAAACGGATGCGGGCCTGCTCGACCACGGCATAGTTCTCAACATTGAGCTCCACCAGCATTTGACCTCATGATAAAGCCGCGTCCTATAGACTCGATAAAAGTAAAGGCTGTTCAGCTTGCGCGATCCGCCTGGTTCATCAGAGGCGAAAGAGCCTTTCGGGGAGTATAGTCGCGTTGTTTCAATCAATCGGTCCTAGTCTCCCGTCACAGAAATATGTGGAATAAATAGGACGGAAAGGCGTCCACTCAGTATGCGGAGAGGGCGTCCTAAACAAGCGTTGCGCCTAAGCGAAGAGGAGCACCAGCGGCTGCGATCTTTGGCTCAGCGGTCGCGCAGTCGGCCGGCGGTGGCACGGCGGGCGCGAGTGGTGCTGGCCTGCGCCGAAGGTCTGGATAACAGAGCAGTGGCCAAAAAGCTGCGCTGCTCACTCGGAATGGTTGGCAAATG
>JBJMGK010000010.1:0-12881 GCA_045807925.1 Bryobacteraceae bacterium | reverse complement strand
CGCGGCCCATCACGTCGATGAGTTCGTCGATAACCATGCGGCTGTGCTCGATCAACTCCATCATCGGCAACAGCGCTTGGCCGTTGCGGACCAGAAAGTCGGCGAGCTTACGCACGCCGACTTTTCCCTGCTTATCAATCGTATGATAGTTTCGTTTCACGGCGGTTCTCCTTTTCCAGGTTTTGTCACCCCGATTCTATTCAGAATCAGGGGGAACCGCCGCCTCAACTTTCAACTACAGCCGGGACACCGTCGGCATATTCAACAAGCGTCACATTACCAAGAACAAGAGCTTGGCCAATAATCGTGCTCACAAGTGCCAGATACATCGGATTTCGGACATAACGATATAAACCAGTGACAACTAAACGGCGTGTCGGGAAGATGGGCGCTGGCGTGCCCACACCCTCCAATGCAAAGCGCGCAAATGAATCAATCAGCCCCAAAACCCCTAAGGCAAGCAGCACACTTCCAGCAATCCGAACAGGCACCAGCCCTGAGAAGAAAGTGTTAAGTCGCCAATGTGAGATCCACCATGGCACCAAACCCGCAACAAATCCAGGCGCGCTGACAAGGAAGATGGCAGTTCCAGCAATTGCAAGGACTTTCCTCGCCATCTCCTGATGTAATCAGTTCTCTCAGTAATAGGCAAGGAGTTGCAAACAACGTGCGAACTCGGACAGCCCCATTTCCAAACCGCAAGGTCCCTAAACGCTGAGAACCTTTCGGGGTCGTCAGGAGGATGTTCTTCCAGCACCCACCGGGTATCGACTTTCCAGAATCCACCGACCTGTGCCACCCGGTAAGGACCAGAGAAGGTCGGTTGTTCGCTGGGAGGCTGGACGCTCGATGAAAGACACGCAGGGGCAAGTCATGATTACATGGAGGTTCGTTCCCGTGAGACTCACGCAATCCGACTGTTTGGGCCAGTGCCCGAACGACGGACACCACTAAGCACCGTTCATTTCGCATCGCAGACTGCTGATATAAGATCTCAAGCGGTACTGCGGAGACAGGGCATGAAGGTGCCACAAAGAGCGACAATTGGGCTGGCAATTGGGGCTGTCACCTCGATTGCCCTGATGCTGCATGCAGGTAGGCATCAGAGATCCATAGTACTGATTCTTCTCTTTTCTGCCTGGGTGGTCTCCCCGTTTCTCGGGCTTCTGTGCGCTGATCTGATTTCTAAGCGATGGTTGCCATCTGCCCGTATAATGCTGAACGCACTCACGCTAGCCGTCGTGTTCATCTGTCCCGGCATTTATGCCGCTGTTGCATTTGGGTACACGACTCTGAAGATGGGTTTCGTATTCCTGGTGGTTCCTTTCGCGTGCTGGATACTGATTGCGCTGCTTGTCGCTGTCGCGTTGGTTTCGTCTCATAGAGCATCCCGACAAATCAACGCAGTCAACAGAAATTAGGATTTTTCGGCACTGACGCTCTGGGACTTAGCGCATCGCGGGTAAACCGGAACTCGGAAAGGCTGACACACCCCGCAGACGGATAAATCCATCGCAGTGTAAGCGCTCAAAACCTTCCGAACGGTTGCGGAGGTTCGTATAGAAGCGCCGAATCAGAGATCTCCAGGACCCCACCCGGCATGGGATCTCCTGGGAGAACCCTACCGGGTGCCAGGGGGCACCCCCATTGAAGGGCGGTCGTTTTCTGGGCGCTTCGCACCCGATGCGAGACACGCATGAGGCAGTATACGTTCGTCAGAAGGTCACTTCTTTGTGTATCTCGGATTGCGGCGGCTATGGTCACCGTGGAGACGTAACGGTCAAGAGGAAGCGGTTGGCTTTCCGCTTCTGCGAATCCCACGGACATGGAAATAGTATAGGCGAAGACGGGACGAATATCGCGGTTGTGAGATCACGGCATGGGACCCGAAGCCAGCCCTCGGCCCTAGGTACAATTCCAAATGACGGTGGAACCGCTATTTTCAAGCTCCTTTAGGGCGTGCTCGATTGTTTCTTCCGAACAGCTATGTTGTTGCAGTTCTGTTCTTAATCGAGGGAGGTCTAGAGATAGCCCACCAACTAGCTTTCGTGGAGGATCTCCCATTTCCAAGTGGACAGCATAAGTTGATGCATGCTCGTTACGTAGAACTTCTAGCTTCTTGGCCATTGGGAGATCATACACTGGCGAGAGTAAGGTAGGCAACGAAAACTACGCCTTGAACGGCTGAAATCTCGATCCCGCAAGAGTTGCTGGACCTAGCCCAAGAGAGTCAGCAGCTTGCCCAGATCGAAATACAGTCGCAGACCCTCACGGGGTGGACGCTGGACCGCTGCAAACGTACTATCACGCACGTTGACGGTGGATCACTGGCCTGAGAATATTCCTGGTTGTTACCCTCGTATTTCCACCGAAAGCGAGGTCTGATGATGACTCCTGAACGCCGTATGGCGGAGGAGGCTCTCCATTTTACGCGACGCTTGGACCAACTCCAGCGGAATTGCGAAGCGATGCTCGCAAGCGTTCATTTCAGGTACGGAGCGAGAGATGAACGAACTCTGCGTGCCCAGGAGCTTTGGAACTACGTGCAACGATTACGTGGGGCGCTGGATGGAGGAGACTCGAAGGCATGCATCTCGTCAGCCGTGCGGCCACTCCGAAGGGTTCCTGACGTGGTGGATTGATGGGTGACGCCAATTACTTCCTCGGGGACAGCTTCGCGTTGGCCAGTTTTGCTTGAAAGTAAGGACTGGTAGCGCTCTCGCGTCCAGGTTAGTCCGCACTATTCAGAAAGGCTCAGTAAGAACTACGGCCAAGACTCAACGGCAATTCCCGTTGAGCTCTGGAATCCACGAAGATGGATTACCGGCACTAGCCGCAAGCCTACGGCCTTCTCGCCTCATCCAGCATCGTCTTTGCTAACGTGCTCTATTTCCGATCTGATCCACGGTTTCGACGAAACGTAAAGCGGAGAGAATGTTTTGGCGGTGCGCGTACCCCGCATGGCTCCCGATGCAGCCAGCCTCGCCTAATGCGCAGCAATGGGCACTTTACGCGGGGAAAGATGCCAGGCTTGCGGAATACCCTATGCTGGACTTAGGATTCGGCTAATGACCGGAACCGTACCCATCCAGCGGTCCTGTACAGAACGCGGGAGGCTCCTGGATCTTTTGAGCCGAGCTTCCCTCGACTACGCCAAAGCGGCCGTAACCCTAGCTCAGCAAGTGAGCAGCTTACCCAAAGCTGAATACAGCCGTAAAAGTTCCGAAGTGGAAAATGCCCGTAGGTATGCCCACCATGCCCGTCAAGCTCTTCTCGCACACCGCAAAGAACATGGCTGCTGAGGGAAGCCAGCAGTCCCCGATCCCGATGCAATCTAGCGCGTCTAATTTATAGGAATGGCAGGATTGCGGCCACTGGCCGCATCTTTAACGTTGCCCTTAGAGAGCTTCTGGAGAAAAGCTGACACTCGTGACCGGCAGGGAAGTAGCAATCAGACTGCCGCATTCGTTGCAGAGTACTTCACAAGTGTTGTCTTTCAGGCCGACCACCAGGCAACCTGGACGTCCGTATCGCCGATGGCCGCATGAGGAATGATCGGAAGACTAATGTTAAGTTCTTCCTCGGTCACGTCGGTAGCCAGATCCAGATGCCGCTCATCTCCAATGCGAGTCGTGCCGAACGGATGTGGAGGGAGCGTCTTCTCAAAAGTTTCTCCCTTGAATGCGCCAAACCGCTCACGCTACTTTAACCAAGTTCGATACTTATGCGTATAGTCCGGCTCTGCAAGCGAGATTATCCCAATCTGGACGGAGGAGGATCAGCTATTACCGGTGGCCGCTGGAACTCACCGGGTAAACAAATGGTCTACACGGCTTCCTGTTCGGCTTTGGCTGTGCTGGAATACATGGCTCATCTCCAAACGCTGCCGAAGAACATGACCCTTCTCCTCGTGGAAGTGCCGGACACGCTAAAGATCAGGGACACCACATGGGCACCTGCTGAGATCGCTTCATCCCGGCAAATCGGTGACGAATGGCTAGAGAGCAAAGAGACTGCCGTGTTGCGAGTGCCCTCCGTAATCGTTCCTCGACAGACGAATTACCTTCTGAACCCGGATCACCCGTTGTTTGAGGCTATCCAGGTAGTTGAGACTACACCGTTCGCTTTTGACTCACGCTTACTATCGGCTGTATCGGCAAGCTAGGCCAGAACACCATACTGGATACGCAGAAGTAGGTTCTGAACACGCTTATATCCATCAGGAGTGCCTAATACGCTCATCGGAGGCAGATTATCCGTCGCGAGGTTCGGTTCGTGAAGCCAAGCGACTGCTGATTTCTCGTCGTCAAATACCTGCGTTGCAAGACTCTGTATCTTCGCGATGTCCGAAGCGGTTGAGTCTTTCTTTGCACCCTCTAGGAACTTGCTAACAATCTGGGTAGCCGCTGCTGAGGCCAGGGCTACTATTACTGCCTCACCTAACGCTTTCGCTGCCTCATCTAGTTTGGTAGAGGATATGGGCAATTGCGGCTCTTTAACCCAGGCAAGTGGCTCGGTAGATGGCACGGGATTGGCTAACCGCTCCTGTTCTTCCCTGGGATTGGCCATAATTCAGTATCTCGCGTTCCCGGGTGAGTTCCAACATAGTGCCAAAAGCCTCTCCATTGACAAGCCCAACTTATTTGTACTACAAATTAGATAATGCTTGGCCGCTTAGAAGAAACGCTGCTCTCAGCCATTGTGGGCTTGGGTGGTGAGAGCTACAGCGTGGAGATCCACGACCACGTTCAAACTCACACGAACAAGGACTATTCGGCTGGAACCTTGCTCACTACGTTGTATCGGATGGAAGAGAAGGGGTTTGTCAGCTCTCGGTACTCTGATCCGGTGCCTGAACGGGGTGGACGCCGCAAGCGCATGTTCAAGATCGAGGCCGCTGGACAGCAAGCATTGCGCGAGACGGAGGTACTGGCAGCGTTGAAAAGCAACAACTTTGCACCGGTGCTGTCATGACAGAACGAAAGCTCGAAATTGTGAAGTTGCTCGTAACCATTGTCTCTGGATTCGTAACTTTGGTTCTGTCGCTTCGGGAGCCAGCACGGTTCAATACCGCAGGAATGTGGATAACATTGCCGGTGTTAGCGTTCGCGATAGGAGTCCAGCTATGTTCTGTGTGGATCACCGAAAAACGGCTGAGGAACAAAACCTACGAGAAATTGCAAAAGGCCAATGACACGTTCACTACTCGCTGGAATTTCTGCCTCAGTATGTTGTTGAAGCTCGACGCTGCCGAAGACATCATCACTCATCTTGAAGACATATACGAGCGAGACATCAAGCGGTATGGACCGAAGAGAGCGAGGCTTTTATTCAGGAAGAACGTACTTGTCTCACTCTGGCCGGTTGCGAAGTGGGTCATTCATCGTGCCATGGCCCTAGAAGCTCTGAAGCGATTGATCGGCTGATTGGCGCGCCAGCTTCAGACCAGTACGTTACAGCAGCCTACTGATATCGACCAATGTCTTGCCAGCTCGTTCCCGCTCTCTGGCGTTCCCGTACTTGAACTGAGCCGTTAACTCCTGAAGGACTGCCAACTGGGCTTCTTTCAACGTCTCTAGAACCGGCTCCTGAAGCTGCCGGATAGCTCTGGCCACCTTGGGATTGTTAGCCAGCCGGCTACCCTCACTCCGAGCCGTTGAGGGCTTGCCACGGTCACTGTAGATCGTCCGGTAGGCATCTGTGTACGTGGCTCCGTTGGCCACGGCTTCGGCAAACTGACGCTGTTTATGGCTTAACAAGTTCATTAGCTTGAGGGTAAAGGGTGTCCGCATTATCTCCCCTATGGAGCTGTTGGGAATGGCTGGTTATTGGGATTCGCCTGGTGTTTCCAGGGAGGAAGGCGGCTGGCCTGACCGCCCTTAACAATTAGCCGGTAAAGATGCCGTTCACTCGTGAGTTCTTTGGACGAGATCGTCCAGCTCAAAATTGATATCTATAATATTTTAAATTACTTACGATATTTATCTCTGTATTAAGTATTAATTGTATCTACGTATTTAAAGGTATCTGACCTGTCTTTAACTATTTACCTGGTTGACCTGGCTTTAGGGGAGAGAAAAAGGACACGCATTCTCAACTCCTAAGTGGATGAGAAGACGCAACGTAGACCTTCGAGAAATTTACTTCCCCGGAGCTGGGGAGCTGGTGTTTAACGCCAAGAAGGCTGGGTTCACTCCATTGCCGATTATTTATCGCAAGCTAATCCGTTACCTGACCGACCCAGAGTTCAAAATTCTCACTTACCTGATCTCGCGGATCGGCCCAGAGGGTATGTGTTACCCACCCGGTGACGAAATGCGCTACGAGCTGAACTTCAAGGTAAAGAAGAATCTGGATAAGCATCTGAACGGGTTGGCGGCCAATAAGTTTATTGAGCGTGCGTCCAGTGAGGATGGCAAGTTATACTTCCTCGTCTACGATCCTCGTGTGCCCATCCAGCATCTTGTTTCAACCGGCGCGATTTCTCAAAAGGCGTTGGTAGATATCAATGCACTGCTGGCGCTCTTAAAGCAGGAACCAATCGTCAGTACCTTTCCAACTCCAGCTCCGGCCTCGGTACAGGAGGAGAACGCTGAACCAGCAGCCCGTGCTGAAACTGTCTCAAACGGCAGTCCCGCTCCAGAGAGCGTCAGCAAAGAAGGTCAGGATACTCCGGCGGGTCAGGTTCCAACCTGTTCGCATTGTGAGGATCGGGTTCAGTTGGAAGGTAAAGGATTCTGTAAATTCTGCGAAAAAGGTCAAAAAGCGAGGCGGCGCGAATATAACGAGGTCATTGCTAGCTTACGGGAACTGGAACGGGAACGGGAAGCGAAGCGGCAAGCGGATCAGCAAAGCCAGTCAGTCGCTTCATCGGATGAACCGGTCACAGAGCAAAAGCCTAATCCGGCAACTACTGATAAACGAGAGCAGTCCACCAACACGACACATTTCGCCAGCTTCTACCGTTGTGATACTTGCCGCGACAAGGGCCGCATTGAAGGCAAGGGCCACTGCCCTGATTGCCGTGAAGGTGAGAGCTGGCGATTAAGAGAGGAGGGCATGTTGAAAAGTCTTATGGATGACGTGGCAAGGCATGAGAAGTCCCAAAACGGCAGGATGGTCTCCTGCGGTGAAATATCCATTTCCTTTGATGGTCCGGGAAGGAGAAGTGCTTAGCAGGCGTTGGCAGGTCAGGAACCACTTAATGCCGTGAGTATCAAATGAAGCGAAAAATCTGGATTATGCTGGCACTCTCGGTCATCTGGGCGGTGAGTGCTGGGATTTACACGCGGCACAGCGATGTTGAACGCGCAGAAGGTTTTGCAAAGTGGGCTTATAAGACCTGCACCCAAACTAAAGCATTGCAGCATGATTCCGACCTCTCTAGCTGTGAGACTGATCGGTCGAAAAATATGGCGACATGGATGGAAAGCAGCACTGCAAGCGTGTTGTTTATGGCGCTTGCACCCATTCCGTTTTTTTGGCTTAGCGCGTTTATTTTACTTTATTTGTTTCGTATACAGATAGCCGGATTTCACGCTGTCGTGCCCTGGCCCAGACTAACCAGATTCAAGAAACGCTTTGTTGTTTTTTGCATGTTGTTCATTGCTGGAGCGATTGCGTTCGGTTTGCTGCTTGGTATGAACCTTTACGTCGACACGCAGGTGCCAGTTGGCATTAGCTCGTTTCTCGATGTGATCAGGGTCGGAGATTCAGTTTCAGTCTCAGGCACATGGACCAGAACAGACCTGGCCGGCACCGACGATTCGATTATGTCCCCGCTTCAGACCTCAAAAATTGAGTGCAATAAAGCTGAAAACCGATGCACGGAAGCGTTAGCGTCGGTTTCTGGCAACACACTTATGTCCGATGTTGTAGATTATGAAATCAAAAGCTGGACCCCTAACGCCATCGTCATGCAAAGGGATTTGATTGCTCAATCGAGGTTTTTACCATCGACCTAAATACACAGTCGGTCAGCGGCGCAGGCCATTTGACGCACGAAGACCAACCGCAGTGTAATACGAACAAAGACGCGAAAAGCTATTGGAGTTATCAGCTCACTAAAGGCTTTGATGTTTATTGGGGGCTAAGACAAAAAGCTCGCCCGTTGCCGTTGCGTGTCATTGAATCGTTCTTTGGCCATTGATAAGGTCCGCCTCGTTCCAAACGTGAACTTTCCAAGCTCCTCCACTCATTCCAGATCAAAACCCTCTGTCTAAGTTTGGCAGATGCTCCGGTTTCGACGATGCAGGGCATGGTACTTCGGCAGTGTTGGAGTATTTCCAAAAACGGCCAGCTTCATATACGATGAACCCATAGTATATGGAACGCGCCATCGCTTATGTCCGTGTTAGCACGGAAGAACAGTCCAAAGAGGGTGTCAGTCTCGATGCACAGGAGCAGCGGGTAAAAGCCTATGCAAGAATGCGTGGTCTGGACCTGGCTTGTATCTACCGGGAGGAAGGAGTCAGTGCCAACATTCCGCTACGCGAGAGACCAGAGGGTGCAAAGCTGGTCGAGGCCATCACAAAGAAGCGAGCGAAGCACGTCATCACTGTTAAGCTTGACCGGCTCTTCCGTAATGCTGGCGATGCGCTGATTCAGAGTGAGAAATGGGATAACGCCAATTGCGCTGTCCACATCGTGGACATGGGTGGAAATGCCATCGATACCAGAAGTGCAATGGGCAGGATGTTCTTCACCATGGCTGCTGGCTTTGCAGAGATGGAGCGCAACCTAATCAGCGAGAGAACCAAGTCGGCGCTTTCCTTTAAGAAGGCAGAGCGCAGAGTTTATTGCAACATTACGCCGTTGGGTTTTGACCGGCAGGGAGACCGGCTGGTACAGAACAGAGAAGAGATGAAGACAGTGAAGCGGATTCTGCGGCTACGGGCTGAAGGTCTGAGCATGCAAGCGATAGCTGATGCAATGAATGAGGCTGGAGCAGCTACGAAGCGTGGCGGGACGTGGCATGCCGTGACGGTGCAGAAGGTGCTCAGGATTCACGAGTCAAAACAAGCGGCGTAGCGTAGTAAACCAGAGACCCCGCCATATCGAATCACTCAGAGCGTCCTATGCCCGGCAGTAGCAAGGGGCTGAGCCGAAAGTTGATAATGTCCTCAGGAAAGGATTTGCCATGGTTCGACGTTCCCGTGTTTCCCAAAACGCTTGCCGATTGCTGTTCGGCGGAATTCTCCTGTCAACGGCGGCATTTGCCTCAGTCATGGCAGTGGGGCCGGACGCTTTTCCGTCGGGGTCACCAGTTTTGACATTCGAAGATCTTGCGATAGGTACAGAGGTGAATGGGCTGAGTTACAAAGGCGTCCTGTTTACGTCTGAATGCGGTGGACCAGGAGTTCCATGTCCGAACATTGTTGACAATCTTGATGGGACCAATAGCATCAATTTAGTGGGAGAGCCGATAAGTACGCTGACGTTGGCCTTGCCAGAGTCGGTCACTCTTTTCGGATTCCGTTACGGAACTTTTCCTTTTCCCGGTCCGACGATTTCGCTTTTCAGTGGGGCTACGCCTCTGGGGGCTGTTTTCTATGGTGCACTTTTTGGTTTCGCTGGAATTGAAAGTACTATCCCTTTTGACACAGTGGCGCTGAATTTCGTGGGAGTCAATGCTTTCGTGGATGACGTCAGATTCGCCACCACGGCCAGCGTACCCGAACCTTCAACCATACTGCTAGTGGTGGTGGGTCTTCTGCTCTGTTTTTCAAGCCAAGGCTTCACTGTACTAGGTCGCCGGGCGGCACAGGCGCTTGCCGGACCTGTCTCAGCGGCTCCGGTAGCCGTCGTTATTCCGTCATGAAAGGCTTTATGGCTTTGAGAAAGTCCTTTCGAGTGTCCTCATTTCCAGCACCTCCGCCATAGCGGGAACCGCGAAAGCCGATAACAAGATCCGCTGGGGTTCGATCATCGTCGCCGTCAAACCAGATATTCCCTGAATCAAGCACACATTTACGCGGCTTGCCCGTGATGCCAATTTCGCAGATACGGTGGCCGTTGAAGCTAGCGTACAGTCTGCCTTCAAGCGCGTCGTACAGTGCTATCGTCTCGAAGTCCTCGTTTATGAGATAGTTTGATGCGAGCACAAAGCACTTTCCCAATTTCGAGTTGAAATGATTCTTATAGTCGCCACCCATTTCAGGAGTCCAACCCTGTGATGGAAGGAATTTGCGCGCCGCTTCGGAGCACTGGAGCTGTGAGATTGTCGCTTTCTGCTGCGAACTCCTGCTGTCCAACTCGCGTTGTAAGGTCTTAATTTGTTGCTGTTGGTTACTAATCAACCAGGCCATCGCTAGCACTAGCGTGAACGGGAGAAACAAGACAAACGTTTTCATTTCGCCAAACGATAAAGAAGCTTATCGGCTATTGGCCGGACTTGAATGTAACGGCAGCTTTGGCCTAGGTACTAGTGATAGACCGAGGAACACCGGATGTCATTGCAGGGAAGTACACGCCACACCTATCGAAGTAGGACGCATTGCCCAGCTTTGGGCAGCCAACCGCGAGTAGATCCTTTAACTTCAGCAGCTCCATTCCAGCTCCGTGCTGGTCAACTAACCGAGTGACCCGATACCTTCCCTTCCGTGGACACTGATGGCACTGAACCTCCAGCACCACCAGACCGGCAGCACAGACCTGTCCCAGCGTCACACCTTCAATCGCTTTATTGGACTCGGCAATCCATCCAGCGATCTCTCTGGCCTCTCTTCTCCGGCTCGAACCCACGGCTAGATTGTATAGGCAAACAAAAGGAGAATACAAATTCAATTCCGAGGGACGGGAAAGGCAGGAAAAAGAAGCACCCCACCCCCTTTCGAAGCGCAAGAATCTGGAGGCCGGGGTGGCCACCGGGGAGACCCAGACTTGCCCTTTTTCTGGCGTGGCCTTAGCGTCAAATGCGAGATGTATAAAGCAGCAAACTTCGAGTGCTCGTATCCCGTGCCTTATGGCCGAGAGCGAGCAGCGAGAGGCGCACTAGATTTCCAACATGTCTTTGATCTTTCTTACGACTACATCGGGATACACAGGCTTTTCCAGTAAGCAGTCTGGGCACGGGTAGTCAGGTGGGAAGTGAGCCTCATGCTGTGCCGACACCACGATGACCTTGATGTCTGGCCGGGTCTCCCGTATCCTCTTCGTAAGCTCGTGTCCGTCAATTCGAGGCATACGAATATTCGTGACTAGAACCTGGATTCGGCCATCGAACTCCGCAGCACGTTGCAGCGCATCACACCCATCTTCCGCTTCGATTACGTGATACCCCGCTTGTGCAATAGCAATGAAAGCGTGTATCGCAGAATGGCATTATCCTCGCCAAAAGGATAAATGGTTGGTACGGCTCCACATCCGTTAGGGTTGATGTCGCATGCAGGTAATTCTACCGGATAGTTTCTAAAGTGAAACATGCAGCGCTGAAGCCAGAGAGAGTGGGTGCCACCGCCACCCTCTAAACCTGCCCCCCTTTGTTCCATCGCGCCATGGGTCAGATGTTGCAGATACAGCCTTGTGCAAAGCGATTGGCTGGCCGAAACTTCAGATTACGGTCGTGACGCCGTTGTGCGGCGTCGTGCGAACAGTCCGGCGACGAGGAGTCCGCTTCCCAGCATCCAAATCGTGCGTGGTTCGGGGGCGGCCGTGATGGGATCAGAATTGTCGGTTATGGTCAGGAATGCTTGCGAACCAACCCGGAATGAGCCGTCGTAGCGAACGCTGCTGGCTGTGTATGTCCCAGGCGTGAAGATGTCGGGATAGTTAAAGGAAGCGTCAACAATTTCATGCGAGGTATATCCAGCGCCTGCGTTGGGATTGCCAGTGGCATTGATCTGAACGGTTGAGGTGCCTTCCCCGTCGGTGATAATCATGCCTGTGCAGGCACCCAGTTCAACGAGGGACTGCCCGCTTAAGATACAACTGCTGCCCTGTTGACTGAAGTTCTCCACCCCGGTACTCATATTCGCAGGCGGAATCCCGTCGGGCGTCACGATCTCGAGCGGCCCGAACGACGCTTGGACTTCCGGCGTTCCGTTGTTGGTAACGGCAAATGCGTAGCTCATTTGGTGCAGGCTGTCGGCAGACGCAGCGCCTGTCAGACCAGCAACGAGCGCGAGAGATGAAACAAAACGTTTGAATGACTTCATAAATCCTCCGAGACAGAAATGATCAGATAAACAACAACACGACTTCGATAGCCACAAGCGCGACTATGGAGCCGCTAACAGAGACCAACTTACGCATGGAAATCCCCCTAGCAGCCCGTGGTTTTAGTAACTCCAGACCATTTGAGGCGATCTTGCGCCGTTCGGGAGGGTCCCCCAATGGCCAAACGCCTGTCAGCAGCGCATTGTAACGCGTTTGTGAGGTTCACTTTTTTCAGATTCTGTCGCGTTCGAATTCAACTTACTTCCACCACGGGCTGCTAGTCTAGGCCACGGTTGCAGCCGCCGGACACAACGGGCGACGGAAGCAACACGAAAGATTGATTTCTTACGGCTTCCCAAGAATAGGGCGCGAAATCTTTGGCGACAACGGTGTAATACCGTTTGTAAGGTACTGCTGCTGAAAGCCTTAGCTTTAGATCCTAGTACTACTGTGTTACAAACGCAGAGCGTAACAAAAGGGACAATGACCAAGTCGGTTAAGGAGCAACCGCGCGATCTTGATGCGGAGGGTCGTAATGGAAGCGGGATTATGCCGCTCTGCCCGAACTCGGCGAGCCGCGCGGCTTGAAATGGAGCGGAAGCTTCGGGGCGCGTAGCTGTAACTTGCCGGCGCATGCGGAGGGGGAAAAACGACTTCGCTCTGCCACCAGGAAGCCGTATGCGGCAATGCAGAGAGTCGCGTGATGATGAAATCCGCGCCAGCCT
>JBJMGK010000009.1:0-7916 GCA_045807925.1 Bryobacteraceae bacterium | reverse complement strand
TTTGGGTCTGCCTGCTAATTTTCCTGTTTTGAACTGATGTTTTCGAATCTTCTCTGCAAGCTCGATGCCGCTGATCGTGATTGCTGCCGTGTCGAACCGTTTGAATCCGAGCATCGGTCGAATCCGGTGTTTGATGCGGCGATGATCCTGCTCCACCACATTATTCAAGTACTTGCTGGACCGTATTCGAACGCGATGCAGCATCGCCCCCGCTGATTTCAATTCGGTGATAGCCCGATGCGAAGCCGCGTAAGCGTCCAGGGTGATGACGCGCGGTGTCGGGTGGCTCTTCATGGCTTTGCGAAAAAAGCGTTTGGCCGCAGCCACATCGCGGCGTTCGCTCAGCAGGAAGTCCACCGTTCGACCCTGCTTGTCCACTGCTCGATACAGGTACGTCCAGCGGCCATTCACCTTTATATAGGTCTCGTCACAGCGCCATGACCCGCCGACTGACCGAGCATAGCGGCCCCAGCGCTTCTCGAATTCCGGCACGTACCTCTGCACCCAACGCAGAATCGTCGTGTGTGCCAGGACGATCCCGCGCTCGTCCATCATGTTCACCAGATCGCGCGAGCTCAGCTTATAGCCGAGATACCACCTGACACACAGAACAATCACCTGCTGATCGAAATGGCGGCCTTTGAACAGGTCTGAGTCAGCTGCCATCATTCCACGCCATTATGGCAATTCAGCCGAATTGCCCGAGTTTGCACCAGAACCCTTTGCCGAGTGTGATCTTCATTCGCGCGATGGTTAGCAGAATGCTCGGTGCCAGGTACATGTCATGGCTGTACTGACATGCCACGAGCGCGGATTCTGCGAAGTGGTCCGCCAGTTTTAGATCCCCTTGCTGCCGATAGAGATCACTGAGTTTGGAGTCAACGTCTCGCAGCAATCGTGTGTGATTCTGCTGCGCGATTGGGAGCGTGTCCGTCAGAATCTTGATTGCGGTGGCGCGCTGGCCGCGGCGGATAGCGATGTCACTAATGAATAACTGCGCTTGTGTGAATTTGACCATGCGGCCATCGGCCTTAGCACGTTCGCTTTGCTGGATGGCATAGGCCTCTGCTTTGTCGTAGTCGTTCTTCTGTATCAGTGCCATTGCCTTTCCGGCAACTGCCATGTAGGGATAGCCTGACTCTGGATACTGCCGCGCGAGTCGGATCGCGTTATCCAGGTATGGCATGCCCATCTGTTCGAAACCGCCCAAGGCCAAACCCGTTCCGATACCAGAAGAAAAGCGGATTACGCCCGCCCAGTCACCGGTTTTCTGGCACTGAAGCAGAGCGATCCCGGTGTTCTTCTTCGCTGTTGTGTGGTCGCCTTGAACATATCGGGCGAAGCCGATTTCTCCGGTAGCGCGTATTTGCCATTTCTCGTTGTGAAGACGCCGGGCAAGCGCAAGGACGCGGCGCCAATCCGCTTCCGCTGGTGCACTGTCGATTTCAGCGTCGGTGTCTCCCTTTGCGATTAGACACTTGAATTGGACCTCTGGATCATTTGCCGCCACAGGCCCGTCACAGACGTTCGAGAAATAACGGGCTGTCTCCGAAAACGACCGTTGCTCGAATGTGGCTCGAATATATCCGATATGCGCGAACAGGGCTTTCCGCGTATCGCGCCGAGCCGTAAAGAACCTCTCGGCCTCAGCGTAAAAGGGCGCTGCGGCGTGCCAGTTGTAAATGTCCGCGAGTGCATCAGCCTTGCTCAACGCGACATCCCCGATAGACGTTTCTGCGGCGCTGGCAGTAATGGCCATGGCGAAGCACAAAATCGTCGTAATGGATCTCAGCATACGTCTCGAAAATCACGAACAATGCGAAAGTTCTGAACTGGGGGCATTCGCCTGGGCAAACCAAGTGCTGGCTTGGCGGGCCGTCGCGCCGCAGACGTCGGGACGGTGAGTTTAAACCGAAAGGTCGCAGTGGTAACGAGGGCTAAGGTGATGCTCACCTTTTTTGATTGCGAAAACACAATCTCCTCATCAGACGCCATTCACTTCCATGGCACAAAATGTCAGGAAGGGTACGAGCTAGTTTAGCAATACAGCCCTCTTCAGCAATACAGCCCTCTTCAAAGTATTCCTGTTCGTTGGGTGGGAAAAGTGCAAAACTCTCCGTGCACGATTGAATTTTCGTTTCCGACTGCCTCTAGAAGGTTTTCTCATAAATATCCAGGAATTGGAGCGCTTTTACAGGTCTTTGCATGGTTACGCAGGAATTCGTACAAACAGGCATGGATGTTAAGAGCCTCCCCCTGAATCCCGAGCCAGTTGCAAAAATCACCTTTCCTGTTCCCGACGAAATGCCTCTGACCGTTCGGCAAGCGGCAGTCTTCTTGGGCGTCAGCCCTCAAACAGTGTATGTTTGGGTTGAGCGAAAGCAGATTCCCCATCTCCGCGTGATGGGCCGAAACATCCGATTTCTCAAATCGCAGTTGGAGCCCTTCCGCGCGCAATTCAAACAGGAGGTGGTGGAATGGCAAGACCGATAAAACACGATGGCGGCTTGTTTAAACGTAAAGGGTCGGCGATCTGGTGGATGCAGTACCGCGACAAGAGCGGTGTCCGGCAGCGCGAGTCTTCCGGCACTGAGGACTGGGATGAAGCACAGCAGCGCCTCAGAGAACGATTACAGGCCAGAGATAACAACACATTGCCGGCGTTGCGGCGAGGGCATGACCTTGGTTTTGGGGAATGGACGGACTTATATCTGGAGAATTTTTCCAGACCACCGTTCCGGGCGCCGAAGACCCATGAGGTCAACGAGCGCGCGCTGAAGCATCTGAGGGCTGTGTTCGAAACGAAAAAGCTTGCAGAATTGACCGCGGACGATATCGAGTCATATCTTCGTATGCGGCTCAAACAGCGAGTTCTCGTTAGAACCGGAAATGGATTTGTGGAAAAGGGTGCGCTCAAGGCAACGACAGTGCATCAGGAGCTGCGCGTGCTCCGCCGCATGTTGAATGTGGCGGTCCGGAAGAAGCTCCTTTACGCGAATCCATGCGCGGGAGTCGAATTCCCGGCGCGGGTCGAAGGGCTGTTTCGGCCGCACTATATGACGTGGTCGGAGCAGCAGAGAATCGAATTCGCCGCTCCCGAATACCTTCGCAATGTGATCCGAATCATCACCGAAACCGGGCTACGAGTCTATAAGGAACTGGCTTCGATGAAAAAGGACCAGGTGGATCTGGAGAACCGGATGGTGTGGATTCCAGACTCGAAGACGCCAAACGGAATCGCAGAGGTTCCCCTCTCCGAGATCGCCGTAAAAGCGTTCGAAAGTCAAATCGCAATCGTGGGTTCCGGGCCTTATCTTTTTCCAAGCGAGGAGAATCGGAATGGTTATCAGATGACATTCAAAACGGTGTGGCGCGCCACGCTCAGGAGGGCAGGCGTTCGGTACTTCCGGATCTACGATCTGAGGTCAACGTACGCCACACGCCTCAGCGCTGGTGGTGTTGCCGACGAGTGGGTCACTCAGATGCTGCGCCAGGGCGATGCCAAGGTGTTCAAGAAGTACTCGCAGATGAAGGTTCAGATGAAGCGAGAGGCCCTGGAAAAGCTGAACCGTTATGCAAATGAGACGTCGAAGCGTTCTGGCACAGTGAAGCCGAACTGAACGGGTTTTGGCACAGTTTTGGCACAGTCGAGGCAAACAATGGGCGAAAGCGGGAAGACGCCGATCGAACAACTCTTTTGGAATCAGCAGGAGGTTTGGTCGGGGCGGTGTGATTCGAACACACGACCCCCTGCGCCCAAGGCAGGTGCGCTACCAGGCTGCGCTACGCCCCGACATGTGAAGCTTCCTTGATTCTAAACCACTTCCAGAATTTCCGATACCGTCCCGGCGGCCCAAACGGGGCCAAAACTGCCCCGACCGTGACAAAACCGTGACAAAACCCCTCAATTCACCTTTTCCGTGACAAAAACCAAAGGCGCCTCTCTCTTCATCTGTAGTTTCATTTGCGAGTACTTCTTGAACACCTTGGCATCACCCTGCCTCAGAAGTTGCGTGACCCACTCGTCCGCGACCCCGCGTTGAGATGGGTGGCATACGTCGACCGCAGATCGTAGATCCGGAAATACCGTACTTTGGCCCTGCGTAAGGTCGCGTGCCAGACGGTCTTCAGCGTCTTCTGATGCCCGCTTGGATTCCAACGCATCTCAACGCTCGAAATCAGGCTTGCAAAGCAACTGTACACCGTGTACAGTTTGCTGCATGAGACTAAACAACCTCGACGTGACTTTCCATCGAACGGTTCGTGTCGCTGAAGGCCGGGTCGCCAGCAATCTTCCGCCGAGCTTAGGACGGATGAGGCTGTTTAAGGTCTCTGATTTTCAAAAGAACTGCCCGCAAGACTGGGCCCAAGAAGCGTGTTTCGTGGCGCTTCACGAAACGGAAGCGATGTGGATCTCGTTTCGCGCGGTCGGCAGGCCTTGCGCTGTTCTGATTGGAGCGGGCGGAGTAAATGCCGTGACGGGGCAGAAGCTTGGCACGAAGCTTCAAAAGGACAACTACTTGGTGTGTCCACCACAACCATGGATCGACGGCTGGAAAGACGTCGACGGGACCGTCCACCAGTTTGTAGCTACTCCGCACAAGAAAGGGGAAGGCATAAGTGTTGGCGAGCAGTTGATCGGCGCAGACTCGAAGACTGGAGCCATCCGCTTGGCGATCTTCGATCCAAAAGACGATGTGAGTTGGACGCTGACCATGCCGCCGAAGCAATGGTGCGACAGCCTTACAAGGCAGTACGCGATCGATTCCGATGCACCCCTAAAATCATTCTTTACCTCGTCTGCCTTTGCATGCTCAACTCCAAAAGGGCCCGGTGTTCCGGAGCCCGACTTCAGCCTCAGTAAGGGTTCCCGGGCGAAAGCTCACCTCCTGGTGGACTGCTCACTGGCGGGAAAGGAAATGGGTCTAGGCAAGGGAGGCAAGATTCTCGAGAAGATTTACGCCGATCCCCACGGCCTGGAAGTCTGGAAAAGTAAACCAACCGTCGTCTTCGCGTTTTATCTCGTAAACGCGAAGACAGCCGCAGAAATCGCCGGAGAGGAGATTCCCGCACCCGTGAGCTATGCAGATTACGGAGGGAGCTGGTACGGCTTAGACGACGAGAACTCACCGGATGTCGCAGGAAGTAACGCCTTTGCCGGACTCAAGTCGGCTGCTTTCGCGGGGGATATTTCGAATGCCGAAAAAGAAGTTGCGACAGAACTGCCGACCGACTGAATTCCCGTTCCGGCTCAAACAGGAACGGGAGCGTCTTGGGCTTACGCAGAAAGAGCTAGCGAGCAAGATCGAAACGACCGAGACGACAATTGCACGCTGGGAACGTGGAGAGGTAACGCCGCTTCCTGTGTTTGAGAAGGCGATTTTAACCATGCTGAGCGTCTTCCCTGGACATAAACAGGAAGACTAGACCGTCAAACGGGATGGTCTTTTCTTAGAACTCTGAATAGCGGATTGATGCGGACCGACCCGGGCTTAACAAGCCCAATCGCTAGCTCTTCGGCTCAATACCGCACCGCCACACATAGCGCTCCGAACAAAGTTGGTCCGTGACCCGCAACCTGGGATTCACCACGAACTCGTATTCATCGATCACCGCCAACTCCGCCAACGCCATCGGGAGCTTCACGCCTCCCACGAGGAGTCCCTTACCCGACTCCCGCTTGAGCCGCTGAACGGCTTTCCCTAGATCCCCGCGCACGAGCTCCGCTTTCCAATCGACCCGGCCCAGGGTGCTCGACACGACGTACTTCTTTGCCGGTCGATCGTTCGGGCGAAGGGTTCCATCCAATCAGGCCTCGCTCCTGTCCGCGCCGGTGGCCGAAACGTTGCCTCGATCATTTGGTAAGTCACCCGGCCAAAGAGGAGGGCATCGGTCTGCTCGAGGTTCTCCACCGCGTGACGATGTAAGTCTTCGTCCGGGGAAATCACACGATGATCGCAGCAGCCATCCAACGTGACGTTGATGGAATACCGAAGAGCTCGCATCACGTAAGCGTACCGCCATATAGGTACATCCGCATTAGTCGGCGTGTGACCGTGCGACCAGAGATTGATTCGAAGGCGCATTCCAACACTATACGAGCGTGCGGCCTCCAATCAGCGCGATGCGACTTCTCGCTCCTGTGGCAGGTGCCAGTTTTCTGGTATCGCCGCTTCGGTAGCCCAAAGTAAGGCTGATTCAGCGCCGTAATAATACCCGGCCGGGCTAGAGCAGCAATTCCGCAGGGGCGTGGATGGCAAGTTTGTCCTCAGTCTGACAGAGGTAGCGCCGTTCGGCGCAGGGCTTCCCCAAGCTCACGCACGGCTCGCCCCACGCGATCTCGCGATGCAAGCTTCGCGACGGCTGCGAGCCGAGCCGCAGCCTCTCACCGTGCTCAAATGCCTAGGTGTGTTTGCGTTTTCCAAGAACTGCAATAAAAACCAATCCTGCCGAGAGCAGGATTATAGTACCGCGCTCAGGAACGGGATCGTGTTACCTGCTGCGGTCCCGACACTCACATTGTCGAGAATGAGACCGACCTGACCAGCTGAGATCGCGAACCGTACTAATAAGATGGTGTTCGCGTCGGAAGTCACGCCGAAGAAAGAGGGAGTGGGAGGATCCAGAGTGGTCAGATCGAAGTTTTGCGTCGCCTCACCCGAGTTCACTATGCTGCGGACCGTTGTTACAAAGGGCTGCTGCGCCCAGAGGTCTATCGCAAACGCTGTTTTGCTGCTGGGCAGCAATACATCAAGGAAAGCCGTCCCAGGCTCATCTGGCGGTGCCCAGACAAGAATCGCACCGGTTCCGGTGTTGAGGACAGTAGACTGCTCAGCGGCGAGATCACCATAGACGCTCACAACGCCGGTCCCGAGCGGTGCCGTGCCCGAGGTCCGAAAAGTGATGCCGCCGGTGGTCAAACCCGCTGGATCTGGGAAATCCTGTGTCTCGTCTGTCGGCACAATTCCCGGGAAGTGATTGATAGTCCCTCTCCGGAGGCGCAATGTCCTGCAATGGCGGGACCAGGCGGCGGCTGTAAGACAAGAAAGCGACCTCGCCCGGGAAGTCTCTTTAACAGAAAGTCGTTCGGGCAGCCGGACGAGAAACGCGGCTATGCTGCGGTGGGCGGGCGTAGGCTTCCGACCAGCCGCACTGGAGGCGGCCGCCGTTACATGCGGCCACTTACTGACCCGCGATTCTTTTCTATCGCCTTTTGCGCGTATCGCATCTATTGTCTAAACAGCGGAGGTTCCCGAGATGCGCACGTCCCGCCTTGTCTGCACGCTCACGTTTCTGATCCTCGGTCCAGCATCGTCACTGTATGCAGAAAAGACGCTCACAACATTTCCAAGGTCAGATGTTTGAGCAAAACAATCACTACTACCACGCCCGCCTAGTACTACTGTGTTACAAGCAGAACAAATTTGGATAGAATTGTTTTGTGGGCAAAGACTTCGCGCCAGGCCCACAGGAGAAACGCTTTGCGGCATATATGGATGGCCTGGCGCAAGCCGCGGGGCACGCTGATCGGGCAACGCAGCTGAAGATGTATTGCGCGGGATTGCTGCTGCCGGGAGAACGCAAAAGCGTGGAGCCGATGGCGGCCCGTCTGGCGCCGGACAACGTGCGGCGGATGCATCAATCGCTGCACCACGTGGTGGCGGACGCGCCTTGGAGTGATGAAGCGGTGCTGGCGCGAGTGCGAAGCTACGCCGTGACGGCCATGCGGCAGAAAGGGCCGGTCGAGGCCTGGATCGTAGATGACACCGGTTTTCCGAAGAAAGGGACGCATTCGGTCGGCTTGGTGCGGCAGTATTGTGGGCAGGTGGGCAAGCAGGAGAACTGCCGGGTGGCGGTGAGCCTGTCGGTCAGCACAAGTCGTGCGAGCCTGCCGGTCGCCTGGCGTTTATATTTGC
>JBJMGK010000008.1:0-18479 GCA_045807925.1 Bryobacteraceae bacterium | reverse complement strand
TTCGCACTTGCCCTAGCACTGCCTCATCACTCCAGGGCGCGTCAGCCACCACGTGGTGCAGCGACTGATGCATCCGCCGCACGTTGTCCGGCGCCAGACGGGCCGCCATCGGCTCCACGCTTTTGCGTTCTCCCGGCAGCAGCAATCCCGCGCAATACATCCTCAACGGCGTTGCCCGATCAGCGTGCCCCGCGGCTTGCGCCAGGCCATCCATATATGCCGCAAAGCGTTTCTCCTGTGGGCCTGGCGCGGAGTGTTTGCCCACAAAACAATTCTATACAAATTTGTTCTGTTTGTAACACAGTAGTACTAGCAGGATGCTGAAAAAGGGGTTTTCGACCCAGGTTAGTCGGTTACACCAAAAACAACTTCTTGCAGAAACGTTGTATACGCGATCGTTTGAGCTTGGGTATACATTGGAGATCCCCTGATCTGACTTTATGGAAGCCTCTCAGAACCCTTTTTCAGCATCCTGCTAGTCTAGAGATCGTCCGTGCGTGTTGTCGCCGCGCTTGATGACAAAGTTAATGCTGGTCGTGAATGGACGGAAAACTAACGACTGCGTGCTTGTTGAAACGAAACGCAGTTTCGCAACGCGCCATCATTTCTGCTGCACGCTTCAGGCACGCCGGAACCACGGCACTGGCCGGCGGCCGCGGACGGGGACAAGGGCATTTTCCGCACTCTCGAGTTCCGCGCTGACCCTGCCGTCCTTGCGCCACTCAGCATCCTGATGCGTCGCTTCAGTCCAAGCCGACCATTGCTCGTCGGCCCATTCTGCTATCTGGCAGCAGGTATATTTGCGGTTTTCGAACTCTTGCTGCAAGCCGAGCGTTTTCGCATCTGCAATTGCTTGCGATTCCGTGCACCCACAACCCGTACAACTGCTCATAGTAAGTTCCTTCCCTGTTGACAACTGAGCACTTGATGGGCCAAAGCTTCTTCGTCGCTGCGGCACCGGATTCGGGCCAGCATTGTCAACGAGCTATACGCATTTCAACGGTCTGATCAGGTGATCGGTCGTGTTCCGCAAGGGAAACGCAATCCCGAAAAGTACAGTGGGCTATCTATTCGTGGACGGCTTGGTCTTGCCCCGAGTAGCTTACGCTCTGTCATGTGTGCTGCTCATTACCGACGATTTAGGACCGACAATGAGCAGGGCTGCAATACGTAGAAGAACTTCGTCAGTATTCCTCGCGCTCCTCTGGAATAAACCGGTCGTTTTCTGTGTAAGCACCTTGAGACTGCTAGAGGGCAGAACATATCGCCACCCCGTCTGATACTGTGGCCGTGACCCAGGTAGCCGGTTCGACACGGCCTCTTGGCCGACGTATGCCTCAATCCAAGCTCGCCCCTGACTTCGAGCATGTGATTCTTCCCCACTTGAACTCTGCGTACAATCTCGCGCGATGGCTACTGCGAAACGAACAGGACGCTCAGGACGTAGTGCACGATTCCTTTTTGCGGGCGCATCGTTACTTTGATAGCTTCGACGGGTCGGACGGACGTGCGTGGCTGCTCGGGATCGTTCGCAACGCGTGCTTCACCAGTTTGCGATCGCATAAAACGCAGCAGCTTCCCCCGAGTGAGACCCTCGACATTCAGAGTGGTGCAGAAACAAGTCCGGAGCGCATCATGATTCTGCAGGAAGACATCGGAACGCTCCGAAACTGCATCGAAGCGCTGCCGCCCGAGTACCGGGAAGTGGTGGTGCTTCGAGAACTGGAGGAATTGTCTTACAAAGACATATCGAAAGCAGCCGGTATCGCGCTTGGAACCGTGATGTCGCGACTCAATCGCGCTCGTCTCCGCCTGGAAGCTTGCCTGAAAAGTAAGGCGAAGGAGGGCCGGCAATGACCTGTTCTGTCGTACGAGACATGCTCGGAGCATATTTCGACGGCGAACTCGACGCGAACGCCGAACTCCAGATTCGCCTCCATTTGTCTGAATGCGCAGACTGCGCAGCCGAGCTGGAGCGCCTCGAGAGGCAGCGACAACTCATTCGAGGCGGCGGCTTGTCCTATCATGCGCCTGCCGCGCTCGAATCACGTATACGGAAGAGTCTTCGATCTGACCACCGTTCTTCCATCGGCTGGCGTACGTGGGTCGCCCTCGCCGCGGCGGTGCTGCTCGTGAGCACGCTCTCCATTCGCCTGGTTCAGCTTCGCGGCGGAACGGCAAATCAGATTGCAGAACAAGCGGTTTCCAGTCACGTACGCGCCATGATGACAGGGCACACGGCCGATATCGCGTCAACGGACGGCCATACTGTTAAGCCATGGTTTAACGGCCGCATCGATTTTTCCCCGCCGGTCATCGATTTGGCGTCGCAAGGCTTTCGCTTGATCGGCGGCCGTGTCGACTACCTTGCCCATCGCTCGGTCGCTGCGCTCGTGTATCAACGGAGGAAACACATCATCGACCTATTTATCTGGCCGGCGACGACAGATGATACGAACGGAATCCAATCATCAAACGGATACAACATAGTTCGTTGGACTAAGGGCGGCATGTCCTTCGTCGCAGTCTCGGATTTAAATAACATTGAGCTGGAACAATTTAGAGATCTGCTCCTCAAATAATGGGCGGGAATAATTCGTTCCTGCTTCCGGTATAGGAAGCAAGGTAAACGAATGACATCCTCACTACCAACCTTCTCGTCCAAACTCGTTCTTGCTTGCGCCGGAATCGCGCTAGCGGGAATCAACACACTGGCTCAATCGACCAATCCGGTCATTGACTGGAATCGAACGCTGCTTTCCATCGTTCGAACACCCAACCTCCAGCCGGCTACGGTGCACTCGACACGCAGCTTCGCCATGATGCATGTCGCAATCGGGGAAGCCGTCAACAAGTTCACAGGGAGCCGGAGCAACGCGGAGACATTGCAGAAGATTGCGGCCGTTGCTGCAGCGCATCGAGTTTTGGTAGCGCTATACCCGACAGCTCAAACCAACCTCGATCAGGCTTATCAGGCCTCACTTGCTGCGATCCCGAGTGTCCCAAACGCAAGCGATGTGGTTGCCGCGATAACGGTCGGTCGGCGCAGTGCAGAACGCATTTTGCTGGAACGCGCCAATGATGGATCGAGCGCCGCCGTAGAACCGTATGTGTTCGGGACGGCTCCCGGTAGCTATCAGTCAACGCCGCCCAACTTCCCCAAGCAGCCACAGCTCGTGAATTGGGGCAACGTTCAGCCCTTCTCGCTGCACACCGCGGCACAGTTTCGGCCCGGCCCTCCGCCGGCCCTCGACTCGGTCTTGTATGCCACATCGCTGAACGAAGTCCAGTCGCTCGGGGCTCAAGTCGGGTCAGCAGCGACACCGGACCAAATGTTGATCGGCAAATTCTGGAATGGACCTATCCAGAACTATTGGAACGAGATTACGCAGTCCCTCGCCGTTGCACGTGGTTTGAACACCGCTGATACGGCCCGTGTTTTCGCCTTACTCAACGTGGGGCTCGCAGATTCGGTAATCGCCTTTTATGACGCCAAGTACACCTACAATTTTTGGCGTCCGATCACGGCCATTCGAGAGGCGAATCCCGCTGTCACGCCGGGCGCGTCGTCCGATCCGCAGTGGCTTCCGGAGGTAACTAACACCGCACCCGATCCTTCCTATCCAGGCGCGCACGCCGCCGTCAGTGCCGCTGCCGCGGAGATTCTCGTATCAACTCTCAAGACCGACTGGCTCGTATTCGACGTCACCTCCGAAGTTATGGCGGGAGTCACACGTCATTTCAACAGCATCTCCGATGCCGAAGCGGAAGCAACTCGCAGCCGGATCTATGCAGGCGCGCACTTCAGCTTCGACTTAGTAGCTGGCGAGCGCCTGGGGCGGCAAGTTTCTGCCTTTGTCCTGGAACACACGGCCGAGCTGGGCAGGTAAACACAGCTTGGCCGAGTGTTACGGAAAGTGAAGACGCAAGTTGCTACGCGGCAGCCGCGCCTGCCGTGTAGCTGGCCGCGAGTGCCGCCGTATCGCCGAACACGATGTGTCGGGCAATCTTTCCGTCACGAATATGGAACACGAGGGCAACAGGCGAGTTCATGGACTTCCCCGTTGCGATCACTTGAGCGGAGTAATTCCCGATAGCAACAACGGTGTCGCCTTGTGCAACAAATTGATCGATTCTGAGCTTCGCATTCTTTTGGGTCGCGAGAAGCACATCGAAGTAGCTCTGGATCTCCGCTCGTCCTTTCTTTATGCCCGCATACGGGATGACCTCTGGACCCGGACTGTAGAATTCGGAATCGCTGGTGGAAATATCAAGAATGGCCTGGACATCACCACGCCCGAATGCCTCGAATGCCCTCTGAATAAGAGCTACGTTCTCTTGTTCGCTCACGGCTTACCTCCTGGGGCTCCGATGTTATCACCTTTGGGCACATGGCAGAACGGACCGTCTAACCCAGAGAGAGGCGCGATAAATCGGTTTAAACGGCGCTTTGTATCGCGCGTACACGCTCTACAATGTCTGGCCGTAACAGACATTGGCGGGGTTTGAGCATGTGTTGCACTTCGAGCATTAACTTGTGCACGTGTTCGTCTTCTGCCGCAAGAGTAAACAAGGCGGATTGGAACGAAAGTGCATCCTTTAGAGATTTGCTGGGGGCAGTTCCGTCGGTCAAGGATCGATGAAATCGGGAACAACTGCCGTGGCCCAAGGGACATCCACAATGGCTTGGATGTCAATCAGGAACTTACGAGTAAGCCCCTCCATGCCAACGCCACTTACAGTCGTCGAGTCCAGAATCTGCTGGAGCAGGAAAGCCTCTTTCGCCGCGACGCTCATACCCTGTCCGTAAATGGGATTGAATCGACAGATAGTGTCGCCGAGCGGCAGCAGTCTTTCCGGGAATCCCTCGACCTCTTCGAAGTGTCTCCATCGGCTCGCGGGCAGGTGGAAGCGACTGATTTCGGAGTCGATATGGACGCCTTCGAGCACACGGGACAGAGTGCTCGTTTGCAATCGGCTCGCGTATTGAATGAATCCCGGCACGTCGCCCGGTGGCTTGGCATCGTAGCGATTCAGTCAATTTGGGGGAAAAGGGATTCGAGAGCCTGGAGCCCTCCTGCGAGCAGCACGTGGAGATGCCAGCATTCCTCCATCCCAGCTCCGATGACAATTGCATTAGTCCCAGCTTTTGCTCGCACGCTTCTCCTTCCGGAATCATAACGTCGGCTCCCTGAGGTCACCGCCAATGGTGGCAACACGGAGCGTGCTCATTCCTCGTTTGGGCGTCTCTGTATTCTAGAGACTAACTAAAGGAGTCGGTGTCCCGCGACTCTCGTGTCGTAACCGGCGAGGCCCTGCAATTCGCGGCGGAACGTTCCCCGGTACAGGATATCGAGCAAGTTCTTCATGCCCGGCAATGCCAGAGACTGCTTACGAATTGCGAAGTCGTAACGTTCCATTGCGAGCGGAATAAAGTGCAACCCGAATAACCGCGATGCTGCTCGAGTGGCGATGCAGCAATCAGCCGATCCCGAGTGCACCTGCCACGCCGCAGGCAAGTGCCCCGGCGCTGAACTGTCATAGCCTTGAACCGCGGAAGCGTTGATTCCCGCTTTCTTCAGCTGCTTGTCCAAAAGCGCGCGGCTGCCCGAGCCCATTTCACGATTCACCATGCGAACGTCTGGGCGGGCCAGATCGTCGATACCTCGAATGCCCTTCGGATTGCTCGCGGCCGTCACAATCCCTTGCTCCCAAACCGCAAGCGAGATCACCGCGACAGAGGTTTTCGGGAACAAGCGCTGAACCGCGGGCACGTTGAAATCGCCCGAAGCATCGTCCCGAAGGTGTGTGCCGGCGATATGCGCGCAACCTGCCTTCAGAAGTTCCAGCGCCTGAGAGCTGTTGCGGTGAGCAAGCACCAGCTCAACTCCGGCACTCTGCGCATACCGCGCGAGAACCGAAAGCCCGGGGTCGCATCCGGCGACGAGGATCCGGTTATCGAAAGTGTCAATCTCGGATCTGAAGAGTTCCAGCTTCGTCTTGCCCGACCGTTGCCCTCCCTCCATGACGACCGCGTCCGCGGCCGGAAGAAACGGATCCCATGGTGAAGGCGGCGAAGCAACCAGTTGTTTGTCGATGCGGCAGAGCTGTACGGGTTGTCCGGCAACCGGAGCGTCCGAGCCCGGCAGGAAGAGCGCTTGCCGTGGTGGCGGTTTCTCGATCGGAGCGTCCTCGGGAAGAGAGAATAACTCTTCCACAGAGGTCTCGAGCACGCGCGCAAGACGTAAGGCAACCGCCGTGTTCGGGATCGAGCCCCCTACCGCGATAGCGTGGATCGTCTGCCTGGTCACACCCGCAACCTCGGCGAGATGGTTTATGGAAATGCCGCGCTCGCGCCGGAGTTTTGCCAGGTTGCTTTGGATTTCGGACATGTCAAGTTTACTTTACGCTGTTACCCTTACTTTACATGCGATCAGGTTGGGCCGCTTGGATTGTCGCACTCTTGTTACCTTCCACCAACCTGTGTGCCCAAGCCGGCAAAGCGGAACTTTTCGGCACTGTTCACGACCCGTCGGGAGCGGGCATGTCAGACGCCAAGGTTACCGGGCAGCAAGAAGGGACCAATGCACGGTTCGAAGCGACCACGAACGCGCGGGGCGAGTACCATCTGCTCGGACTTCCAGCCGGTCAGTATCGACTGAGCGTCGAGAAGGAGAAGTTTCGGCCGTATCAACAGTCGGGAATCACTCTTCGTATCGGCGACCAGGTGGAGTTACACCTTCAGCTTCAACTCGGGCAAGCGCTGCAGTCCGTGAATGTGCAGGGCGAGACTTCGCTGCTCGAGACCGCGAGCGGCTCGGTCAGCTTCCATCTGAACCAGCGGGAAATCCAAACATTACCGCTCGATGGACGGAATTTCATTCCTCTTGTCGCGCTCTCGCCGGGTGTGGCATTGCCGGGAGGCGGATCGCTGCTGCCTCGCATCGACGGGAGCCGTCCGCGTACGAACGAATACTTGTACGACGGCATCAGTGTTTTGCAGCCCGAACCTGGACAAGTGGCTTTCTATCCCATCATCGATGCGATGTCGGAATTCCGTTTGAACACCAATGCCTATTCACCGGAGTATGGTCGCTCGAACGGCGGAATGGTGATGGTGATCGGGAAATCCGGGACGAATGAATTTCACGGTACTTTGTTTGAATTCGTTCGCAATGAGGCGCTGAACGGAAGGAACTTTTTCGCGCAGCCTGGACCCAATCCAGAGTTCCGCCGAAACCAATACGGCATCGTATTCGGCGGGCCCGTTCGCAGGAACAAAACATTTTTTTTTGCCGACTGGCAAGGGACTAGGCTGCGAACCGGCATCACCCGGCAGAGCGTTGTGCCTACACTCCAGCAACGCAGCGGAGTGTTCGGCGGAACGATTTACGATCCAGCGAGTTCGCCACGAATCGCCTTTCCGAACAACACGATTCCGGCGAATCGGTTTGATCCGATTGCGGTCCGGGTTCTGCAGCACTACCCTTTGCCGAATGCATCCGGGCCGAACAACTACGTCCGGACGGCTGTCGAGCCTGACAATCAGGATCAATTCGAAGGGCGCGTTGACCACGTGTTCAACGACAAGCATCGGGCGTTCGCGCGCTATTCGTATCTGCGTGACAACGATACGCCCGTCACATTTCTTCCGGACGGCAGCGGGAACATCACGTCGGGCGTGATCGGACACGCGATCACCCGGGGCGACGGGATCGCTTCCGAATACGACTGGACTTTGTGTCCGGCAGTCCTGAATCAGGCACGGTTCGGGTACACGCGCCGGGATGTCAATCAAGCTTCGTTGCAGAACGGCGGTATTGCGGTTCCCGGGGCTCCGGTGAGTACGTTCCCTTCTACCCTCCCGATCTTCACCGTGAGTGGATATCAGCAGATCGGTCCAACAACTGCCGCGAATGCGAATTTCAGCACCTCGGTGACGGAGTATCTGGACACACTCTCGATCGTCCGAGGCCGCCACACATTCAAGATGGGCACTGACGTCCGGCGAGAAGCGCTCGACGTCATCAACCCAGCGAATCCCACCGGCTCTTATGCGTTCACGACAACGGGGACAAATTCGTCGTCGGGCGCGGCCGGGAGTGCTCTTGCGTCGCTCTTGCTGGGTCAGGCCAATGCGTATGGCGTGGACATACAGAAAGAACCGATTCAATCGCGCGCGCATATCGCGGAGTTCTTTGCCGGTGACGACTGGAAAATTTCAGACCGGCTCACGTTGAACCTGGGGACGCGATACACGTTGAACTTCCCATCGACGGAGGTCCGCAACCGCACCGCAGTTTTCAACCTCAACACGCAGGTTCTGGACTTTCCCCATACAGCGCGCGAACTGGAGTGCTGTGATTTCGGCCCGAGGGTCGGGCTTGCATACAGGATCGGGGATTCGTGGGTGATTCGGTCCGGTTATGGACTGGTCTGGTTCGAGCAAACCGGGATCACTTCGCCGTTTACGCTTCCGCAATTTCCGTTCGTGCAGACAATCGGGCAACAGTCGCAGGACAACATCAACCCCGCCTTCGTTCTCGCCAATGGGCCGACCGTTCAGGTGACTGCGCCCAATCCGAACTCGGGCCTGGGGCAAGGCGTGTTTGGTGTGGACAGGAACGTCGGGTCCGGTTACTCACAGCAGTGGAACTTCACGCTTCAGAAGACGTTCGGGCACAATCTAAATCTCGAGGCGGGGTATGTCGGATCGAAGAACACTCATCTCGGGCTGCCGGAATGGAACCTGAACCAGCTGCCCCCGTCGTATCTAAGCCTGGGCCAGGCGCTCACGCAGCGCGTGTCCAATCCATACTTCGGAGAGATACCAGTCTCATCCTCTCTGGGGCAACCGACAATCACGCGACAACAACTGTTGCGCGCCTTTCCGCGTTTCACTAATGTGGCGCTATTTCGGGATAATGTCGCTGATTCAGAGTATGAGGCGGTGCAATTCAAAGTCGAGAAGCGTCTTTCGCGCGGATTGACGTTCAACTTCGCTTATACGTTCTCGAAGCTGATCGATACGGCATCGACCTATTTCTCACAGACGATATTTACCGGACCAACATTGACGACCATCGGGGCCGCAGACGCGTTCAACCGCACGCTGGAACGAGATGTTTCGAGCGGCGATATCCCGCAGGTGTTTTCGGCCGGCTGGGTATACCAGATCCCGCGGTGGTGGAAGATCTCAGGGTGGGAAATTGCAGGACTCGTTCGCGTTCAATCCGGAGACGCCGTTCCTGTGACACAGGCGACCAACAACTTATCTGCGTTCGGCTATGCGGTACAGCGGCCTAATCGCGTTTCAAATCCGAACGGTTTCGCAAGCCGGAACCCAGCGGCGTGGTTCGACAAATCCGCATTTTTGCCGGCAGGACAGTACGTTATTGGCAACAGTTCGCGCAATCCCGTCCGCGGGCCGGGGCTTCAGAATGCTGACCTCATGATCGGCAAGACTTTCCGGATCACGGAGCGAACAAGTCTCGAGTTCCGCGCCGAAGTGTTCAACGTCAGCAACACGCCGCCGCTTAACGATCCGAACGGCTCATTCGGCAGTACAGCCTTCGGAACGATTGCAAGCGCGGGGAACCCTCGCGATTTTGAATTCGCCGGCAAGCTACGGTTTTGAGTCTTCCCAGCTATACTGTGCGATTACCTAATGACGCAGTTGCTGAAGACCAAGGATATCGATGATCTTGTAGCGGAATCGAACGTCGAGGGCAAACGCCTAAAGCGCTCGCTGGGACCTTGGAGCTTGATTGCGTTCGGTATCGGCGCGGTGATTGGCGGCGGAATTTTCACCGTCACGGGCACGGCAGCGGCGGGCCAGCGCATGAGCGTACCTTCCGTTCTGAATGCTCCTGTGCTCGACCTGCTGCTCCACG
This sequence comes from Bryobacteraceae bacterium, assembly GCA_045807925.1. Lineage (GTDB taxonomy): Bacteria > Acidobacteriota > Terriglobia > Bryobacterales > Bryobacteraceae > Bog-105. The sequence goes on along the minus strand of JBJMGK010000008.1, from coordinate 8,586 downwards.
GCGGGGCCGCTGCATCTACCATCGGGCGGCCGGGCGCAGGTCCGGGGCTGACCTTATCGTTCATTCTTGTTGCACTAACGTGTGGATTTGCGGCGCTCTGCTACGCGGAACTCGCGTCCATGATCCCGATTGCCGGCAGTGCTTACACCTATGCCTATACGACCCTGGGCGAGATCTTCGCCTGGATTATCGGATGGGATCTCATTTTGGAATACGCGGTGTCGAACATGTCCGTCGCGGTGGGCTTTTCGGCTTATTTCAACGTCATGTGCAATTACCTGTTCGGCGTGCATTTGCCTAAGTATCTTTCGGAACCGATGATTGTCGAGGGTAAGTTCACAGGAAGTCTCTTCAACGTTCCGGCTTTATTGGTGGTGATGGTCTTGAGCTGGATTCTGGTGCGGGGCGTCAAGGAGAGCGCCGGCGCAAATAACGTCATGGTGGCGATCAAGATAGCAGCCGTGCTGCTCTTTATTTTCGGAGCGGCGCGCGCGGTGCAGGTCTCGAATCTGCATCCGTTTCTGCCAAACGGATGGCCGGGTGTGCTGAGCGGAGCCGCCATCGTCTTCTTTACATTTATCGGCTTCGATTCCGTGTCGACGGCCGCCGAAGAATGCGAACAACCGCAACGGAACATGCCGATCGGCATCATTGGCACACTGGTGGTCTGCGGTGTTCTCTATACGTCGGTCGCCTTTGTCTTGACAGGAATCGTCAATTGGAAGACTCTCGACAACGCATCACCGGTAGCAGGCGCACTTGAGGCGATCGGGATGAACCGGCTGCGGTTCACAGTAACCGTGGGGGCACTGCTGGGAATGTTATCTTCCCTGCTCGTGTATCAATATGGTCAGGCGCGTATCTGGTTTGCCATGTCGCGCGATCGGTTGTTGCCCGATGTATTTTCACGAGTACACAAGCGCTATCGGACGCCCCATGTCAGCACCTGGATCGCTGGGCTGGCCGTTGGCGTGCCTGCCGGCGTTTGGGACATCGGAACGTTCGCGGATTTGTCGAACATCGGGACGCTGTTTGCCTTCATTATCGTTTCGGCGGGTGTCGTCATTCTGCGCAGATCTCAGCCGGATCGCGTTCGTGCGTTCCGGGTTCCACTGTCACCCGTGATGCCGGCGATTTCTATCCTTTGCTGCTTTGGATTGATGTTGGGTCTGCCACTTGAGACGTGGATTCGCTTTTTCGTGTGGCTAGGCATTGGATTAGTCTTCTATTCGCTGTACGGCCGCAGAAGAAGTCCGTTGTACGACGGGCAGATCAGCGAGTTGGAGCGCGGTTAGAGGCGGTAGCGGGGCGCTTCACACGCTCATCACGCGTAGGCGATGAACCGCAAAGCGGCGGAGTTCAAACAGAAGCGCGATCCTGAAGGGGGCGGCCCGTCATCGAACACATGTCCCAGATGTGCGTCGCACTTTCGGCACAGCACTTCGATTCGACTCATCGATAGACTTGCATCCGCTCGCGTCTCTATGTTTTCTTTAGCGATCGGCGCTGAGAAGCTTGGCCAACCAGTACCGGAGTCGAATTTGTCCTGTGACCGGAAGAGTGCGCTTCCACAGCAGACGCAGCGGTACAAGCCTGCCTTGTGATTGTTCCAATACAGGTTCGCGAACGCGAACTCAGTCCCGCCACCTCGTGTGACCGCATATTGTTCAGAGGTGAGGCTCCTGCGCCACTCGACTTCGGACCGAATGAGCTTGTGAATTCCGACAACTGCTTCGCATCTTCCGCCGTTCGAGAAAAGCGCCAATTGAACTTCAGGTCCGGAACCATCCAGCCCAGCATCGGGCAGCGTTCGTTCTCGCGGATACAAGAAGGCAGCCAGACCGGCAAAGGCGATTGGCGTAATGAGGAGAGCACGGCGCGAGTTCCGATCAGGTGGGGGGGATTCCAGGGGCATTGCTGCTCTGTACTCATTCTCTACCCTAGCCATGGACGGCGGAGGTGTTTGTCTCCATTGCTGCCGTGAATGGAATTCAAGCGAGACTTCACAGTTTTGCTGTATGTTAGTTCGATGTCTGAGCCACTTATGATTCTCGTTGCGGGCCCTTATCGATCCGGCACAGACGATGATCCATCCCGTATCCAGGCAAATGTCGATGCTATGAACGACACGGCATTGAGGCTGTTTCGCTTGGGTCACCTACCAGTGCTTGGTGAATGGTTCGCCTTGCCGCTGATTGAGCGCGCTGGCTCTCGTCAGATTGGCGATGCGATTTTTAACGAGATTTTTCACCCGATTTCTCGAGACCTAGTCTTGCGATGTGATGCCTGCTTGCGGATAGGAGGACCCTCGAAAGGAGCAGATGAAATGGTACACCTTGCACGAAGCAACGGAAAGCAGGTGTTCCTGGCTCTCGAGGAAGTCCCACGCCGTGTCGAAGTGTGAAATCGGAACGACAAAATACAATGCTCTTAGTTCAGCGATCGTGCAATGCGCCTGAACCGCAGCTTCCGCTTGGTTCCTATCTAGGTAATTAGTAACCGCCACTTACAACTTCACGTGTAACTTCGATTTAGACCCTATATGTAGAAGTACGTGCACGCAAAGGGCGACTTAGCCAGTTGCTGCTCTGCACGATACCCGACACGTACAAAACTTTACACGATTGATGTATACAAATTGTAAAAGTCCAATACACTCCACTTATAAGCTTATAGGTCGCTGGAATATCTAGCTCGTCTCCTGTCGCTATGACCACGAGCTCAATCGGCGTGTTGTGCCTGCTTGACCTTCAACGCACCGCCGCACGCATCCGCTCTCAACCGAGGGGTCTATGCGCATTCCGTATTCGTTTTCAAACCACCGATGCGGCCTTTTTGTAGCCGTGTCGTCGCTGTACCTGGTATTCTCATGCTCCGCTCTGGCGCAACATGACCCAGGACCTAGGGCGAACGTCAGAGCAAGTGGAGACCCGCCTGTCCCTCTAAGCGGTCTCACGTCCGGAGAGACGAATGCTTTCAACAACGGGCTGACGACGTTCCAGGAAATTGATTCTGTTTCAGGAACACTGGCCGCGGGCAGCGGTCTGGGACCACGTTTCAACCTGGATAGCTGCGCGGGCTGCCATGCCTTTCCTGCGGTCGGCGGATCTTCTCCCGCGACGAATCCGCAGATTGCGATGGCGACAAAGGCAGGAGCTAAGAACGCTATCCCTCCGTTCATTATTCTCAATGGGCCGATCCGGGAAGCGCGTTTCGTTCAAGGTCCCAGAGGGGTGTCCGACGGCGGCGTCCACGACCTGTTCGTCATTGCAGGCCGGAGCGACGCTGCCGGATGTACGATCCTCCAACCAGACTTCGCCCAAGCCATCGCAAGCAATAACGTTGTTTTCCGGATCCCGACTCCTACGTTCGGTGCAGGCTTAGTAGAAGCGATCGACGACGCTGTCATTCTCGCTAACGGCACGGCGAACGCAGCGGAAAAGTCTGCTCTCGGTATTTCCGGCCATGAGAACCGAAATCAGAATGACGGCAGCTTAACCCGATTTGGATGGAAGGCGCAGAACAAATCACTGGCTGTTTTCGCCGGCGAAGCCTACAACGTGGAACAGGGAGTTACGAATGACCTGTTTCCCAACGAACGTGAATCCACCGACGGCTGTCGATTCAACGCCAGTCCAGAAGATCATGTCGATGTAAACGGGGGAAGCCGTTCCCGGCCAACGACAACACCGAGCGATCTTATCGATTTTGTGTTCTTTATGCGCTTCCTGGGACCGCCTGCGCGTGGCCAATCGTCGCAATCGACCCGCAATGGTGAAGCGTTGTTCGGTTCGACGGGCTGCGCGTTGTGCCATACACCCTCGTTGCAAACCGCTTCGCACGTAACGGCTGCCCTGTCCAATACAGCCGCAAATCTATTCTCGGATCTGCTCGTCCACAATGTGGGCGGCGATCTCGCCGACGGAATTACCCAGGGTAGTGCGACCGGAAACGAATTTCGTACAGCGCCTCTATGGGGCCTTGGGCAGAGGCTGTTCTTGCTGCATGACGGTCGAACGAGCGACCTGCTGGAGGCGATTGCGGCGCATGGAGGCCCGGGCTCGGAGGCCAGCAAAGTGATTCGGAATTTCAATTCGCTCACGACAGAACAAAAGCAGGACTTGCTCAACTTTCTTCGCTCCCTTTGACTGACGGAGGGAAATTTCCCGGCGAACGACGCAGATCTGAGTGGGAGCCACGAGAGATCCTCCGGAGCACTCTCAGGAACGCGATGACGAAGCGTCAGAAATTGTCGACAGATAACCGTATCCGCCTGCAGGCAAAGACGTCGCCGAGGTGTCTCTAACCCGAAGGAGCTTCCTCGCAAACGTTGCGCAGACAGGCGGGCACGGACCAACCTTTTCCAACTATGCAGGCGCTTGGCTTACTGGGGCAACCGGGAAGCTGAGCCGCTGCAAAGGCTGCGAACGGATCTGGGAAAAGGCAAAACGGTGATCATCCTCGGCGCGGGGATCGCGGGCATGGTGGCGGTGTTCAGAAAGCCTCACCCTTTGCACGATCTCCTTCTCGCAAACCTGGTCAAGGGTCAATTCTAATGAGGACCGGCGTGGACTTTCGGAAAACGGAGGACGGAGCTCGTGTTGTGTATTCGTCGGCGGATGGAGCGACGCACAGCATCGATGCTGATTTCTGTATCTGTATCTGTACACTGCCGATCCAATACTGATTGCCATTCCGAATGATTTCTCGAATGCAACCCAACAGGCGATTCGCGGACGGTCCATGGTTCGTCAGTACAAGGTTGGATGGCAGTCGCCCGCTTCTGGCAACGAGAGAACAACATTTACGGCGGAATCTCGTCTGGCATCCCACCGATCGACTATTCTCTTCTCATTGTTTTTATGGCGGGCTACAATTTCGAAACTGATGACACCGGCGTGCCTACCAAGTTCGGTCGGCTCGAATCGCTGGCAGCTAAGCTAGCAAGCTCGAGAGCTTCGGTCGAAAAGCTCCATCCCGGGCGCGGCAAGGAACTTACAAAGCGATCTATGTTTCGTGGAGATCGATTCCTTACGGTCTCGGCAGTTTTGCCAATACTCATCTGGAAAGCGCGCAGCCAGCGTACAACCAGTTACAAGCGTACAACCACTTACATCAGTCGGAAGGGAACATCTTCTTTGCAGGAGATTATCTGAGCCAGCTGGTCGGCTGGCAGGAGGACGCGGCTGTCCCGGCACGTCGGGTCGTGGCCGAGATTGCCGATCGCGTCTGAGCTACGCGCTCAGAGTCTCCAGGGGTTCGGCGGAAACGGTCGTGCCCGGTCTTCGGCGAGAGCTTCAGGACTGAGCCGAAAGGTGATCGTCTCAGATTGGGCGTCCGCGACAGCAACGCCGCCGGATTCGCTCGCTGCCATCCTGGGCTGGACATGATTGCGGAACGACTCCGTGAGCTTGGCGCTGAGTTCGCGTGCGGCCTGCTCCGGGTCCTTCAGATAGGCTTGCATGGACGTAATCTCGTCTATAAAGTAAGACGCCGCTGTATGCTCACGAACTACCGTCAATTGACGGGTGAAATACCGGCTCGCTTCTTCCAGCATCGGACCTACTTTCAAGCGCAGTGATGGAAGATCAGGCTCGCGCAACGGAGGGAAGCGTCCATAGTCAGGTAACAGCTTGTGTGCCTGAGCGATGAGGATCATACCGCAATAGAAGTTTGCGTACTTGTGTTCGGGGTACAGCTCAAGAAGGCGGTCCAGCCATCGTTTCGCCTCGTCGAAGCGATCGCTCTCGTCCAACGGGTCCTTCCAGGAGTAGTACAGAGCGCCAAGGTATTCGACGACCAACGGGCCGTCGGGATCGAGCCTGTTTGCGGTCCTCAGACTCTTCTCAGCGCGTGGCCAGCTGGTGGCGTTCTGTTCAGCAAGGATAGCGTTTGCATTGTCTTGATGGAGTCTGAACTCGCGCTCCCAAACCTCGTAACCAGCAGACGTAACATCGGGGAGGGGCGGCGAGGGACGTTTTCTATAAAGGGTCAGGTAGGCAGCCCCAACTGCCAGGTGTGCGGGGAGGGACTCGGGGTCGACTGCGACAGCCTTTTCGAACAACTCGAGAGCGTGCGAAAAGCGCTCTTGTCCATAAGCCTCAATCCCGCGAGCCAGCCAAGGACCAACAAAGCCACCATCCAGGGACATAGGTCAATTTAAGCAGATTTTCGGGCGAAGATGCGGCGTACTGAAATCCCAAGTTGGGCAGCTAACATTCGGAGCCGGGAGCATCTTTGGCCTCAGCGAGTCGAGGGCGGGCTGCGCTGCATCGAAAATCACGGGATACTTATATCCAGAAGACAGCGAGTATCGGGTAGAGGAGGCCAGATGGCGACCGCTTTCTACAGCACGAACAGTTCCACCATTCCGCGCGGAATTCGTACTTCCTGCGAGTTCGTTCAGACGCTTATGAAGCTGCAACGGGCTGCGCAGCTCATTACGTCTACGCTTGACTTGGATCCGCTGCTCGAGCGTATTGTCAATGATCTGGCCGCGTCGATTGGAAGTGTTGAGGTCTCTGTCTGGCTGCGCGATCCGCTAGCCCACGAGATGGTGCTGCATGGAGTGCGCGGTTGCACGCGGTACGGCAAAGGTACTCGCCTGAAGATCGGGGTAGAGGGAATGGTGGGTCACGTCGGGGCGACCGGACTGATGCACTACGCTCGCGATATCCGTGTCGATCCTTACTACATTCCTTGTGAGCCGGAGACGCTTTCTGCCGTTGGGCTCCCGTTGAATGAAAACGGGGAAGTAATCGGGGTTTTGTGCGTTGATCACAATCAGGCGAACGCCTTTTCGGATGACCAGCTGCAGATTTTGCAGGCGCTCGCGGGACACACCGCAGTTGCCATTGCCAACGCACGCCTGTTCAAACACGAGCGCATGGTACGCGAACGGATCCAGCGAGAAGAGCAGGAAGCGCGCTCTGTGCAGCAGACGCTATTCCCGAAGTCCATTCCGCTGATTCCCGGGTTTACATTTCAAACGGCATGGGAACCGGCCGGCGCCGTTGCCGGAGATTGGTTCGATTTTATCGACCTTGGGAACAATCGCGTAGGAATTGTTCTCGCCGATGTTGCCGGAAAAGGGATGCCGGCCGCGATCCTCATGGCGGCGACTCGCGCCATGATGCGGTCGTTTGTAAAAGTTCAAGATTCCCCGTCTGAGACGCTTATGCAATTGAATCAGACGCTGGTGCAGGATTTTCCGCCGAATAAGTTTGTAACGATGATTTACGGCGTGCTCGACGGCGACTCGCGAGAAATTACTTTGGCGAGTGCGGGACACCCGCGACCGATGCTGATCAACGGCACGTGCTCGTTCCTCTCTTTGGATATGGGCCTTCCGCTTGGCCTGAGAGCTTCATCGTATCCGGAGCACAAGGTGAAGCTTGAGCGCGGCTCTCATTTGCTGCTCTACACAGACGGCATCACGGAGGCCATGGACCATCAGGATGAAGAGTACGGACCGGGGCGACTGGTTGAGCATTTTCTCAAACCAGAAGCGTGCGTGGACGGTTTGATGGAAGAAGTACAGCGCTTCACCGGAGGGTCTCAGCGGACCGATGATGCCACGGCCGTTCTGATTTCCAGCCGTTGAGTTTCTTAGCAGGGTGATGAAAAGCGGCCTTTGGGACAGAACTTTGCCGTACAGAACTTGTGTGGAGCGTGCAGGTGAGTTGTAGCGAAGCCTGGGCTGGTGCTTCTGACGGGTTCCGGGTGTGTCTGAAGTGGCGATTTAGCGCCCTTCGGACACACTTCTGCCTATGCGGCGGCGAGCTGAAGGTTGCGCATTCTCACCAGGTTGTAGGCCGCCGCTGCAAGCGTGAACATCCAGCCTGTTCGCTCCGGCCCGACGAAGCGCGTCTTACGCTGCAAAGCCACGGTCTTCATCCAACCGAATACTTCCTCCACCCGTTTGCGTTTGCGCTGGCTCACGGCGTAACCGTCATGCCGAGTGGTTCGCGCATCAATGGCGCTGCGCCGGTTGGTGTCGTTCTGCGCCACCTGCGGGGTGACTTTGATATCACGTAGCTGCTGGATCAAGGCCGCCACGTCGTATCCCTTGTCGCCTCCCAGCGTCACGCGTTTCCAGAAGGGCTTTCCGGCCAACATGGCGAGCGCCGCCTCGCGTTCGGCCATGCCGGTGGCCAGCGTCAGCCGCGCGTCTACCACCAGACCGTGGCGATTCTCGGTCAGCAGGTGCCCCAGATACGCGAGCTTTGCCTCGCCTCCCGTGGCTTTCTTGAACAGCCGTGCCAAAGGGTCCGTCAGCGACTGATGCGTATCGTTGCGACGCTCTTCTTTACGCCAGTTCACCGTCGGGTTGTTGCTGTGGTCCTTTGGCGGCGGCTTCAGCACGTCGTCGTTGCTCTTCTTCCGTTGAAAACTCTTGTGCCCCGCCCAGGCTTCGATCAGAGTGCCGTCTACAGTGAAGTGTTCATCGGAGAGCAGTTTCTTCGCGCGGGCTTGCTGGACAATGAGCGTGAAGAACTCGTCGGCCACGGCGCCATCGAGCAAGCGGTCCCGATTCTTGCTGAATACCGTGTGATGCCAGACCGGCTGGTTGGCCGAAAGCCCGAC
>JBJMGK010000007.1:0-12021 GCA_045807925.1 Bryobacteraceae bacterium | reverse complement strand
CTGAACCGCGCCAGCAGTTTCATTCTCCGGTCGGTTTCCCGTAGCAGCAGCGCGCCGCTATCGGAAGTCATCGTTCCACCGCTAAACTCCGCCACCACTTCACGCCTGCCGTGGTGAGCGAAGGGCAATCGGGATTGGGTACACTCTGTCATAGCGAAAGCCGTCTCCTCCTGGGCTGAAACATCTTGTGGCAAATATGTTTATGCCAGAGAAGACGGCTTTTTGCCAGACCCTGTGTGAGAATTCCGGGTTAACAAGAAGACTGCAGAGGAGCAATACGGGAGTGATCAGGTGAAGGCGTGGCGTAGAAGCTATGACACCGCTCCACCTCCCCTTTCAAGAGTTGATCCTCAACATCCTTGCCACGACCGGCGGTACAGGCAACTGCGTCCCGATCAAATCCCGAGTGGCGAGAGCCTCAGGGACACTGCCCATCGACTCTGGCCATGTTGGCAACATGTCATAGCTCCTGCTATTCGGCAGAATCATAAAGTTTTGATTGTCGCGCACGGAAATAGCCTACGCTCCTTGGTTAAACATCTGGATTGCATCTCGGATACAGCAGTCGCTGATCTGGAGATACCTACGGGCGTGCCGCTCATCTATAACCTGGATGCAAATCTGGTCCCATTGGAAAGGCATTACCTCGGTTCTGAAGCACAGCTCAGAACCGCAGTACCAACCACGGCGGAGATAGTTCGCATGCCATAGACTTCTGGAGCTACAATTGCACTCGCTCACGTATGCTTTCGATCTCCCGTATTCTGTTTCCCGTGGACTTTTCCGAGCGCACTGTCGAGATGCTTCCCTACGCGCGAGAGATAGCCTCGAAGTACAACGCTGAGATCACGTTACTCAACGTAATCAATCCCATGATCGCGGTTCCCGACGCGGGAACGTGGCCGCCAGCAAGTTTGCCCGCTCCTGATTGGCTCCTCGCACAACAGAAGGAGCGATTGCAGGAATTCGGAAAGGAAGAACTGAGCGGACTGGTCGTTCTCCGACTGGTCCACGAAGGCTTCGCAGAGACCGAAATCGTTGAGACGGCAAAAATCCTGAGATCTCAGCTGGTCATCATTCCTACCCACGGCTACGGAACAGTACGGCGGTTTCTGATCGGATCCACTACCTCCAAGGTGCTTCACGATCTTGAATGCCCCGTCCTCACAGGCGCACACTTCAAGTCCGCAGAGCAAGCACACTCACACAAGCTCAAGAATATTGTGTGCGCCCTTGATTTGGGCGCAGCAAGCTGCGACGTCCTGACCTGGGCCACTCGTCTCGCAAATGACTTCGATTCTTGCCTGAGCGTGATCCATGCGGTTCCTCGTCTTGAGCCGAGCTTGAAGGTCGTCTTTGCCTCTGATTTGAAGGACCGCATGGAAGGTAGTATCCGGGCTGAGATAGAGCGCCTCCAAACGACCGCAGGGGCGCGCAAGACAACGATCTGTATCGAGGAAGGAGAGCCGCCGGACGCTATATGCTCGTACGCCAGCTCGGTGGGCGCAGATCTTCTGGTCATAGGGCGCGGTGGAAAGAACAGCGGCATGGGCCGTCTTCGGGCCAACGCTTACTCCATCATTCGCCAGTCCGCCTGTCCAGTGCTCAGTGTTTGATCTGCGAGTTTTTCGAAAGCACCGATGCATCCGGCACCGTTTTCAACTGTTTTCTGCCGGTCATGCTGCCATCATGGCGATCCTGAAATTCGAACCCGTATTTCGCCAGCAGGTTGTGCATAGGATAGTTTCCCTGTAACACGTCGGCAGTTAAGATTTCCAACTGCTCATCTGTTGCGACGCGAATGAGACCTTCCAGCAATGATGTGCCAATGCCGCGTCGTTGCAACCTATCGCTTACGATGATCGAGATCTCTGCCGCTCGCGCCGTTGGGTCTTTCAGGAGCGGGGCTATCCCGACGATGTTTTCAGGGTCGCCTCTCACCTCGGAGAGTTCTGCTACCAGCGCCATTTCGCGATCGTACTCAATGAAGCAGATTCGCGTCAGGCGTTCGTGGCTGGTCCGACTCGCCAGGCCAACGAACAAGAAATAACCTCGATACACACTTTGTTCCGAAAGACTTTCCTGGAAGTTTACAATGAGCGGTTCGTCTTCGACGCGAATCGGACGAAGCCGCACACGAGAACCATCGGCCAGGGTCTGCTCAGATACGTATTTCGAGGGATACGGCTTGATAGCGGATCTGACGATGTGAACCTTCTTTGGGTTAGCCGGGTACAGGAGGACTCTTGCATCGAGAGCAATGACGCCCTCCGCCGTAGCAAGAACCGGATTCACATCGATCTCTCGTATCCATATCTGCTCTAAGACAAGCTGGCTAAACCGGACGAGCAGTTCCTCGATGCGAGATACGTCCACGGGCCTTTTGCCGCGTACTCCGGTCAGAGCACCGTAAATTCGGGTCTGTTCCATCAATCGTCGGGCGAAAGTGGTGTTCAGCGGAGGTAGCCCCAGCGCGTGATCGTCCAGCACCTCAACTAGGCGCCCTCCCGCGCCAAACATCAGTGCTGGTCCGAACTGCCTGTCGACGCTCGACCCAAGGATAAGCTCGTATCCGTCGCGAAATCATCGGCTGTACGGTCACATAGCCGAAAGATTCGTCAGTTGCCCTCCGGCTTCCATCAGAGCATCGGTCGCGAGCACGCCTGGTCCACCCCGTCCACCGGCATTCGTGACGATTGTTAGTCGTGGACCGCGAGGCAGAGGCTGAGTCGAAAGGACCTCTGTCGTTTGAAACACCTCTGAGAGCTCGCGCAATCTCAGCACTCCAACTCTGCGGAAAGCTGCATCCCAAACGGCGTCGGTTCCAGTCATTGAGCCTGTATGTGACACCGCGGCCCTTGCCGCCACTTCCGTCCGGCCTGCTTTGATCACGAGAATCGGTTTGCTGAGAGCCAGCCTCGCGCGCGGCCGACAGGAAGAACGGGCGTCACCGACGGATTCCATGTAAACAACAATGCTCCGCGTATTCGGATCATCACCCAGATATCCGATCAGGGCGTCCCATCCCAGGTCGATCATCGATCCGGCTGAAACGAGTGCGCTGAATCCGATGCCTTGCCCCAGACTCCAGTCGAGCATCGCCGTGCAGATAGCACCACTCTGGCTAATAACCGCAACGTTGCCCGGGCGAGCCATACAGCTTGCGAACCTCGTGTTCAGGCCCGTGATCGGGCACATGACCCAGACAGTTCGGGCCCATGATGCGCATGCCGAAAGGTTGCGCTGCAAGCAAGACCTGCCGCTCCAGTTCGGCCCCTCGTTCGCCGATTTCCCTGAAGCCGGCCGAGATCATGATAGCGCTGCGAACCCCGGCGTTTGCACAATCTCGGACTATAGCGGGCACGGACGCAGCAGGCGTTGCAATCACCGCTAGATCGACAAGCTCGGGTATGTCATTTATCGATCCGTACGCTTTAACTCCCAAAACCGCGGTGCGCTTCGGGTTAGCGGGTAGATCGTTCCCCCGAACGGACTGCTGAGAACATTGGAAAGAATCGCTCGTCCGACGTGATCCGGCTTGTCAGTCGCTCCTATGAGAGCTACCGGTTTCGGTCTGAAAAAGACTTCCAGCTGTTTTCGCGGCAGTGCATTCGCGGGATGATGTTCCGGATCTCCCGTTTGCGGCTGAATCGCTTCTTTGAGCATCTCGAAGTTCCGTGAGCAATCGAGAAGCCGAACTTAGCATTTCAGGAGTGAGCAAACGTGCCTCGGGCCAGCATGCCCAACGCTCGCACACGCAGACCTCTGAAAGGAACAAAGGCACGCAAATTGCTCCTGTCTGGTTCAAGATGCCAGACAAAGCATTCCACTCCATTCTCTTCCCGGTCGATTTCTCGGTTTCAAGCGAAGCCACAGCTCCGCACGTTCGTTACATCGCCGAGCAATCGGGAGCAACCGTGGTTCTGTTACACGTGATCCCGTGGTTGTCTGCCTGGTACAGCGTAACTGAGTTGCGGCCTGCCATCTTGGGCGATCCAGATCTTCGGCGGTTAGAGGAGTACGCGCAAGTTTCGCTCGAGACCTTTCGGGAGAAATACTTCTCCGGCATACCTTCTCACCGTGAGGTTCAGTCAGGTGCCGTTGCGGAGACCATTGTGGATCGGGCTGCTAGCTGGGGCGTGGATTTGATCATGATGCCAACGCGCGGTTTGGGGCGGAGCCGTCCTTTCCTGATCGGCTCAACAACCGCTAAGGTCTTACATGATGCGATGTGTTCTGTGTGGACCAGCCCCCATTTGGGAGACGCGGAACCCGGACCGTACAAAAACGTTCTTTGCACAGTCGATCGTGACGAGATCCCCAGGGGCTATCTGGAAGAGGCGACACGGTTGGCTACTTGTTTCGAAAGCAAGCTCAATTTTGTGACAGCGGTGCCAAGCTACGTCGGAGGTACGGGGGACGAGCACACTCTCCGGCATTTAACGACGGAATTCCCACAGGCTGAAGTACACCAATGTGATGACCCGTCAAGTTGCTCGATCATTACTGAGACTGGATCGGTCGGCGATGTCATAAGGAAAGTAGCTGAGACACACGCTATCGATCTCGTAGTTACAAACAGGGGTCATCTCCATGAGCCCTCTGGCCGATTCCTTTCTCACGTCTATGAAATTGTGCTTGAGGCCCGCTGTCCCGTTTTGAGTTTGTGCATCCATGTCAAAAAGCACGCCCGAGAGACCTTAGAAGTAAGCAGGGCTCAAGCTGTTGGGCTCTAGCCAGATCGGGGGATAGTGCGTTCGATGCGATCCACGATTGTTCGTCAATGCCTGATGTTTACGGTTACTGCAGGATTACTCACCGCGGCGAGAGCAGACGAACAATCGGGCGTCGACGGCTTCGTTACCGCTGAGCTGACCGCGGCTGTTCCTGGAACTAGAATCGGCATCGATGGCCTGTCCAGCGGATTTCACCGGGAGACGGCGACAGATGTCAGGGGATACTATTCATTCGATGATCTAACGCCGGGGGCATACTCCATCTGGGCCGAAATCAGAGGCTTAGGATGCATGATCTATCCTCATGTCGCAGTAGGACCGGGGAAACGCGTCCGCCAGGACTTCCGATTTGTGCGCACGAGGAAACTCCCCCGTGGTTGTGACTCCCCCAAGCAATAGCATCGGCCGAGTCGTGCCTAATGTTCTCGCTTGCGGGTAATTGACTCGCATCCCGGGTAGGTCTTATTCTTCGCGAACCGAAAATCGCGATGAACTCGCGTTCCATGCTTGACAAGTACGTCACCGAGAACGATGCATCCATGGCCGGTGGCTTCTGCCCACATCGTATACCGGCCTGGAGGTAGTCCTTCTAGCAGATATCGTCCCAGACTGTCCGTGCTTGTCTCCCAGAACTGGCCGGACGCCGCACTGCTAGCGACCACTTCAGTTCCAGGGAACCCCGATCCAGCTAAGAAGACCGTGCCCTCAATTCCTGAACCACGGTCCTGATTCGCAATCGCGAGGTCGGCGAAAAGAACTAATCCACAACACACCAGGAATCTCGAAAATATTTTCACGCATTAGCCTTCGCAGTAATGTTTATGCAAGCAGGAGGCCAAGACACCGAATGGTCGTTCTATTTGCGTCGGGTCAATACTGCGCCTGGTAAAGGTGCGATGTTCTCATCTGAGTTAAATAACCCGCGGGTTGGGTCTTTTAACGCTTGAAGCCGGTTGTGGCCGAGGAAGCGTGCCCGGCTCGTGTGAGATCTGCTGGCATCTCACGTGCACATCATGCCATTTCACATGGTCATGAGGTTCAAGAAATAATGGGATGCAAGTTACGCTGGTATGCTGCTTTCGTTGTGGGAGCTCTGCTAGCTGCCACTTCCGTTTCGGCCGCTGACTCGCGGAAAACAGATTCGGAACAGGTTTCAAGGCTTCTTTCCAATGCAAAATCCGAAGCTCTCGTTTTGGAGAGAGATGCGGAGCAGCTCAGCGCGTTTACTCAATCGAGCGTTTCATGGCAGAGCCTATGCCGATCACCTGAGTGAAATCCGAACCCATCTCAACAGGGTGGGCTCGATCGTCCAACAGCTCAATGATCTCCGTGTAATTTCCTCGCAATGGCAGAAGATCGCAATAGAGCGGCTGATGCCGGTACTGAACGAACTGGCGAGCAACACGCAGCACATCATCGCAAAGCTAAACGCGAATCCCAACGCGTTTCATTCGGTATCCTATCGGAAATACGTTTCCGCCCACCAGGAGCTTGCAACCGACCTCGCGACCATGGTCGGCACTTTCGTGGATTACGGAAGGACGAAGGCGAAATTCGAGGCTCTCACTCACAGGTTGGAACTACCGGAGGGACGGCAATGAGTAAAGTGTTCGGGATTCTCTATGCATCCCGCGAATCTCATACTCGGCATATCGCTGAACATGTAGGCGAGCTATTGCGCCAGAGAGGTCTTGAAGCGGACGTCACCGACGTGCGTGAACCGGAGAGGATTGATCTAGAACGCTATTCCGCCGTAATCCTCGCCTCATCAGTACACATCGGCAAACACGAGCTCGAAATAATCAGCTTCATTAAGGCTCATCGCAGTCGATTGCTGGCCGTCCCATCTGTGTTTCTGTCGATAAGCTTGAGCGAAGCAGGTGTGGAGCGTTCTGCCGTTGATACCGACGAACATAGGCGTTTTCTTTCGGACGTGGAAAAGATTGAGAATGCGTTTATCTCAGAGACGGGCTGGCCACCGGAGCGATTTAGAGCTGTCGCCGGAGCCCTGCCCTACTCGAAATACAATTGGTTCGTCCGTTTCGTCATGAAGCGAATCGCCCAGAAGAGTGGCGGAGACACAGACACCTCGCGAGATTACGACTACACAAACTGGGTGGCATTGGAAAAGTTTGTCACAGAGTTCGCGGAGAACTCGGCTTACGTAGTCTGATCACATAATTCAGGGCTCGTCAGCGACGCCGAGCCCCGAAGCGGGTTCGAGACCGAATTTCTTCATCTTGTAGCGAAGAGCGTCGCGGCCGATCTTGAGTATTCTTGCAGCGTGCGATTGGTTTCCGTTCGCCTGCGCCAAGGCTTCGGCGATTAGTCTGCGCTCCTGAATTTCCAGTGGGGCCAGATCGCCCGGATCAGACGATTGCTGAGGAATCTCCACATCGTTTGCGGACCCGATCAGATACTTGGGCAGATCAGGTACGTCGATCCTAGTTTCGCTTGTCATCATGCAAGCATGCCCGATTACATTCTCTAACTCCCTTACATTCCCGGGCCAAGTATGCCGTGAGAGCACAATTTCTGCCCTCGCCGTCAGTCCCACAACCGATTTCCCGTAAAGCTTAGAAAATTGGGAAACGTAATGGTAGATGAGCAGGGACAGGTCTCCGGTCCGTTCCACGAGTGGGGGCGTTTGGATCTCTACCATGGTGAGCCGATAGTAGAGATCTTCACGGAACCTCTTTTCGGCTATGGCGGCGCGCAAATCCTGATGAGTTGCGGCAATGACCCTGACATTTACTCGACGAGCAGTGAGCGAGCCCACCCGCTGGATCTCCTGGTTCTGAAGCGCGCGGAGCAGCTTTGCTTGAGTGCTCACCGGCATGTCGCCGATTTCATCAAGAAAAAGCACTCCTTCGTTGGCGAATTCAAACAGGCCAATCTTGTCGCTGGCGGCTCCCGTAAACGCACCTTTTACGTGACCGAACAACTCGCTTTCGAAAAGCGTTTCAACGACGGCTGAGCAGTTTAAGACTACGAAATTGCCTGCGGCGGCGGGGCTGAGCCGGTGAAGACTTCGCGCCACCAGGTCCTTGCCTGTCCCAGTCGGACCAGTAATCAAGACCGTGCGAAAGTGCGGCGCGACACGTCGGATTCGCGAAAACAGGTCCCACATCGCTGGGCTATTTCCCACCATTCCCTCGAACCGGGAAGTATCGACCAGCTCCGATTCAATCTGTGAAGCGCGCCGGCGCCGCCGCGCTTGTTCGAGCAGTGTAGTAACGCGTCCGCGCAACGTTTGGAGGTTGACGGGCTTATTAAGATAATCGGCCGCGCCTCGTCTGATTGCATCCACTGCTGATTCGGTGGAGTAGTGCGCCGTCATCAGGACTACGTCGATATTCGCATCGAATTGAATAATCTCGTCGAGCACCTTAAGCCCACTCATATGGGGCATGACCAGATCGGTCATGACGATCTGAGGGTGTTGCGAGTGAACGAGTTCGAGACCTCGCCTTGGATCTTGCGCTGTCAAGATTCGCACGCCCGGCTGATCCAACGCTGATGACAGAAGATCAAGGCTTCCGGCATTGTCATCAATGATGAGAAGCGTCACCAGCGACTCATTGTTAGGCGGATTGGCCAACGGGTTTAGTGTAATTCTTCGTTCAGTAATCGGGCAAGCTCCTGGCGTACCATCGCGATTCTCAGCGGTTTGGTTAAATAGGCCGTGAAGCCCTCAAGAAGAGCTTTATCTTTGTCGCCTATCATCGCACTCGCCGTGAGCGCCACGATCGGAGTGGAGCTGAAGCGTTTGTCTGAACGAAGTTCACGAAGAACCTCAAACCCGCTTTTGACCGGCATCTGCAGATCGAGCAACACCAGATCCGGCAGTTTTGCTAGCGCCAGTTCAATCGCCTCAGCGCCGTTCGCCGCCTCGAGCACCGCGTACCCGGAATGTTCGAGGAGAGTTCTTGCGAGCTCGCGGCTCACCTCCCGATCCTCGGCGACTAGGATGGTTTTCATGAATTCAGCCCTGCTAAATTCCGTGCATTTGCGGGGCCACATTCTGTAGTAGTATCGGTGACCGAGGCGTTCGGATATGATTGGCGATACACCGGGCACGAAGCGTCAGCCATTGCAAGATCCGATCGATTTATGCTCAGCGTTGTCCGCGCTACTCCAAATCAGCCCCTCAGCCGTAATCGGCTTGGATGCGGGTGGCCGTGTATTGTTGTGGAATACGGCGGCGGAGCGCATCTTCGGCTGGACAGCACAGGAGGTAATTGGAAATCCACTTCCGACTATTCCGAGCGGCAGTGAAGATGAGTTCCGCATTCTTTTGGAATCTCAGATGCATGGTATCTCCCAACACGGCAGAGATGTCATACGTCGCCGCAAAGACGGTTCACTCTGCTCTTTGAAACTCTGGACTGCTCCATTGCACGATAACGACCACCGAGTTGTCGGTAAATTAGCGATCTTGTCTGACACCAGCGAGATCAATCGGGTAAAGCAGGAACGAGAACTGTTGGCCTCGACGGGTCAGCAGGCAAGTGAGCAGGCCCATGCTATGGAACGATTTCGCGATCTCCTCGAGGCGGCACCAGACTCCATCATCGAGGTGGATGAGGGGGGCGTGATTGTCCTCGTAAACGCCGCAACAGAACAGATGTTCGGCTATTTGCGCGAAGAACTCCAGGGGAGAAACATCGATCTACTCGTCCCGGAGGAACTGAGACATCGGCACGCACAGAACAGGGCGGCCTATGCGAATCTTCCCACTCGCCGCCCCATGGGCACCGGAATCCGGCTATACGGCCAAAAGAGGGACGGAACGAAATTTCCGGTTGAGATCAGCTTGAGTCCTGTGCATAGCCCGGAAGGATTGCGCATCTCTGCGGCAATCCGGGACGTCACCGATCGCCAGAACGCAGAACAGGATTTCCGTGATATACAAGCGCGCCTGACGGCAGAATTATCAAGAACGAACCGGGAATTGGAGGTCCGCAGCCGTGAAGCCGAAGAGGCGAATCGGTTAAAAAGCGAGTTTCTTGCCAGTATCAGCCATGAACTGCGGACGCCGCTTCACACGATCATCGGATTTTCGGAACTTCTCGGCGAAGAGCTCGAAGGGGCGCTAAACGATAAACAGAGGCGGTTTGTCGGGCACATCCACAAAGACTCCCTTCACCTGTTGGAATTGATCAATGACCTTCTTGATTTGAGCAAGATCGAGGCCGGACGACTTGATCTTCACCTCGAGACCTTCGATGCCACCCAAGCTGCGCGTGAGGAGCTCAACAGCGTAGCTCCTGCGGCGCAAGCAAAACATATCTCGCTCGAGTTCGCTCCGTGTGCACCGATTCCGGTGCATGCAGACCGGATCCGATTCAGACAGATTCTGTTGAATCTGCTGAGTAACGGTGTCAAGTTTACGCCTGAAGGGGGGTGTATCTCCGTCGATTGCTCGTCCGACGGCAAAATCGCCCAATTCTGTGTGGCGGATTCAGGTCTGGGAATTCCGCGGAATGAGCACGCGACTATATTTGATAAGTTTCACCAGGTGGGTTCTACAACAAACGGCGTTCGGGAAGGCACAGGTCTCGGCTTGGCTATCACGAAGCACTTAGTCGAGCAGCACAATGGGCGTATCTGGGTCGATAGCGAGCCCGGAAACGGTAGCAAGTTTTGCTTCACGCTTCCGATCGCTTCATTCACTTCAAGAGCTTGAGTCGAGGAATCCCTCTCAATTGTGACTCCTTGTAACTCACTCGGTTACAGTTGCTGGCCTTTTTATAGACGCTCTGTCGCACCCCAACCAGTAAGCCGATCCGAGTACCGCGAGTCTCTTATGCCATGACTTGGCCCAACTGAACAAAATAGCAGCAAATCCGTCCTTCGAGATCGAATCACACACCTTCTGGCATCCCAACTTCAAGACGGAAAAGAAGCACCTGGACGGAAGCAGCTACCCGTTGTTCGTTAATACCCAATTAGAACGCTCGAAAGACGTATTAAGCCGGGAACTAGACCGTCCTATCGATTTGCTGGCGTGGCCCTTCGGCATTTATGATCCATTTCTCATTTCGCGTGCCTCGGCCGCGGGCTACGGAGCAGCATTTTCGATTGAGTGCCGCGCTGCGAAGGAATCAGATCCGTTGATGTCGATACCCAGATGCCTGGTGGCGGATGAATATGTCGGCACCCGTTTTCCCAGTTTCATGAGAGCTGCGATCTCTTCAGCCGGAAACAACAATGACTAAAACCACCAAACACGCGACATGCTTGGTTGTGTTCAGCACTTTTGCGCTTTGCTTCAACCCTGCCGCCGAAACCGCCCGGAGGAGCATTAGCACAGGTACCGTTATTGATTTCCGCACACACAAGCCGATTGCAGGTGCTTGGGTGACGCAGGGAGAACGCGCCCTGCAGGCCGATGCTGGAGGGACTTTGCCGATTGACCCTAACGGCACGGAAGTACAGGTCAGAGGCATCGGATATGGGAGAGTGCGCGCAGCGGTTAGGCGAGATATGCGAATCGAGTTAGAACCGTTACGAGTCCGCGGATTGTACCTGTCCTTCTGGTTAGCAGGATTTCATATGATACTGGCGACGCGATCAAGTGAATCTATCCTCCAGTTGGCGTGAGTTCGCCGGCTCTGCGTGATGGTGTGTTGAGTGCTATCCAAAGGGCCCGTCTGAACGCGATTGTTCATTGATGTAAAGGGCGACCGTGGACTCATCAGTCTGAAAACCAGCTCAACGGTCGCGGCGAAGGTCGGTGCGAGTAAGATCAACACCTTTCGCAACGCGCCTGAGCCGATAAGTGATTTCCGTTCAACCACGCGGTATGGCAACACAACATAGGCCTTGCTGACGAAGCGGCGAAGGCGGGCTTTGACGAGATCCAGTTTGATTACGTTCGCTTCCCCTAACCGCCATTTCTCACGAAGACGTTGAATCCGAATAGCCGTCGGCTAAAACTGGGAGCACGTGATAAATCGAGCTTCAGAAGGCCGCCGAAAGAGACACCAGTCGTAAGTGGGTGAAATTTGTTTTGGAGTTGTCAAAGACGAGTGGCCACAGGCCGCCATGAGTTCAGCAGCGCAATTGCTGAAGAGCCTGGCTGAAGAGAGTTTGTAGCGGAAAGCTGCTGCTCATCTGGACCCAAACCTTGCGCACTGTCACGCGAATCTGCGCGCCGATCTTGAGCAGCCGCAAACGAATCGTGCCGACTTGCGCGTGGGCCAAATGGGTGGCTCGCAGTCCCAAACGGCGCAGTCCGCAGACCAGCAAATAAGCCATCACCGACAGATAGAGCCGGAGT
>JBJMGK010000006.1:0-11710 GCA_045807925.1 Bryobacteraceae bacterium | reverse complement strand
TCCTGGATAATCCGCATTCCGGCGTCCGCAGCCGGACTCGCCGCGTGTGCCGCTGGCGTCCAGGCATGCCAGCGCGCTGGTCAGCAGCCGCATTCTTGGAAGGAGAAAAATCATTCCGCAAGATCATGGGCTTTCGGGATCTATGGGCTCTTAAAGCGATCCTCGATGGATCGCAGCCAGCTACCCGGCTGGTGATCGCGTAGAATCACATGAACCGCCGTTCTCAACTTCTCACTGCGCTCGGGATACCGTCAAGCTTGTCAATCGCTGCAGCCACATCAGCCAGCCAATTTCAAACCCGATCACTGGGCCGAATGCCTCACGTGCGTAGAGATACTGCCCACCCGTCTGCGCAAAGCGACTACTTACTTCGGCGAAACACAAGATGATAAGAACACTGA
Source organism: Bryobacteraceae bacterium (assembly GCA_045807925.1). Classification (GTDB taxonomy): domain Bacteria; phylum Acidobacteriota; class Terriglobia; order Bryobacterales; family Bryobacteraceae; genus Bog-105. Next base: position 11,309 of record JBJMGK010000006.1, on the reverse strand, counting down.
CGAGAGCGCACGCCAAAAAAGCAATCACACTGAAACTGCCGAGCTGTGCATACACCGTTCCTGGCAGCCCGAAGATGCTGGCTCCGAGCATACTGTTGATCATCAGTGCTACAAGATCCCAGCGACCGATGCCTCTGACCAGACCTTCAGTTGTTCTTTTCTCCATTCGGCTCGGATGCTGATCCATGGTCTAACGAAATTGTGCCAATTTCCGGGCTGATTCTATCGCACAGGCTTCAAATCGCTCAGCATATTCTCACACGCAGATCGGACCATTCTTTTGCAACCAGCCGTCAAAGCAGCTCTCCACTGTCCAATCTTGCCCATGGCGAAGCCCAAATTCTATAACTTGCCCAATTTTGCGGGACTTCACCGTCTCTGGCTACCGTTCGATTGTCTTGGTCCAGCAATATGAATCTGAGCCGGGGTGTGAAGTGTTAGTAGCGGCCTTGTCGACCTCGCCTCGGGTGTCTCTTGTTGGCCGGCCAATCTCTGTGTCTAGAGGTCGCCGCGGACGCCTATCGCCTGTGTTGTGGTCGGCTCGGCTCGGTGCGCCCGCTACCGAAATCGACTGCTCTTTCAGCCCGGCGGCACCGCCGGGATCGTTGATTCGCATGCATACTTGTCAAAGATCGAAGATCCCGCCCGTCATTTCTGAATGCGATTAGCGCTGTGTAGCCGTTCTGTCGGCGGCATCGGGTGCTTTTCATCAGCTAAGTTATACTCCTGAAGGTTTCGTCTTGGGACAGTATTCAAGGAGAGGAATGTATGGGCAAACTGGACGGCAAGGTAGCTGTAATCACAGGTGCTACGAGCGGTATCGGGGCGGAAACCGCTCGGGTTTTCATCGCAGAGGGGGCACGCGTCATTCTCGGAGGCCGACGCCAAAAGCTGTGCGCTGATTTGGCCGCGGAGCTTGGCCCGGCTGCCGTGCCACTGACCATTGATGTGACCCGCGAGAACGACTTAGCCCAAGCTGCCGACTTGGCGATGTCTCAATTTGGCCGCTTGGATTGCTTTGTCAACAATGCCGGTTCCGCCGGCGTTCTAGGTCCGATTGAACAAACGCCAGCTGCCGACTTGGATGAAACGATTTCAGTTTTGTTTCGCTCCGTGGTCTTGGGCACCAAACACGCCACTCGCGTCATGAGGCCACAAAAGTTTGGGACCGTAATCAACAATGCCAGCGTTGCAGGATTCTTTACGGGCTATGCGCCCCATGTCTACTCGGCCTGCAAGGCCGCCGTGATTCAACTGACGCGCAGCGTGGCGACCGAATTAGGTGAGCTAGGGATTCGGGTGAACTGTGTTTGCCCTGGTCCAATACCCACTCCCATCTTCGGAACGGCCTTTGGCCTGCCTGCACACGGTGCGGATGAGCTCGCGGCCACGCTCAAGCATTCGTTTGCAGATATCCAGCCGCTTCACCGTTCCGGCGAGGCGCTCGACATCGCGAAAGCGGTGTTGTGGCTGGCCAGCGATGACGCAAGTTTCGTCAACGGCCATGCCCTGGTGGTAGATGGTGGCCTGACCTTGGGAAGATCTTGGTCAGCGATGCAGCAGTACTTCGGAGAGATGGTCAACTTAGTGCCCCAGAAACCCCGGGAAGAATCTGCCCCATAATCGCGATCACACGTGCCAATCGATCTCAGATTCCAAGCACGTATCACTAATCCGCAGTTCTCTGCCGGGTCTTGCAACGCAATTGCTGATTGTGGATATAACCCCGGTCTTGGCTCTCGGTCGAGACGCGGACTCGATACTTTAACAGCACGCACGTCATCCGTTTGGCCGTCGAGCAGTCAAAGACCTCGGTGCCCTCCAGATGGACACCCAAAATCTCATAGCCCATCGCCGGGAGACACAACCACCTCCGCGCCGTATCCGTTGTTCCCGGCGAATAACCCCTCATCATGGGTCGGGACACGCCCTTGAGATACGTCCACGGCTTACCGGCAATCAGGTTCCGTCGATTGTTGCGGTTCCTGGCCCCGTTATCGGTGGGCGGCGGCGCGGTTCCGCAGCGTTTCGCACTCTAAGAGGCAGCTGCCACATAGGTTTCCTCCCCGTTCGGGCCGCTGACGCTAAGCCTGGGGCACGCGATCTCTTTGACCGGGATGCTAAAGAGCACCGAGCAGGCTGGAAGTCCCGTGCTTTGAAGCACAATGAGGTTGTGCCTGAAAGGTGAAAGCCCGGTTTCTCGAGCCGATGCTGCTTTTGAAAGCCGACAAGTTGCCAGAAGGCAATGAATGGATATACGAGTTGAAGCACGATGGTTATCGGGGAATTGCTTATAAGACAGCTGGCAAGCTGTACCTGCGTTCACGAAACGATAACGACTTCAGCGCACGGTATCCGGCAATCGCGAAAGCGCTCTCTGCTCTCCCTAACGAAACGGTAGTAGACGGAGAGATCGTAGCGTTCGATGAATCCGGCAAGCCCTCGTTCAATACGCTTCAGAACCACGGGTCATCCGGTCTCCCGCTGGCGTACTTCATCTTCGATGTCATGATCCTGGCTGGGCGGGATGTAACAAAGCTGCCCCTCGAGGCTCGGCAGGAGCTATTGCAGGCAAAGTTTCTGCCGAAGTTGGCTGAACCGGTTCGATATCCCGGTGTGTTGAATGCCACCCTGAATGACTTGATCAGGTCGGTAAAGGCTTCCGGTTTGGAGGGATTGGTAGCGAAGCGTCGAGACAGCCTGTACGAGGTGGGCTTGCGTTCCGGCTCCTGGCGCAAGATGCGGATCAACAAGGGCCAAGAGTTCGTGATAGGCGGGTATACGTTCGGAGGTACGACCTTCGATGCTTTGGTCTTCGGGTACTACGAAGGCGACAGACTCATGTACGTAGCGCGGACACGGAACGGGTTCACTCCTACACTCCGGGCGAACCTGATGAAGCGCTTTGAAAAGCTTCGGACGGATAAATGCCCGTTCGCGAATCTGCCCGAGCCACGTGCCGGACGCTGGGGAGCGGGGCTAACTCTGGCCAAGATGAACAAGTGCCAGTGGCTAAGACCGGAGCTAGTCGGGCAGTTCGAATTTCTGGAATGGACACCAGAGAATCACCTTCGGCATACACGGTTCGTCGGGCTTCGGGAGGATAAAGCGCCGAAGGAGGTAAGGCGAGAGAGGTAGGCCGCCAACGAGTTCTGCTGCGGTGGGAGCACAACAGCGCTATGATGTTTCGACTCGAGGAGAAAATAATTGCGTCGTCCTCCATTCCTCGCCTTCGAATCCTCCATAGCGGTCTTGCTTTGGATTGCGTCACCGAGTTTGGCGCAGTCGGGCCCTGCAAAGGCAACGAGCTTTCAGCCTTTCGAAGCCAGTATCGGTGAGCTGCAGCAGGCGTTCCAATCACGCCAGATCACGTGCCATGCGGTCGCACAGTTTTACCTGGATCGAATTCAGGCCTACGATAAATCCGGGCCTGCTTTAAACGCCGTCCAGACTACTAATCCAGCCGCTCTCGCCGAGGCCGACGGATTGGACGCGAAGTTTGGGACATCCGGCCTGACGGGTCCTCTACATTGCGTCCCCGTTCTCGTCAAAGATCAGGTTGAAACGAGCGACATGCCGACCACTTACGGGTCGATCTTGTTCAAGAACTTCGTCCCTCATAGAGACGCAACCGTTGTCACGAGGTTGAAGAGTGCTGGTGCCCTAATCCTAGGCAAAACGACTATGGGTGAGTTCGCATCCGGTTATCTCGGTTCGGGATTTGGAGTCGTCCGCAACGCCTACGAGCCTCGCCGATATGCAAGCGGATCATCCGGTGGAACTGGCTCTGGCGTTGCGGCGAATTTCGCTATAGTCGGCATCGGAGAAGATACCGGCGGGTCCGTGCGCGGGCCCGCTGCCGTGAATAGCTTGGTAGGACTGAGGCCGACCGTGCCACTCGTAAGCCGATTCGGCATTCTCCCGTCAAGGCCCACGACCGACACGCTGGGGCCGATCACAAAAACGGGTGGAAGACGCGGCGCTCTTGCTTGATGTGATCGCAGGATATGACCCCAATGACCGCTTGACTGCTTACTCGAGTTCAGAAGACTACAAGCGGGGTCGCGTCGTCACGGACCAGGCAATCCGCAGCCTGCAGTTGCTCGGCGCGGAGCTTGTTGATCCCTTCACCATTCCTGAGCTTAAAGAGCGTGCGAGCAAGGCTTACGAAACGAACGTATTCGAAACTGAAGAAGCGACGGACACGTACTTGGCTCAACACGCGAATGCACCAGTGAAGTCGCTTTCGGAAATCATGAATTCTGGCAAGGTGGTGCCTGCTCGTGCACGAACACTGAAGGCGAGTCATGGCAGATCGACAAAGGCATTAGGGTACTTGGAGTTGCTGCAACGGAATGAGGAGACACGACAGCTTGTACTTTCTCTCATGGCGGATCACCGGGTGGATGCACTTGTCTATGCGACTTTCGACATGCCGCCTGCGTTGGTTGCGCCAGACGCACTGACCAATCCAAACGTTGATCTACAGGGTCTGGGCAATAATCGGCGGCTCGCCCCTACACTAGGCTTCCCCGCTTTGACCGTGCCCGCTGGCTTCACGCCAGATGGCCTACCAGTCGGAATCGAGTTTCTCGGAAGGGCCTTTTCCGAAGCTACTCTTTTGAAATTGGGATACGCCTATGAGCGCAAGGGACTCACCACCGCAAGCCACCGCAGTTGGAAGCTCAACTCGGAGACCGTCACTAATCAAAAGTCGAGGACAAAGCACGTTTTAAGAGGCTGCGGTTGGCAATGCCGTGCCACGGAGGTGCCTGTTGAGACGCTTGTCAGTGCCGCCAATCGACGACAAGGACGCGAGAGGCAGATCGGCGATCGCGGCAAGTACCGTACCTGCTTCAATCTCGCACAACATGATGTCCCAATCTGTTGGATAAGCTGGCCACACGTCCTGATGAGTTTGGCAACCGAAATCAACTGATAAATCAGACACTCTCGAAGTACCCAGTGAGCGCAACGCGCATCGACTGGATACTCTCAGTTCGAAGTCGGCTGCATTCTGCATATCAAAAGGGCTCATGGACAAGCCGCACCTAAGATCGGTGTCACCTTATTAAAGCTCCCTAAACCCGATTGTCTTGCTGGCCCGTTCTAACCAGGTAGCACGCGACAACCATGTCTGAGGGCTGCAACAATCATGCTCGAATCAACCGAACTGTCGACACAAGGATACTTGCGACCAAGAACCCGTCGTGACAAATACACGCAAGTATCAAAACGTCGAAAGCTACATCAGGACTGGATACTCAGTACTGCAATCGGTCTTCTCTTATTGAAAACCGCGACCGGACGACACACAATCAAGGCCGGAGTCACGGACTGAACGTGGCGCAAAAGGTCCGGACTGTTCGCCTGTTCAATACCCTTCAGTGCGCTGCCACGAATCACGTTCGCTCTCATAACCTGGAATGACGTATAAAATCCCCATTCGGATCAGATCTGGCTCGCGTGCTGCCAGAGCGCTTCAAGAGCTTTTCGATCCCGCCGAGGAAGAAGCTGCCTTCCTGTGCCGCTTTCTGAATCAGGATGTATCCGAGTCCTCCGTACGTTGGGATAAAACAAAACTAACGGTTTCTGTCTCAACTCCCCGTATTTACGTAGTCCTGACACGTGAAAGCCAGATGGACGCTGCACTTACCGCAGTCGTAGTGCAGAGTGCAGATCTTGAGCGATGGAGGACACAAAGGCTAAAGGGAGTCAACTTCCCATTCGCTGGTCCCCCGATCCGTCTTTGGATCAGGAAGCACTCACCGCGTTTTTGAACGTCATTGAAGACAAGAGTGCCATACGTACGACAAAATCAGAACAGTTCTGGGACTATTGGGAGGCATTTGCCCAAGCCGAATTCCAAAAAGTTGAGAAGCTCCGAAAACATCCGGGGTGGGATTTTCTTGAACGCCGCCATGGAGCAAGAGGAACGATAGAACTCTATGTTCCTAAGTGCGTCGATCAAATTGTTGCGGCCTCGCGAGGCCGGATTCGGTTTAGGCAGAGACACGGTGAATCGACAGTACCAGCTTCGGCTCTAGATATACAACCCGACCTGACACGAAGTGACTGGTTGTCTGTCGCCGCACTCGGGGGCGAACTTCCACTATCCGAGATTCCCGCGACTGGCGCAATCTGCCCAGATTGGAGCAGTGCTCTATCTCTCCAGAGCCGGAGAGCAAATGCGCTCAAACAACTGAGAAGCCGCGCCACTGCCCAGCCCTCGCTTTACTACGATCTGCCAGACGGCTCTAAGGCAGAAACGGCTTTAGCAACCTTCGTCCCTAAGCTCCTTGGGGTATACAACACGGAACAAACCGAGGCCATATCTAAGGCTTTGGTTCCAGGCACGATCACGACCATACTCGGCCCCCCGGGAACCGGCAAGACTGCGGTTATCGCTGAAATCACCGCGCAAGTTGCGGCTACTTGCGGTCGCATACTCATCACATCGCAGTCAAATATGGCCGTCGATAACGCGCTCGAACGCCTGAAAGATTCGGAAGATCTATTTGTTGTTCGAGTCGGAAGGCCTGAATCGGTTCAGCTGAACCCAGAGTTGATGTTGGGCGCTTCGTCTTCTCGTTATCGCGCCCGCGCTCTTGGCCGCAGTAAAACAAGGTGGGAAGAAGAGCAGAACTGGTTTAACCTCCTGCCCCAAATACCGGAACCGGACGAGATCAAGGACGTCATACAGGGTCTAGCTTCCTTTCGCGCTGCCCAAGAGGCGCTAGTGGAAGCTGAGGAGTTTGTTCGATCGAGTCGGGTAAACCTTAATACCTGGCGCAATCAGTTGTCGTTTGTCGACCAAGAACTCACCGATTTACGCGCAAAGACTGGCATAGCACTCGACGAAGAGGCCCGACTAGATCGATTGGCGCTCGCCGTCAGCAAAGCCGGACTTGATATTTCGCATTTCGTGGGTCGGGAGCAACCGTTGCGATGGGCGAGCGAGCAGCGAAGGTTCATTGAGCAGATGAGGGAGCTTCTGACAGACAGCGAACGTGTCGCCGGCAAATTTGATGACCTCGCTCGCGTCCTCAGACATGTCGAGGACAAGATCGTCAAGGCCGGCAATCTAGACAAGCAAATCAGCGCAATCGAGATACGAAACGCCCAAATTGATATAGACAGAGCGCACAGCGTTGGAATAGTGAACTGGATTAGGAAGAACTTTCTCACCCAGAAAGGGGACGTTGAACCCCTGCAACGTGAGCGGAACAGAATAGATGTTCCTGAGGAGTTACGTAGGAAATCCGAACTTTGTCAACAAGCCATCGATATCCGTCGCCAGCTGAACACAGTGGACGAGCGGCACAGAGACGTAGCCCACAGGCTAGGTCTAGTTTACGTTCCCGAGCCCCGGTTGAAGGGCGAACCTGAGACAGGCTTTTGGGTTTCCACTGAATCCCTGGAAGTCTACGGCAAGCTTACTTCTTCTCAGAAGGAGGACCTAGCTCGAATGGAGAAAGACGTACTTTGCGCCGACTTGCTGTTGAGAGAGTATGGAAGTTTCAAAGGCGCTGCCGACCTACTTCACCGCGTGTCGCTTGTGAAATTGAGGCAGCAAAGAGACACCGCTCTCCTCAACGTAGGCAACGCCGAAAAGGCAACTGCTTGGTCGGAGTCCGCAGCCCGGGCCGTACGAGAACATCATCTGCGGGTGTCCGCTCAAAACTTTCCAGAACGGTTTCAAAGCATTATTCCAACTGGAATGCATGAACACCTGCCCAGCGAAATCTCATCGCTCGATGACATTCGCGCCGCGATTGAGAAACACTGGGAGCTGATCAGAGCTCGGCGAGATCGCCTCGCGAATGTGGAGCGTCGACTTTCGGAATATTACGATCGCCTCACCTCAGAACGGGTAGACGTCGAAGAGGCAATCGTAGCGGATGCGGACGTAATCGCCGCCACTTGTGCCGGGATTGCAGCAGCAAAGGAATTCCAGTGTGATTTCGATTGGGTCATCATCGACGAAGCGGGGAAGGCAGATCCGCTCGACCTCCTGGTCCCGATGGTCCGCGGTAGGGCGATCGTGCTCGTCGGAGATCATCGTCAACTGCCGCCGCTTCTCGACCGAGAACTCCTCGAAGAAGTGGATCTGCAGACCAGCGATAAGGATGCTGCAGAAACGAGTCTGTTCGAGCGTATGTATAACGGATCCCACCCGTCGCGAAAGACCGGGCTGGCCCTCCAGTACCGAATGGTTCCCGCTATTTGTCGAATGGTCAAGGAACTCTCATACTGCGATACTCTGCTCAGTCCGGCCGGTGCTGCACTCGAACGCAAACACCCCTTTGCTGACTTTCATGCTCCCGTGCACTGGGTGAGGTGCCAGGGTGAGACGAACCGGGCCATCAAGAAGCGGGAGAATTCTGTTAGCCCTGAGAATCAAGCCGAATGTTCAGCTATCGTCCACTGCCTTGCGCGTCTAAACGATGGCCTTCCGGAACAATTGAAAGCATACGAAGTGGGCATTATCTCGATGTACCGCGCACAGGTTGATGCCATCCGCCGAGCAATCGACAAGATTCCGTCCTTCAGGAACAGCCGGCTAAATCTCGAAGTTGGCACCGTGGACTCCTTTCAAGGCCGCCAAAAAGACGCGATTCTCGTCTCGCTTGTTGAAACAGACGCAAAGCGGAAGGCATTTTTCTACGACGTGCGCCGCCTGAACGTTGCGCTCTCCCGTGCTCGTGAATTGCTGATTGTGGTTGGAATGATCGACACCCTCGGGTGTGAACCGCGCAGCCCGCTTGGAGGCCCTAATCCTGTCCACCTCCTGAATAGAGTCGTAGATCAACTCATCAAGGACGGGAGTGCGCGAAAGGAAATATTCCAATGTCCGTAATGGCCAACCCAAACCTGAAGCAAACCCACTATGGATTGGATGACCGGATTGACGGCTACTCTTTAGACTCTGTTCACGAGATCGCTTGGCCCATTTACGACCATACCCTGTCGATAGCGGTCCCGACATCAATCCGAATGAACGTCTTTGAGCATGCCCTTCTATCGTTACTCGTTGCAGGCATCGCTACCAAGGATGAACTCCAGGCATTCCTGGGTATTGGACCACGCTATTTCGAACAACTGATTCGCGAACTGTCCGGTAGCGATCGAAGGATTATTCCGCTGATCACTGACAATGGCGACGTAATCGCCCCAAATGCTAACACCGCAGCTGCTCTAACCACAAACGCCAAATCTCAACTAGAAACGAGAGAGTCATCCGCGTTTCGAGACGCGATGTTCGGGATGCCATTACCCGGCTTACCCGTTGATTTAGTCGATCCCGTCGAGTCATTCGGCTCTCGCAACGTACGACCGCTATCCCCTTTGCAGGACCCTTGGCAGGATCCTGCTTCTGCTGGGGTTGGTCTCTTCCTCGATTTGATACCAGGAAGTGACATATCGCGAGCCAGGATTTCAGAGACTGGTGTGCTTCGCTGGACTCGACTTCTCCTCGCATCGTACACAGCCGACATTCCGAGATCGGGACGCATTCTACTGTTCAATCCCGTCGACGATAATAGACCGCTTCACGACTTGTCTGCGTCTCTTGAGACGTCGATTCTTTCCGATGTGGTTCCACAGTCGTACTGCGCCGATCTCATTGATTCCTTCGCGCTATGGTGCATCGATTTCAAGGAACAGCTGCAACGCACTGCCTACTCTGTCGATATCGCTCGTCATCAGCAGCTGCTGGACAAGACCGAGCAGGAGGAGAGCAATGTCAAGGTAGCTGCTGACAATCCTTCACAGTTCCGGGCGCTCCAACAGCAGAAATATCACCTTGAGGCGGAACTTAATTCGCTCAGGGAACAACTGGCCCAAGCTCCGACGATCATCCATATCGGAACGAGGGAGCATCAAACTTGGTTTGCGAAAGCTCTTGATAACGCGCAAGAGACGATCCTGATCATCTCACCGTGGATCAAGATGCGGGTACTCCGGAAATGGCTACCCAGTATCGAACGAGCTCTAGGTCGACAGTGCGAGATCTGGATCGGACATGGCATGCCCAAAAGCTCTCAGCACAGCGACGCCTCAGATCAATCAGCTTTGGACGTCCTAGACGAACTCAGCACTAGTAGTGGTTGCCTGTATCGAATCCCGGACCTCGGGACACACGAGAAAATCCTGATCTGTGACGACGAATTCATTGTTTCCAGCAGCTACAACTGGCTTTCTTTCAGCGATGATGCAGGTTACGATCGCTACGAGCACGGCATTGTTCACGCAGGCTTAGACGTTGCGCGGCTAAAGGAACAGTTGCTTCGCAGGTTACGGAAGCGCAAGAAGCGATCTGAACAAGCAAACGGGTACAGAGGGTCCGGTAATTAGCTCGGCAACTCCGAGTCCAGGAATGAACTTCAAGAGAGCCGGCAAGTTGCTATTCGCGGTTGATCGTTGCGACAGGAGGTGGCTGCTCGATCTCCGATAATCGTTCCTGCAAGGCGACGTTGTATTGCTTACCGTCACGCCCGTGGTGTATGCGCCGATGGCAGTTGGGGCAAACGGCGGCAACGCTGGAAGGATGATCCGGCCCGCCGTCTGACACACGTCTGGTATGGTGAGGCTCCAAATACGGTTTCCCGTCTGGGCGATCGAAGGGCGCCGGCTGCTTGCAAGCTTCACACATGCCGTCTGCTCTTGCTAGAACATAAGCCTTGACTGTTTCTGAGCGGTTTGTAGAATACGTGAAGCCCTTGCTTGGGACCTCGGTAATCACTCAAATGCGGCCAATGGTTATCACTTGAAAAGCGGCCAACGAAGGTCTGATCCAGGACATTGATCCTGACGCGGGAATTACCCTGCGCCAACGTGAGCAATGTTTTGAGTTTTGAGTGACGACAAGAAGCAGCAAGTAATCGCGCTGGGGCGGTTGGGATGGTCGCTGCGGCGCATTGAAGCAGCCGTTCACATTCGCCGGGAGACGGTGGCCGGCTATCTACGCGCCATGGGCATTCCGGTGCGACCGCCGGGCGGGTGGGGAAAACTCGATCCTGCAAAACCGGCCAACGAGGTGATTACCGACTTTGGCGCGGAATTGGCGCCGGTAACGGTCCTCGAACAGAAGCCGCTTACCCAATCTTCGGCCAGCATTTCTGCTACCTACCGCGAAGCCATCGAGTCGGGACTCTTGCAGGGCCGCAATGCCATGGCGATCTGGCAGGACTTGGTCGATAACCAGGGTTTCAGCGCCAGTTATCAAAGTGTTCAGCGCTTCGTACGCAAGTTGCAGATTGCCCTCTCACCCGAAACCCGAGTGGTGATTGAAACCGCCCCTGGTGAGG
>JBJMGK010000005.1:0-17142 GCA_045807925.1 Bryobacteraceae bacterium | reverse complement strand
GGCGCAAGGACGCTTCACCAAAGAGAATCAGCTTCGCTAGACACTCATTTTTGATGGAGCGTACCCAGCGTTCGGCAAACGCGCGTTAAGGTTCGGACTACGATTTTGCAAGGCTCCGGCGATGCGATCGTATCCCCAGCCGCTATTCTCGCGAGCCATGCGGAGGACCAGTTCGGTGATTTCGCGTCCGACCGGCGGTCGCCCCGGGTATGTCCGGTGTTTGGAGCCGTCGAACTTGCGGGCGATCAGCTTTCGATACCAACCCAGGATGGTGTCCGGTTTGGCAGCACCGGCTACCGGTTCGAGGCCCTGACGCCCAACTCGCTTGCCGATTTCCGCCAGAGTTGCTCGCTGTGAGTCGGTCAAGGGCGCTCGTGCCGGCAAGTGCGAGCGTAGAATCTTGTTTTCTGCAATCAGGTATTCATTCTGCAACAGAAGTTGGCGGTTTACCATGCCGCTGATATAGGCCAACAGGCGGGCGACTTGGGCATTTTTCATGGAAACGCACCATCATGCTGGCACTTCCTTTTCAGTGCGTTCCAATATTTTGACCAAACGCGTACTGGGCGGCGGTCTTTGTTTCGGCTGGAACTCGATACTGTTGAATCTGTGCTGTGCTTAGGGCCGTGTCTTTTACATTGTCAAGCGTCAACGCGCGCGAGAGCTGTTCGGAGTTGTCAGTGAAAATCTGCGCGTCGTGGCGGGCACGAGAGGTCGCGACGTATGAGAGGGTCTTGTCCACCAGCCCCCGAATACGGGAATCACCAGTATCGACATGAATGAGGACGCGATCGACAGTCATGCCCTGGGAAGAGTGGCTCGTCATGGCGTAAGCGTAGTCAAGATGATTGAATTCCTTGAGGTTCCAAGTGACGCGTCTGTTATTGTCGAGTCGGACTGCGATATTTCCGTCGGATTCCAGGTGCTCGATGACCGCCGTGTCACGAGAAGCAATCCCTTTCAGTGACCACGGAGTAGTGAACTGGATCTTGTCGCCTGGCGCGAAAGAGCGCTCCTGGGGTTCGTACACACTGAGGGCTGTCCGCAGCTGAGGATTGAACGTCAGATTACGGAGTTGCCCATCTCGATGCCGGATCTGAACCGAGATGGCGTTTTCCTCGGGCTGTGCATCAAGAACGGTGGCCAGATCTCCGGCTCTGATTTTGAGCGAGGGGATGCTGGCGTGGAAGCGGATGGCGTCGCTGACACGGTATGAATCGGCCCTCTTTCGATCTTCCCCGTCGAGGTCTTTGCGAACGAGGACCGGCACGGCTCGCTCGTGTTTGAGTTCCCCGAGACGTTTGCGCTGCTCGCGGATCGCACTATTGATTTCTTGGCGGCTCAGGTTGTCGGGAGATACCACGAGGGTGTTTTCAGGGCATTCGAGGTACGTGTTGGCTATGGCAGTAAAGCGGTCTTGCCGTTTAGCGGTCTGGTGGACGCGGCCTTGTTTGCGCAGTTCCGCTACGGCTTCAGCAACTCTTCCATTCGCCATCAGGATGACGGATCGCTGCAAATCAGCATCTTTTTGCCGAACAACTTTATTGAGCTGGGCGGTCTTCATTCCCGCGTCCTGCAGCTCGCCGAAAATGCGGCCGGCTTCGACGGATTGGTGTTGCCGTACATCACCCACAAGAATGACCCTGTCATTGGGCCGGATATTCTCTAGGAACTGATGCATCTGGTTTGTCGATGATAGGCTCGACTCGTCCACGAAATACAAGCGCGGAGCCAGAGCTTGCTCGCCATTGGCACGGATCGTTAGAAGGTGCTTTTGGAGGGTTGCGGACTGAATGCCTCGGGCCGCCAACTCATTTCGGGCGCGGGACGTGGGCGCTAGTCCGCGGACTTCAAAGCCGTGTTCTTCTGCGATCTCTTTCACGATTTCAAGAGCTGTCGTTTTTCCGGTTCCGGCGCCGCCCTGCAGCCCAACAATCTGGTCCCGAGTGGTGAGAATCCCTTTCAGAACAGCCTGGCGCCGTTCGTTGCCTTTTAGAATCTTGTAGGGTCCGAGGTCCGGGTCCTCGGCGATAGGAGTGACGCTGTTCTGACCTTCCAAAACTCGCGAAAGAACATTGCGTTCCATTCGAATCATCGCGGGCGTCGTGTATCGATGGCCAGGCGCATGGGGCCTAACATGGTCGACGCTGATCAGTTCCCGCGAGGTGCGTTGGCGTCCCAATTCTTGCTCGATATCATTCAGGAGAATATGTCCTTGGCCGTATCGAAGTGCCTGGGTGATGATGCGATGCTCCTCAATAACGGCAGTACGTTCATTCAACTTCCGGACGGCGGAACGGACGGCTTCGCCTGTCATTTGCAGGCGTCGTTCGTCTGCAAGCTGCGGCGGGGCGATCCTGGTTGAGGCTCGCTCCGCGACTTGCGCTGGTTGGTTTCCCCAAAGTTCGGCATTTGCCTTGTGGAGCTTCCGGAGCTCGTCGGCACTTATGGCGAGCTTTTCTTCCCGGTTCTGGTGGTTAACGATGTCCTCGGCTCGTCGCCCTCCGATCCCGAGCTCCTCTAAACGCTGTTTAAGTCGGACATGCCGGAGGCTTTCTGCCGCCAGATATTCGGGCGTGTAACCCGCGATGTCCGGAGCGTGATTTGTGCCTCGCGTTACTTCATATCCGAGGGCACGTAGGTTGTTCCCCAACTCGGATTGGTAGATCGCGGTCGCCATCGCCTGGGCGCGGAAAAACTCGTATGGCTGAAGAGAGCGGTGGTTCCCTTCAGTGTCGGTCGTCATGTTGAAGACGAGTGCGTGGGTATGGAGGTGCGGGGACGGGTAACCGTCTACTGGGCGTGCGGTGTCGTGTTCGAACGTTGCTGTCGCCCAGCGTCCGGTAGTCTGCGGCGGTGCGTTGCCTCCGGTACGAGCCTGTGTGTACCGCTCCAGGTAATCGAGAGTTTTGCTGACTGCCTCGCGATGGGCGTTGCGGACTCGCTCGTCTTCTCCGACAAGGGCGGTAAGAGAAACGGTTTTCGGAGCATTGAACGTGAGGTCCCAAGCAGCGCGATGCGCGACTTCCTTTCCTTCTCGCGTGAGATGGGTGTCTCGATGACGAATGAGTTGGTTCCCGGACCTGGGGTCCTCGCCGTCAGCCAGGCGGTCGAATGCCTGCGCTTCGACTGGCCCAGTCAGGCCGAAGTCGCCCGCGAGCTGACCGTGCCATTCGCCTTGGAGCGTTCCGGATTGGGAGAAATAGGAGTTGGATGCGGCAGAGTATTCGCTCTTGTAATAATCCTTGACCTTGGCGGGTACAAGGGGTTTTGATGGATCGACCATGGAGGCAACTTTCTACGTAGACGGCGTTTCGAGCGGTACACCGACTATCAGTCGTAGCGGGATGCGGTTCCGGCCACTGCGTGAGCATCGTCCTCTGTGTCTTCGGTGCGATCCCGGCCGGTTTGTACGTTTGTGGGCTGCGGTCCCGCTGGTGCGGGCCGAGTAGCTGGGAGCGCGGTCGAAGCGCCCGGACCCGGTTCGGGGTTTAACGGCCGCGTCTGCACGTTGGGGATCATTCGTTCGACCAGCCCAGGCGCGCGCCGCCGCTTTTCACGCACCTCAAACGCGATCGGTACGACCTTTCCTGCAGCAACGAAGTAGCCCGTCAGGTCATCGAGTTCTTGGATCTCGGAAGGCATGATGAGCGGTTCGATCACTCGTTCCGTGCTGTAGCTTCTATGGCCTTTGCCGAGTAGTAGATGCGCTGGTCTGGTTTCCTTGACGCGCTCAATCTGAACTTGGCCAATTCGTTTGGAGAGGTGCTCTGAGGCGCGGGACTCCTGGGTACGGAGAATGAAGTTGTAAAAGGGCTGACTGAGCATTGTCTCCGCTTGTTTGCCGTAATTGGCATCGATCTGAGACATGCCTTGAAACCCAATAACAATCGGGTTGCCCGATTTCCTTTGGCGAGTTAATGCCTTCGGAAGCTGGGGCAGCCGCTGCAATTCCTGAACTTCATCCAATACTAGCCAGCATCGATTCGCGTCTTCATCGGCTTCGCCCTGCAGTTTAAGAATCAGCATGTCGAGCCACAATCCTTGGAGGGGCCGAACGGCATCAATGGTTTCCGCCGTGGACGTGACAAAGATCCAGCCGCGCCGCTTCTTCGACCATTCGCGAACGGTAAAGAGTTTCCTGCCTTCGGGGTGAGTCGGCATCATCCGGAGCGGTTTGCCGGCCTCATTCAGTGTGCCGAGGATACCAGCGCGCTGAGGTGCGGCATTCTCAGTCATGGTGTGGGCGTGCTCCGTGCCAGCTACCCGCTTATCGATCTCCTCCGGATGGGCCATCCAGTGGCCCAGTTCGTTCACGGTTGGCTTGTAGTAAGCGAGCAGGTAAGCGAAGATTGCGCGCGTGTGATTGAGGAAGAACTTTTGCTGTGTGGGCTCTTCCGGGAACAGACCATTCGCTATCGGAGTCGCTTGCGGCTCATCATCAGCCTCATCCCCAATCGCCCAATAAGGGCATCGGTCGTCTTTGGGGTTAAGAACCAAGTCGCCTCGGCTTTCGTCATAGAACTCCTTCAGATATTCGCGCTCGGGATCGAACACAATGGCGGTTTCGCCCCGTTTTTCCACTTGGTAGAGAATGTTACGAATGAGCGTGGACTTACCCGCGCCGGTATCGCCCGACACCTGGATGTGTTGAGCTTCCTTCGAGCGCCTCAGGACGAGGTCCAAACCTTTCTTCCCCTTCAGGCGTTCGGGCAGCGAAGGCGAATTTGTGAGCGGGAAGCTAAGTCCGTCCGGGGTCGGGATCAACGCCGGCCTCCACTGGCCTGACTGGTTCCGCCATCGGATCGACAGCGGGAAAGCGCGCGTTTCGGCGTTGAACCGCCACCGGCTGACAACCCGGGGGCCACGAATACGGCGCCCATTTCGCGTCTCTTCTTCGTACTTTCTGTCGAAGTACATACCGCACGTGAGGAGAATCACGAGAGTCAACCCTGAGCAAATGAATGCATGTTGAAAGATCCCAAACACGGAGCTCCCGCCGTACACCACGCGCCGCAAATCGTTGTAGAGGATCGTGGCTGGGAGCTGGACACTAGAGCCGTCCGGTAAGACAAATTTGTGCGTGGGTGGACCTACCCGCCTGTGCAGCGATGGGATGGGAGGAACATAGCGCCAAGCCGCGCTATTGATGTAGGTCGGCAGCAGCTTGCCTTGGTTGCCCGGCATGAAAGCGAGCTCTACCCGGCAGTACAACAGGGCCAGAACGAAGGAAGCCAGCAGGGCCAAACTGGACCACATCGGTGGACGTCGAGGCCATGCTGGTGCTGCAGAGGCTGTGGTCATTTCTTGTTCTCCTTTAAGGTTTTCGCGTGTTCGACTTTAGCCGGATCTTCCTCAATCGGCAGGCCGAGAGTATCGCGAATCCGGCGATCTGCTAGAGCGTACTTGCGGAGATCAGTATCAGCAACTAGGCGGTCAATAGCGGCGGCAGAGAGTTCCTTACCTCCGGTCCGTAACTCCGTATAAAGGGTGAGCACGATGCGGCGCATCGCAAGAAACTCGGCAATCATCGTGCGCGTGACGGGATCAACTTCTAGAGCCTTCAGCAGGGTTACCCTCGTCCAAGAATTCACGCTTAGACCTTCGCTCCTGGCCCGACGTCTGATCGCTCCGCTTTCAGATTCGGTCACCCGAGCCTGAACGTGACATGGATAGGATCGGCCTTTAGGCGTTCTCATCATCTGCCCGGTAACTAGCCCAAATCGATCCATTTGCAGCGGTGTACCCCGGTATACCGCTTCTCGCCAAGTCATTGAAATCACATTCCGTACTTCCAGGACACCCTGTAAGGGGTGGACTGTCATGAATAACGATGTCGGCGTAGCCGACAGACCCACCCGAGTCCGAAACACCTCGGGCGAAAACACCGGAGTGCTTCTGAAACCCACTCACTTGTCTTGTTCTGTGCATCGCTATTCTGTCTTGGATTGCCGCTCCTAGTACTGCTGAATTACAAAATGCAACGCTCTTGAATTACGCTTGCCACAAACTGCTGTACAAGTGGGAAGTGCCTAAAGCGGCACTTCCCAATCCGCTACCAGATGCTCATCCCTTGACCAGCTTTCTGCTGCTGGCGGACCTCCCGTTCCGGTTGTGTTTGCTGCAATTGCACCGCTACATCCGGCGCGGCGGCCCGCTGAGCCGCTTGCGCTTGCTGTTGCTGGTCGTTGCCACGTTGCTGCTGAGTGGCAACACGGGACGCTTGCTCCGTTGCGTTTCCTTCGGAACTGCTCGTGTTGTCATATCGATTTTCTGGCATTCGTTTTTCACCTCCTTTCGAGGCAAGAAGCCGTTTTCTTATTAGGCGGCCTTCCGGTCGGTCTTTGCTTTCCGCCCGCGCTTGGCGGGCATATCAGTCGCTGTCGCGGTCTGATATTTTTGTCCGTTTTGATCCCAGAAGGTCTTCCATTCGGTGTCGCCTTTTAGGGCGGCATTAAATGCTTCTGTGATCACGTGGCCGACTGTCGAAGGGTTGTGCTCGTTCAGGTACGTGCCGTAACCGACGAGCTGTGCATATACGTCCGCGCGCAGCCGAATGCAATAGGTCGCGACCGGTGTTTTATCTTCCGCTGCTAACTTGGGCAAGAGCTTCTCCTTTGGTGGGTAGGGGTGTTACAACAGGTCGTGCGTACTCGTAAATCAATTCGGTTTGGAAGCGCTGGAGCACCGGATCGTATCCGTGTACCTGAAGGACTTCCGTCACTCGGCGTGCGCCGTCTCGGTGTCGATTGGCCTGCACAACGAAGTGAATCGCGTCTGCCACCTGGGCGCGCACGAACTTATGATCGAGATTCGAATGCGCCGACAATGCGAGGTCGGCCAGACGGTTCAGGGCGAGCGTCGCCGTATCGGCGTGTACGGTAGTCATAGACCCGCCGTGTCCTGTATTCATCGCCTGCAGCATGTCGTACGCAGAGTGATCGCGCACCTCGCCGATGATGATTCGATCTGGTCGATGACGGAGTGCTGCCGTGACCAGATGCGCAACGGAAATGGGTGGTCTACCGGGCAATTCGTCGATTGCTTCCCAGCGCGCTACGTTCTCATGCGAGATCTGTAACTCGATTGGCTTTTCGATGACAATCAAGCGATCAGAAGTCGGGATGTGAGCGGCGAAAGCACAGAGCAGTGTGGACTTTCCAGAGCCGGTTCCCCCGCTAATCAAAACGTTTCGCCGGTTCAAAACGGAGTCGACAATAAAGTCTCTGACATGCGACGGCATTGAGCCACCGGCAACCAACTCGTCTGTTGTAAACCAGCGGTTAAACTTGCGAATGGTCACCGTAGCGCCATGTGGACTGCAAGGCGTGTAGACGGCGCCCACACGCGAGCCGTTCGGTAACCGGAGGTCTTGCAGTGGGTCGCGTTCGGTGATATCACGTCCGAGAATTCGGGCAATTTGCTCAATGGCGGCGTCCAGGTTGTCGCGGTGCATAGCGACACCCTCGACTTGGGTCATGACCCCGTTACGCTCAACAAAAACGCTTCGGTCGCCGTTGATACAAAGGTCTGACACTGTGGGATCAAGGATCAGATCCTGTATCTCGGGCGGAAAGAACGGCAGAATCAACTCAAAACTCATTTGCCTGTCCTTTGTTACTGATCCGCACGCGCTTCGTGTAAATCAGTGATGATCAGCCCCAGCGGGTTGTAGGTTGCGAACTGCGGGAAGGTGATGGAGCGGCGTGTGACTTCATCTGGATTCAGGTAGAAGACGACCGTCATCTGCCAGTGCTCTTTGCGCGGCGTGCCGGTCGAAAAGTCCTTGACCATGTCAATAATTGCGGTTCCGGAATACAGGACTTGCTTGCCGATTCTTTCCTTGCCGAGCGAGGTGAAAACAACGTTGTTCACCGAGACGTCGTTCTCGTCCGTCTGGCCGGCAATGACCTTAGCGATGGTTCGATTGCGGACATCGTCGGTCATCAGCTTGTTGGCGAGTTGATCGTTGAGAAAGAAGAAATTGCGAGGGTAGGTTTTGCCGACAGTATCGTGTAATCGCTCGTATCGGTCCGTTGCCCATTGGGTGAGAAAGGTGCGAATTTCGCCTTCTCGCGGGGAATAGTCGAGGTCGTTGTACGCGATCGGGGCCGCCTGGCCCATCTCATTGATCCGGATATAACGATAGACAATATGCTTGTCCGCAAGGTGAAACAGACCGAAGGTCTGCACTAGTACAATCGCGGCCAGAGAGTACACGACGGCGCGCAGTATGCGCCGCTCGGTGTAGTGCGAAATGTAAATCTCGGTCGCTACAACGTCGCCTTTGATCATGTTCTTGTCCATAGAAGGATCTCCCTTACGCAGCGAGGAGCGCCATTTCGGCGTAGCCCGCAACGGTACCCAGGATGGCTTCGGAATACCCCGCCGCGGCTGAGCCAACGCCGCCGAATAACATGCTGGTGATCATCGGAATCTTGAATAGCCCGTACGCAAAAGCGCCAGTCAGCATGATCAAGGTGGCGAGAATGGCCAGCCAATGGCCGATGCTGTAATCCCCAGCGACGGTGTTATCGAAAAAGCCAATCATCACGTTCAGCCATATGTAGGCGAACCCGGCTGAAACTGCGCGGTAGAAGGAAAAAACAATCAGTCCATCCAGCCAGCCCCAGAATTTTGACGAAAAATGCTTCGTCATATAGAGCGGAATCGCGAGCGGGCCAAAAAGCGAGAAGATGCCGTAGCAAACCCATCCGAATGCATCGATGGCGAACATCGCCAAGTCCATTAGCGCCATCAACGCGATGACGATGAAGTAGATGATGATGCCGACTAAGTCCATGCCAGAGGGCCGCGTCGTGGAGTCCATGACGTTACGCACACGGCTCAGAAAGTCGTCCATGATGGCCTGATCGAGATCGGCTGCAATACTCTGGGAAATCCCAGCGAACAGGTTGTGAATGCTCAACCCGGTCCCTGGTAGCGGGTTGAAATAGTAATGCAGCATCACGCAGCAGGCGAAGAGCTGAAAGAAGAAAATAAACAGGTCGCCAATGGTGAAATTGACAGGCCGCTGTCCGATGACCATGTGGCCCAGATTCCAACGCACCACCATCGCGATGAGGCCCATGAGGGCCACGAAGTTCAGTTCCGTAACGCCGAGATCCATCAGGATGTCGCCCTTCGTGGTGGTGAGATTGTCAACGGCTGACGTGACCTGTCCTAGCCAATTGATTCCGGGACTCGCGGCAAAGCTGGCGATTGGCAACAGGACGACAACGAGCAACGCAAAAATCAGAAAACGTTTGGTCATTTTGACTCTCAGTCTCTATTTCGGAACGTAATTGTAGTAATCGTTTTCCACGCCTCCGTATTCGGACTGTCCCGTATTTCGGGAGGTTTGCGCGGCACCGAAGATGTTCATCGATTCAGCGGCGGCATTACGCTGCCAGCTGTTAGAGATGATGTTCTGTTCGACGAGGCAAGCGTGGAGCGCACCTTGGCTACGTTGTTCATGCAGGCCGGCCGCCTGCGCGCCATTGACCAGATTTAGTTGGGCGATCTCTGAATTGTCGTCGTCCGAGTCTGAATCGTCGTCGTGTTGCAAATTGTCGATTGCAACTTCGTTGTCGTTGACAGCCGTCCGATATTCGGCGATGGTAGCCAGGCATTTTGAGGCGGAACCGTCTTGCTCTTCAATGCTTGCCAATTGCGCTAGCACACCACTGTTGCCCAGAAGTTCGGTGCGTAAAAAAGCGTCGGTATTGCCGTTCAGGAGCAGTGTTCCTGTTTGCCACGCCGTTTTGGCCCAGCTGGGACTTCCGTTGATGGTGATGGGCCAATTGGCTGTCTCGCCGTACCGATTCCGGGTCTCGTCGGCTACGAACGCGGTCTCAACAGTGTTCCAGCGCATCCGCCGGAGGCTTTGGATCCGCTTCGCCATCGCCATCGCCTGGTTGTACATGGCCATGCCTTGCGCATAGATCCTTCCGAGTTGCGCGACTTCCTCCGTCACTTTGGCGTAAGTGCTGACATTGGAGGACCAGATTTTGCCCAAGGTGAGATAGCTCGTCGGGTCAAACACCACGTCGCCAATTCCGAATAATCCTGCAGCCGGGAACGGAGTCAAAAGCAGGATCGCGGCGGCGCCCGCGGCCGTGTAGGTAATTTGTTTCCTCGAACAGATTCGACTGGCGACGCGGAAGCTGAGGCAGATTAATAGTTGTGAAAACTGACCCATTTTGTCTTTCCTTTCGAGAGTCACGGCTAGGGCAAGCGCCCGAACAAGACCACTGATGCTCCGCCGATGGCAACTAAAATGGCCACGAGTATCAGCGCGATCATCGCGAATTTCATGGCGCGGCGACTGCCCGTCAATAAGCGAGCATCCCTGGCCAGCTCAGTGAAAGCAGGAGAGCCAGGCCAACTGGCAGACTGCCGTCGAATCGGCATGCCGCAACCGGAGCAGAACGAGTCTGAGCGTTGTAGGTGGTAACGACAACGTGAGCAAAACATAGCAGCCTCTTCAGAGCGTCGGGTCCACTTGGTGCGCTTCGTATGCAGGCAACTCCAGATCGCCTGAAAGGTAAATCCGCACTCTCGACCGCTCTCGAACAATAAACGTTGGAAGCTGGTTCAGGAAGCGGTCGAGAACCTGCAGGGATTCTTGCCCCATCTCTTGAGAAATGCCGTTGCGAATCGAAACAGATGGGTTATAGCCAAACGAGGTGGTGCTGTTGCCGATCTGGGCGAGTCCGCCGACGGCACCGATCGCCAAACTGGCTCCAAAGATTTCAAAGTAGTGATGGTTCACCAGATCGCGGAGGCCGTTCTCGCCGATTTGATTCATGCCGGCAAACTTGTCCAGATCGAGCGAATAAGCATCGGGCATAATGCAGCGATGGAAAGCCACAAACAGCCGTTGCTGGTTCGAGCTGTTCACGGCACTGACCGTTCCGAGACAGCGGGTGCCCTGTGGAATAAGAAGCTGCTGATGGTCGTGCGACCAAACGTCGGTGGTCAGCATTGTGTTGATGGGACCGGCGAACGCTCCGTTGATCCTGTTAGTCAGCACAGTCTCGAGAACCGTACCCTCAAACAGACGGTACGTCTTCCCCGAGTATTGGTCCCACGGATACTTGGGTTTCTTGGAATCCGATTTCTCAGAAACGTCGATTCTCTGCGGCTTGTCCGGCGGCTGCTCCTGTTCAGGTGGACCGGCTGCTTTGCTAGAGACATCCTGGGGGACTGCATCCGACTGCGTCGTCATTGGCGATCGGACGAAGTCGATGGCAACACTGCTCGAATTCAGAGCGGCCAGGCGTCGTTGCTTCGCCGATTGAGCCTGATCTTCCCGCGCGGAACCACGGTTGGCATCGTGGCCATATACAGCGCGGCGCTGCGCAGATGTCATGGACGGGATGCCGTTTGCTTCCGCTGCAGGGTGCCACTGACCATCCGTCCCGCAAACAATGGGTGCACCGTTCGGGCCAGTACCGGGCGTTCCGGCGATTGCTGCGGTGCACGGCATCATGGAAGGCAACTGTCCTTGGAGACCTTGGGCCGCCTGAGTGGCCTGGGCGAGCGCCTGCGCTGCCGCCGCGTTTTCTTCCTGCAGCTTCTTGACCTGCTCCCGTTCTTGTTGCTCAAAGCTCGTTACCGTGTCTGGCGCTACAGTAGTGGGCTTCTGTGTTTGCGCACTCTTCGGCGTTCGAGTCGCCACTCGCGATCCAAGACGAGTGATATTCGTTAGCAGCCCGATACCGGCCAAAGCGATCAACGCGTACATGGCGATGCGGATGCTGTTGATGGGCTTCTTCGCAATCGGTTGAACGGGAATCGTTGTCTCAGCGCCTTCCGGCTTCGGATCTGGGGACGACGTAGTGTTCATATGTCTCCTGTCAACACACTGAGGTGCAGTCCCGTTACTCGGCGCGCCCCGGCGCCTCCCAGAAGTCCATCCGTTGTTTGCCGATGGCGAGGTACCCTTTCGAAACGTGCTTAGGCACGGTGTAGAGGCCATTTGCGTAATCGAAGTTGATCAGGCTGGGTTTGCCGTCTTTCACTTCGTAAAGAGTGGGCGTCTCCTGCGGCTGCGCCGCTATGTACGTGAAGCGGTCATCGTGGAAGATCTGTAACACGCCGAGCTTCTCTCCAACCTTTTCGTCCCAGCGATAATCGAACTTCAGCGAAGCCGGATACTTGGCGCGGAATGCCTCCGTTTCGGCGATGCTCTTCGATTGTTCACGCTGGACTGTTTGAGCAGCTTCTGCCTTTGCATCGGCGGCTTCCTTCTTCGCCTTTTCCAACTCCGCGGCGGTCACAAACACGGCTGGTCTTGCGAGATCCTGAGATAGTTGGGAATCCGGATCAACAAATACCTTCGAATCACAGTGCTCATCGCTCATGATCAGGCGGAAAGTATAGGATTTGTCGTGGTCCGAGAGGACGTTTACGGTCGTTTGCTTCACCATGGGTTCCTTGACCTTGATGGAGATGTAGCGCGTAGGCTCGTCTGACTTGCCGGTGGTCAGCATCCAGTTCAGAGAATCGCCGACGAACGTCTGGCGGACTTTCTCGCTGGCGGGCAAGACGATGAGTGTGTCTTGGAACTGCGACACGTACACATCGACGACGGAGCGTTCGCCGACGACAACGGTACGAGGGTTATCGACCTTGACGGCAGTCGCGATCTGGGCCGTTGCGGCGGCCGCCGAAACGGCTGCGGCTGCGAGAAACAGGAGCGTTCGTGGGGTATGCATATGAGTCCTCTACTTACGCGCTTTGCAATTCAAATGCACGGTCGTATCCGTGCTCGGCAATTTCTTGTGCCCGCCGCTGGCGGTCTTTTGGCTTTGTGCTGAACAGCCAATAGCTTCGTGGATCGAGACTCAGCTTGAGCACTTTCGAGTACCCTGCGCGTTTCAGCATCGCTTCACGCGGGGCCAACGAAGCAAGGTTGGCTACTTCCTGATCGTTCAAGTTAAAGAGCCTCTGGTACAGCGCTCGGTCAAACGTCCTATCAGGAAGAAAGAGTTGCGTAGTGCAGGCGTTCACAATGATCGCGGTGTTCTCCCCCAGGTCCTGAGCGGCCTGGGTGAGAAGCGTCACGCCGGCCAGGTGCTTACCACCTGACTTCAGCGAGTTGATCGCGCTTTCAAGCAGCGTGCGCGTCTTCAAATGCTTCCACAACTCGTCAAAGAGGATGTGCTTCGGATACGCCAGGTTTGCGGGATCGTAGATCACCTGATTGATTTGCCGCAGGATCCAGAAGAGCATCGGTTCGATGAGGTCTTGCTCGTTCTCAGTGACATCCTGGAAGTCGAACGACTGAATGCGCGCCAGGCGCAGCGAGTCGTGAATGTTATCGAACACCTTCCCGTACGCGCCACCTTCCGTCCACTTGGTGAGGTAGCGCTGCAGGTGCGGGGCAAGGGCCATGTTCTTGAGCCGTCGCACGGTCGGCGCGAGCAAGTACATCCGGCGAATGCTCTTGTCGATCGCATCTTCGTCTTCGGGCGACAGAGTCGCGCCGCCCTTCACCAGAAGCAACCGGATGAACTGAAATAAAAAGCTGAGATTCGGTTCGGTGGGCTCCAAGGAAAACGGATTGATTCGGGGGCCGCTTGTCCCGACGCGCTCAACCACGCCATCGAATAGACGGATTGTGGATTCATACGACCCTCCTACATCAATCACGAATGTGAAGCCGCCGTACTTCTGCTCATGCAGAATGATGTTGTTGCCATTGACCGATTTCCCGCTCCGGGGAGCGCCAACGACCAGGGTTGTGCGCATCCCTTCCGTGTAGGGATCCAGGAAGTAAGGCGTTTTTGTGCGGGTCTCGTAAACCGTCAGATACTCGTGGTCCAGATCATCTGAGCGAGTACTCCCGATGGAGGGGGCGAAAACCATTGCCATGCGCGCGTTATGGTCATCTCGCAACCAGCTCAAACGGACATTGAAGTTGGAGGCGGCGTCTCCGCTTGAGTTGCCGGGCAACATCGCGTAATAAGCCGACAGACTCCCCTGCGTTTCTTCGGTAGCGGGCGCTTGTATGTCAACAAGCGCCTTAATGACAAGGGGCATCGCCTCAAGTACTTCTTGCTGATCGCGGGAATGAACTAAGCCGAAGAAGGAATATTCCCCGAAGTCATGGCCTTCGTTGTCGATTGAGTTCAGGACGTCAGCGAGCTTGTCAGAGCCTTTGTCGGCCGCCTTGGCCCGAACGGATTTTTCCAGATTTTGGGGGCTCCTCATGTTGGCGGCGACTGCGAGTAGTCGATGCCGGAAGACGCCGGCGAAGCCCTCGAGTTGGCTTATTCGCTTCTGGACATCGTTGCGGGTGCGCGGAATCCATTGCGAACAGAGGATGATATTCGCATCGATACTCTGCAGGGCTCCGAAAAGATTGGGCCGCGATCCGCCTGGGTTATCCAGCAGACTAAAGAACTGCGCGTACTGTTTACCAATGCGTAAGTGTTCGTCGGTCCACTGAATGGAGGAACGAACAAGTTGCGTATCGACCCGCTCCCGGGAGGCAAGCTTTGTCCCCAGAGCCCAGGGTTCCAGATTGAGAAGGTAGGCCCAGAAGGAGACTGCCTCATCCTGACGCAGCAACCGCAAGCCGAGCAGATCCTCCAACTGGACGGTCAGCATCTCTGCCGTGCGTTCCGTCTGCGCGACAGAGCGGCTGGTTTGCCGCCCGAACTGTTGGGGCGAAAAGGCCTTGGAACCGAAACCGTTCTTTTTTGGGGGTTCGACGGTCACCACCCAAAACAGCTCAATGCGGCGAAAGTTCGCCGTCTCGTTCAGGAACTCGATGCGATCCGTAATGACCGTTTCGACCCGCGGGTTTGAATAGTGCTCCCGACGCGGTATGTCGAAGCCCTTTCGGATCCGGGCGTATTGATACAAACGGCCATGCTCGGGCAAGCTCTTCAAAGCACCCTGAACGCGGCGCATGGCGTCCTCGACGATCTCGTCTGTGAGCCCTTCGTCATCGATTCCGTCCAGTGCAAACATGCAGCCGTATCCGCCATTCTTGAGAGCGAACACGCTATCTGTGACAAATCGTCGTATCGGTACGATGCTGCACGTCGGTTTGGCTTGTCGGAACCACTTGGGAGTTGGCATGAATTCGTGTCCTTACTGTTTGCCTGGATCGTAAAAAGAACCTTGTCGGAAGCTGAGAAGCCACAAACGGAACATCTTCGGCTCCTTGCGGGTCAGTAGATTACCGGCAACGAGCAACGATGGGAGCAACAAACACGCAAGAATCTTCGAAGCGAAAAGGAAGACTGCAACGGATACAAACAGGCAAGCGCCCAGCAATCGATAGTCGACGCCGAACTTGGTAGTTGGCTTATTCAAAGCCGAGTTGATCTCGATCAGTTTTCCTCTTCGCTTCTGCATGGCCCGTTTAGACTCCCTGCCCGGTAAGGGAGGTGATCCAAGTCGGTCCAAGGCCGATGACAAGGCCACCGAAGAGCACCCCGGCGACTCCGGTGATGCCACGCATGACGTTTCCGCCCGCGAAACTGAACACCGAGAAGACGAGCGAGATGAGTACGATAATGGCTCCGATGAGCAAGCAGGCGGTCTCCACCGTCTGCATCACGCTTGTGACGCCGCTCATGTCGATGCTCGGTGCCGCCGTGTGCCACGCTGGACAGCGCGGCGAGTGCCGCGATTTGACCGAGAGGTTTAGCAAAGCGGGTGATGTGCTGTTTTCCCCATCCTCCTTTCTCGGGGTGCGCAGCGCCGCTTCTGACGTTGATGGTCTCGGGCGCGTTATTTTCGTCCGTGAATAGAGAGCCAGATGCGAACTTCAAAAGCAATTTCCTCCTTCTGAATTTCAAGCAGCAAAAGCTGTTTGCAATTCGAAGATAGGTGCTTTCGTCAGCCGTCTCAAGGGGTCGATGCAAAGCTGCTGCATTCGCGGAGACCTCTGCAAGTGATAAGCGATTGCAGTGAAAGAGGCGGGCTTGCCAAGAAAATTGTTGGCACAGAGTTGCTTAATCGGCCACTGTTCCCTGTTGCGCGTGACTCTACCGCTATGGAGACGATGTGCGCTCAATCAACGGTTTGGCGACTTCGCGCTCATGTGGATCGCCTCTGCGGCCGCGATCACATGACGCGTTTGGTAGCACTACGCCGCTACAGGTTAAGATCCGTCGCTGATTTCAGTAACGTCGTTGAAGAGGCACTCAATGCCGAATCAAAGATCGATGGGCGGCGAAGGTGTGTTCGGCTGGATATTGAGATCCATTGCCTTCGAGGCTGATTTGCGTGCGGCAAAAAAGCAGCTTTGGGCGCATAATCGATAATTGCCAGCACGTGGCATAAAGGAGAGTTCACAGATGCCGACCGTCGAGTTGGAAAGTCGCTCTACTTCCCGCACATCGAATTCTGGGGCAGATCCGAGTGGCTCAAGCTCGCCGCCCTTTACCATGAGCCCATTGCTCGAATCGGTCCTGTGTCATACCACCCCAACGACGAAGACGAGGTCAAGCAGCTCATCGACGTTGGTTTCCTTGAGCAACGTTCGCCGATGAAGGCTGCGCCTGCTTTGGCGGGGGGGTTCTATTCCTTCGCCTCCGATAACCTTACGGACCCTGACAAACGATCGCGATTGGCTTCAGAGCTGCGCACGTCACAGGCCTGGGGGCACATTCACATTGAGAAAATTGACCGTGCATTGGCGCAGGCACTCAGAGAAGACGATCTCCCGGCCCGGAATTTCGTTGGACAGCTCGTCGGGAACATTTGTAGAGAAAATGTTCTGAAGGAGGGAAAGCATGTCCAACACAAAGAGAGCCGATTCCGGGGCTGCGGAAGGAGCCCGGAGGGCGACTGAGCAGTCTCCGGAATCGGCACCGCTGCCTGGCGCAGGACGGTGGTCGGCGAAGCGCAAGACATCGGTTGTTCTGGAGTTACTTCGAGGGGCCGATCTGGAATCGACTTCGCGCAAACATCGCGTGACGGCGGCCACGCTGAGTGAATGGCGTGAGCGTTTCTTAGCCGGTGGCGAAGCCATGCTGAAGAGCCGCGAAAATGACGCGGAAGACGAAGAGGTCAAGCGTTTGAAATCAGTGGTAGCCGGCGTCTGCGTGGATAACGAACTGCTGCGCGAGAAGATCACGCGCCTGGAGAACGGCCGCCCTTTGGCATTCTGGAGGT
>JBJMGK010000004.1:0-4763 GCA_045807925.1 Bryobacteraceae bacterium | reverse complement strand
GTGCGAATCCTGCGGCGCCCATCAACTACGGAATTGCCGAGGCAAAATTCGATCGCCACTTTAAGAACGGCAGAGCCATGCAGTGGAACATCTTCCTCGAAAAGACGCTCGCAAAGCAATGGTTTGTCTCCCTCGGATATAGTGCCTCGAAGAGTGACAACTTGCAGAATCGCCAGTCCCCCTCACCAGCATTCAGCAAATTCCAGCTTCCACTCTGGCGGATTGGCGAAGTCAGTACATTGCAAGCAACGGTGTAACGAATCCAGCTACCGTACTGGTCCCGAATCCTTTCCAGCCGGCGAATGGTCCGCTTCTCGGATTCACTGGCGCTCTGGGAGCTGCGCAGATTGCGCGACAAAGTACGCTGTTTACTTACCCGCTGCTCGCCGGAGCTGGAGTCACCTGGTCAAGAGCTTGGGCGAACTATCAATCCCTGCAAGTTCGCTTTAGCCACGCGATGACCCATGGCCTTCAGTTCGATGCGAACTACACCTGGTCGAAAGAGATCGATAACACCGACACGGTGGAAGATAACCAAGGGTTCAACAGCGGCGGCACGGTAGCCAACTACGACGTGATCAATCTAGCGAATAACCGCCATCTCGGGTTCAGCGACGTGCCGCATCGCTTCGTTGTCACTACGCTTTACAACCTGCCGTTTGGCAAAGGCAAAGACGTCGATCTGAGAAACGGCTTTGCGAATGCTTTGCTGGGCGGTTGGCAACTTGGCGGCGTCGTTACCGCGCAATCCGGCATGCCCTTCAATATCAGAGGCGCCAATAGTAACGCGGCCTACGGCCACCCCGATTCGATAGCGGGCGTGCCGCTCGAGGTGCCAAAGGAACTTCAAGGCTGGTACAACGGATCAACTTCCGTCACCTTGCCGGACGGACGAATCATCACCCCGCGCCAAAAATACATTCCTGAAGTATTACGAAGGTGCATTTAGGGGCCGAACAGTAACCACTCCGAACGGAACGGTCGTGCCTGATGTCTATTGGTACGGCACGGTCGCACAAACATTAGACGGCTTGCGCAATCCAGGCCGCTTCAATTTGGACCTCAGTCTCCGGCGCGAGTTCCGTATCTTTGAGCGCCTCAACCTTCAGATCGCCGCGGATGCTACGAACCTGCTAAACAATACTCAACTCAGCGGTGCGTTTGTGGGCGATCTCGGCTCAACGAACACCGTGAGGAATGTGGCCAAAGGGCTGCTACCCGGGATGGGAACGTCGGATACATTCGGCACAATCCCGATCAACTCCTTCGATCCCCGTCAAATCGTAATGAGCGTTCGTCTACGATTCTAGTAGGAGGGCGCGACGGGTCGCCCCCGCTGTTTTCGTTCATGGCTGGACTAGGCTTGGCTCTTAGCCTGTCCAGCCAACCTGTGCGTAGCCAAAACGCTTCGCTGGAAATGAAGCGCAACGCGGACGTCAAAGAGCAGGCGCGAGAACGCCGTCTTGCTGAGTCACCTTTCATTCGGAGGTTTGACCCTTCCGAGGCGACTCACTTCGCACCATTATCTGAGAACACGGCTCAACGCGATTGGAGATCCGCAAATATTCGCAGTTTACTCTTTCGGTA
Source organism: Bryobacteraceae bacterium (assembly GCA_045807925.1). GTDB lineage: Bacteria > Acidobacteriota > Terriglobia > Bryobacterales > Bryobacteraceae > Bog-105. Next base: position 3,176 of record JBJMGK010000004.1, on the reverse strand, counting down.
GCGAGACGGCCATATAGGATTTTGGGCCGCTCGGCGGATTTACTCCGCCCGGAGGCATATGGGTACCCGGCGGAAATCCCGTCCCGCCCACAAGCGAGAAGAGAACGTATTCGCGGCCGTTTACTTCGTATACTGCGGGAACAGCATTTGCGCTGTTTGGCAGGTCCTTTGTGAAAATCACTTTGCCCGTGTGCTCATCCAAGGCATAGAGTTTGGAGTCGTTTGAGGCGAAGAGTACTAAGCCTCCTCCCGTGACGACAAACGAGCCTCTCGGCGAGACGTTTCCCCTCATTCTGTCGCTCGGTCCCGCCTGAGGAAGGTCGCCGTAAGGCGTTTGCCACATGATCTTACCCGTGTTCAGGTCATAGGCCGTGAGCGTGCTCCAGGGCGGAGTGATGATATAACCTTCAGAACCGTAGCCAGTCTTGTACCGCGATGGTGGAGGCGGGACTTCGGCCGGGTAGTTTGGCTCATCTCGGGCAGCTAGGTCGCCGGGGTGAATCGCAGAGCCTGGAGGAGCGAGGTCCGGATTACTCAGAAACGCAATCAAGCTCCGCTTGAACGTGTCGCTCATGGTGGGGAATGGCGGCATCGCGCCTTTCCCTTTCGAGATGATGTTGCTGACCTCATCGGCCCCTAGTCGCGCAACGGCATTCTCGATTTGGGGACCCCGGTCTCCCTTCAGGTCAGGACCATGGCAGACTTGGCAGGATTGCTCATAGACAGCTCGGCCCGTCCTGGCGGCCATCGCCTGCGGGCCGCGTCCGGAAGCACCGCCTGCCCCTGCAGGTCGTGCGCGGGCGGGAATGGTGCCTCCGGCATTTGCGGCAGTTGATTCCCCGGCGGGAACCATTTTGACGATGGAAGGCACATCTTTCGACTGGACAAAAACGATGCCGTGTGCGGAATCAGAGCCCGTGCTGTAGTAGAAAGCGCCACCGTTTATGCTCGGAAGCAGAATCGTGTCCACCAGTCCGGGCGGCGTATAGAGACCGGTTCGCGCCTTTCTAACCCGCTCCGTCCAATGAACCTTCTCCTCGGGGCTCATGAACCCGTCGTACATATCTTCCGGCTTCATGCCTTGGCGTGCGAAGGGCGGCACAACTGTCGGAAAGGGCTGCGTAGGAGAGGTCCACTCGCCCGGTACGTCCGATTTCGGCACTGCACGTTCTTCGATCGGCCACACCGGCTTTCCGGTCACGCGGTCGAATACATAAAGAAAGCCATTCTTCGAGGCAACAGCAACCACATCAACGGTCTTGCCGTCATGCTGGATGGTTGCGAGCTGGGGCGCAGCCGATAGGTCATAGTCCCAAATATCGTGGTGAATTGTCTGGAAGTGCCACAGATATTTCCCCGTGCGCGCGTTTAATGACAAGATCGAGTCGGCGAAAAGGTTATTGCCCGGACGGTCTCCCCCATAGACCTCGTATTTGGCGGAAGCCACAGGGAGATAAACGATACCGCGTTTTTCATCTACGGTGCTTTCGCCCCACACATCGACCCCACCCATGTACTTGTAGGCGTCTTTCGGCCAAGTGTCGTAGCCGAATTCTCTTCGGCGCGGGATCGTGTGGAAGACCCACACAAGCCTTCCGGTCTTTACGTTGAAGGCGCGAATATCGCCGGGAGGCGCGAGATAACCCTCACCAGTAAAGCTTCCGAGAATGATCAAATTTTCAAAGATACGTCCCGGTGTCCGGGGCGCCAAAGGGATCGGCGCTCGATCGATCCCGGTTTTCAGATCGACTTTGCCATGGTATGCAAAACTGTCGACAAGATTTCCCGTTCGAGCATCGAGTGCATGCAAGAAAGCACCTGAGACGACAAATAATCTCCGGTCCGTCCGATCCTTACTTTCCCAGTAATTCGCGCCACGCTGTATTCCAAGCCCCCCGCCTCTGCCGCTTCCGGTGAAGGAATGAGCCCAGAGTTCCTTTCCAGTCGAGGCATCGATCGCGACCAGACAGCCCTGCTTCGCCGCTACATACGCGATGTTATCGACAACAAGCGGACTGAAATTGTAGTTGCCGTCTCCAGCGGGATACGTCCAGGCAACTTCGAGCTTGTTAACGTTCTCGGGAGTGATCTGCTTGAGAGGCGAATAATGAGAACTGCCCGGGCCGCCCAGGTAATCCTTCCACCCGACGTTTGCTTCTTGCGCACAAACACTGGCGATCGAAGCACTGCTGAGGACGACTGCTGCAAACAACTGCGGGAGTGTACCGCTTTTCGTGGTCTTATTTTTATTTGGGATGGAGAATGTCACAATCACTGGATATTTTGTACGATGCCGGGTCAGTTGTCGGTGCGGAACGGCGAGACCGGAAGACCCGCGCCGAAGCCGCACGCTGGCCAACGACGAAGTATCGGACCTGCGGATAGCGAACCGGCATGCGCTTGCATGAGCGAGTCTATCGTGCTCTCAGTTGCGGGGTCAACGAGCTTGGGTTTAAACCGATTTGGATAAACATGCGATGGCGCGAATCATGTAACATATGCGGGACGGTTGAAGGAGAAGAACTCTGATGCTCAGGCAGACAGCGATTTCGCGCCGGTCAGTGTTGCGCGCGGCAGGATTGGCGGGCGTCGGAATGGCCTCGGGGATGCGCTCTGCCGTTGCAACTCCTACCGCCAGTGAATTGCTCTTTGCGGTAACGAGTCGCATAACTCGGACTATTCCGGGCTTCGATACTCAATAAGGATTACCGCGATGTCGAAGGCGCTATCTACACTGGACACCCTCCCATTCGCCCATTTAAGGTCAAGATTCTTAACCGCGAACACCCGATCACTCGGGGAGTGAATGACTTCGTGGTTACGGATGAGCAGCACTACGTTACTTACGACAAAGATCCGAAGTATGTGCTGGCTCGGAGCGTAAACGAGAACGGGCTCGACTATACGGATTCGGCCGGGAGGCGGAGCAATACCTCGGAGTCCGTTTGGGCGTATGACTACGGGAAGGGCCGGGTGTGTTTTATGGCACCGGGCCACATGATCACGGTTTGGACCTGCCCCCTGGCGTGAGACAAACAGTCGCCAGAAACTCAGCCCGTAAGGGTCGAGGCTGGAATAAGTTGGAGATTTAGTGCGGCGGCTTGTTTGGTGAGCCACTTTGTTTGGTGTTGACGATATCTGGATTCGTAGGCTTCGATTCCCTTGTCGATGTAGTC
>JBJMGK010000003.1:0-9720 GCA_045807925.1 Bryobacteraceae bacterium | reverse complement strand
CCGCCGCTCCATCAGTTCCTTTAGCTTGGCCCGGCTCGCTTCTATGAAATGTTCGCTGATCGCGCTCTTCTCCAGGCCGTATGCTTCGCTGAACTCCCGCACTGCCTGGCCATATTTCCTCGTGCTCAGACCGAGCATGAGTTTCTCCCATACCGTCTCCGTCAACGGCTCCCCGCGATGGAACATCTCGTAGCTGCCCAACCGGATCTCCCGATCTTCGGTCGAACGAACTCGCGGCCGCTCGACGGGTACTTTCTGTCCCATCACGACGCAGTACCCGCCTTCTGTGCCCCACCGGTTGGCGGTCCGCTCCGGCAGCCGCCGGTTGCGCTCACCCACCAGATGCCGGAATTCTTCTTCCATCAGCAGCTCGATCATCTGTAGTCCAGCCCGACGGATCAGTTCTCCCACGCCTTCGCGCAACCAGCCCACCATCTCGGCCATCGGCAGCACCATCTGCACTGCCGGATTTCCATCCGCGACCATTTCCTCGAGCCGCTTCACGGCTCGCTGCGATTCAATCTGATACGGTTTCTTCATGGCGACTCTCCTTCTTTCCTGCTAAGAAAAATTGCTCTGAGCCTATCAAGGCTTAGCGCTTGAGAGTCGCTACTTTCTACGATCTACTGGGCATTCTCGTTCGCAAGCAATGACGTGACCAAGCCCACAACCCGACTAGAGCCACGCCAATCAGGGCAAATGTGCTCGGTTCGGGTACGGGTGTAGGCGTGAGCAAATACGCCCTCAGGTCCAGGCTGTTTGCGACAATCTGGCCTTGGTCATTGATGGAAGTAGCTCCAGTTAGTGTTATGCCCAAAGCCGGATCGATCAAGTCGTTAAGGTCAGCCATGTATCCGTTGCTATAGAAGAAAGCGTGACTGATACCCGCTGGCCGGAACGCTGACGAACTGCCTACTACTTGCCCGCGATTGTTGATGCCATTGCCAACACTACTGACGGAGTATTCTCCTGGCAGAGTACCAAGGTCGGTCATTTGACCATCGCTGTACAAAAATGCATGCTCGCCGCCGCTGGACAGGCTAGCGGACCCAGTTATCTGCCCTGTATCGTTGATGGCGTTGCCCATGCTAGAAGAGCCTCCCAACGTGCCAAGATCGTTCATTTGACCGTCGCCGTAGAGGAAAGCATGGAAGAACCCACCGGACGTCGAGGAGTAACCGGTCACTTGTCCTGTATTGTTGATCGCGTACCCGAAACTCGTAGTGCCGCCGAGTGTACCGAGATCCGCCATCTGGCCGTTACTGTAGAGGAACGCGTGGAAACCACCAACAGACGTTGAGGAATACCCTGTCACTTGCCCTGCATTGTTAATGCCCCGGCCGGAACTGTTATTGCCGCCCAACGTGCCAAGCTCAACGAGCTGACCATTGCTATAAACAAAGGGTCTGAAAAAACCGACGATTGGAAATCCGGAACTGCCCGTCACTTGCCCGGAATCATTGATGCCGTTTCCGTTACTGTAGGTCCCTCCAAAATCAGAAAAGAAAGGACCGAGACGCGTTATCTGCCCGTTGCTGTAGAAAAAGGCTTCGGCGCCGCCGATAGTGCCTGTCACTTGTCCGGAATCGTTGATTGCAGACGCCGTACCTAGGAAACTGCCCAAAGCTGTGACGTTGTAGAGAACGTCTGCTGACAGGCCGTGGACGCATCCAAGCAAGACGGCCAAAAGAAAGCATGATCGTAATCGCATCGGCCTTGGTCCCTCTTTTTCTAGGCCGACTCTATCACGGTTCAGACCGCATGTGCAGCCAGGACTTAGCTTGCAGGCGAACGGAGTTCCAGCCTCGCCACCTCTCAGCCTGAACCCAGCTCCGACTTCGCTCGCACTCAGCCCGGTCTTCTTCTAACCCTTGACGGCTGAGAAGAGAGAAGCGCACTGCGCACAATCTCCGCGGAATTATGTAGGATATGACGGAACGGCGTTCGCAAGTGCGATTTCGGGACTATGAGTTGGTGATGCTCGGTTGGGACGATGACGGCGTCAGGATGAAGCAACTCGCCAATGTTGAAGACATATTTGCCAATGTTGAAGACATATCGCCAAATGGGATGGGAGTAGTAATCAGTAATCCTATTGCGGTTGGCACGACCGTGACGATCACGTATGGGGAGGAGGATCTTGTCGGAATCATTCGGCACCAATCGCCCCGCGATGAAGGGCATCTAATCGGCATAGAGTTCGAGCCGAGCAGCAGGAACTCAGCGTTGCACATTGATCCCGACCTCCTGATACGCTAGCCGGATCTAGCATTTATGTACGCGAACTCGGACTCTCTCACTCGTGCAGAGGAATCCGGAAACGCTCGCAGCGTTTGCACCGCATCGAAGATAACAGAGCTGCAGCCTCGGTGGCCCAAATGCTCAGCGCCGTGCTGCCAAGCTCCAGCCCAGCATCGCTCCGCCCAAGCTATGCTCGCGCAACGTTAGGGCATGGTTCCGATCGATTCCGGAAGACTTGAGACAGCTGGGCGTTGACAGGAGTGCGGCATCGAACGTGATGTTCCGACAAATGGGCTGTGAAGGCTCGCTCGTCCTCTGGAGCAAGTTCAATGTCGTTTTGCCGCACTGCTCATTGTCGGCGCGATATGCGGCTCCTAAATTGCTTCATATTTGTGTTTGGATGTGGTTCGTCGCTAGCAGCTGATCAAGCAGGAACGCTGACCGTGCGGCTCTTCGATTCCTTCACTGGCTACCACATCAGAGGCAGGTAAGAGTTGAAGGCCCTGAATCGATCACAAGCCAAACAATGCCTCCGGCTCAGTCACACTTCAGTTACGTCCAGGGCCTTATCGGGAAGTGTTTTGCGCGCCCGGGTACAAGCCGCTCAAGAGCCATACGAACATCGGAGTGAACTCGATGCCAGGAGGCGGCGCAATGTTGGACCCGGTCATTCTCCCAATGGAGGAAAGTTCAGAAGCGATCCATCCTCGCAACCATCGTTGGTGACTCGACTGAAACCGGCGCGATTGATGGTCTTTGGTCGAATGCCGGTGTAATCATCCTTAGTTGCCGGCGAGTTTTTCAACAGAATCGGTACGTTTTGCATCGCGCCGACCCGCGGCGAGCATCAGCGCAAGACTCAGCGGACAGCGCCAGAAGCGCAAGGCTGGAGGGTTCCGGCACGGGCACAATCTTGAGCGTGAAGCTGTCTGCTGTTGCCCCACTCCCCCATGTCCATTCGTAGGTGCCAGGCGTCACGCCAAGGCTGCCTAATGTCTGGTTGTTATAGGTCGAGCTATTCGGTAAGGCATCCCCTGAGACGTAGTTCAGCGGTACGGAAAGTATTTTATCTGCACCATCGATTCCCACTGTCTCTCCGCTGCCGCTGTTGGGAAGGGTTGAGTCGGCCCTACTTCCAAAGCTCGTTGGTCCTGTAAAGCCGGAGTAGAAGCGAGCTGGAAGCGCATTCCCATTTACAGTTGACCCGATGGCTATCGACGCGAGCGCCGGAAATATTCCGGCGTTGGTGCTGCAGCCAGAACTACAAGTAAGCTTAAGACCAGCCAGGTCAAGTGTTCCGCTTCCAATTGTAATGACGTTATTTCCCTGTTGCTCTAACGTCACGATGTAAGCGGCGTATGCCGGTGGCACGGACAGGCCGCAGCCGATCAGCATCGCCACACTAAACGCCGCCGCGCCTCTCATTCGTTTTGCAAATGTCATGTTGTTCCTTCCCTCCTCGAGCGCCGAACGGAACTCCTTCCTCTTTGCATGGCAAGTATACGCCCTTCCCGCGGGCCGTTAATGACAACAGCAGACCAGGAGTGAGAAGTACTAATTGGCGCGGACTTCAGAGAGGCAGATTAGCAACGTTTTTGACAACACCCGCAACTCTGGGAAGGAGGGTGGATGGGAGCACGTAGACTCTACGAACTCCTCGAGCAAGCCCGCCGCTCAGCGATGAGGTTGCTCGCAGCGCGGATATTTTTGATGAGTATGAGCGACTGTCCGGGCGTTGGAACAGTGGACCACGTTCGGGGGTGTGCAGAGGAAGCAAAGGACCTTTTCGCGCTCACGTGGAATAGATGCTGCGAGCAGTTCAATCCATCCTCAGTCGAATGGCCTCTGGAGCCTGTTCTCTCGATTGCTTCGCGATCTCGATTCCAAAGGTGAAAGGGGAAACAAAGTTAATGCTTACGCACGTAGATAGAGCCTGCATGCTTAGGGCGTCCGTTTCGACTTTTGTCGTCGCATTGATGTTGATTTTTACTTCGGCTGCGGTTGGAGCAACCGACAAGCAACTGAGTAAGAGTGAACTCAAGCACCTAATTGCCACTGCGAAGGAGCCTGCGGACCACGAACGGATTGCTGAATATTTCGATGCCGAGGCAAGGAAGTATGAAGCCGAAGCCAGAGACCATGCGGAATTAGCGCCGTACTACAAAGAACATACTTCGTCGCAGCCGACGAAGTATCCCGGTTCCATGCAGACGTTCCAGCATTGCGATTCTCTGAGCAAATCGCTCATGAAGGCTGCTGAAGATGCCCACGCTCTCGCAGCAGAACATAGGGCATTGGCCAAGCAGGCGAAATAGGCGGCTCTGCTGCAAAACACTGCACACTTGTGCAGGATCAGGGTAGGGGCAAGTCGTTCCAGCGGACCAGCTCTCCGACCCGGATCGTCCTGCGCAGTCTGCAGGGAACTCCGTAGACTCTAACGTGTCGAACAACTACGCTGCACCCTGGCTCCGCATGGCTGAAACTAAACTCGGGCAAAGTTAGAGCGTGGCTTCACTCATAAGGAACCACGGCATGGGGCAGGTCTGAATCGAGGCACTGCGCCGGGTTCGAGCAAGTTTTTTGCAGCTTGGAGCGACGCTGGTCTGCACTTCAACAGCCGCGTTCACGATTTGGAACGGCGGGACCAAGCGCACAGTCCGACTAGAGCCGCGCCAAACAGGGCGAGTGTGCTTGGCTCGGGTACCGGCGTCAGCAGAAACGCATGGACATTGCTACTCGACGGCCCTGATCCATTCACCACGATTCGACCGCTGTCGTTGATGCCCAAGGCCGCGATAAGTCTTATGTGTAACTGAGGATCGATCAGGTCATTCAAGTCAACGGTCCGGCCGTCGCTGTAGAGAAATGCACGCGTTTCGCCGGTTTCCGTATAAAATTCGCCCGTCACTTGCCCGGCGTTGTTGATGCCGAACCCCGCGCTAAACGTGCCGCCCAGCGCCCCGAGATCGATCATCTCGCCATTGGTGTACAGAAAGGCATGGCCGAAGCTAGTTGACGTGCTGGACTCGCCTGTCACTTGCCCGGCGCTGTTGATACCATATCCGGCACTATGATCGCCGCCCGGCAGGGTGCCCAAATCGACCATCTGGCCGTTGCTGTAAAGGAAGGCACGGATCGAGCGAGTCGAAGTGAAGGAAGATCCCGTCACTTGGCCCGCATTGTTGATCGCGAAGGCGGTGCTTTCGGCGCCGCCCAAGGCGCCCAAATCCTTCATCTGGCCATTGCTGTAGAGAAAGGCACGCTGTGAGCCAGTCGCCGTGGCGGAATAGCCGACGATCTGCCCCGCATCGTTGATGGCAGTTCCGTTACTATAATTGCCGCCCAGAGTGCCTAGATCTATCATTTCGCCGTTCGTATAAAGAAAGGCATGCGTTGAGCCAGAAGGCCCGGAACCACCGGTTACCTGCCCCGCATTGTTGATGCCAAGCCCGAAACCGAAATCGCCGCCCAGGGTGCCGAGATCCTGCATTCGGCCGCCGCTATAAAGAAAGGCATGCTCTGGGGCCGTCGACGTACTGGAATTACCTGTGACTTGCCCTGCGTTGTTGATGGCACTCCCGGAGCTAAAATCGCCGCCCAGCGTGCCCAGATCCGTCACACTGTAAAGAGTCTCTGCCGGTACGTGTTGGCAAACTCCAACTACGACCGCCAGAAGAAAGCATAATCGGAATCGCATCTGCTTCGCTCCTCCGGTTTGTAGGTCCGACTCTATCACGATTCAGGCTGCAGGTGCAGAAGCTCGTCAGCTCAGGCTCATGCTTTGCTGACGCAGGGCTGGAGCGCGGTTTGAGACTCGATGGCGAACCAGGTTGGGGAAAGTCGGAACTGAAGTACTGTGCCGGGGTCACGCACTTTTTTCAGGGTTGAAAATTACTCTGGCCTGCACCGTCCGCAGAATGGGCCAGATTATTTTGTTCTAATAGGCTAATCCGTTTGGAGGAATCCAATGCGTCGTGCCAGCGTCACAGTTCTTATCTTCACGTCTTCACGGGGACTTTCCTCATGCTGAAACCAGCGGTGAACGCGGAGGTTATTTACGGCCTAAGCAATGGTTCCGATGGTGAGCACGTGTTCAGCGTCGATAGCACGAGACCGGGTACGATTCTGAGCAACTATCTTTAGCGGTCTGTTGAGCCCAGACTTCATTACTGGGATTGATATTCGCCAATCAAACGGCAAACTGTACGGCATGAGTACGGATCGGCTTAGCCTGCTCAATCACATTTACACCATCGATCCAACGACGGGAACGACAACACTCGTGTCGACGGTCAGTTTGGCACTGCCGCCAAGAAGCACGGTCGGTAACGGGATCGATTTCGACCCAGTCGAGGACAGGATGCATACGGTGATCAACTTCTTCGGTGTCAGTGGTGGTCTAGAAACCGTCGGTCTAACGATCAATGTTGATACGGGCGAAACGGTGCAAAATGGCACGATCAGCTATGCGTCCGGTGATATTAACGCAGGTTGTCCGCCGGGCGGTTGTTGGCATGGCTTATACCAATAACTTTGTAGGTGCGCAGACGAGCACTTTGTTTGGCGTCGAAGGTGACGGTAATTTGGTCAGAATCGAGCCTAACTCCGGAACCTTGCACACCATTGGACGTCTTGCAAACGGTCCGGTCGGGATCACATCTTATGCCGCTGGTGTTGATATCTCGGGGCAGACCGGAATCGCCTATTTTCCGGGTTTTGCGGGCGGTCAACCGACGTTGTTCACCGTGGACCTTCAAACCGGGCTGGCAACGCAGGTTGGTACATTTCCGTTCGGTCTCCCTGTAATCACCGGACTCGCTGTATCCGTGGAGACCCCGATTCCCGAGCTAAGCACATTGGTGCCGGTCTGCAGCTCACAAATACCTCCAAGGCATCTGCCGTCCGGATCCCGACTTCTGGAATTATCTGAAGGTCGTGCGGAACACTCTCAACGAACTCATCGAGCTCATCAACGAACGCCTTATAAACGTACACGGTCGAACACGCGGGACACCAGTGGCCTGGGAGCGATTTCGTATGCCGGTTTCCGCTTGATCCAAGAGCCTCATATTCAACGTCCTGATTTTCAAGGGGCGTATTGCACCTATCGCATAGAAAGGAAGCCGCCTTGTGTGTGCCGCAGGCTTCACAAGTCCCCGTCCGCCACCTATCCCGCTCACTACAATCTAGGCAGCTACGGGCAGCAACCTCCAGTCACAGTGCGCTTAGACCATTTTCAAAGTCCCCTCTGAGGTAGACTCGTGCTATTTTTGCCATGCCTAGAAGGTCTGAATGATTGTGTCACGGTTGTGTGCCGGGACCACCAGGAGGTGCGAACACTTAGCCGTTGTTATCGGTATGACTGAACGCCGGTGAGAAAAGCATTCAACTATGGGCACAGGGAGTCCCAATCCATATCTCGCATCCATTGCAGACGACAGCAGGTTACAGGCCCGCTTTCCGTTTCGCCATTCAAATCAGGAGCGGGAAGGGGCAAACCGCTGAAGTGGTATTAGGTTTCCGCATATCCGGCGGGATTAGGAATGGTAAACGCGCGTTCAGACCGCTAGCCCATTCTGATCCGATGCTCTATTCCGCCGAGCAAAACATCGTCACACCTTCGCGACGTCTGTTAGACTCGCCTTTGATTTGAGAACCTGCATTGCAGTACTGAGTTCCCTATCCACCCAAACGCGTGTAGAGGCTGTGAACTGACCAAGAACGTCGGGTTCGACTCCACAGCCTTCGAATCGCACTCCGGACCAGGATTTGTAGTCTCCGATTGGAAACGTGAACCGAAATCCATGCGGAAGCTGCAACGTACCGAACGAAAGCGATCGTCCAGCCGTTCGTTCGCCAACGATCACTCCGAGACGATGCTCCTTAGCAAAGTGCGTGACGATCTCAGCACCGCTTACGGTATGCCGGTTTACGAGCAGCACAAGGTTGCCGTGAAACTCCTGCCTGCCAAGTCCTTTCTGTCACGACAACGATCGATTTGTCCAGCTTGCGGAATTTCCACAGAACCGGCACGCCTTCAATCTTCCATCGAGGTATCCGCTCGAAGCGCGGAAGTGACTCCCGATCGTACCCGTCCTCAGCTCGACGATGAGTCAGACTGTACCCGACCGGGATTCTGCCTGACGTGAAGTAACTCATGATTCTAAGGTTGCCAGCTCCGACCGATCCGAAGTTTCCGCGCAGGTCTACGATGAGCCGTTTGCATTTCAGAGCTCGTATGGCGGCGTCGGTCTCACGGGCAACTTCGATGCCCAGAATGCCAGGCCAACTAGCGACTCGTATGAGGCCAATATCGTCAGATAATCTCTGAAACTCGACATTCTTTTCCGGTCGTGGCTTTTGCGACGAGGCGCCGGATACGCTAACGTCCTCGGCCTGCCATCTTTGCCCTCAATAACCATCCCGATGGGCCGGTGAGCATGGACCCGTACATCTTCTGAATTCGGCAGCAGACGAGAACGAGGGAGGCAGTAAGTTGCTTCATAGCTGTCACTCATGATGGCCGATTTCCGGCGGCCCGCCAAGTGCCGGCCGTCCTTAGATGTTACGGCAGATACACCCAGAAACTTCCGGGTCTCAGATGGAGTTCAGCTCCATCGCTCCGGTCTATCACGCGAGCATGGCATCGGCGAAGCCACACTCTACACCTGGAGCTGCAACTACAGCGGACCTGAGGTGAGCGAAGCACAAGGTCTGAAGAGTCTGTTAGACGAAACTGCCGCCGTGCTTAGATGTTACGACAGATACACCCAGAACCTTGTATCTGGATCGAGCGGGATGGCTGAATCGGAGTACAGGTTGTGCCCGGGGCGCACATCGGCATTCCAGTCCGGAGCGGGATTCCAGTGCCCCAGAAGATGAGGTTGGAGTCCGAGTCATAGGAGCCGGTCAGCCATGTAGGAGCGCCTCCCTGTTTCCGACTTGTCTCTGCTCCAGCTTTCCGAGCCTTTGTCGCCTGGAGCGGGGATCGCATTGAAGCGCCCGGTCAGCGACCTCGAGATCCCCACAGCAGATTTCCGGTTTTCGCCGTAACGCAACAGGTGCGCATCGACAGTGGCGACAAAAACACGATCTCCAAGGACGGCTACACCTCGGTTAAGGTGTCGCAACAGACGTTGATTTGGAAGGTAGCGGCTTTCGATGCTGCCAGAACGGACGTCCTCTGGCCGCATCCAGCGCGATTACGTCCGATTCTGGTCCGGTGAGTCAGATACCCCCCGCGGAGCGGGTGGCTTGATGAGTTGGACCGCCTCAAAGGCGGTTGGCCATTAGTTTAGGCGTCGCGCTCAAGCGCGCCTTTGTCAACAGTTCAGAAGGACCCGCTTGCTCCATCCGCGTTGTCTTGTTCGCGGATGTATTGGCGGACTTGCTCCAACTCAAACCCAACCGTGGACACGGCATAGCCCCGAGCCCAGAAATGCTCGCCTGTGAAGTTCCGTTCCTTGCCGCACAGGCGGG
>JBJMGK010000002.1:0-6907 GCA_045807925.1 Bryobacteraceae bacterium | reverse complement strand
GATGGGTTCAGTGCCCGCCGCCCCGGATTGGCGGTTAACGCGCCGGCCCCCGCCAGCGCTGTCAGAACGTCCCGGCGTTTCATATTCGCTCCTCACTCCAGGCGTCGAGCGCCTTCTCGTTCACTTCAAATCCCAAGCCGGGACGATTCACCAAAACGAAAAATCCTTTGTCCCCGGTTCCCTTCACTCCCGAGGTAATCTCTGCGCGCATGGCGGCATCGCGATCGGAAGCGGGAACGGGAATCTGCTGGGCGTACGCGTAGAGAAGCGAGGCGTTGAGATGAATGCCGGCCATCGAGCCGATCGGGCCTCCGTTGTGGAAGGGCGCGATCCCCACATAGTGAGTCTCCGCGAGAGCGGCTAAACGTTTGATTTTCGTCAAACTGTTCAGAGCCAGGTCCGGCCGTACGACGTTGACCGAGCCGCTCGCCAACGGGTCTGGAACGCGGCTAGATCTGTGATGTTCCGGCCGAGGCCGATCGGCATCACGGATTCGTCCACAATCTTCGCCAGTGCATCGGGGCTTGTCACCGCCGTGGGCTCGTCGAACCAGATGGGGTGAGACGGCTCGAGCGCGACTGCAATGGTTGCGGCATCTCCCGGCGTCATCCCGCCCCCGCCATCGAGAACCCATTCGGAGGAAGGGGCCCGCGAGCGCCTGCATGTCCGCATAGTGTTTTCTTACAACGTCGACGTAAGCGCGAAGCGGAATCATGGCGTCCCGGAGCGGAGCGGCAGTGGTGAAAGCCTGAATTCCCTGACGTTTAGCGCGTTCGAGCGACGGAGCGGAGTCCGCGGGCCCTGTGCCTTCGAGATGACCGAGCAGGCGCGCCTTGTACCGGACGGGTCCGCCCAGATACCGATAGATGGGGACGTTTTTGGCCCGGCTCACGAGGTCCAGCATCGCATTGTTGACGGCCGCCTCGAGCGCCGGCGTGCGGCGCAGGGCCGAGCGAATGAATTCGGACTCCGTGGCGCGCCGGTCGACCGTCGCGGCGCGCGCGGCGACAATCTCCGCCGCCGTCGCGGGCCCGCCTTCTCCATAGCCCGATACGCCTCCCTGTGACTGCAGTCGCACGATCGTGTATCGGCGGTTGGAAACTGGTTCCTTTACACGCCAAGCCCGGAATTGCGCGATCTTCAACGGATGATCTTCGGAGATGGCGGGAGCGAACACAGCGGAACTCACCGGGCGCAGCTTACGGATTTTGGTTCTCATTTGATATACGGATCCATGTTTTCCGAACAACAGGGCGTGTGTACGGGCTTGCGCACCATGACTTCGGTGCGCGTGTCATTCTTGTCGTAAAGCTGCAGCAGCCATCGGCCGTCGCGAGGGTGAATGCCGGGTTCTTTAGGAGGTTTGTAGCCGCGATCCATCACCGTCTTATAGACGTTCTGAATATCCAGAGTGCCGACGCAGACGTGATGCCAAACGCCGAGTTGCTGCGGCGTTGGCGGACCGTCGTGCTCGACCATGTACTCGATCCAGTTATCGCCATCGGGAGTAAGGTACGAAATCCAGTCGAGGCGATCGTCACGAGGGCCGCCCTGCCAAAGAAAGCGAAAGCCCAGAATGTCCTTGTAGAATTTGTCCTGCTCCGGCGGGCTCTTCACGTGCACGCCGACATGCAGCATGTGGTCTGAAATGCGCCGGTTCGACATGCCTTTACCGTGATATTTCGATTGAAGGGAACCATCGAGATACTCCACAAATTCGATGCTGTGTCCCTCCGGGTCCTTGACGACGAGGCTGTAATTGCCGTCAGAATCCTTTGAAACGCGTAACGGCACGGAGACACCTTTCCCGACGAGGTAGTCGCGCAATTTTCGCGCGTCCGCGGTCTCGAAGCCGATCTGGATCAATTTGTCGTCCGACGGGTGTTCAAGCGTCGGGGCAACTTCGATGTACTGGTGGTCATTGACCTTGAAGACTGATAGTTCGGCCGGGCCGGAAATTGTTCGTTTGTGGCGGAATACCTCGTCATACCCGAGGACGCCCGAGTAGAACCGACGAGCCTCGTCGAGGTTGTCCGTCTTCACGACAAAATTCGCGATGTTCGTGATCGGCGGCCTTGCTGGGGTTGCGGCAGTCAAAGGCAGGACTCCGCATGTTATGGGGATCAGAACGAAGAGCGCGCGCCTCAAATCATCCTCCTCTAAGTGCTCAACTATCGTATATCGGCCATACCCTGATGGGTAGCAGGGATGGGCTCGTCGCCGGCCCCTGCAGCGCCTCTGCAAGAGCCCTGTGCAAGAACTATGCGCACGAGCCTTGGACATTCGGATTCAAGCTCTATAGTTCATCCATGAAATGATCGTGCGAATCGCCGCGATTTTCTCGTGCCGGGTTTGGTTTGTCGGCCCTGTCCAGCGCGCTCAATCTGTCGGGCAAGCGGCGGAATCTGAAATCCGGCGCGCACTGCTTGCCTGAGATTGTCGGAAGAACGCAGATGCTACGAACTCAGATTTGTGCTGTCTGCAAGACCTTGTTACGCTACTTAATTCTCTCGACATGGCGGGCCACGCGGGTGGACCGTGCGTGTCGCCGCAGCTGTGCAAACCCAGTTGGAGCAGATGGATGAAGCCGAGGCCGGGTAACGATTGAGACGTTGCGCAGCGGTCAAGGGCGGATTTATCAGCTTCCACTTCTGACTCGTGGCCATAGGGAACGATCTGCCGGGCGTGATCCCGGTGGTGAAGTTCACCCGCCGAGAGATTGCGTTCGAACGCATGCGGACGTCTGTTCACGCCGCGCCTTCCACCGAGCCGAAGAAAGAGGCGCGCGTTCCGTTTCGCGACGGATCGGAAGCAGCGCGGGTGTACGCGCTCCTCTGGCAAGCCGAAGGAGCCACGACCTACGAACTGCAGGAACTGAACGGATGGCAGCGGCCGGTCGGGATATGATCACGAAGCCGGATTCAAAAGTTGCCAAACTGAGTCGCATCGAGCCTAGCGGCGGTGATTGTCGAGCTGAAGCAGACAGGAGAGCTACCGAAGGTCTGTCGGTGCCGCCCCTCGCCACACATGAACAATATCAGCGAGCAGGATTATCGTTTCATCAAAGAACGCATCAATGCCAATCAGTGGTTCCGCTCTGTTCAAGCTCAGGGACCGCGATGAAGCTAGCCGGCCTGCTTTTTGCTCGCTCCTCGGGGCTTGGGTTTGCTCTTGCCCTCGAGATTGAGCGCCACCGCAGTTCGGATGAGAGTTTTCAGCGCCTCTTCGTTGATCTTTTCCCCTTCGTGGATGTCGATGGCGCGCCTGACGTTCCCGTCGAGACTGGAGTTGAATAGACCGGAAGGGTCCTTCAACGCAGCCCCCTTCGCAAATGTCATCTTGACGATGTTCTTGTACGTCTCTCCCGTGCAGACGATCCCGCCGTGGGACCAGACGGGAGTCCCCATCCACTTCCATTCTTCTACGATTTCGGGGTCTGCGTCGTGCATGATCTCGCGCACTTTCGCGAGCGTCTTCCCCCGCCAGTCGCCCAACTCCTTGATCTTCGCGTCTATTAGTGTAGAAGCAGATTCCACCGGGACCGGCCTTTTCATGTACAGCTCCAACTCTCGCCTCTTGCTATGCGGAGAAAGACCAACCGAACAGCGGAGGCGTACTTTGGGATTTTCAAGCAAATCATAAAACAACCGAGCATCGGCATGCTCACCCCGAGGCGAAGCACCAAACCGTTGCAGATTGGGTGTCTCCATTCATGTTTTGCGATCCACATCGGATTCACGAATTTTGAGCTGCGTTGGGCGGCCAGCCCGGTGTTTCAATACCGAACTGTTTCGCGTACTCCGCGTTAAGCCGCTGCCAGCCATCAAACTTCATCACCTCGACACCAGCGATGCGGCCCAGGGGAATTCCGCTGAGAAGGTGTTCCAGAACATCGAAACAAATGTGCCAGCCCGCGGCCCCCATCGAGATGAAGCGGCGATCGATGTTGGTCCATAGGCTCAGGCGCGTGCCGCTACCAACGGATTCGAGTTCCCACCGCATATCGTTGCCACCCCAGTTGTACTCGAGCACCTTGGGAACGTCGGCTCGCGTCACTGTTGTTTCGGAAACGTGCGGTGTAGGCGCTCCCACGGTGGTGAGCTTAACCGTCTTTCCAACCGTACCCAGACTTCCATCCGCCTCAAACGGAGCCCACTCACGCAGATGCGCCGGGTCTGTTAGCGCCTGCCAGACTTTTTCCGGCGAGTGACGCAGCTCCCTTACGAGAACGAGCGTCCACTTCTCTCCGTGCTTTTGTACCTGCGCCCCGCCGGCCGGACCCGGTGTGTACTGCTCCCGATCAGTCATTTGCTTCTCCTTGTCTTCCTTTTCGTTCGTGTCGATTGATCCATACGGTCCAGGTGGCGTTCGAGAGCATTTACGTGAGCGGACCAGAGCTGGCGGAACGGAGCCAGCCAGGCATCCACCTCGTGAAGTGGCTCAGGTCTTAGGCGGTACAGACGGCGCTGCCCGTCCACGGTGGATTCCACGAAACCGGCCTCCCGCAGCACTCGCAGGTGCTTTGAGACGGTAGGCTGCGGCATCCGAAGCCGATGCTCGATGTCTCCAACCGACTGTTGCGACGAGACCAGGAGACTCAATATTGCGCGGCGGTTCGGCTCGGCGATGATATTGAACACAGACTCCACGCTCCTTATATACCCTAGTCAGTATATACGTGTCAAGGAATATAAAAGCGTCCCCAGGCAGAGGTCCCGTCGCCACGTCGGGCGATAGATTCGCGTGACTGCGGAGATCAACGAGCGCACTCCGGCGGCGTGCGAAAGTTTTGCGCACCTACGGATTGTTATGGCCTGCTGATTGCAACGTTTTCGGCAGCCTTCGGTCGGGACATTTCGCCGAGCATGCGCGATCTAACCCGTCATAGAAGGCTGCAGCGCCCTCAACCAATACACGCACACGATTAACCGACCGCCATGAATTATTACGTAAAACGCGATGGCCAGGAACATGGCCCGTACTCGATAGCCGACCTGCAACAACAACGGGAGCAGGGGAAAATTCAGCCTACCGACTTCGCCCGAAGCGACGGACTGCATCAATGGCTTCCGGTTCAACACATTTTGGATAACATCGTCGCTTCGGAAGCGCCGCCCAGATTGGGTCATGGCCAGCTCGCGAGTGACGCGCCAACCTCTGGCAGTCGACCGGCGCGTCCGTCACCAACGTCTGGCGGACCAATTCCACCCGGTCTCCATTGGGCATTGGTTCTTTTGCTGTCAATCGTTACGCTTTACTTGTTCGGCATTATCTGGTCGTTTGTAGAAGCAATTTACGCTCAGAACCTGCGAACCAAGAGCAAGCCACTGCTGTTTTATAGCTTGGGATTTGGTCTGGCATTCGCATCGGGGGTGATGTCCGGAATTGCTAACTTAGCGATTGTTGCCGGCTTCGTTCAGATTGCCGGCAGCGTGCTACTGATTGCCGGTCATTTCAGCCTTAAGAACGCGCTCGAAGAATACTACAACCAGGTTGAGCCGATAGGCCTTCAACTGAGCGGCGTTATGACTTTCTTTTTCAATATCATCTATTTCCAATATCATTTGAGTCAGATTCGGAAGTGGAAGCAATCGGGTAACTACAATTCGGGGCGTGGCAGTTACTTAGATCTGAAGCCGAAGAAAGGGATGATCTACACGCAATCAGAGTTAGAGGCGATGCAGAACCACCCCTCGCAAGTTTGAGGAGCGCACGACTTATTCTCTCGGTCCGATTTACATCGCGATCCCGCTCTCGCCGTCGTCCAGCCCTATACTTAACGACAGAACGCAATGAGTGTGTGGCCGAACGATCGTATCCGCAATCTGCTCGGAATCGATTTACCGATTATTCAGGCGCCGATGGCCGGGCCGGTGCTCTCCGAGATGGTGATTTCTGTCTCGGAAGCAGGCGGTCTTGGCTCGCTGCCTTGTGCGCTGCTGAGCGCGGAGGCGGCTGGCGCTGAACTCGCCCTTGTTCGAAAGGGAACATCTAAGCCGATCAACCTTAATTTCTTCTGCCACCATCCGCCAGAGGCGAGTCCGGAACGTGAGAGTGTCTGGAAGAAGCGTTTCGCTCAGTACTACCTGGAGCTGGGACTGGATCCCGACGCGCCGGTCCCTAGTTCTAGCCGGACGCCTTTCGACAGAGCCACGTGCGAGCTTGTTCTTGAATTTCGCCCGGAGGTTGTCAGCTTCCATTTCGGCCTGCCGAACAAGGGCTTGCTCGCCCAGGTGCGGGCAACTGGAGCGAAGATTCTCTCTTCAGCGACAAGCGTAGAAGAAGCGCGATGGCTTGAAGATCACGGATGCGACGCCATAATCGCGCAAGGATTCGAAGCGGGCGGACATCGGGGCATGTTCCTGAGTGACGACGTCTCCACTCAGGTTGGAACGCTGGCGCTTGTTCCCCAAGTCGTGGATGCGGTGAAGGTTCCCGTTATAGCCGCAGGCGGCATCGCGGATGCTCGAGGGATTGTAGGGGCGTTTGCATTAGGAGCTTCCGCCGTGCAGATCGGAACGGCTTATCTCTTCTGCCCGGAAGCGAAACTCAGCCCGGTTCACAAGCGCGCTCTCCAAAACGCGAAGGACAACGGGACCGCTCTGACCAACGTGTTCACTGGCCGCCCTGCCCGAGGGATCGTCAATCGGGTCATCCGTGAAGTAGGCCCGATCGCGGATTTGGCGCCGGACTTTCCATTGGCTGGAGGCGCGGTGGCGCCTCTCAGGGCGAAGTCTGAAGCAGCTGGATCGGAGGATTTCGTTCCTTTATGGTCCGGCCAAGCCGCTCACATTTGCCGGGAACTTCCGGCGAGCGAACTCACGAAGCGCCTTGCCGCCGATGCAATAGAACAGATGAAGTTGTTCGGCTCAAAGGATGCTCTGGCGCACTAGTATTTCAAGTCGAT
>JBJMGK010000001.1:0-23594 GCA_045807925.1 Bryobacteraceae bacterium | reverse complement strand
TGAAAGATAGTGAGCGCCGCGACTTCCTGGAGATCTGCGACGATCGTTATCAACGCCGCTCGTTGATTCTTACTTCGCAGATGCCGATTGCCCACTGGCATGAGCAGATCGGCGATCCCACCATTGCCGACAGCATCCTCGATCGGCTGGTCCACAATGCCTACCGCATCGAACTCAGCGGCGAATCCATGCGCAAAAAGCGCGGCGATAAACCACAGCGCTAGCCCGTGGCAAAGTGGCTAGGTTCGAAAACGATAGCGGCCCTGAAAAAAACAACGCGTATAAACGCGCTACAACGCGTTCCTGGCAGGCTTCTGAGGGTTAGAGTACCCCTCAAAAAAAAGCCTGGGAGCGGGAACTTTATCGGTGTACGAGCCTGACAGTCAGCACCACCGAACAACGCATCTAAACCGACTTCTACAGTGCTGGTGTGGGGCAAGGAACCTCAAACGCCGTTCCCTTGCCCCACGCCTCCATCCCGGCTAAAAACAATCCATCTCTTGACTCATGTGAATAATCTCGGGCATCATTGCAAATGCCAGCGTCGCTACGCTCCGATTTATTCACATCGCGTCGGAACGGTCCATTCACATCATCGGAATCCGCACCCCGCAACCGAGTTCAACAAGCACGCCGCTTTACGCAGCCATCGAGAAATCAAATCCAGAGTCACAATCCGGAGAGCACAGTGATCCCGATCGTGGTGCCCTTCGGCACAGACGGGCAGAAGTTCCGGATGCGGAATGTTCCAGCGTATGGCCTGATACCGATGATTGTTGATACTCAGACACTCGGAACGATGCACAGCGACAGCGAACACATACCTGCCGACCAGTTTCGGGCGGGGCTTCACATCTATTTCGATATCTTGCGTTCCGACTGGTAAGCGTCGGATGCCTGGCCAGGCTGATCCGACCTTACTCCGTTTGAAGAGCTTTGCAATTCGGGTAGTTGCAGCGACGGAGCCACCATTTCATGAATGGGAACTGCGAACTCAACCTTGAGGGATATGGCTGCTTCGATGATCTTGAGCAGGAGTTCATTCTGGACACGCAGAAATTGATCACCGTCAGTTGTCAGAACGTAAGAGAAAACGTCGAGATCAAAGGACTCCTTGGTGATTTTGGAGAAGCGAAGTGGAACAGCAGTCGGGTCGACTTCAGGGTGATCTCGCAAAATCTGAGCAACAGCGTCCATCATCTTGCGGATGTCGTCCGGCTGTGTATCTCTGCGGAGCGCAAGAGTCGGTTTGAACAACATTCGATCCCGCTTCGAATAGTTCTCGAGGGTCATGGTTGAGAACTGCGAATTAGGAACTGTCACCAGAGTACGATCCGGAGTTCTGATGCGAGTGGAGCGGAGCCCGATATCTTCGACCGTACCGACTTGCCCTCCAAACTGACAGACATCGCCGACCAGCACGGGCCGATCACTGATGACCGATATGCCTCCAAAAAGGTTTTCGATCGTCTTTTGGGATGCGAGAGCGACAGCAACACCGCCGACGCCGAGGCCGGCAAGGATTGCATTCGTGTTGTATCCCCACGCCGCCAGGACAAACAGGACCGCGATAGAGAACACCACGATTTTCACCGCCCTAACCAGAAGCGGCAACACAGAGTAAGAAAATGCTCGCTGACGAGGGTCCAAGCGCGAACTGATACTGTCGGAGACCACGTCAACGGTCCGCATCAGGATGGAGGCACAGCTGAGAACGAACAGCAGCGTCAGCAGGTTATGAAGGTAATCCCGAACCAGGGCTGAAGGACCGATGATCGCAACCAGCGCACCGAAAACCATGATCGACACTGCAAAACGAACCGGTTCTATGAAGGCTTCCAGCCGATGCGCGTGCAACATTGCGTATCGCTGAGCGATTGGTCTGAGCACGAGCAGAAAGATTTTTGCGAAAGCCCGAGAAGCCAAAGAGAGCAGAAGCGCGGCGAGAACTAATGCGATCCATACCCAAAGCGATGTTCCGATAAAACGGATCCGGACGAGCGACTCGGGCAGCTTCTTCTCGAAGTCGGACTCGTCGAAGGTAGCCAGCAACTTCGGTATTTGGGAGACTGAGTCCGATGAAACAAGCCACACACTCAGATCGCCTTGGGTAACTCGCTGCATTCTCAGCTTCACAGTTGCAGCGTTGACATCGAGAGATGTCAGCTCATCAAGATCAGCGGCGAGCTGATCGAGCGTATTGCCTTCGGCATCATTACTCAGCCGCGATAGCTCGAAATGAGTGTCCCGGTCCAGGATCTGGCATAGATCTTTCGCAAGCTCCGGACCGCGCGTGCTCCTCTGGTCGGCCCTGAGCCGTCGTAGATCCAGGTACTGTGCGCCAAGTTCATACTGCCCGCTATGGCAGGCTTGCAAAAAGGCGTAGATTGCACTTCGCGGACTGGTTCTCTTGAGGGGATCTGTCGCGGCGGGCGGAGGTTTCTTCGCCTCGGAAGTAATGCCCGGAATGCTTTGCGTCCAAGCCGGAAATGCTACCGCAAGAACCGCCGCGAGAGTGCCGAAGGCAGCAAGCGGAATTCCGTCGGAGCGGGAACGAGTCACTTTGCAATCTCCTCTAGGATCTGGTGGTACGCAGCCTGTGGATCAGCGGCCCGCGTGACCTGACGTCCGATAACGAGATAAGTGGCGCCATTATCGATGGCTTGTTTTGGTGTTGCAACTCGCTTCTGATCGCCTTGCGCCGCGCTGGCGGAACGCACGCCAGGGGTGACGAGGACACTGCTCTCCCCTGCTATCTCTCGGACACGAGCAACTTCAATGGGGGAGCAGATGAGTCCATCCATTCCGGTTTGAACAGCATTCCTGACGCGCAGCTCGACGAGCTTAGAAACCGGGACAGGAAAGCCGAGGTCAGCCAGGTCCTGCTCGTCGAAACTGGTGAGCACCGTGACGCCCAATAGTCTCGTCGCCGATCCGTCGCGACCGGCCCGGGCCGCACTCATGACAGACTTGCTTCCATGTACGGTCAATAGAGTCGGGCGAATGCGCTGGCAGATCTGATAAGTAGCCCTCTTCACCGTCTCGCCGATGTCGTAGAGCTTCAGATCGAGGAAGACTTTCTTCCCATCCGACTGTAAGTGTGCAACGAATTCGGGGCCACCGACCGCGTAAAGCTCCATCCCGACTTTGTAGAAGTCACAGGACGGTCCGATCTTTTGAATGAGATTGAGGGCTTCGGATGTACTGTCCACATCTAACGCGAGGATTAACGGATTCGGGTTTGTGGTCATGTCATATCCAGCGTGGCGAGTTCGCTGCCTGCGGAGTACGCGGACGCAACCTCTGCAAACGGCCACTCGCGCCAGGCATCCAGAAGCGGGAAGTAGAGCCCCAGCCAGATGGGCCCTTCGACGAGTCGCGATACCAGGGTCGCGTAATTTTCCATTTGCGAGCGGTACCGGCGCTGCTCTTCCCCGAGGAAATACTCCAGATTCCCTCCCCTATGTTCGCTCGTTTTGAAGTCAATGATCCAGAAGCGGCCCTCTTCGTCGCGAAAAGCGCGATCGACCGTTCCCGTGATGAGCTTGTCGCCGATGATGCCTTCGAGAGGCCACTCGGAATGCGCGTCGTTCGCCGATCGGAGGATCCATTTTCCACGCTTGCTCGACAACGTATTTTGCAGGGCTTTCATTACCCGACCGGCTGCTTCTCCCTGCTGAGAAGCCCGGACGCCTAGGCGCGCAAGCTCTTCGCGGACCAGAGCCTCGAGCGCCCGCGAAGGCTGCGCAAGCCAAAGCGGGTCATTGCTGTCCGAAGCTCTCTTCAAGAACTGGTGGACCACAGTTCCCACGTGCCGGCCTAATCCACTCACCCATTCAAAAGTGACGGGTCGTTCGGACGCAGCTGCGCGCGTGACGGAGTCGGGCAGACTCAGAGCGGGACTCAGTTCCGGAGCGTTCCAGTTGGCGGGAAGTCTGCGGATCGTCTGCGACTTGGCTTCCGCCGCGCCGAAAAGACTAGGCTGGGTCGGAACCATCCGGTGCATCGCCAACTGAAAGTCGTGTTTGTATTGAGCCCAGATCATACCAAGGAACGTATGCTCGGCCGCTTTGCAGACATCGGAACCATTCTTAGTCCGGTTCACCGACCCTAAAAGAAACAAGCGGTTCTTAGCCCGAGTACAAGCAACGTAAAAGAGCCGTTTTCCTTCGTTCCGAACTTTTTCCTTTGCCTCCGCTTTGATCCGGGTGTAATCCGGATCTTTCACACCCTTCTGCGGTTGAACGGCGACCTCAACACGCGAGGTCCCATGCTCACCAACAACCTTGTTCCAGACAACCAGCTCGTCATCGTCGCTCGCAGGCCACTTACCGAGCTGCGGCAGAATTACGGTATCGAACTCAAGACCCTTTGCTTCGTGGACCGTCATAATTCGAACGGCGTGCTCCTCGCCGCTTGGCGCGGCATATAGCTTCTGCAGGCGCTCACTGAGCAAGCTGAAGTCGCGGATTGTACCGCCGTGCTCAAAAGACTCCAGTAGTGAAAAGAAGGTCTGCGCGTCCTTGTATTGATTTGTTTCGCGCAAGGCGGACGGCCCACCGAGCGCATACCAGGTGCGCTCTATCAAGGAGCGCAAGTCGAAACGGCCGACTGCTGCGACTGCTTCGTCCATGATTTCCGCAACGCGAATGGCGCGCTCACGCCCATCCGGAGTGAGGCTACCAAGAACATCGAGGTCGCGAAGCAAATCGAAGATCGTTCGCTCACGGTGGCGTTCGGCCAAAGCGGAGAGATCTGCCGAGGTCAGTCCGCACCAGGGAGCGCGCAGACATGCCAGCCATGAGGTTCGGTCCGCGAGATGCAGAACCGCGCGAGTTAACGCAAGCATATCAAGAACGTGCTGTTGGTCCTTCAGTTCGTCGATCTCGATGGCCTGATATGGGATGCCTGCTTGTCGAAGCGCGGGCAAAATGGAAATGACATGAGACCGGCTGCGCACAAGAATGGCGCAGTCTGCGGTGTTCCTGCCGTTCTTGAGAATCTCAACGATCTTCTCGGCCTCGTTCGCACCCGATTTATCGTCGATCAAAGGGATCAGTTGAGGAGAGTTCCCGGATTCGGACCGGGAAGAGACTGCGCTCTCCAGTTGCACAGCTCCTTTCCCTTTGTCTGTGATCGCCATCACCGGAGAGAGACTACGCTCGATCCACTTGACGATGGCAGGCGTAGAACGGAAATTCGTCTGCAAACGCAAGGGCGTGAGCCGAACAGCGCCGAGCCGCTCATCCTCCCAAGCCTGCATGAACAGAGCGACTTCGGCCGCGCGAAATCCGTAAATGCTCTGCACGGGATCTCCCACCAGGAAAAGAGTACGGCCGTCACCATCAGACCACTGCCCGGTCAAAGCGTTCAACAGGTCGTGTTGCGCGCGGGACGTATCCTGGAACTCGTCTACGAGGATGTGTTCGATCCGGTAGTCGAGCGAATAGAGAAGATCGCTTGGCGACTCGGGCTCACCCAGCGCAAGTGTCGCGGCTCGCGTAATTTCCTGGAAATCAACGATGCCTTCTTCGCGGAACACGTTGCCCAGTTCCACTTCCGCCTCTTGGAGTACCCAGAGGAAGTCGCTGAGAACGGTGCCTTCCTGCGAACCTGTCGTGTGCCACTGATCCCGCTTCGCCAGCATGGACGCAACCTGCTTCTCCAGCCGAACCATGTCGTTGTCGAAGTAAAGCGCAACACGCCCCAACAACGCCCGGCCGCTGTCGCCATTCTCGGCCAACGTCTGCAGCATTCTGCGGGCAGCCAGACGATAGAATTCCGTCGCGTCCTCGAGAACCGGTCCGACGCCTCCCGATTCGGAGACGATGGGCATCTGCCGCACCAACATCGCGCATAAAGCGTCGATGGTCAGAATCTGGAGCCGGCTCGGGTCCGAAAGCAGATTCCACCCTCTGGACCGGTCGTTAGAAAGGACGCGGAGTGCAAGCTCGCGTGTTTTAGCTGCGTAAGCGCCTGTGACAGCTCTCGCTTCTTCGGCCTGTTCGAGAGCTCGGATGACCCTCTCTCGCATCTCGGCACCAGCCTTGATCGTGAAGGTCATCGCGACGACGGATTCGGGTCGCTCCACCTGACCGAGAAGGGCGAGTATGCGCTGCACAAGGAGCCCTGTCTTACCGGATCCGGCGGGTGCTTTCACGATGAACGAACGGTCAGTGGCAATCGCCTGCTCGCGTTCGGCGAAGTCCAACGGAAGCAATTCAGTCATTGTCTTCGTCTTTACGGGCCCGGGCCCCTTCCTGGATCCTGCACAAGGCCGGCAGACTGCAGTAGGTGCAAGCCCCGGGCAAAGGGTCTACCGGTGCGTGCCCGGTCATAAATTCATCTGCAAGGTCGCGGAGATAAATTCGGGAGTCATCACGGAGCACCGACCAATCAAGTTTTGAATTCCTCGTTGGAGGAAAGTGGTGATGAATGGCGCATCCTACGGTTTTCGCTTCTCGCGGCCTCACCTGTGCAAGAAAAACGCCATCGACCGCTTCTTCCATCGCCGCAGCATACACAAGCAGTTGCGGTTCGGATGGTCTGGCTCCTTGCAGTCCTCGCTCCGAGATCTCGCCGCTTTTGTAGTCGATCAGCACAACACTCCCGTCCTTCAAACGATCGATACGATCCACTCGGAGGCGGAGCTGGAGCCCGTTGATTTCGACCGTTTTCTTCTCTTCCACATGCTCAACGCGGAACGGCGTTCCCCGCTGCTTCTCCTTGTCGTTGAGCCAGTAAAGGATCGCTTCGCAGAGCCTGTCTCGCTCCGCCGCCGAGATAACTTCGCGGAAGGGGCTATTACGCTCTGAAGCCAGCGCCTCAACCACGGCATCTTTCACGATGCCCTGCAACTCCGAGTCGCTTGCTCGTGCCAGTTGTTCGGAAGACTCCAGGCGCTTCCAGACGTTCTCGAGCGCCCGATGCAGATAACCGCCGCGCTCCCGTGCATCGAAGCCGAAGCAGGCGTCTTCCGGGCGCTGCGCATGGAGGCGGTACTCAGCGAATGCCCGGAACGGACACTGCGCTTGCGACCGGATCACACCAACGCCGCCGGACAATGGTTCGATCGAGCGAAAAGGCGGGGCCTGAAAGTCTTCCACCAGCTCCATCTCCCGTCGCAAGATGTCGCTCGAAAGCGTTGTCATGCCGGTCCACTTCGAGACCGAACTCGTCTTCGTTTTGACGAAGGGCCGAACCTGAGGCGCCAACGAGCCCGAGTATGTTACCAGCACGTGGGGAGCGGTGGAGAACAGTGAGGCAGCCCTCTCTTGCGACTCATCCTGATACCGCTGTGTCAAGCTGAACGAACCATCCGTCGAACGCTGTATGGCGGGAGGAATAAACGGCACGAGCCGGCTTCCACGCGGCCAGTTTTCTTCGGACAGACCGACCCCTGCCGAGAAGTCGAAGCGGATCCCCTCAGCGTCCTCCAGATCGACAATCTGAATCGCCGAAAGCTGATCGCCCAATTCCGGGCTTTGATTATGCGACAGACTGTCTCGCAGCCGTGAAAGCGCAACTTCGAACGTGACCGGAGGTGATACGAATCCGAGGCTGCCCAGCTCAGAAAGTACATTGTTCCAAGCCAGTGCAACGCTCTGTTGATAGCTGGTCAGCGGTCCGTCTCCGGGCCAGCCGCTCGCCGAAACGAGGTCGCCGAACAACTCGCTCCATTCGGGCAGATCGAGCCTCTCCGTTTTGGGCCGGATCTTGCGGATGTTCTGCCAGATCGGGACGAGATCCTCGCAGTTTGCAGTCCGGTACTCGATCTGAGAGAAACTGACATCGATCTCCCGGCTTCTCCGCAGATTGAGATCAGCCAGAGCACGAGCGCTACGCTCTCCGGAGGCTCCGGCGAGAAAGGGCGACAGGATAATCGCGCTTGCATCTGTGATTCTGATTCGCGGACGCAGAAGCTCGAGCAACGTGAGCGCGCTTGTGACAAGCGGCTCTCGCGCGAGAGGTCTCGCGGCGTGCAGGTACAACGCTGAACGCTTACTCTCATGTGGTTGGCCGGTTGGAAACGTCAGCTGAACCGAAGCAGGTGGATCGAGGATATTTTCGAATATTCGAGACACCGTTTGCTGTTTTGACCGAAGATCAGGAATCAAGACTCCGATTGAGCAAGAAGGATTATCTTCGATAAGCTTCCGCGCCCAACGCGCCGCCGTCTCTACTTCCTCCTCAAAATCGGCGCACTCTGCGCTGACGACCCGCGGCTTTGTTTTTTTTCTTTCAAACGGCACGACCGTTGCGTTCCGGCCCAGCACTTCAACAATGCGCAACATTGCCGGACTGAGTTGCCGAAACCCCACGAAGGAAACGCTCGTGGGCTGGTACGCTCCAGACCGGATCCAGTCTGGAAGCAAACGCCAGATGTCGGCCCGAGTCATGCAGCCTCGCTCGCGCAGTTCCTGACGGAAACGATGGTGCAGCTCCCGATACGATTCCGAATCTTTGCTTCGCTCCCACCATTCGCCTTCGAGGGGCAAATGCCACTCCGCAATGGTGGTCGCGGCCCTCGTGGCTAAACGAGCTGCGCCGGCCGGATCGAAAACGTTAGGGTGCACTTCGTCGAACAATCGCCGCCAAAGCTCAGTTTCCTGAGAGGGCGAGAGCAACGCCGGAATGCTCAAGCCGCTGAAGCGCACGGCGTTCCAGCAGTGGACGAGCCAGGCACTGATGCTCAGGATCTCGGGGCGTTCCCAGCTCTGGACTCCAATTGCCTTCTTGTCGTCTGCAAGCTGCTGCCATCCGACGGAGGCCAGAAGCCGGGAAGCAAAAACAAGTGTTCCACCAGGCTGACAAAGCGAAACGAAATCTCTAGTTGCGAGCCGCAACTTCTATGATCCCTAAAAACAAAAAGGGCGGCTAGTGTTAGCCGCCCTCTTTCACTACAAGTTAACGAACGAACCGCTATTAGACTTCCTCGGGGATGCTGATTGGCTCTTCACCCAGATCTTCCGAGAGTCCTCCCGTATAAATGCCCGGGGTCTCGTCCGCAAAATCCTGCAGACCATCGCCCAGTGACAGCTCCTGTTCGGGTAGCGGCTCCTCTTCCACCACATCCTCGCCGGCGATCTTCACGCGTCGATAGTATTCCATACCGGTTCCGGCTGGGATCAGTCGACCCATGATGACGTTTTCCTTGAGACCGCGCAGGTAGTCGACCTTGCCGTTGATGGCGGCTTCGGTCAGTACACGCGTTGTCTCCTGGAAGCTTGCCGCGGAGATGAACGAATCGGTCGAGAGAGACGCCTTTGTGATTCCAAGCAGAAGAGGCTTGCCGGAGGCCGGACGTCCGCCTGCTTCGATCACCCGCGTATTCTCTTCGCGGAACTTGAATTTATCCACGACTTCATCAGGAAGGAACTCGGTATCACCGATATCTTCGATTCGAACCCAGCGCATCATCTGCCGAGAGATGACTTCGAGGTGCTTATCGTTGATGTTCACACCCTGCAGCCGATAGACTTCCTGGATTTCGTTGACCAGGTACTTCTGCAGTTCCTTCTCGCCGAGAACGGCAAGAATGTCGTGCGGGTTCCGCGGGCCATCCATGAGTGGATCGCCGGAACGGACGCGCTCTCCTTCCTGCACGTTGATGTGCACGCCGCGAGGAATCGAGTATTCCTTCTGCACGCCGTCATCACCGGAAATGTACAGCTTTCGCATCCCCTTGGTGACTTCGCCGTACTTCACGACGCCGTTGATTTCAGCAATGATTGCCGTTTCGCGCGGCTTACGAGCTTCGAAGAGCTCGACCACACGCGGCAGACCACCAGTGATGTCTTTCGTCTTTGTCGTTGCACGCGGAATCTTCGCGATAACGTCGCCGGCGTGCAAGACATCGCCGTCCGCAACCATCAAGTGGGCGTGAGTCGGCATGAGGTAACGCTTCTCTTCGGAGCGGCTGCCGCCCTCGGGGCGCATGATAACGGTTGGGAAGCGCTTCTCGTCAGAGGATTCGGTAACGACCACCTGCATGTTGCCGGTGATTTCGTCCACCTGTTCCTGAGTCGTCACGCCGTCAATCAGATCCTTGAAGTGCACCGCACCGGTGACTTCGGTCAAGATCGAGAACGTATACGGATCCCATTCGAGAAGGATCTGGTTTGCCTTCACAGGCGCGCCGTCCTCGACGTTGATCTTTGCACCGTACACGACCGGGTAACGTTCGCGTTCACGCTGCTTTTCGTCAACGATAATCAGGATGCCGTTGCGGTTCATGGCAATCAGCTCGCCCTTGTTGTTGCGAACTGTATTGACGTTGTTGAACCGGACGTAGCCGTCGCTCTTGGCGTCCTGCGTTGACTGCTCGCTGATCCTGGTTGCCGCTCCACCGATGTGGAACGTACGCATGGTCAGCTGAGTACCGGGTTCGCCGATGGACTGGGCCGAGATGATACCGACCGCCTCGCCGCGCTCCACCATCCGTCCGGTTGCCAGGTTGCGTCCGTAGCAGAGCCGGCAAACACCGCGCTTCGATTCGCAAGTCAGCACCGAGCGAATCTTGACGCGCTCGATACCCGCAGCCTGAATCGCGCTTGCCAGTTCTTCAGTGATTTCCTGGTTGACGCTAACGATGATTTCGTTTTCGTAATCGCGCTGATCTTCGAGAGCAACACGGCCGACGATGCGGTCGCGCAACGGCTCGATGATTTCGCCCGATTCGATGATCGGCTCGACGTAGATACCGTCGGAAGTTCCACAATCGTCTTCCGTGATGATCACGTCTTGCGCCACATCGCAGAGACGACGTGTCAGATATCCGGAGTCCGCCGTTTTCAGAGCGGTATCGGCCAGACCCTTACGAGCACCGTGGGTCGAGATGAAGTACTCGAGAACGTTCAGACCTTCGCGGAAGTTTGCGGTGATTGGGGTTTCGATGATTTCGCCCGACGGACGCGCCATCAATCCGCGCATACCAGAAAGCTGACGGATCTGCTGTTTCGATCCGCGAGCACCGGAGTCGGCCATGATGTAAATCGGGTTGAGAATACGGCCGGTGCGGTCGTCCTCTTCCATGTTCTTGAACATCTTGTCGGAAACGGCCTCGGTGACCTTCGACCAGACTTCAATGATCTTGTTGTAGCGCTCGGACTGGGTAATAGCGCCTTCCTGGTACTGCTGCTGAACTTCAACAACCTGCTTTTCAGCGTCGCGGACCAGGCTAACCTTCTCTTCCGGAACCACCATGTCGTCGATACCGATGGAGATACCAGCGCGAGTTGCGTAAAGGAAGCCAAGCTTCTTCACTTCGTCCAACATCTGGACAGTGACCACACGCCCAAATTTCAAGTAGCAATACTGAACAAGCTGGGCCATACCCTTCTTCTTCAGCAGCCCATTGATGAACGGCATGGACTCGGGCAGAACGTCGTTGAGAATAACGCGGCCCACCGTCGTGTCCATGTATTGCTTGGTGAACTCGATCGGTTCCGTGTAAAGGATGTTCTGGTTATCGAACGCCTTCGTCAGGTCGATGACTTTACCCGTATGACGCAGCTTGATGGCGGTGAGTGTTTCCACTTCGCCCATCTCAAGAGCAATCAACACGTCATCGATCGAAGCGAAGGTTCGGCCCGATCCCTTCGAGTTCGGACGCATCTTGGTCAGGTAGTACAAACCAAGAACCATGTCCTGGGTCGGGATGGTGATCGGCGCGCCATGAGCAGGCGACAGAATGTTGTTCGACGCCAGCATCAAGGTCGATGCCTCGATTTGCGCTTCCGGAGACAGCGGAATGTGAACGGCCATCTGGTCGCCGTCAAAGTCAGCGTTGAATGCCGTACAAGTCAGGGGGTGAAGCTTGATGGCTTTACCTTCGACGAGCACCGGCTCAAACGCCTGAATACCTAAGCGGTGGAGCGTAGGAGCACGATTCAGAAGAATCGGATGATCCTTGATGACCTCTTCGAGGATGTCCCAAACCACCGGATCCTGCTGCTCGACGAGTTCTTTCGCCTGCTTGATCGTGGTGCAATGGCCGCGCTGTTCCAGCCGGTGATAGATGAATGGCTTAAAGAGCTCAAGCGCCATCTTCTTCGGCAAGCCGCACTGGTGCAGCTTCAGCTCAGGACCAACGACGATCACCGAGCGGCCAGAGTAGTCGACGCGCTTACCGAGAAGGTTCTGGCGGAATCGGCCCTGCTTGCCCTTCAGCGTGTCGGATAGCGATTTGAGAGGGCGATTGTTTGCGCCTCTTAGAACCCGACCGCGGCGTCCGTTGTCGAACAGGGCGTCTACCGCTTCCTGCAACATTCGCTTTTCGTTGCGAACGATGACATCAGGAGCGTGCAACTCCATCAACTTCTTCAAACGGTTGTTGCGGTTGATGACGCGGCGATAAAGATCGTTTAAATCGGAGGTCGCGAACCGGCCGCCATCGAGTGGCACCAGCGGACGCAACTCTGGCGGAATCACCGGGATGACGTCGAGAATCATCCACTCCGGCTTGTTGCCGGACTTGCGGAAACTTTCGACGACGCGGAGACGCTTGGCAAACTTCAGCTTCTTTTGAGCTGACGTCTCGGTCCGCATCTTTTCCCGGATTTCCTGGCTCAGCGACTCGATGTCGAGTTTGCGAAGGAGTTCCTTCACACCCTCGGCTCCCATCATGGCGACATAGCCGCCGGGGAACTCTTGATCCAGTTGGCGCTTGCGTTCGTCGCTGATCACTTCGCCGACGGCGAGGCCGGTGCCTTCACCCGGATCGATGACAACGAACGCCTCGTAATAGAGCACGCGCTCCAGCTCGCGGAGCGTGATATCGACCAAGTAACCGATTCGGCTCGGGAGTCCTTTGAAGAACCACACGTGCGAGCAGGCGCTGGCCAGTTCGATATGACCAAGGCGCTCACGGCGCACACGCGAGAGAGTAACTTCAACACCGCACTTATCGCAGATCACTCCGCGATGCTTCATGCGCTTGTACTTACCGCACAAGCACTCCCAATCAGCTACCGGGCCGAAGATGCGGGCGCAGAATAAACCGTCGCGCTCCGGCTTGAAGGTTCGGTAGTTGATTGTTTCCGGCTTTGTGACTTCTCCATGGGACCAGCTCCGAATTTTTTCCGGAGAGGCCAGACTGATTCGAATCGAATCAAAGTCTGCAATCAGATTGGCTCTATCGTACGGAGAGGAACGATACATGAATTGTTCTTAGATACCTTTCAAAGTACGAGCCCGTTTCCAAATTTTCGCGGAGAGGTGCGGGGCACGAATGACGCACCCCTCTCGCGGTGAATATCAACTTAATCCGCGGCGTGTGCCAGATCCTGCATCTCGCGTGGCTTCTTCATAAGCTCCACATCGAGGCACAGACTTTGCAGCTCGCGAATCAAGACATTGAACGATTCAGGCACGCCAGGCTCAGCTGCCGCTTCGCCCTTCACAATTGCTTCGTAGATCTTTGCGCGTCCGTACACATCGTCGGACTTGGCCGTTAACAGCTCTTGCAGGATGTAAGCAGCGCCGTACGCTTCGAGAGCCCAGACTTCCATTTCACCGAAGCGCTGGCCGCCGAATTGAGCCTTTCCGCCCAACGGTTGTTGCGTAATTAGCGAATAGGGCCCGATCGAACGAGCGTGGATCTTGTCGTCAACCAGGTGGCTCAGCTTCAACATGTAGATGTATCCGACTGTCACCGGCTGCTCGAACATAGAGCCTGTCATTCCGTCGTAGAGCTCGATCTTGCCTGAGGTCGGCAAACCGGCCGCGGCAAGCTGGCTCTTGATGTCCTTTTCCGCAGCGCCGTCGAATACCGGCGTCGCGAAGTGAACACCCAGCTTTTCAGCCGCCCAACCCAAGTGGGTTTCGAGGATCTGTCCCACGTTCATACGGGACGGAACGCCCAGCGGGTTAAGAACGATTTCGACCGGCGTGCCATCGGGCATGTACGGCATATCTTCTTCCGGAACGATGCGGGCGATAACACCCTTATTTCCGTGCCGTCCGGCCATCTTGTCGCCAACCGAGAGCTTGCGCTTCATGGCGATATAGCACTTGACGAGCTTGATCACGCCCGGCGGCAGTTCGTCACCTTTGCGAAGCTTGGCGATCTTTTCTTCCGTGATCTTCTCGAGAACAGCAATCTGTCGAGAAGTCATTTCTTCGATTTCGTCGATCTGCTCGTTTAGCCGAACGTCACGCGTGTTCAACCGCATGCGCTTCAGGTCGCGAGCCCGCAGCTTCTCAAGCACGTCGCGAGTCAGAGGCGTATCCTTCGAGAGGAGCTTCTTGTTCGTTTTCTCGTCGTGCAGGTCGGCCTGCAGCTCTTTGCCCATCAGGAGCTGTTCAAGCCGCTTCGCACGCTCGTCGCTGAGAATACGCTTCTCATCTTCGAGGTTCCGGTGCATGCGCTCTTCCTGCAATTGCAGGATTTGCTTCGAGCGCTCGTCGAGTTCGGCACCCTTGCGCGAGAACACCTTGCAATCGACGATGGTTCCTTCGATACCGGGCGGGCAGTACAGCGAAGCGTCCTTGACGTCGCCGGCCTTTTCACCGAAGATGGCCCGGAGCAGTTTCTCTTCGGGAGTCAGCTGCGTTTCTCCTTTCGGAGTCACTTTGCCGACCAGGATGTCGCCGGGCTTCACAGTCGCGCCGACACGGATGATCCCGCTCTCATCCAGATTGCGGAGGAATGACTCCGCGATATTTGGGATGTCCCGGGTAATTTCCTCGGGTCCGAGTTTCGTATCGCGTGCCTCGATTTCGAATTCTTCGATGTGGATCGAGGTGTAGTAGTCGTCCTTGACCAGCTTTTCGCTGACCACGATGGCGTCTTCGAAGTTATAGCCGCGCCATGGCATGAACGCGACCAGAACGTTACGACCGAGAGCCAGTTCGCCCGCCTCGGTGCAAGGACCATCGGCGAGAACGTCGCCTTTCCTGACCCTTTGCCCCTGATACACGATCGGCTTCTGGCTGATACAGGTGTTCTGGTTTGACCGTTTGAACTTGGTCATCTGGTAGATATCGGCGCCAACTTCGCGCGACATCTGGCCCTGATGTGCCCCGCCCTCGACACGAACGATGATCCGCTCGCTATCGACCGAATCAACGATACCGGCGCGCTTACAAATGACAACAGCACCGGAATCCCGCGCGGTGACCCGCTCCATACCGGTACCCACATAGGGCGCCTCGGCACGAAGCAGAGGAACAGCCTGACGCTGCATGTTCGAACCCATAAGAGCTCGGTTCGCGTCGTCGTTTTCAAGGAACGGAATCAAGCTCGCCGCAACGGAGACCAACTGCTTCGGACTGACGTCCATGTACTCGATTTCGTCGCGATGCTTGAGAACGAAGTTACCGGCTTGCCGTGCGTTGACCAGGTCGTCCACGATCCGGCCATTGTCATCGATGGCTACGTTGGCCTGGGCAACAATGTACTTGTCTTCTTCCCAGGCTGAAAGGTAGTCGGAGTGCGATTCGAACTCCGCCAGCTGTTTTTGGCCAGCGGCAACAGTCCCGTTCGCCTTCTCGACGTCTTCGCGCGGCACAACCTGGCCCACGCGGAACGGTGTCTCGCCCGGGTTCAGGATTCTGACTTCATCCACGAGCACGCCTTCGCGTACGCGGCGGTAGGGGCTTTCAATGAAACCGTACTCGTTGATCCGCGCGAAGCACGACAGCGATGAAATCAAGCCAATGTTCGGACCTTCCGGCGTTTCGATCGGGCAGATGCGCCCATAGTGAGTCGGGTGAACGTCACGAACTTCGAATCCAGCCCTTTCCCGTGAGAGGCCGCCCGGTCCAAGAGCCGAAAGCCGGCGCTTGTGGGTGATCTCCGACAGAGGGTTGGTCTGATCCATGAACTGCGACAGCTGGCTCGAACCGAAGAATTCGCGGATCGCCGCCATGACGGGTTTTGCGTTCACCAGGTCATGCGGCATAGCCGTCGACATTTCCTGGTAGACCGACATCTTTTCTTTGATCGCCCGTTCCATACGGACCAAGCCGATCCGGAATTGGTTTTCGAGCAATTCACCGACAGCTCGGACGCGGCGATTGCCAAGGTGATCGATGTCATCCACCACGCCAATGCCCTTCCGGAGTTTCAGGAGGTAAAGAATGGTCTCGATGAAATCCTTCTGGTCAAGCGTACGTTTGTCGAGGGGCGTGGCATCGGCCTTGTCATACAGCTTGATGTTGAATTTCATTCGGCCGACGCGCGAGAAGTCGTACTTCCGCGAATCGAAGAACATGCCCTGGAACAGCTGCGTCGCGGTATCGAGGGTCGGCGGATCGCCAGGACGCAGTTTGCGGTAGATCTCTAGCAACGCATCGTTCTGGCTCTTGACGGCATCCTTGCGCAGAGTCGCAGAGATCACATTACCGGCGTCGTCACGATCCGGGAAAAAGATTTCAACGGTTTCAATGCCCGATTCCGCCAGTTTGCCGATCAGCGTAGAGGTCAGTTCGTGGTTCGCTTCGATCAGGACCTCGCCAGTCGACATATCGATAACGTCGGCCGCAACGTAACCGCCCTCGAGATCATTCGGAGCAACTTCTACCTGCTCGATCTTGTTCTTTTGGATCTCACGGAAAACAGAATTCGTAATTTTCCGGCCCTGGGGTACGACCTGGTCTCCTGCCGCATTGTGGATAGCATGCGACAGCTTCATCCCAATAATGTTTTCACCTACACCCCAGAAAAGCTTGCTCTCTCTGAGCGTGACGGCGGACGTCTTGTAAAAGGCACGGATGATATCGGAGTCGGTCTTCAGACCTAGCGCCCGAAGGAAGACGGTGCCGTAAAACTTGCGCTTACGATCGATACGAACGTAGAGCAGGTTCTTGTTGTCGTATTCGAACTCGACCCAGCTTCCGCGATACGGAATGATCTTGCCGAGGAAGTAGCCTTGCGCCTGTACTCTCTCAAAGAACACGCCCGGTGAGCGATGCAACTGCGAAACAATGACCCGCTCGGTACCGTTGATGATGAACGTACCGTTGTCGGTCATCAGCGGGATTTCGCCGAAGAAGACTTCCTGTTCCTTGATGTCTCGAACTGTCTTGTTCCCCGCTTCGTCCTTGTCGTAGACGGTGAGGCGGATCGTGACCTTCAGCGGGGCAGCATAGGTCATGCCGCGCTCTTCGCACTCGGGCACGTCGTACTTCAACTGCAGAGCGACCGGATCGCCGCAACGATTACAGAAGGTAACGATGTTCTTGTTGAACGTGCCGCAGCGATGGCAGAGCACGTCGCCCGCATGGAACGGGTCGGTTTGAATCTCAGCACCGCAGCTTGGGTTGCGGCAGATGGTTCGCAGGTGGTGAAGGCCCTTCAAATTGCCGCACTTGCACTCCCAGTTGCCAATAGAGTAGTCGACGAATTCGAGCTGGCTTAGACCGCGAAAATCAGAGATCGGAAAGACGGAGCTGAAAACACTCTGAAGACCTGCATCTTCTCGCTCCTTGGGCAGAAGATCCATCTGCAGAAAACGCTCATAAGACCGCTTCTGCACTTCGATGAGATTTGGAATGGGGATGGAAGTTTTGATCTTCGAGAAATCAACTCTCTCACGGAGAGAACCATTTGAAACGTTGGGCATCTACGCTTGTCCTTTTAGAACCAATGACGAAAAAACAACATCCAGCTACGAAGCCTGAATGCCAGCGGTACTACCCGCTTAGACGGAAAGAGCCGCTTTGACCGAACCGTGCGACTCACCAAGAGACATCTGCTCAGCTCGGGGCGCCGCCAGCCGCGCGCAGGCAAAATGATTTGAGAAATACCGGAAAGAACGACGACTAAAACTTGGAACGTGGCGAAAAAGAAGCCAGCACTTGCAATGTATCGAGAAGGATATGAAGGTCTGGAATTTGAGCATGCAAAAGCCCCGCCGACCTCTCTAGGCCCGCGGGAAACTCTTTAAGATTAAACGGCTGAGTGAATTGCTAAACCGCCCTAACCTGACGTCAAAGTAATGGTAGCACAAAACAGGCCAGCCGTGTCAAATGAGACGGCTGGCCGCTTTGGCGCCTTCAAAGGTAGTACTTTTGGCCTACTTCACTTCTACAGTCGCGCCTGCGTCAGTAAACTTCTTGCGGATGGTCTCCGCTTCTTCCTTATTGACGCCCTCCTTGATCGGCTTTGGAGCACCATCAACGAGGTCCTTGGCTTCCTTCAAGCCGAGGCTGGTCACTTCGCGCACTGCCTTGATAACGTTGATCTTGTTTGCGCCCGCAGCGGTCAAGACAACTGTAAACTCCGTCTTCTCCTCGGCCGGAGCTGCTGGCGCCGCTCCGCCGCCACCCACACCTGGGGCAGCAACGGCCACCGAAGCGGCTGCAGCCGAGACGCCCAGCCTCTCTTCGAGCAACTTCACCAGCTGTGATGCCTCGAGCAGTGTCAGGCCCTGAATCTGTTCTGCAATCGCGTTAATTTCTGCCATGATCTTCTTTACTCCTTAGGATTTCCTATTCAGGAGGCTCTCCCGCACAAGGCGTCGCCCACCTGCGATTTGAAACTTAAATCCGGGTTCCGCCGCAGCCGGACCTAACCCTGAAACTTTCCTTCCTTACCTGCCTGATCGAGAACAACCGCCAGATTCCGACCCACTCCGGCGATCGAACTAACCACACGCGTAGCGTTTGCATTGATTAAATACAACAGCTTTGCGTAGATCTCTTCCTTGGGTGGCATCGCCGCGAGATCACTGATGGCTGCAACATCG
This sequence comes from Bryobacteraceae bacterium, assembly GCA_045807925.1. Taxonomy (GTDB): domain Bacteria; phylum Acidobacteriota; class Terriglobia; order Bryobacterales; family Bryobacteraceae; genus Bog-105. The sequence continues at coordinate 4,902 of JBJMGK010000001.1, read as the reverse complement.
ATCACCCGCCCTTCCACCATGCCGGCCTTGAAGGTAAAGGCCGCATTGTCGCGGGCGTACTTCTGGAGGGCCTTCGCAAGCGCGACCGGATCACCCGAGGTATACGCAAGCGAGGTCATGCCCGTCAGATTTCCAAGGACATCACCGGCGGGCGTTCCCTCCGAAGCTTTCGCCGCGATATTATTCTTGACGACCTGATACTCACCGCCGGCGTCGCGAACCGTTCGTCGCAATTGATTGTCCTGTTTGACGGTCAGCTTCTCGTAACCCGTCACGAAGAAGTTTCTATGCTCTTCGATGGCCTTCTTCAGGTCTTCGAAATCTTTCTTCTTTTCGTTCTTGTTCTTCATGCGTTTCCCTGTGGCCTATTACGCAGTTTTCGCGTTGAACGCCGTCACGTCCAACTGCACGCCCGGTCCCATGGTGGAGCAGAGCGTCGCACTTCGGACGTACTTGCCCTTGGCAGCGGACGGCTTGGCCCTGATGACCGCCTGGATCAGACTATTCGTATTCTCGAGCAGTTTGTCCGTCGCAAAACTGACCTTCCCAACCGGAGCATGAATGACTCCCGTCTTGTCCACCCGGAACTCGACCTTACCGGCCTTGATTTCCTGGACGGCGTTGCGGATGTCCGTGGTCACCGTTCCCGTCTTCGGATTTGGCATCAGCCCTCGAGGACCAAGAACCTTACCGAGCCGACCAACCGAACGCATCATGTCGGGCGTGGCAATCACAGCGTCGTAGTCAGTCCAGTTCTCGCCCTGGATTCGAGTGACCACTTCCTCGCCACCGACGTAATCCGCCCCCGCCTCTTCGGCCTCACGGAGTTTATCGCCGGACGCGATCACAAGAACCTTCTTGGACTTGCCGAGCCCGTTGGGCAGGACGACGGTTCCACGCACCATCTGGTCAGCATGCTTCGGATCAACTCCCAGCCGCATGTGGACCTCGACGGTCTCATCGAACTTAGTGAATTTAACTTTTTGAACGAGCGGAACAGCTTCAGCGAGCGCGTAAGGCTTTGCTTCTACCTGCTTCGCCGCGGCTTCATACTTCTTGCCTGGCTTTTGACTCATAATGTGGACTGGTACAAGCGGCTGGGACAGACAACCCTCCCGAGCCTCCCAAGGGGAATAGAACTCCCATCAGAATATCACAAACTGGCTCCGGAGCGTCGGAAATTTCCTGCTGTCTCGGATTAGCGACGCCGCAGGGCTTCCGATTCAGCGCTTTTGCTCGCCGGACTCCTATTCACTGCGAACAGCGCCCGTGCCTAGTTGTACGGCGCCTTCGTCCTAACGCAACGCGGAGAACGGGAGAGGCTTCAGGATCACATTGCTGATGTTCGCGACGATCTGAGGATCTTTCATGTCGGGTGGGCCGCTCAGTTTCTTCCACTCGGGGTCTGACGAAAATTGGCGCCACAAGCGGTCGCGCGCATCCCAGTCGTCATAGGAGAGCATGTACATCAGGTTGGGCTGCTTAGGACCGACAATCGTCTCGCCAAAAAAGACCGGCCGCATACCGATTCGTTGGAAGATTTGCATCTCCCCGTGATTGAACATATCGACCTTCCTCGGCAAAGTGGCGAACGTCTGCGACTCGTACGTTCGGAGTTCGAATATCCTGGGCGAAGCTTTCTCTGAGCCACCGTTGAGAAGAACAGAAGGCATGGCGTCGAAGCATCGCAGCAGGCTGCTCTCAACGCGTACGAACGGAAGACCCTGCCCTGAACTTAACTTCTGAAGCTCGCGTTTGTGGGTCTCATCTGCCCGCATGGCGTTCAACGCGTCGCCCATTGCCGCAAGGGAGCGGAACTGCACGACGGTCGTGTAATACGGTCCATCGGCCCCGACGAAGTTCGAGAAGGAACCCGCCAGCTTCGCTCCGGCGCGCTCGAGTGCTGGTCCGAACCCTTTCTCCAGATAGTCGGCAACCCGCTTCGGCTGCTCTTCGGCCGTGTTATGGAGACGCCATTGGCGAATCTCAAGAAAGTGATTGGGAGACTCCGCGGCAGTAGCGGAGAGGTCGATAAAGGCTGACCCGGTAACTGCAGTCAGCACGTGACGGCGCTTCATGTTCACGACTGTAACAGGTGGAAGCGCGCGGCCGGCAAACGGGGCCGGCACGCATTTGAATGTGTAACTACCGGGACGACAGAACGAGTTTCTTGCTGTCTTCTGTACGGGTAAGGATCTTTCTAGTGGCTTGTCCTTCTACCTGAACACCGACGAGATGTTCCCGTTGTCCATCGCTCGAGAACTTCAGGCCAGTAGCAGCGCCTGGCTTCGCCATGCTGCCGGGAATACTCATGGTCGCGGCAGCCTTGCCGTTTCCTTGAATCAGGACGACGCCGTTCTCACCACGATCGATGCGGTAGTCGCCCGGGGAAAAGCTCTGTCCGGCAGCAACGAAATCGAATGGGACGTGAACGTAAAGCGAGTCGGAGGGTGAAGCCGCCGAGAGCAGGGCGGGAAGCGCAGCAGATCCGACGACAAATAATGCGTTGAACAACTTCATGAGTTTTGTTTTCTCCTCTGGTTGAAAAAAATTTGGAACAAGGGGAGCTAACGGAGCACCAGTGTGTGGCACAGAGCAATGGCTCTAGCCAAACAGAACAGTCGTGACTTTGACAGATCTTACGGTCGGGGGAAGGTGACGGTCATCTAGGCCGTCGTAAAAGGAAGGAATCGCAAACCGATCGACGTCGGCCTTGCACTGCGAGACTAAAAACAGGATAGGGCTTATTGAACAAAACGTCAATAAGCCCTAACTACTAGCAGGACAAGAGGGAAACGGTTAGATGACTTCGACGCCCATGCTGCGGCAGGCGCCCTTCACCTGCTCGATAGCAGATTCCACCGTAAAAGAGTTCAGGTCCGGCATTTTGATTTTTGCGATCTCTTCCACCTGCTTCGCACTGATCTTCCCGACCTTATTCTTATTTGGTTCGGCGGAACCTTTCGCAAGGTTGACGGCGCGCTTGACGAGAATGGCAACGGGCGGAGTCTTGGTGATGAACGTGAAGGAGCGATCCGAGTAGATCGTGATCACCACGGGAATAATGAGGCCCTCCTGATCTTTCGCGGAGGTTTTCGCATTGAAGGCCTTGCAGAATTCCATGATGTTCACGCCTTGCGGACCCAGGGCGGTACCGACAGGAGGTGCGGGCGTCGCCTTGCCGGCGGGAATCTGCAATTTAACTTCAGCTGTTACTTTCTTTGCCATTTTCGTTCCTTAGCTAATCTTGTTCGGCTCCCGCAAACGGGGCGCGAATTAAATCTTTTCTACCTGCAGAAAGTCGAGTTCAACGGGAGTCGACCTTCCAAAAATCGTTACGAGAACGCGCAGCGTATTGCGTTCGAGATTGACCTCATCGACCTTGCCCGAGAAGTTCGTGAATGGTCCGTCGATGATCTTTACGGTTTCATTCTTCTCAAACGTCATCTTCGGCCGTGGACGTTCCGCGCTCGACGCCTGACGATAAAGAACGGCATTGACTTCATCGGCGGTCAAAGGAACTGGTTTGGTTCCGCCGCCAACGAAGCCCGTGACGCGGGGAGTTGATTTCACCGCATGCCACAGTTCATCGTCCATTTCCATTTCGACGAGGACATAACCCGGATACAGCAGTCGCTTGCTGGTCACCTTCTTGCCATTTCGCAGTTCGATTACTTCTTCGGTCGGGATAAGGACCTGGCCGACGCGATCAGCAAATCCGAATGCCTGAGCGCGAGTCTTTAGCGACTCGGCAACTTTTTGCTCAAATCCCGAATAAGCGTGGATGATGTACCAGTTCTTGGCGGGACCAACCGGCTCGCTACTTTCGGCAGCAGCGACATCGCCATGTTCAGCACCGGCAGCATCGTCGTTCTCCGCCGAAATGTCAGGGCTGTCGTGGTGGATCTCCTCGGAGCCAACCCCCTGGTCAGATTCAAGAGGGTCTACGTCCCCGTATTCCGCTAGAGTTCGATCTTCTTCGGGTTCATCGTGGACTCCCTGTGCCGAGTCCTCTTCAGGCTCGTCATGGACCGCGTGTGCCGAATCCTCTTCGTTAAAACGTCCGTTGGCCATTTGTTATTCCATTCGACAGGTCTTACTTCTACTTGCGAGCAAAGTAATCAATCAAATGCTGGACGGTCGTGTTGACCACGGCATCCACTACAGCGAAATATCCGGCAAACAGAAACACCGCGGCAATCACAACGCCTGTGGTTGCGCGAACCTGTTTCCAACTCGGCCAGGAAACCCGCCTCATTTCAGCTTTGACTTCGTCAATGTACGACTTCGTCTGTTGAGGCCAACTGCTCGCCTTACTAAGTTCCATTAGAAAACTCTCACCAGAAATTTCGACAAACTCGACTGTTTGCCCATTGGCAAGAGGGCAAATAGGAGGAAGCTGGCAGGGGCAGAGGGATTCGAACCCCCAAAGGCGGTTTTGGAGACCGCTGGTTTACCGTTAGCCTATGCCCCTGTTTGGACTACTCTGTCAGGCTACCAAAGCCAAAAACAATCGGCGCCCACGGTAGTCCCGGGTCTTACTTTGTCTCCCGATGCGGCTGATGCTTGCGGCAGAACGGGCAGAATTTCTTCATCTCGATCCGTTCTGTTGTCGTCTTTTTGTTCTTTGTCTTGCTGTAATTGCGGTTCTTACATTCACCGCATTGAAACTGAATGATTTCGCGTGGCATTTCTGTCCTTTATTCCCTGTTCGTTTCCTTAAGCCACGATCTCCGTGACAGTACCTGCACCCACGGTTCTGCCGCCTTCGCGAATGGCGAAGCGCAGCCCCTTGTCCATAGCGACCGGCGTGATCAGCTCGACTTCGATGGCCACGTTGTCGCCCGGCATCACCATCTCCATGCCTTCCGGCAGCTTCGCGACACCCGTCACGTCCGTGGT